>CAMYVD010000014.1 GCA_947302205.1 uncultured Bacteroidales bacterium
TTTCCGCTTCTTTGCCGTTTGAAATCACCTTCCAAACATAAACTCCTTCAGCCCATTCTCCAGCATTAATCCCCGTCACATTCTCTGCAATATCCTGCCTATGAACCAGTCTCCCATTCACATCATACACCTCCACAAAGGCATTCTGTAATCCCGTCCTAATATTCAGCACATCCTTCCCTGGATTGGGGTAAGCGATGGCCATCTTCAGTCCATACTCATGCGCTTCCTCGATGCCCACAAAGGCCTCGGCAGGGATTTTGGTGACGGTAGTCCAGTGTTGCGTTGTATTGTCAAGGTTTTTCGATGAGAAAACAAGGAGCGTTCCGCCATCGTGAGTTGAAATAATACTGTAAGCCAAACTATTGATATTGCCTTTGTCCAAATCATAAAACAACGTTGAAATAGTATCCAAGTTGGCATCAAGTCGTTCAATCATTATCCAAGAGTCCTCGTTGAAAAAATAGCCGTAATTCAAAGTGTAGCAGAAATAGAGTTCATCGTTATTTGTCGTTGAAATCGACCTTTGCCGAGCTGGACAATCGTATGAATCCGTGCTTCTTACCCGACATTGCAATGCCATAACAGAAGGTGAAGGATCGGCAATATTATCATCATAGTCATAAATTCTGACATCGGCTTGCTCATCGCCGTATTCGCGCTCAATCTGGGTTGATAAATAGGTCGTTCCATGTCGGCTTCGGGCGACACTCATTTTTGAGAAGGTGCGATAATCAGAGACATCGGTATGGCTGAATTGCTTCGTTTTCAAGAGATTCAAATTGTTGTCAAAATAGAGAGCTTGACCTTGAACGGATGCATTGGTGGTGTTGAATCTGCCTGGATAATACATCAAGTAGCCGGAATCTGTTTTCACCAAATGACAACGACCAAGCAGATGCTCAACAGCACCACCTCCGCCATTCGAGACGTTCTCATATCCAATCTGATCAATAAGTTCCCCTTCAAAAGTCATTCTAAACATAAACAAAGAATCAGGACCTCTTGGGTGGTCAACATCGTGGCTATATGCTTTGAAATAAGCTCCAACTATTACCCCATCGTCAACCAAAGGGGAAAACAGGCAGAGCGTACCGCATTGCTCATTCGGATTCAATTGCCACGATGAGTTTTGAACTTCAAAAGTGTCAATCTTTATATGATGTTCGAAACACTCCGTAATGTTCATTTGTTCATCCAATTTGTACAATCCGAGAATAGCGTCATCAGGTGGATTGTCGTAGTTCAAGAAATAATTGAAATACGAGAAATCATGGTCGGGATTATAGGCCATCAAAGCAAACAACTGGCCATCGTGTTCAAAAGTATAAGGATTTGCAGCTCGATATGCGGGCTTAAAGAATTCGTTATATGCCAACTCCTCGCCATTAGAAGAGAATTTTCGCAATGCTGGATGAGGTGAATAAAAATCCCCGTAACCGCTTTTGAAGAAATGGCAGCACGACGCGACTACGATCCCATCCGAAGTCTCGTAAGCATCCAGCATATGGGTGATTTCATTCTCACTGGTATAGTATTCGTAAGATTGTTCCCACTCCTGTCCAAAGGCATTGCCCCCGAAAAGCAGCGCGAGGGCGAAAACGATTGAAATTCCGTGTTTTGTGCTCATGGTATTATTGTTTTATCCATTTTCCAGTTTCTACTTCCTTGCCGTTTGATATCACCTTCCAAACATAAACTCCTTCAGCCCATCCCCCAGCATCAATCCCCGTCACATTTTCCGTAATGTCCTGTCTATGCACCAGCCTACCATTCAAGTCATATACCTCCACCCGAGCATCCTGCAACCCCGTGCGGATATTCAGCACATCCTTCCCCGGATTGGGATAAGCCACCGCTACCGCAAAGCCAGCGTCGTGGGCTTCTTCGATATCGGTTAAAACACCTTTGCTGATTTTATAAATCACATTTTCTTCTGCATAGGTTATTCTGTCCCATCCTTCCAAGCTCACAAGGCATCCTCCTTGCGGACAGGCACATATCTTCCTTGGGCAAAGTCCTCTTTGCTCATTGTGGTAATAGATCTCTCCTTTTTTGTTCATGTTTTCATCAAGCCAGGCAACATAAAAATTTGCATCGAGTGGCCCCATACCCAAATACCAATCCATCTCTCCCAAGAAATATATATCGCCATTGGGACAGAAAACAATCTCGCGTCCTTCCGAGGTAACTCGTCGATGCGCTCCCCAAACATCTTTTTGCTCTACGAAGGCTGTGTCAAACATAATCATGAGTATCTCCTTCGATATTTCTGGCTGTTGGTTTATGGCTGGACACGACACCGACCCAATCGCGTAAAGCTTGCCGTTATATGGATTTGCCCGATATCTTCCGCCTCCGTCACTAATCATAATGGGATACGTTTTGTTGTTTATGTTTGTCTTCATATAGACGGTGTTTAAATCGCCGTCCAAATGATACCCATTGACATAACAAGGGCCTTCGGGTGTCTTTTCATACAGCATGATGCGGCAACCCAAAGAATCAGCGGCAGGCACCATCCCGCAGAAATAATAAAACTGGGAGTTGTGCCATATTTTTTCCTGTAAGAGAGCCCCTTCTGTATCGAATTTCAGAAGACGAACACCCATTACGTTCCCAAGATTCCAAAGACTTTCGGGGATATAGGATATCACCATGCTACCGTCTTTAAGTATTGTCGCGCTGGTCATCCTCGCTTCCCAGAAGTCGTATAGGACAAAGTCATCACATTCCCACTCCAGGTCTTGGACTGAGAGCGTCATGTCCTCATCAACTGTCATGAAATGGAATGTCGAGGTAGAGCCAACGGTTTTTGAGTAAAAGAAACCGATTGTACCATCCTGCCGCCGCATGAATTCGCTACGGTAATTATAATGAGCGTTGGTTTCGGAATAGTGTGCCGAGGCTATCACAGTTCCGTCATCCTTCAGTTTCAGAAGACTGATAGACTGAGGGCTGCTTCTTTCGTCCATCACGAGTACATCCTCATCGTTTACATAACACATGTTGCGAGGCAGGAAGCTTTCATCAAACTGGATGATTTCTTCCAACTCTGGTTCCTGCGCCTGCATCGTCGCCCCTCCCGCCAACATCAGCAGGGCAAGCAGGGCATAAATTCTAATTGCTTTCATCGTATTATTCTTTTATCTAAAAAACTAAAAAGCCACCGAAAGACCTCAAATCGCCTTTTGTCGCCGATAGAGCAGCCGAGGCTCTCGATGGCTTGTATTATTCATTAGTTTCCTCACATCCTTTGTCTTTCTTCCTCTCCCGCCAAACTTCCACGGTACTTGCTAGTCTTGGCCTTCAGACGGTACCGCACGGTCAGGTAGATTTCGCGTGAATCGTCAGTGCCGTTCTTGGTAATGCGTAGCCTCGAATAATAGTTCTCGTAACAATAGCTCGTTTGGTTGAACAGGTCACTAATGCCTAAAGTCACCGTTAATGACTTGTCGAAGAAGGCTTTTTGGACGGAGAGGTTGCACACCCAAGCATCCTTGAAGCGGTAGGAGATACCAGAATGTCCTTTGCCTGAATAATACAGGTCGGCGTTGATGGTCCAATCCTTGGGCAAAACGAAAATATTGGAGAAAGAGCCAAAAGGAGTTATCTTGTCGAAATGAACGATTTCGTCCTGGCTTTCAACGGAGAACCATTGTTTGCTGAAACCTACCGACAGTTTGGGGTTCCAAACGCCAATCGTCGGACTGGCCGACACCATCGCCCACATCTGCGGAATGCGGTCGAAGTTACGAGGCTGCAGCAGAGAGACATACGACGAACCTTCGACAGGCTCAGCCCATTCAATGATGGCATTGCGGGCATCCTGAAAACCTGCGGAGAACTGCATGAACTTCCACGAGGCCATGAGCGAGAAATCATGAATCAGCCAAGGCTCTAACAGGGAATTTCCAGTCTGCAATGTGAAGCGGTTGATGTATTCCACCGAGTTTCGCAGGTCGCGGTAGGACGGGCGGCTGGTCTTCGCGGAATAACTCGCCATGAGTTGCACCTTATCGATTTGCATTGAAAGTGAGGCACTGGGGAAAACATGGTCGAACTTGCGGCTTTGGCCATCAATGGGTTGGTCTTGCTCGTAATAGTCATAGGCTGCGTGTTCATAGCGGCAACCTACGGCAAACGAGCCGATGACCGTCTCGCTAAAAGGCACCATGCGGCTATATTCCACAAAGGCGGCAAGATTCCTGTCTTTAATCTGGGTGAACGAAGTTTCGGCATACTCCGAATGGCTGATGTAGTCGTCACGGCGAGAGGTGAACGAAGCCTGACCGCCATACGAAATCTCACCGCTGAAAAGAGGTGTGCTGAGGGTCAGTTTGCCAGCCAAAAGTCTGTTCTTGACTGGGTTTTCCCATTGGATGACTCGGTCGTCCCACTCGCTGCTATGCTCAATGCCGTTGCTATGGTTAGTCTGGCCGTTGCTGAGGAAATCGGCATTGAAGTCAATCGAAGTGTTTCCCAATTTACCGAGATAGAAGGCATTGACACGATGCCCCATGTCGTAATCGTACCGCAACTGTTGACGGCTTTCCAACTGGTCATAATAGGCACCGTCCATCTTGACAACACTGTTGATGTGAATGGAATCGTCCATCAAAGCCCAGAAAGTCGGGCAGTAACGTATGCCAACGATGTTTTCATTACCGAAGGAATAGTTGGCCTCAAACACGCTGTTGACGCGGGCTTCCCTCATGTTCTCCTTTACGGTGTATTGTTGTATCCAGTCGTTTTCCACTTTGTTTTCCTGAATGAAGCTGGAATGCTGCAAATACGTCACATCCCTATAATCGACGGTGGCCAACAGTTGCCAGCCTTTCTTGCGATAGTTGAGGCTCACGATGTCACGCAAGTCTGTGTTGGCCGCCGACTGATAAACTGATGAGCGCACATCCACGCCCAAACCCTCATTGGGATTCTTCTTGGTGACAATGCGCACTACCGCCCCAACTGTGGCATCATACTTCGCTCCCGGATTAGTGACCAGTTCCACGCGCTGTATGTCCTTGGCGTTGAGTTGCTCCAGTTCACTATGGTCGCGCACCTGCCGCCCGTTAATGTAGATTAAGGGTTCGCCTTTGCCGAACACCGTCAGTTTGTCGTTGTTTTTGACAATGCCTGGAATTTTGCCCAACACATCGTCGGCTGCACCCACCTCGGCAAGGATGCTGTTCTCGATGGTGGTCACTTGTGCATCACCTTTAATATATACCTCAGGCAGACCCGCACTAACGGTCACTTCATTGAGGCTGACGGCATCACGCTCAAGCTGGATGGTGCCCAAATTGGTTTGCGTTCCCGAAAGAGGCAACCATTTGTCCTTGTAGCCAATGAAGGACACCCTCAGCAAAGCCGCATTTTGCGCCTTTTTCATTTGAAAGGCTCCGCTTTCGTCAGTGACACAGCCACTTAAAAAAGCCGAGTCCCGGCTCATCTGCACCACATTGGCGTAGGGAACAAATTGGTTGGTTTCATCAACGACCTTTCCGCTGATGTTCTGCGCTTGCATCGTCATCCCTCCCGCCATCATCAGCAGCGCAAGCAAGGTGCAAAATCTAATTGCTTTCATTGTATCATTATCTTATTCGTGGAAATTTTTCCTTCCGCATCTGTGATGCGCAGCAGATAAACGCCCTGTGACAACTCCGCCACAGATATTTCATTCGTCCCCTGCATCCTCTTCACCGCCTGTCCAAGAGTATTATAAACTTGTACTTCTGTGATTTCAGCTCCTTCTATTGTAACCTTCTCCTTGGCTGGATTGGGATAAACCGAAACCGCTTCAGCAACCTTTTGGTTTTTTGGAATATCCGTGATGTCAAGGTCGCAAAGCACGGGTAGCTTGTTGGGCAAGAATGTGGCTGATTCATAGCACCAATAGTTGTAATCCTCACTGTTTTCCTGACCAAGCACCCAATCAAACAAAGCTTCGCCAAGCTCATTTGTCCAATATACATATCCCGTATGGCTCGTGACACTTACTGAATCCTTCAATTCCCAAAAGGGCGATTGGAAATAAGGCGTTGGCTCAAAGTTCATGATCTCAGTGATTTCACCTTCGTAGGAGGCCACTACCGCTTCTTCGTCATGCCACATACCATATTCATTATATGACCAAGTGTTGTAATAACAATTCTTGATAACACCCCAGTTCTGCCAACAGAGGCCCATTCGAGTAACCACTCCAAAAGGATACCAATCACCAAACCAGTCACCGATGTATGAGTAACAATTTTCAATCACGCCTGTACTATAATTGTTTGTGGCTATTCCCGGATAGATGTTCATAGCGACATTCAATGAATCGGCAATGGAGGCACAGTTCTCAATTGTGCCGTTATTGTTCCATACGAAAAGGCTGAGATGTTCGTGCGAATCGCCATCATAATCCACCTTATGAACAACGGCCATGCAGTTTTTGATGATGCCGTCGTTGTTGTAACCAAAAAGGGCACCGTCTTCTTCTCGATGGTCTTTGTAAATCTCGTCAAACTCCACATAGCAGCGGTCGATGACAGTCTGTCTTGGTTCCGATTCTGTTTCAAGCGTTTCCGCATTGGCAAAAAACTTGCCATCCCTAAAGTTACGGCCTTCGGCATAGGCGTGGCGCAGGACCACCTTCTCAATCCGGGCACCGCAAAGTGTGCCGAAAAAACTCAAAAAAGGATTATCATACCAAAGATCGTGTTCTAAATACAGATTTACTCCTCTGATAATAAACCCATTACCGTCAAATGTACCGCAGAATTTGAGTCTGTCAGGATTGGGATCGTCATAATAATTTGTCCCTTGGGCGATAGCAGTCCAAAGGGCAGCCGACATGTCAACATTGGCTTCAAGGGTTACTTTCTTTCCGTTGAAGTCATCGGCTTCCTGTCCGTTAAGGCCGTTCACCGTGGAAATGAGCCAGGCCAAAGCCTCGGCAGAATAAAGATGCACGTCTCCATTGGCATCCTCAATATAGCCAAAAGGCTGTTGGGTTACCACATCCGTCCAATACTCGGTCGGCAATTCATGGTTTTGTGCTTCCATCGTCACCCCTCCCGCCATCAGCAGGAACGCAAGCAGGGTGTAAAGTCTTATTCTTGTCATAGCATAAAAGTTTTAGACTTCCAAAACTATAACAAAAAACCATGAAAAAAGCAACTTCTCGGGCCAATCCACCTTTTTCTCAAAGATTGCCTTTGAGAATCAATAGGTTACAACAGCACCGTCCACTAAATAAACCGCTGCATCAAGTCCTTTACAGCCTCGATTTGGGTCTTTTTCTTAATGCTGGAGCGGTGTTTTGCCACCGTATTCTCACGCAATTCAAGGATGTCGGCGATCTCTTTCACACGGAATGCGAAATGAGAGAGGACACAGACATCAACCTCCGTGTCGGTCAAATCAGGATAAGCCGCTTTCAGTTTCGCTACAGCTTCAGGATGTGCCTCGCTGAATGCCTCAAAAATGCGTTTCGCCTTGTTGCCGAGTTTGTCCTGATAGATGGCCGTCACCTTCGTCAAAAGAGCATCATGCTCCTTCGCCTTCAAGGCATCCTGTGCCGCCTCCAGCTGTTTGCTCGATTCTTCTTGTTGAAGCTTTAGCCGTTTGCCATAGCCCCGCCGTGCCACCACGAACGCAATGGCCGCCAGCAACAGCAGTCCCGCAATCGCCATCCAAATCCAGCGGTTACGCTGCACTGCCCTGCGGTGCTCCTCTTCCTTGGCTCGATCCTGTTCCCATTGCAGATGCTGCTGATACAGCTCGTTGAGTATCGATACCCGTGCTTTGTTCTCGCCCTCCGAAAGCTCGTTATCCGCGATAAAAACGGCATATTGGTCAGATTTTAGCGAGTCGCCCAGGTTTTGGTAAATGGTTCGCAAATAGGGCGACACCGCCCTTTGCCGCACTACATCGTTGTTGTTTTCAAACACAGAGGCCAGGTAAAACAATGCCGAATCGTATTGTCCTTCAAGGGAATAAATGACACCCAAAGTAGTGTATCGCGCCAGCAGTTCATTCTCGTCAGTGGCTTGGGCTATCATGCGTTTCAAATCTTTGATGGGAGCCTCGACATGATGGTGAATATCATAATCAAGCAGGGCTTTATAGGAGACCAAATCCCTGAAAACCGCATTGTTGGTATCGTGCAACTGACGTAGAGCTTCGTCGAAATAATACTCCGCACTGTCACTTTGGCTTAGCTTATAGTATTGTTTCCCAATAAAAAGCAACAAACAGGATCGGTTGTTCGGTGAACATGGCTCGATGTTGTCGAAAACAAGAGATTTCTTGAAACAGGCGATAGCGGGTTCCTGCATAAATTGGCTGGCGAACAATTCCCCTATGCGGCTGTAGGTTAGGGTCATGAAACGAGGCAGATGTTTGGGCTGTAGAGCCGCAAAATCTTGCGTTTCCACATACGGAAAATGCGTCTCCACAATCTCCAACACTTTCAAGTATTCCCCACACGCCTCAACCACGCTATCCCGTTCATAGCATCCCACACCATTCATATAATGCGCCCGGGCGGACAAAAACGCATTGTCGCCGTTGTCAAAGTAATCAACCGCCTTTAGCAAGTCCTGTCGATTGCTTTGTGCATAATTGTTTTTATACAGCAGCTCCGAAATCAGCAGCTGGCAATAGTGGCCATCAAACTCATCCAGGCTATCCGCCCTGCCACTCTCGGTAAACTCCAACATCACCTTCAAAGCACTGTCGGGTTGCTTCCACATCAGGCTGTCGATATCTTCCAGCTCCCGGCACGGCCTCTCCATAGGCTCCACACTCGTGTTGCATGCTGCCAGCATCGCCAGTCCAACCCAAAGGCCCATGATGTACAAAATCCGTTTCATGTTGCAAAAATAGTAAAATCCATAAAATTCAATTATTTTTGTAATTTTGTACCCAATAATCAAAACACCCATACCATGAGATTCTGTATCATTGGCGGCGCTAACGCCGATATCATAGCGACAACCTTCAATCATTTCATGCCTAACGACTCCAACCCGGGAACCATACGTTTGATGGCTGGCGGCGTGGCGCGAAACATCGCTCACAGCCTTGCTCTGCTTGGCAACCAGACCATCTTTTTAGGCCTCTTCGGCGGTGATACCTTCGGGTGGTTCACTGCGGACGTTTGCCGTAAGGCCAAGGTCGATATCAGCCTCAGCGACGCGGCTCCCGTAGGCACCCGTTCCTGCTTCCTCAGCATCAACAACTGCGACGGCGAGATGATTGGCGGCGTGTCAGACATGGTCTCCGTCGACGGCATCACCCCTGAGTGGATTGCCACCAAGCTCCAGAAAGTGGGCCCTGTCGATGCCTTCATCGCCGACACCAACATCCCTGCCGAGAGCCTGGCTTTCCTGATCGACCACGCCTACGCCCCACTCTATGTTGACGCCGTTTCAGGCGCCAAGGCGCCGAAGGTTCGCCTCGCATTGTCCCTTTCGGCAAAAAAGCACATCCATACGTTGAAGTGCAATAAGCTGGAAAACGAAATCATCGGTGAAATCGATGGCATCGGCCGTCGGTTTGTCAGCAAAGGTGCAGAAGGCGTAGACGTTTATGAGAAAGGCAAGATGACGCATTTCGACGCCCTCCCCTGCCAAGTGGTCAACACCAACGGCTCAGGCGACGCGCTGATGGCCGGTATTGCCTTAGCAGGCCCTCAAGCCTCCATTGAGGAAGCTGCCCGCATCGGCCTGAGATTAGCGAAAATCACTACCGAATGTCCCGAAACCGTCAACAAGCAACTGAAGCAGCTCTATGAAGAATTATCTTGACCTCTCCCCTGAAGTGGATGCTGCCTTGAAGGCCGGCAAGCCTGTGGTGGCACTCGAGTCAACCATCATCTCGCATGGCATGCCCTATCCACAGAATGTGGAGACGGCGCTCAAAGTGGAACAGACCATCCGCGAAGGCGGCGCCACACCCGCTACCATCGCCATTATTGGCGGCAGGCTGAAGGCCGGACTGACCCCTGAAGAGATTGAATATCTTGGCAAGAAAGGCACTGCCGTCACTAAGGCATCGCGCCGCGACTTGCCCGTGCTCGTAGCACGTGGGCAAGACGGTGCTACCACCGTCACCACGACGATGATCATCGCCGCCATGGCTGGCATCAAGGTCTTCGCCACTGGCGGCATCGGCGGCGTGCATCGCGGCGCTGAGACCACCATGGACATCTCCGCCGACCTCGAAGAGTTGGCCCGCACCCCCGTCATGGTCATCTGCGCCGGCGCCAAGTCCATCCTCGACCTCGGCCTGACCCTCGAATACCTGGAGACCAAAGGCGTACCCGTCATCGGCTACGGCACCGAGGAACTCCCCGCCTTCTACACCCGTAAAAGCGGCTTCATGGTGGATTACCGTGTGGACAGTCCTGAAGAGTTAGCTGCCATCTTCAAAGCGAAACAAGAGATGGGCCTCGGCGGCGGCATGCTCGTCACCAACCCCATTCCCGAACAATATTCCATGGATCCCATGCGCATCAACAAAGCCATCGACGAAGCCGTCGCCGAGGCCCAACAACGCGGCATCCACGGCAAGGAGACAACGCCATTTCTATTAGCTAAAATCAAGGATATCACTGGCGGCGACAGCCTCGCCTCCAACATCCAACTGGTGCTTAACAACGCCAGACTTGCGGCCAAGACAGCCGCAAGTCTGATCGGTTAATCATTATAAGGAATCACCGGCTTCTGTATCGCCTTCCTTAGCACGCTGCTCGAGTTCCATCTTACCGAAACGCAAGGTAATGCCAGCCGAGATGTAACGGCTGTTCAACATCTTTCGGGTGCTGTCAGAGAGATACAATGGGTTGGTATTGCTCGAACCTGAACCGATCTTGGCTCCCCAGTTGAAGATGTCCTGCACGTTGATGAACACTGACAGACGACGCTTGAAGAAATCGCTGCGGGCGCCAATGTTCAGGAAATAACGTGCCTTGCTCTCGCTCATCAAGCCAATCGTGGGCGATCTGTAATTGGCCGAAGCCGTCAGCTGGAACTGGTTGAAAATCTTTGCCCATGCGTTAATTCGGATGCTGTACGACCATTTTTCAGTGGTCTCGCCATCCCAACGGTAACCATAGTTATAAAGGTTGGCAAAGAGCCTCACGTTGAAGAATCCCGAAGGACGGTAGGTCATGTTGACCGAAGTGCCGTAACGCCATGAGGAACCCAAGTTGTAAGGAACGGTATAGGTGACGAAATCGTTCAGATACTCATCGTATTCAGATTCCCTCAAATCATCAATCAGGTTGGTACTCAAGCTACCGTAAGCCTCAACGCCCACGTTGCCAAAGTTATCGAAAAACTTCTGCCAACCCGCTTCCATATTGTGGGTAAAGCCGTTCTTCAAGCCATTGGGATTACCTGTTGAATAGCTCTGCTCGCCATATCTGCGGTAGGTGCTGATCTGATCCTCGTCGGGATGCGACATGCGCAACGAGTAGTTCAGTTTGAAGTTATGCATATCTTCGGTACGGTATGTCAGATGGATAGAGGGGCGCACATTCCAGAAGAACAAGGTATTCCTATCGGCAAATGGCATTTCACTGATGTAATCGTAAAACACACGGTCGCCACCGCCGCCCACGCCTGTGCTCAGCGTGAATCCACCCCAGCGGTGAGTCCAGTTGATGTCAGCGTTCACGCTGGTCTCACTGCCATTGAAATGGTAGGTACGAAGCACGTCAATGCTGTCATAATTCAAGCCTCCGTCGTTGGAATAATAGCGCTGATAGTCGTTGTTATGCTGCTGATGATCGGCACGCAAGCCATAGCTGAGTTCGCCATCATCGCTGTAAGGACGGTTGTAACGGGCATCCAAGCTGACGCCGTAATTGAACTGGTCAGTCAGCAGATAGCGGTTCTCGTCACGGTCTTTGTAAACGTCGTAGAAACGGTTGTACCACTGCTTACTGGCGTTTTTCGAGATTCTGGAGTTCACGCCAATGCGAAGATTATGGCCTTTCTCATCGAACTTCTTGGTGTAGTCGACGCCAAAGTGGCCAAAGCCCGACTGGCCTCTGGTGGTGTCGCCGATGCTATAGCTTGAGACACTGTCGACAGGGATGTAAAACTCCCAATCCTCAAGACGGCTGCTATAGTTTTTGCTGTTGTTGTAGAAACCGCCTGCGTCAACAGAGATATCGCTCATGGAGTCAATTTCGTAATCGACATTCGCGAAGAAGTTTCCGCTGATTCTACGGTTATCCTCATTTTGAGAGGAAGTCTTGTACCAAACGGTGTCGTACACACCTTCTGTATCGGTCTTTTGGCGTGTCATCTCCCATCCCTCAACGGTGTTAAGTCTATCGCTGTAACGACCTGAGGCAAACAGGTTAATGCTCAGTTTCTCCTTCTTCCACATGTAGCTGACCCAAGGCGAAACGAAGGGCTGGTTGGAGCCGTTCACACCGAAGCTCACGAACTGGTTGCTCTTGATGTGGGCCGATGTCACGATGTTGATCACAGCCTCGGCATCCGTGGCATACTTGGCTGAGGGGTTGGTGATGGTCTCAATACGGGCAATGGCGTTGGCGGGCAACGTCTGGAGATAGGTCTTCAGGTTTTCCTCGGTAAGCTTCGAAGGCTTGTCGTTGATCCAGATCTCCACGCTCGACACGCCCCTGAGGGTGATATTGCCTTCCACATCGACTTCCACGCCTGGGGCATTCTGCAAGGCATCCTCGGTGGTACCCGTCTGGATCGACGGGTCTTCGGTGACGTTGTACACGAGTTTCTCTCCGTCCATGGCATAAATTGGGCGTTCGGCGCTCACGGTAACCTCGCCAAGCGAAATCATGCCCGACTTGAGACTGAGTGTTCCAAGGTCGGTGTTGTTGGAAACATGGAACGGTTTCACGAAATTCTCATAGCCGATGGCTGACACACGAAGCAGGAAAGCGCCCTGAGGTACATCGGTAAGCTCAAAACGGCCATTGATGTCGCTGATACCGCCTTTCACGAAGGTCGAATCGATGGAATCGAGCACTGCCAGGTTCACATACGGCAAATACTCGCCGGTCTTGGCATCGCGCAACAATCCAACCACGGTGAAGGTATCCCCTTCCCTGACTTTTTTCTTCTGTTTGATGGGTTTGTTGGCCTGTTCTTGGTTCCAACCGCCTCTGTCATCGCCAAAAGGCGGACGGCCTCCCGGAGGACGACCTCCGGGTGGACGGCCTCCGGGAGGTCTTCCTCCGGGAGGAAACTGGGCCATACACAAAACTGCCGACATGACGAATGTCGTCAACAACAATGCTCTATACAAAAACGATCTTCTCATAGGTGAAAAATATTTTCCGCAAAGTTACACAAAACCAATCATACTCGATGGCGTTTCAGACCTCATTTTTGCCGTTTTGGATCTTCTCAAACAGCTCTGGCAACCTGCGGGCGATGACTACGGGCTTGCCGTTCTCCATAAAGCAATGGGTGCTCTGTCCGACACACACGGTCTTGTCGCCCACCCGCATCGTGTAGGTAAACTCAAACTTAAGGTCTTGTATGTTGCTGATGTTCACCTCCACTTCAATGACATCCTTGAATGTGGTCGGGCGCTTATAGTTGCAACTGATGGAAATCACGGGCGACACGACACCTTCGGCCTCAATCCGGTCGAAACCGTATCCCAACTGGTCAAGATAGTCCACCCGGGCTTCTTCCATGAAACGAACGTAGTTGGAATGGTGAGTGATGCCCATCCGGTCACACTCGTAGTATTTGACTTCGTGCTTGTAAGTATTCATAAATCAGGATTTTACTTTTTCAATTTAAGAATTGACCGCAAAAATAGTTTTTTTTGGATTGGGAATCGTTATTTTTTGTATTTTTACACCTTTAAATAGAATCTAAACACAACAAAACACATTTCATTATGAAAGCATTGAAATTCATGTTGGTCCTTGCGACCGTAACGATGGTCGCCGTATCCTGCGGCCCCAAGAAGCCAAAAGCTTTGGTCCTCTATTATTCACAGACGTCAAACACCAAGGCCGTGGCCCAGGAGATTGCCAAACGGATGAATGCCGACATTGAAGAGATTGTCCTCGTAAATCCTTACGACGGCGACTTCCAAGCCACCATCGACCGTTGCCTTCAGGAGCGCGAGCAAGGTGTCATCCCTGAAATCAAACCCATCAAATCGAACCTTCAGAAGTACGAAACCATCTTCATCGGCTATCCTGTGTGGTTCGGCACCTACGCTCCGCCTATTGCCGCCCTGTTGGATCAGATCGACTTGAGTGGCAAGACCGTTGTCCCCTTCTGCACCTTCGGCAGCGGCGGTTTATCCTCAAGCGTTCAAGACTTGGTCCAAAAGCTTCCCAACTCAAGGATTCCTACGGGCTACGGTGTCCGCGCTGCACGTTTGGCAGCCATGCCCAACGAAGTTGACCAATTCCTGAAAGAAAACCAATTGATCGAAGGCAATGTCATCAGATTGGGAGATTTCAACGAAATGCAGCCGGTGACTGAAGCCGAAGAGGCTATCTTCAACGCTGCCGTTGGCGACTATCCAATGATGCATGCCAAGGCCGAGTATGTCTGCTCACGCGCCATCCTCGGTGGCACCGAATACCTTTTCATCGCTTCAGACCTTCCAAGAGAAGACAATCCTGACATGCCTCCAGCGGGCCAAATGAAGGTTTATGTCAACGTAATGGACGGTCAAGCCCCTGAATTCACCCAAGTAGTTAGACAAAGACAATGATTGTTACTGAACAAGATAAGATTTTCATGCGCGAGGCCATCCGTCTTGCCGACGAGAGTGTTCGGAACGGCGGAGGGCCTTTCGGGGCCGTCATCGTAAGGGATGGTGAGATCATTGCAGGCAGCTCCAACAGCGTCACCATCGACAACGATCCCACCGCCCATGCCGAAGTGAATACCATTCGCCAGGCATGCCGCAAGTTGGGTACCTTCGACCTCTCCGATTGCGTGATCTACACTTCCTGTGAGCCCTGCCCCATGTGCCTCGGTGCCATCTATTGGGCTCATCTCCGCTGCGTGTACTACGGCAATACCAAAAAGGACGCGCGCGACATCGACTTTGCCGACGACTTCATCTATGAAGAGCTTGACAAGCCCATCGACCGCCGCTCCGTGCCGTTCATCCATTTGCTCAACGAAGAGGCGTTGAGTTCCTTTAAGCTTTGGTCGGAAAAAACAGATAAAACAGAATATTAAATTAATATGAAGAAAGTCGTCAGAAACATTTGGATCGGCCTGTTATCAGGACTGGCTTTCATTGTGGGCTGCACCACACAGAACAAAGTCAACAAGAACGAGAGAGAGGAAAAGCGGCAGAAAATCGTCCAGCTCACCCAACAGCTCGATTCCATCAACTCCATCCTCAAACGCCGCGAAGGGGCCTGTGTTTATGGCTCTCCGGAGGTCATTGAACAGTTCGGTGCGGAGACCAGAAGATTGAGACAAGAGGCCGAGGACCTCAAGCAACAAATCAAGGAACTGAAGGATGAGTGAGAAGCTCGGCCTATATAAAAGGCTGATGCTCGAACTTAACCGCGCCACGCTGCAAGACCGGATCGAAGAGCACGAGCTGCACCAGTTGTTTTGGGAATGTACCCTTCGGTGCAATCTCAACTGCGTGCATTGTGGCTCCGATTGCCGCATGCTCTCCGAGAAAGACGACATGCCTCTTGCAGATTTCGTCGGCGTGCTTGATGAAATCAGGCTGCATGAAGACCCCGCCAAGGTGATGGTCATCACCACCGGCGGCGAGCCCACCGTGCGCCCCGACCTGGCTGCATGCGGCAAAGCCATCTCCCAACGCGGTTTCGTATGGGGCATGGTTTCCAACGGGATGCTGCTCACCCCGCAAAAACTCAACGAATACGTCGACGCAGGCCTGAAATCCATTGCCGTCAGCTTCGACGGCTTTGAGGACGACCACAACTGGATGCGGGGCAATCCCAACAGTTTCAAGAACGTACTCATCGCCGTGGAAGCGCTCAAGCAACATCCTGATCTTACCTGGGATGTCATCACCTGTGTCAACCAACGCACCATCCAATACCTTCCGAAGTTCCGCGACTATCTCATTTCATTGGGCATCAAGCGGTGGCGACTGTTCACTGTGTTTCCCTTCGGACGTGCCGCCAACGAGCCTGATCTCAAACTTTCCAACGAGCAATTCGTCCAGATGATGGAATTCATCAGGCAGACCAGGCTCGAAGGTAGGATCCGCGCCGATTATGGCTGTGACGGCTTCTTGGGAAGATACGAGGGCGAAGTGCGCAACCACTACTACTCGTGCAGTGCCGGCATCAACGTGGCCTCCATCCTCGCCGACGGCTCCATCTCTGGCTGCCTCAGCATCCGCAGCGACTACCATCAGGGCAACATCTACCGGAATAATTTCTGGGAGGTGTGGCAAAACCGATTCAACGTCTATCGCGACCGCAAATGGATGAAGACCGACCAGTGCGCCCAATGCAAGATGTGGCGCTACTGCCAAGGTAACGGCTTCCACCTGCGCGACGGCGAAGGCAAGCTCCAAGTGTGTCAATACAACATGATTCAAGGATAACAACAACACTCCATAGATATGAAAAGCACCTACCGCATCTTTAAGGACAGCATAAAAACCATCACGGACTACTACTTGTTACTTGTAGAGGAGACCAAGTCGCAACGCCTCGTGGGAAGCACCAACGAATGGGTTTTGGACAACTACTACATGATCAGCGAGCAGGAGAAAGTGCTGAAGATCGACTTGCAAAGCAGGAGTTTCAAGAAGCTCGAAGGCGAACGGATGAAACAGCTGGAGTCGCTGCTCCGCGAGTTCCTGACACGTTGCCATTACCAGATCGACAAGGGTATGTTTTTCAACTACCTGCTTCAGGAACAGGAAAACAGCAAGGATTACCTGTCCTATCCTGAAGTATGCGCACTGCTTCCATTGATGAAATGTATCCTGCTCAAGGAGTTGGCCGAACTCTGCAAGCAACTGAAAGAGAGCAATGCCTATCACTACTCCCCCACCGACAGCTCCTTGGCCAACATGGACAAGCTGAACGTGGCCGCCCAGCAGAACCTGACGATGATGAACCTCTTCAACTCGTTGAAGAAGATGACCAAACTTCCCGTTTCGGAGTTGATCGACACCGTGAGCTATTCTGAGCAGATGCTGAAAGCCGAGAAGGCCGGCATGTACGACGAGATGTACGACCGCACCAAGGACGACTACCGTGCCATGATCACCCGGTTGTGCAAGAAGCAAAGGATCAAGGAATACGATTTCGTGAAAGCGTTGGTGGCCAAGGCTGACGAAAAAGGCGAGCATGTGGGCTGGCAGCTGTTCCCACCAAAAAGATGGAACGCCCGTGCGCGTTGGTACATTTGGATTGTGGTGCTGCTCACCCTTGGGTTGGCCCTCGGATTTGCCTGGTGGGCCACTTCCAAGCAAGGATTTAGCTGGCTCACTGTACTGCTAACCATCATCATGTGGGTGCCGATGAGCCAAATCGTCATCGACTTGTTCAACCAACTGCTCTATAAGATCCACAAGCCTGTCAACACTTTCAAGATCAAGTTCAAGGACGGCTTGATTCCCAAGGAATACGCCACCATGGTCATCATGCCGACCATTTTGAAGAACAAGGCCAGGACCGTCGAGTTGCTTGAACAGCTGGAGGTCTATTACCTCTCCAATATCAATCGCGCGAGCGAAGGCCAACGTTTGGAGAGCCGTCCGCAGAACATCTTCTACACCCTCATCGGCGATGCCGCTGCAGGTCCCAACGAAAACATGCCTTGGGACGAAGAAGTGGCACAGGCTGGTCTGGCCAAAGTGGAGGAGCTGAACAAGAAATACGGTGCCCCCATCTTCAACTTCGTTTACAGGAGACGTGCTTGGAGCGATGGCGAAAACTGCTGGCTTGGCTATGAGCGCAAGCGTGGCGCCATCCTGCATTTCAACGATTTGGTTTTAGGCAACACCACGGAGGGTGAGCGCCAAAAGCGTTTCCGTTGCGAGACCATCTGCCAGTGGTCAGAAGGAGCCGTGCCTCCCATCCAGTTCATCATCACCTTGGACACCGATACCGAGTTGGTGCTCTATTCCGCCCAGAAACTCATCGGTGCCATGGCCCATCCTCTGAACCGTGCGCAACTCTCGCCCGACGGCAAGCGTGTCAACGCCGGTTACGGCATCATGCAGCCTCGTGTCAACGTGGATGTGGAAGTCACCAACAAGAGCCGCTACGCCCAGCTGTTTGCCGGTCTCGGCGGCCTCGATGTCTATACCACCGCCTCGTTTGAGCTGTATCAGGACATCTTCAATGAAGGCAGTTTCTGCGGCAAAGGCATCTACGACCTGAAGGTATTCCAAAAGGTGCTGAAAGGTACCTTCCCTGAGAACCTCATCCTCAGCCACGACTTGATTGAAGGTTGCCACATCCGCTGCGGCTTGATCAACGACTTGGAGTTGTTTGACGACAACCCGTCCAACTATATCGACGACGCCAAGCGTCACCACCGCTGGACCCGTGGCGACTGGCAGATTATCAGTTGGCTGTTCAACAAGGTACGCAACGAGCAAGGCGTTAAGGTAAAGAATCAGGTGAACACCATCGGTCGCTGGAAGATCTTCGACAACCTGCGCCGTTCCGTGTTGAGTTTGGCCTTGATGGTGATCCTCTTCGTCGGCTTCAGCAGCCTCACATGGTTCCATCCCGCATGGTTCCTGCTCGTGGCATTGGTCGCCGTGGCCAGCCCTATCGTATTCTTTATTTTGGGACAGCTTACCACTTTGCCTCGTTTTGGCAAGCGCTACCACTACTATGCCACATTGATGCGCGGCTTCCGGGTGATCATTTACCGCTCTCTGGTTCAGTTCGCCTTGCTTCCCAAAGAAGCTTGGATGTACACGGATGCCTTGGTTCGCGCTTGTTATCGCATGTGGTTCAGCCACAAGAATCTACTCAACTGGATTACCAGCGACGAAGCTGCCAAGAGCACCAAAGGCACCCTCGGCGACTACATCGGCAAATTCTGGTTCAACTATGTGGCTTCAGCCCTCTTGATCCTTCTCTATATTTCGAACCCTGTCAACACGCTCGCCCTGCTGGCCATGCTCTTCTGTGTCATCTCCTGGTGCGGCGCGCCATTCCTGATGTTCTGGCTGGGCAAGAAATTCCAAGACAGAAAAAGGCTCAACACCAAAGAGACTGAGGAAATCCGCCAGCTCGCCAAGGATACATGGCATTTCTTCGACAGCCTCATCACTGAGGAGACCCATTACCTCATTCCCGACAACTATCAACTCAACCGTCAGAAGAAAGCCGACTACAAGACCTCGCCGACCAACATCGGCTATTCCATCACCTCCATCATTTCCGCTTCGGAACTCGGATTCATCACTGAAGAAGAAGCCATTGAACGGTTGGGCCATATCATCGACACCGTCGAGAAGCTGGAGAAATGGAACGGTCACCTCTTCAACTGGTATCACGTCAACACCCTGAAGGCGCTGCCGAATTTCTTCATCTCCACCTGCGACAGCGGCAACTTCATTGCATGTCTGTATACCTTGAAGGGATTCTTGTTGGAAGACAGAAGTCGGAAGGAAGAAGCCAGCAGTTTGGTTGAACGGGTTCAAAAGCTGATTGAGGAAACGGATTTCTCCAAGCTTTACAATCCCGAACTCGACGTGTTCAGCATCGGCTACGACTATGGCGCCCATGCCCTCCTGCCCTACCATTACAACAACTTCGCGTCCGAGGCTCGCCTTACCAGCTTCCTCACCATCGCGCAAGGCGATGCGCCATACAAGCACTGGTTCTGTCTCGACAAGACTTTGGTTCAATACAAAGGCTACAAAGGCGTGGCTTCGTGGTATGGCACCCTGTTCGAGTACTTCATGCCACTCATCTTCCTGCCCACCTACAAGCACACCCTCATGGACGAGACCTACAGCTTCGCCGTCAGGGCACAGCGGGCATTCATCAGAAACGTCAATGAAGCCTTGCCATGGGGTATCTCTGAGACCGCCTATAACGAACTGGACGATGCCAAGAACTATAAGTATCATGCCTTCGGTGTGCCTTACCTGAAATTCCAGAACACCACGCCTGACCGCATCGTGATCTCGCCTTACAGCTCCTTGCTGTCGATCAGCGTCAACGACCGTGCCGTTTACGACAACCTGCAACGCTTCAAGAGCCTCAACATGTACGACAACATGGGCTTCTTTGAGAGCTACGACGAGGACGATCACGTTCCTGTACTCGCCCATTACGCTCACCATCAGGGGATGATCCTGGCCTCACTCGCCAACTACCTCGGCGACCATTGCCTACAGCGCTACTTCATGCAGGAGCCCGTCTTCAAATCCATGGAGACTTTGCTCAAGGAGAAGGCTCAGGTACAGCCCTACATTGACCTGAAAGTCACCCAATACAAACGTTACAAATACTCCAAGGTGCAGACTGAGAGCGACGCCCGTGACTATGACGGCATTGCCACCGTCCCCGAAATCGGCGTGGTCAGCAACGGTCAGTACACCGTATTGCTCAATGACCGAGGCTCAGGCTTCTCGCGATATCGCAACATCCTCATCAACCGTTACCGCAAAATCACGGCCGACCATTACGGCACCTATTTGTATATCCGCAACCTCCGCGACGACAAGCTTTGGTGCAATACCTACTCCCCGCTTGATGTGATGCCGTCGCAATATCGGGTAAGCTTTGCTTCCGACAAGATCAGCTTCATGCGTGTGGATGGTGACATTGAGACCAAGACCGAGATCACGGTGTTGAAGGATTATTTCGCTGAGATCCGCCGGATTACCTTCACCAACAACAGCGAACTTGATGTCGATTTGGAAATCACAAGCTATGGTGAAGTGGTGATGGCTCCACGGGATGTCGATGCCGGCCACCGCGTCTTCAACAGCATGAAGATCTTTAGTGAGTATGACAGCGAACACGAATCCCTGATCTTCAGCAAGCCTTCACAAATCGAAAACGAAGGCTATGACTATGTCGTCCATAAGCTCTTTGTGGATAACGACGGTTCTGACAATCAAAACAACATGGTGAGTTACGAGACTTCAAGAATCAAGTTCTTAGGCCGAGGCGGCAGCATCCGTCACGCCCATGTCATCGACAACCACCGCACGTTGAGCAACACCGTCGGCACTACCCTCGACCCCATCATGAGCATGCGCCGACGCATCCACATCCCTGCCGGCAAAGCCGTCTCCGCTTTCATCATCACCGGTTTTGCAAGAGCCAAGGAGCAGCTCTTCCATCTTGTGGACCAGTACCAGAATGCCGTTGACGTCGAAGACGCCTTCAAGAAAGCCTCGGTGTTCAACAACATGCGTACAGACATGTCGCTCCTGAAGGGCTCACAGATGCGGCTCTACAACAGCATCTCGAAATACATCCTCCAGACCGCTACCTTCGGCAACAAGCGCCAAGAAGTCCTGGCCAAGAACAGGCTCTCGCAAAGCGGCTTATGGCGTTTTGGCATCAGTGGCGACCACGCCATCGTGCTGATGGAAATCGACGACATCGATAAGTCAGGCTTCGCCAAGGAGATGCTTCGCGCCTTCGAATATTATAAGGTACACGGTCTGGTGCTAGACCTCGTCTTCATCAACGACGTGCCTGGCAACAACCACGACGGCCTCACCCACTTCATCCGTAACATGGCCAACACCGAGCATCTGTGGGCTACGCACGAACAAACTGGACAGGTGTTCATCCTCAACGGCAATGAAATCAGTGAGGAAGAGCGCATCCTGCTCCGCACCGTGGCCCGCATCGACTTCAACGACCATGAGCGCATTGAGCAGCAGCTGCAAAACCTCGAGGCCGCCAACCAGCAGTATCAGGACAAGGTGGAATACCCGGTGATGAAGCCCAGCGCCCAGTTCCACGTTTGGAGCACCCTCGACTTCTACAACCAATACGGCGGTTTCGACAATGTCGGTCGTGACTATGTGGTCACCAACACCAACACGCCGATGCCTTGGATCAACGTCATCGCGAACCCAAGATTCGGCTGCATCGTCAGTTCCACCATGGCGGGATTCACTTTCGCCTACAACGCCCAGCAGTTCAAGCTGACGGGTTGGAGCAACGACATCGTCCGCGACAATGCTTCGGAAATGCTGCTCATCAACAAGAAGCAGTTTGTCCCAGCCACGGCACGCCACGGCCAAGGCTTCTCCTCTTTCGATGCCCAATATGACGAGCTCAATGTCAAAGTTCGTGTATTCGTGGCCACCGAACGCCTTGAGAAATACTATCAAATCAAGATTGAGAACAAGACCAACGAAGCTACCGAACTCCAGCTCGACATGGTGTATAAGCTCGTGATGGGCACCACCGAGGAGAAGACGGCACGTTACCTCTACTCCGAGTGGGACGAGAACTCCAACAGCATCTTTGTCCGCAACGTCTATCACGATCAGTATCGCGACACATGGGTACAACTCACCGCCTTATGCGAGGAGGATCCCGAGAAGCAATACGACTATTCGCTCAAATTCCCGAACCGCAAGCGTTTGGGCATGAAGATGCATATTCCCGCCAAGGGTGTGCGTGAGGTGGATTTCATCATCGCCGTTATCGAGGATCGCAATGTGGCACCGGCCAACTACAGCACTGCCGCCATCTACAAGGAGTTCGACGCCGTAACCCATTTCTGGGATGAGAAACTCGGCACCATCCAAGTGGAAACGCCTGACAAGTCGCTCAATTACATGTTGAACCGCTGGTACCTCTACCAAGTGTATGCCTCCCGCCTTTATGCACGCACCGGCTTCTACCAAGTGGGCGGTGCCACTGGCTTCCGCGACCAGCTTCAGGATGTCATGAGTTGCCTCTACGGCGATCCCGGCTACGCTCGTCGCCAAATCCTCGACCATGCGGCGCACCAGTTCCCTGAAGGCGATGTGCTGCACTGGTGGCACGAGAACCTTAAACTGGGTGCCCGCACTACCTTCAGCGACGACTACCTGTGGCTCGTTTATGTCACTTACCAATACATCAAGGTCACCGGCGACCTCAACATTCTCATGGAAGAGGTGCCGTTCTGCCAGGCCGAGCAGCTCGCTCCGAACGAGACTGAACGCTGCCTGAATTACTCGGCATCCGACACTAAAGTCACGTTGTTCGAACATCTACGCCGGTCCATCAACCGCTCCATGGGACGCATCGGCGCCCACGGCTTGCCGCTGATGGGCTGCGGCGACTGGAACGACGGCATGAGCCGCGTCGGCATCGGCAACAAGGGCGAGAGCGTGTGGGTGGCCTTCTTCCTCTGCGACCTGCTGCCCAAGATGGAAGAACTCACCCAGAAGATGCCTGATGCCGATCTCAGCTACTGCGAAGAGCTGAGTCAGTTCCGCAACCGCCTCGTCAAGGCTCTGCAAGACAATGCTTGGGACGGTTCCTGGTTCCTCCGCGCCTTCTTCGACAACGGCAACCCCATGGGTTCACGCAACAACACCGAGTGTCAGATCGACCTTATCTCCCAAGCATGGAGCATACTCACCGATGTCGCAACGCCCGAGCAGAAACAGTCCATCTTCCGAGAGACTGACAGCCGCTTGGTCAACCGTGCGCATGAGATCATCCAACTTCTCACGCCTCCATTCAAGCACTCCGCCGACGATCCGGGCTACATCATGCAATATCCCGAAGGCGTCCGCGAAAACGGTGGCCAGTACACCCACGGCGCCATGTGGTACATCATGGCACAGCTCAAGGAAGGACGCATCGACATGGCTTACTTCCTCTACTCGCTGATCAACCCGATACACCGCACCCAAACCCTCGCCGATGTGCTGAAATACAAAGTGGAGCCTTACTGCATCGCAGCCGACATCTATAGCAACCGTCAGCACCCCGGCCGCGGCGGCTGGACATGGTACACGGGATCAGCATCCTGGGCCTACAAGACCGGTATCGAGAATATCCTCGGCTTCCACAAGGAAGGCGACACCCTCACCATCGACCCGCATGTACCCACTGACTGGGAAGGATTCACCATCCGTTACCGCTTCGGCAGTAGCACTTACGTGATCCATTACAACACGCCGAGCGCCCACATCGCTCCTACTGTCATTCACCTTGTGGATGATGGCAAGGAACATGATGTGATCGCTTAATGATTCTTCATTGCGAGGCTAACTCACAACGCTAACGATACTACTGGATTGATTTCCTTCCTGAATCACCTGAATCTGGACGGGAATACTTTCCTTCACGGCTTCCACGTGGCTGATGATGCCCACATGGCGGCCATTGGCGCGATGCAAGGCACGAAGCGTGTTGATGGCATTCGACAGCTCCTGTCCGCTGAGCGAGCCAAAACCCTCATCGATGAACAAGGTATCAACGGCAAGGTTCTGCCCGATGTCCGACAGCGCCAGAGCCAAGGCTAACGACACCAAGAAGCTCTCGCCCCCACTCAAGGTGGAGACTGGACGCGTGGCGTAGCCTTGATAGGCATCCACCAACGACAGGTGCAAGGTACCTTTCACCACCTCAAGCGAATAGCGATGATGCAGTGTCTTCAGATAATGGTTGGCGGAATGAAGCAGGTTGCCTAAGATGAAGCTCTGGGCAATCTTTCGGAACAGACTGCCGTCGGCACTGCCGAAATGATCGCAGAGTCGTTTCCATTGGGCATACGACTCTGTCAATGCCGTGACGCGTTGCTGCAATGCCTCCTTGTCTTTGCGCTGGGTGGCATCCAACTCCAACGCTTTGGTAAGCTCCACCCCCTCCACCTTCAAGGCATTGATGCGCTTCTCAATGTCGGCAATCCTCGCATCGAGCAATTCGGGAGTATCGTTCACCTGCAAAACGGCCAAACGCTTTTCAGCATCCTGCTTTTTCTGCTCAGCCGCCGTCTTCAGTTGACGATTGGTATTCAATCTTGCAAGCAAGTCGTTCCAATAGGCCGAAAGCCGTTCCATGTCTTGCAATTCATCCACTTTCAACAAATCCCAGGATGGCAACACCAAGGCTATCCTCGACTGAAGCTCCTTCACTTCCTGAAACGTTGTCTCACACTCTTTCAGCTGACGGTCAAGTTCTTTGACGCGTTCCTTGTCGTCCATGAACCGCTTGGCTTCTTCCTTCAGTTGATTGGCAAAGGAGGTCATGTCGGCATGCCAATCCACCGACCAAGTTTGATCCTTGCCAAGCATGGCATCCACCTCCTGCCCCATCTCGCTGACGTTCTTTTCCAACTCGGCGATCGCGGCCAATTGGTTCAGCTGGACCCGCTTCTCGTTAGTTTGGGTCTCTAAACGCTCCGCTTCCGCAATGCGAAGCCCCAATTGAGAGACTTCGTCTTCTTTCGCCTGCTTCAGAGGCTTCAACCTTTGCGTCGCTTCAGGCATGGTTTGAACACCCTGCTTTGAGGCATCCGTCAGGAAACGCTGTGTCTCCCGTTGAAGTTCCGCACCGGACTTCGCCAGATTATCGGCGTTCTGTCCATGTTGGCGTTTCTTGGCTTCAATATTGGCTTTCAATCCATTCAACTGATTCGTCAGGGCTTCCACTTCCGACTTCTGGCGCTCGTATTTGGACAGGTTTTCCAAATAGGCTTGATCCAACTCCGATTCCACGGGCAGTGCCTGTTGCAGCGTCTGTTGGCAAACGGGACACACACAGCCTTCCTTTAAGGTGGCGCGGATTTGTTTCGACCATTGGCCAATGGTTTGGGCACTCAGGTTTTTGAGGGTCTCCAGCGAAGCAAGTAACTCCTTCCCTGCCTTCAGCTTCTCCTGATGGACAGGCATGGCCTGCTCAAGCTGTTCCACTTCGCCCCAAAGGTCTTTGTTTTGTCGTTCAAGTTCTTCTTGTTGCCTGCTCTGACTGGTCAGGACATCCAATCGGGTCAGCAGGTTCTGAAGTTCATTGACCGTCTTGACGAGCGTGTCTTTTTGGGTACGCAAGCCAGGCAGATTCAAGGCTTTCAGCCGTTCCTCATCGGCTTTCAGTGCCGCCTCCAATTCGTTGAAAGCAACCTTAGGAGCTTCCTGACGTTTCAGTTGGATCTGCTGTTGTGCCTTGTAAATCGACCGCAGCAGTTGGAGTATGGCTTGGCTCTGTTCATAGACACCGGTCTTCTTTTCTTGGCTTTCAATCTTATGATGGAGGGACTCAAGCTGAGTCTTCATGCTTTGCATCCGCAGTTCCAAGCCTTGTTTGCCTTTCAGTCCAACTTCATAGTTAGGTTTCAATCGGGTCTCCACC
This sequence comes from uncultured Bacteroidales bacterium, assembly GCA_947302205.1. Lineage (GTDB taxonomy): Bacteria > Bacteroidota > Bacteroidia > Bacteroidales > F082 > Limimorpha. Next base: position 26,276 of record CAMYVD010000014.1, read on the forward strand.
TCTTGGTCCAGCCGTTGGATTTCGGCCTGCCGTTCTTCCATCTCTTTCAGGTCACGGCGAGCCTCCACTGCTTGTTCCCACTCCTTGACCAGAACGGCATTTTCAGTAACAATGGCTTGATTTCTGGCGGTTTTCGCCTGAATTTCTTCTTCGCTCAACAAAGTGATACCACTGAGTTTTTCCGACTCAACTTTCAGGCTTTCGCGTCGCTCTTTGGTACGTTCAAAAATCCTTGCGCCGATCTTTGAGAAGATCTCAGTTCCAGTAATCTTTTCCAAGATGGCGGCTTTCTCGCTCTCGTCGCTTTTCAGGAACTTGGTAAACTCACCCTGAGCCAATATGGTAGTGCGGCAAAATTGTTCAAAATCGAGGCCGACAGCTTTTTCAACGGCATTACGGATGCCCTTGTCCTTGTTGGTGCTGCCAACCAATAGTGCTCCCGAAGTCAGGTTATGCAGGGTCCAAACATCCGAGCTGAGCGCAGAAGTGGCTTTTTTCAAGGCGCCACGCTGCACATGCCATTCCGCTTCATAGCGATTGCCGTCCGTGCCGTCAAACACCAATCGGGCACTTGCCTCACCGGTGTTTTGGCGCATCAGTTGCCTAGGGTCGCGACCCGAAAGGTTGTCATCGTTGGCATCGATCCTGTCACGGGTGCCTACATTGACACGAGGCGTGGTGCCATATAAGGCCAGGCAGATGGCATCGAGAATGGTGGATTTGCCAGCGCCGATCTTGCCGGAGATCAGGAACAAGTCGCTACTCTTCAAGGGCTCGGCATCGAAGTCGATGAAGGCTTCCTCAATGGAAGCAATGTTATGGATATACAACTGTTTAATCCTCATCGTCCAATCCTTTCATCACTTCGTTAAACAGCACCATCAATTCCTCATCACAGGCTTCACCTTTGGATTCAAGATACAGCTTGGCCACTTCCGCAGGGGTCATCTGTTGGAACTCCGTGGTCGTCATCACCTGAAAACCGTTGTTTTGATTCGGCTGCGACTTGCGTTTCGCATTGATCAGACAGAAACGGCATTGCTTTCGTGAAGCAATCTGCTGAGCCTCCGCATTCGCCATCACTGGCAAATGGTCCTCAACCAACACATTCAGACGGATATAGGCTGGGATATCGTCAGGGAAAGCCTCAAACTGTTGTCTCACCGTCTCCCATTCCCCAAAGCCCTCCAGGGGCAGGTTCACCAACGGACGCGGGTTGTCCATCGCCATGGTGCGCACCAATGGACTATCGCCATGATGTGCCAATTCCACGATGCTCACGCTATGTTCCTTGTCACCCATAGCCTCATCGAAGCTGACGGGGATTGGGGTACCGCAATAGCGTGCCCTATGGTTGGCGCCATGGACGAATTGTATGCGATGGATATGGCCAAGGGCGATGTAATCATAGCCTTCGCCAAACACCTCGGCACTTTGGCAGTCGATGCCGCCGACCATGGCCTCCGTCGCATTTTCGTGTCCCTTGAAATCGCCACCCGTAATGGCTAAATGAGCCATCAGCACCACAGGGAGTTGCGTCGTACGATTCATCTCGTCCACTTGCGCTGAGAGACGCCTGAAGAATTCTTCAGGCATGTTGCGATCGGCAGCGTATGGCACCGCCACCACATAGCCTTTGTCCCCTACCTTAATGATATAGTCGTTGGGATCAGCCTCTCGGCTCACGTTGCCCAGCATGCTCACGTTCATCCGTTCCCAAGGGGAATGGAAAATCATCAGCTTACTGCTGCTGTCATGGTTTCCAGCAATGCAAATGATCCGCATCGTCGGACAGGCTTCATGAATCTTGGTCAGGGCATCCGAAAACAGGGTTTGCACTGATGACGATGGCTGGGTGCTATCATACACGTCACCCGCCAAAAGAAACACATCAGGTTGTTCCTCACGCACCAACGCCGCCATCTGGTCGAGCATGGAAAATTGCTCTTCCCTGCGGTCATAGTTGTACAACACATGACCCAGATGCCAGTCGCTGGTGTGCAAGATCTTCATCAATGCATCTCGTAGGTGTTAACAATGCCAATGGCTTCTTCCAACACCATCTTGACGATTGCGCTGTCTTTCAAACGATAAGTCAGCTCCACCGATTTGTAACCGCCTCTTGGCACCTTACCTTTGACGGTGATGACCACATGGCGCATGCCATCTTTCTCCGTAACGGTGGTCTCTGCATTATTATCGATAGCAGCCTGCTCCCAGTTGCCCGAGATGCAGTTCAGCAATGTGGCGCGCTGCAGTCTGACCATCGGGACTTTTGAAGCGTCCAAAATGGTCTGAGTGCCATTGAGGTTCATCGACACCGTATTGCCTGAGATGTAAAAGAACTCACCAAGAGGATCAGTGTAGTCCATCGTCAGGTGATCAACGCCGTCAAAACTCAAGTGGCCTGCCATCTCAGTGGTCTTTCCCGAGACCTTTACCACTCGTGTTTGGGAAAAATCAGCATCATATTGCTTTTGTGCGAAAGCCACTACTGAGAGCAGCATCGCCACGATCATCAATCCAAAACGTCTCATTTTTTCAAGCTATCTAAAAAAGCGACCACGTCGCCAACGGTTTCAAACTTGGCCAATTCCTGATCGGGAATCACAATGCCGTAATCGTCTTCAAGGCGCATTAAAAGTTGGAGGATATCCACCGAATCGGCGCCGAGGTCTTTTTTGATTTGCGCATCAAGGGTCACCTTTTCCGGTGCAACTCTAAGTTGACGCGCTAGGATTTCTTTTACTTGTTCGTACATGTCAATATTCGTAATGTTCGTATTTCATGATTATTTCTTCCATTTTCGATGACAATGAACTGACCTCCATCTTGTAGGCTTGTTCAATGCACTTCTCCACTGCCACCGCCTTGCTTGAGCCGTGTCCCTTGACCACCGTTTTCGAAGTTCCCAGCAACACGCTGCCGCCATAGTTCTGGTAGTTCATGAACTCCTTCTCGTCGGCGAACATCTTCTTCATCAGGAAGGCACCCATCTTGTACAAAGTCCTCGAATAGATGTCTTTCTTCAGCTTCTTCAACAGTTCAAGAGCGGTTCCCTCCGTGGTCTTCACCAGCACGTTGCCCGAGAAGCCGTCGCACACCACCACGTCGTAGCTGCCTGACAGCAAATCGCGGCTCTCCATATTGCCCACAAAATGGATTTCGGAGGTCTCTTGTAACAAAATGTATGCCTTTTGTCGTATCTCGTCACCTTTTTCTGCTTCTTTTCCTACATTCAGCAATGCAACTCTCGGTTTTTCAATGCCATAGACTTGTTGCATATAAAGGCTCGACATGATGGCGAACTGGCGCAGATGTTCCGGAGTCACCTCCACGTTGGCACCACTGTCGCAGACACCCACGATGCCACCGTCCATGGTTGGCAGGATGGGACAAAATGCCGGACGGATCACGCCTTTCACGCGACCGATACGGGTCAAGGCCGCCGCCACCAAGGCGCCAGTGGAGCCCGTGCTCACCATGGCGTTGATGTCTTCACGGTCACGCAACAACCGCACAGCCTTGATCATTGAGCTTTCCTTTTTCAGGCGGATCACGTCGATAGGACGCTCATCGCAACCGATCACCTCAGGAGCATGCACAATCTCCACCCGCTCCGCATCGTAGGTTTTTCCAGCGAGATAGTCCTGAATGGTTTTCTCGTCTCCTGTAAAAATCAGATACAAATCCGGGGTCTTGGCCAATGCAGCCAAAGCACCGTCAATATTGGCTTGCGGGCTATGGTCACCCCCGAAACAGTCAATCAATATCTTAATCATATCACACTAATTTCTTGACAAAACAACGGTAACGCTTGACCACTTGTGAATCGAAACGTTTCCACAGGTTCAAGATGGGATAATTGTCCTCTAGGTTAAGGTTGGTATCGGCATACTCGATATTCTTCCGCTGAAGCATGTCGATCAAGCCCATGCATACCACGACACTGATGCCACGGTTGAACCAAATGGGATCAACGCCCACCAGGCAAAGGTCAAGAACCCTGGGGCTCCTCATGGTTTTCAGCACCCTATACAGTGCTCCCGGGGTCAAATGACCGCCTGATTTACGAACGGCATCGGCGATTCCGGGGAATGCCAAGCCGAAACACACCATCTTGTCGTTCTCATCCAGGATGACCGCCGCATTTTCCACGTGGATGACCAACTTGAAGTTCTCGATCATCATCTTTTTCATGCCTTCAGTGAAAGGCACCGTGCCGTAAAGCATGGCATACGACTTATCCAGCAGTTCAAAGATGCCGTCTGCATATTTATTGAGGAAATCCTTGGTATTCTTGGACTTTCCGATATGTAGGTTGTATCGCTTCAACACAAATTCGGCCAACCGATGCATCTCGCCGTCATAATCCTTGGGAACACGGATGTTACTACCCGTCCAATCTACTTCTTTCTGGTAACCGTAGTTCTCCAGATAGGTCTGATAGTAAGGATAATTGTAATTTTCCTCGAAGGTAGCCGGCTGGTCAAAACCATCAATCAACAAGCCTTCACGTTCCAAGTCGGAGAAGCCCAAGGGGCCAACAATCTCTTCCATGCCTTGCTGGAGGGTCCAGTCTTCCAAGGTCTTTAACAAAGCCCTGGCCACTTCCTCGTCCTCAATGACATCGAACTTCGACAAGCGTACCCGCTTTTGGTTGTACTTCTGGTTGGCCGACTTCTGGATGATTCCGGAGATGCGTCCAGCCATCACGCCATCCTTATAGGCGTTGAAATAGACACTTTCGCAAATGTCGTTATACACGAAATCCTTGCTAAAGATCTTCTTTTCATCCATGTACAACGGCGGAGCGTAATACGGATTGCCTTTATAGAGTTTCAACTGAAAGTTGAGGAACTCCTTCTGTTGTTTTTTGGTTTTAACCTGCTCAACTGTAATCATAATCATCTGTGTTTTGCGTGGAAGCAGATGCCGATGGCATTGGGACCACAATGGCTGCCGATGGTCGGATTGACTGCATTGACCATGATGTTCAAATCGTCACCGAACTTCTCCTTTAGCAAGCGCTTGGCTTCCTCAACAATCTCGGGACAATCGGTATGGCCGATCAACACACGGTGGGCTTTCACGTCCTCACCGAGTTCCTCCACATACTGCACCAAACGGGCAAGGGCCTTGGCACGACCTTTCTCCTTGCCGATCGAGACCATTTTACCCTCGTCGTTGAGGTAAATGATGGGACGGATGCCGATGAGGCCTCCCATCGTGGCAGCCAAGCCACTCACACGGCCGCTGCGGCGGAAGAATTTCAGATCATCGGCGAAGAAATACATGGGGAACTTCGGCACTTCAACCTTAGCCCATTCCAAAATCTCTTCAGCGGTCTTGCCGGCTTTATACATATCGGCACATTCAAGCACGATGTTGTAGGACAAAGCGGTAATGCCCAAAGTGTCAATATGGTAGAACTTCCTTTCGGGATATTTTGCCAAAAGCTTGTCCACCGCCTGCCCCATGATGGTAAAGGTATTGGACGTGCCTGACGAGAAATGTACATAAAGGATGTCGTTTCCTGCCTGAAACTCTGGCTCGAAGTACTGGCAATAAGCTTCTTCGCTCATGGCGCTGGTGGTCGGCATGGTGCCGGCACGCAGCATATCATAAAACTTGTGGTCATCGAATTCTTCAAAGTCTACGTATGGGTAAACCACTTGGTCACCTATGGTGTATGGCATGCTGATCATCTTGATGCCATATTCGGCACACTCCTTGGGAGTGATGTCGCAATCCGTATCGCTAAAAAATACTAACATAATACAAAGATATAATCATAAACCGGCTGTGTGCCGTTGTTCAACATAATTTCCAAATTCTTGTAAGTCGCTGTCAAGTCGGCAACGAGTTTTTCCGCTTCCTCTTCAGGAACGTCCTGGCCAAAGAACACCAACAGCACGTCGCGTGAGGCGGCATCAAGGCGTTCGCAAAGGGCCTTGGCAGCCTCCAAACGGTTTTCGGAAGCCGAAAGGATCCTTTTGCCGCAGTAACCAACGAAATTGCCCGCATGCACCGTCACGCCCTCCCCTTCCGCATCGCGGATGGCCGTTGACACCATGCCCGTACTCACGGATTGCATGATTTCGTTTACGCTTTCAACGACTGCTTCGATGTCATTCAATGAACGGTCCACCGAACCTACGCCATAATAGCCCTCGCCAATGGTGGTTGAAGGCATCACGCGGATGTCGGCCTTATCGTACAGCCCAGCCGCTTGGTCAGCCGCCATCTTGATGTTCGAGTTGTTCGGGAACACCAAGATATGCTGGGCGTTGATGCGTGCAAAGGCATCCAGAAAGTCCTGGGTGGAGGGATTCATGGTCTGACCGCCGGCAATCACCTCGTCAGTGCCCAATTCCCGGAAGGCGTTGATCAATCCCTCACCTGAAGCCACGGCCACAATGCCGTATTGCTGTTGCGGCTTTTTGAACGAGGCGTTGTTTTGATTCACCGACTGGTGGTGCTGCAACGACATGTTTTCAATCTTGATGGTCAGGAACTCGCCATATTGCTGCATTTCGTTGAGGATGACTCCAGGGGTAAAGGTATGCACATGCACCTTCACGATGCTGCCTTCGCGGAAAGCCACCACCGACTCTCCCACCTGATTCAGGTAATCGATGATCACCTGTTCGTCGAAGGTCTCCAAATCGATCTTCGAGCGCATCAGTCGGAGCAGGAACTCGGTGCAATAGCCAAACTCAAGGGTGCTGTTTTCATCAAACTTGTCAAGCTCCACTACTGGTGCTGACGGCGTTGACACAGGGGCCAACTCCTCCTCGCTGATACGGCCGCAGAGGGCGTCGTTCATGCCTTGGAAGATGCAGAGTAGGCCGGCACCGCCGCTGTCGACCACGCCAGCATCTTTCAACACCGGAAGCAGTTCGGGCGTATGGTCGAGTGAGATTTGCATGGCGCTCAATAGCGTCTCAAAATAAAGGTTAAGGTCGGCTGAGGCATCCGCACCAGCGGCACCTTCACGAAGCACTGTGATGATGGTGCCTTCCACGGGAACGGGAACGGCCTTGTAGGCTTCAGTGACAGCCGATGACATGGCCTTGGCGAAGGCTTGGGTATCAGCTACAATCACGCCTTGCAAGCCCTTGGCCAATCCTGCGAAAATGCGTGACAGGATAACGCCCGAGTTGCCTCTGGCACCCAACAACATGCCTGAAGAGGCTGCCGAGGAGATCTCTGAAAGGGTTCCTAAATTGTCCTTGAGGGCAGCACAACCCGCCTTCAAGGTCATATGCATATTGTCGCCCGTGTCGCCATCAGGGATGGGAAACACGTTCAAATCGTTGACGGTGTTCTTTTCTTTTCCCAATGCCACCGCCCCTTGACGAAGCATGGCGGCAAAGGTCAAGCTATCTAATTCTCCTGTTTTTTCCATGTTTTTTTCGAAAGTACACTACGCTTGTAAGCCGGGATCTTCATCAACTGCCTGAACGCAAACGGCTGAAGCGAGTAGGATATCATTATGGTTGAAGCCATTCCAATGAGGGTGCTGAGACCGATGGACTGGATGGCGGGATGAACTGCGAAGAGCAAGGACGAAATCACAATAACCAAGATGATGGCTGAGAAGAAAATGGCCACCTTATGCCAGGTGAGCACGTCACGGTTGCCCGTTCGAGCCTCCGAGAGCAAGCCTTCCGTGATGAAGATGCTGTAGTCCACGCCGATTCCGAAGATGAACGTGGAGATGATGATGTTGATCAGGTTGAATTCCAAACCAATCAAGGCCATATAGCCCTGCACCATGAACCAACTGACCACCATCGGGATGAACGACAGCAAAGCCGTGAGGATATTTCGGAACGAAACCAGCAGGATGATCAGCACGAAGATGGATGAAATCCAAACCGCGATATCGAAGTCGTCATGGATCACCTCCACCATGTCCTTGCAGTAGTAGAACGGGTCAAGGATGAAAGTCCTGGGATTCTTGATCACGGCAGCGGTAATGGGATCCTTATCCTCGAAAATCATGGCCACATCGGTAAACACCATGTATTGTCCGTCGGCATTGCATTCGATGAAGTTGCCGAGCAGATTCTCAGGAACGATGCCACTCTCCAACAACGAAGCGGGTTCGTACTCGGATTCGATGAGCCACTGGAAATCAGCAAACATACTGGGATCGAGGCCAAGTTGCTTGGCATTGGTCTCCACCAGCGTCATGGTTTCTTGCTTGCGTTCTTCGGTCCAGAAAGCGTTCCAGGCTTCAATGCGGCGTTCCTGCTCCTCTTGGGTGATAAACAGTTTTGAAATCAAATCGGTATAGGAATGGACGATGCCGGTCTGCTGCAACGAGTCGAGAATGACCATCAACGACTGGTTGGCAAGGATGGCCTCATCGAAATCGGTAGAGACCGTGGCATAGTACTGGTGCGCAAAACCGTCATTGTTTTTGGCATTGAACAGGGCTTCGCTCTCCAGCTCTCCAGGGGAGTTGTAATCCAGGTTACGCAAGTCGCTGTCGAACTTCACCTTCGGTGAGAAAACGATGCCCACCGCGATAATGGCCACCATCAGAACAAGGAACCACTTCCTGCGGTCGTAAGGCAACGAGTTGAGTCGGGTGATGTAACGGAACACCACGCCCCCGCTGTCGGCATGACGCTTGGGCAAGAAGTGAGGTAGGAAGATCAAGGCGAACAATGTGCTTCCTATCAATGCCAACGAGGCGAAAAGCCCGAAGTCGCGCAGTAAATCACTATCGGTGAGCAGCAAGCTACAGAAAGCGCCTACGGTGGTCAGACATCCCAAAAACACCGGCGTGGACTCATCCAGCAGCAGTTTCTCAGGATCGCCCACAAAGAAATGGTGGATCATCACATGGAGGCAATAGCTGATGGCCACGCCCAACACGATGGCGCCGAGGCCCAAGGCCATGAGTGACATCTCGCCTCTGTACCAGTAAATCACAGCCAACGAGAAGACCGTGCCGTAAACAATGGGCAGCAACATCTTCCAAAGGAAGGAAAAACTCTTGAAGCATAGGCCTAAGATGATCAATATCAAGATCAGGGAAATACCCACTGTAACCACCAGGTCGTTTTTGATACGGCTGGCATTCGACACACTGCCGATAGGGTCGCCATGCACCAATACCTTTACTTCCGGATGAAGCGCCTCAAACTCTTGCTTTGCATTGGTCATCATCTTCGAGAAGTTTTCTGCCGACATGGAGTCAAGGGTCCTGAAAGCCGGTGCCAGATAAGCGATGGCAACCGTACTGTCGGCGCAGAAGAAATGGCCTTCGATCATGTTATAGCCACCGATGGCACCTTCCAGCAGGTCACCGATGATCGCATCCTTCATGTTTAAGGGGTCGTAGGCCACCATCTGAAGCACCTCACCAGTCTCATCTTCCATCAACAAGTCATAATTGGCCTGCATCTGAGCGGCAGCTACCTCGGGTTCCAACACTTTTGCAATCTCTTGATAAGCGGATGTGTCCACAAACGAAGGAATGTGTTCCAGCACGAAATCCAAGGCGTTGAGTGCCATCTCCGGCTCCATCTTGTACAGGATGTTTGAGATGTAATGCGTGGCGGAGTCCTTTTCGAAAAGCATCTCCATAAACTCATCCGTCAGTGCGGCAATCTCCTCGGGAGCAAGGTTTTCGTTGGAAGAGGTGACTTGTATGAAGACCTTGTCCTTCAAGCCAATGGAACCAAAGGCCAACTGACTTTCCACGCTGGAGGTAGGCAACAATTTGGTGATATCCTCCTCATAATGAAGTTGTAAGCCAAAAAAAACGAACACCAAAAATGAAATACCCATGACCAGGTACATCAAGCGTTGGTGGTTTTTAAAGAAACGATAAATTGGGATAAAAATCTTATGCATCTACTGCCTGCTTTTAAAAGTTGCAAAGATACAAAAAACTTGATTCCTCTTTAAAAAATAGTGGCGAAAATGATTATGATATCCTTGAAAAAAGAATAATTCCGATAATACTCGCAGTTGATCCTGACTTTATCGGGATAAATCTCCTCATCGTTGTACTCCGTTGCAATCTCGGCCTCCGAGCGTGGATCGCCGTTGGCCTTGGCTTGCTTCACGAATTCCTCCATAAGCTTTTCCTCGTTGCTATACTTGAGTGTGGCCGGTCCTGTGATGCCCGGACGCATATCCAGCACTACCCTGTCGTCACCCTCAAGCAGGTCGGCATAGCCAGGCACATCGGGGCGCGGGCCCACAAAACTCATGTTACCGATCAGCACATCCCAAAGCTCCGGCAATTCATCCACCTTATGGCGGCGCAACTTGGCTCCCAAGGGGGTGATGCGTGCCCTGTTGGGATAGGCGATGTTGGTGATTTCCTTTTCGTTGGTCATGGTACGGAACTTATGGATCTTGAACAACTTGCCATGCAGTCCCACGCGCACTTGGGAAAAAATCACCGATTCCTTGGGATTGGAAAGCTTCACCAACAAGGCAACGACCAACAACGGAAGCGCGAGCACAACCAGTCCCAACAGAGCCACTACCCTGTCGAAAACAAACTTAACGATGCGGTTGATGCTTGATTTCACGTTGGCAAAAATACGATTATTTCATTACAAAGTCACTTTGCGGAGGTCCAGAAGGTTCGTCGGGTTGCACCCCAATCCTTTCACTCGACTGTTGACAAAGCGGAGCACTTCGTCGTAAAACAGCACCACCACGGGAGCATCTTGCATCATCAGGCTGTCCATCTCACCATACAAGCGCTCGCGGGCATCATCGTCGGTAACCGACATGGCCTTGTTGTACAACTGGTCGTAACGCTTGTTTGAGTAATGGGAATAGTTGGGGCCGTTAGGTGCAAAATTGGCAGTGGTAAACAACGAGAGGTAGTTCTCGGCATCGGGATAGTCGGCTACCCAAGAGGCGCGGAAAAACTGCAGGCTTCCGTTGGATCTCATGCTCCTGATGGTAGCGGGAGGCATCACCTCCATCTTGCACTTCATTCCGATCTGCTCCACCTGGCTTTGCACAAACTTGCCGATATCGGCATATTCAGCCGAAGTGGAGAGATTCAGCAGGTAACCCTCCAAATGGAAATCCCTCACCAAGCGCTGGGCTTTTTTCAGGTCATAGTCGTAGCCGATGCCATCGTTATGACCAGGCAAGCCCTCAGGAATCATGCCACCCGTGCCGGGAATGCCAATGCCATTGCGCAAATAGCGCAGCATCTTGTCACGGTCGATGCTATAGTTCACCGCCTGACGCATGGCGCGTGCCCTATCTACACCCAAGCTATCGTCGGGATCAATGAAAAAGCTGATGTATTCCGTATTGAGATAGGGGCCGGTTATCAAGTCAATCTTGCCTTCATACTTCTGACGCAGCTCGCCGTCGTAGGTCAGCAACTCATCCTTGTAGCGGGCATCGATGCCGGACATGAAGTCGAACTTGCCTTTGACAAACTCCAAAAACGCCACCTGCCTATCGATCAAGAAACTGATGGAAACGGCATCCAGATAGGGCAACCGCTCTCCTTTTTCATCCACTTCAAAATAACGGGGATTCTTGCGGCAAACGAGCTTCACGCCTTCGTTCCAGTACTGGAAACGGAACGGACCCGTGCCGACCGGATGCCTACGGAAGTCATCGCCATAATACTCAACCGCTTCCTTGGGAACAACTGAGGCATAGGTCATGGAGAGGATGCCGAGAAACGGCGGGAACGGCTTGGAAAGTTTCACTTGGAAAGTGGAGTCGTCGATGGCTTGGAAGGCATAGTTCCCGTCCTCATGCTCAACCATGGTAAAGACCCAAGCTCCCGGTGAACTCAAGCGCTTGTCAACCACACGGTTGAACGAGTAGCGGAAATCCTCTGCCGTCACGCAACGGGGTTCTGGCATCGAGGCATCTTCATGGAAAAAGACGTCATCTCTCAGATGGAAAGTATAGACGGTACCATCGTCGCTGATATCCCACGATTTGGCCACCCTTGGCACCACATTCATCTCCTCGTCAAAAGCCACCAAGCTGCTGAAAAGCTGGTTGCAGGCCCAGATGTGAGGCAAGTCCTTGGCATAAACCGGATCCAGCGTCATGATGCCGCCCGACTCATTGTATTTGAATATGGATAAGCCTTCGTTGGGATCTTCATGTTTCCCGCAAGAAGCGAGGAACATGAATCCTATCAGCAAAAACGCCCATCTCACCCTTCTCATTGCTTACCTATCACCTTTAAATCCAATGACTTCCGTACGCAAATTAAGCAAATACCTGTTGTAGTCGAGGTCGTTCTGATCTTGCTCTTTTTCAAGCGCCAAATCAATCACCTCCATCATATTGCTGACATAGTGGAAGGTAAGTCCATTGACAAAGTCTTCCTTAATGTCTTCGATGTCCCGTTTGTTATCCACGGAAAGGATCAGGTCAGTGACGCCATTGCGTTTGGCAGCCAGGATCTTCTCCTTGATGCCACCCACTGGCAACACACGGCCACGCAGGGTGATCTCGCCCGTCATGGCCAGCTGTCCCTTCACTTTGCGTTGGGTGAACGCTGAAGTCAGGGCAGTGAGCATGGTGATACCCGCTGATGGTCCGTCCTTTGGCGTTGCTCCTTCTGGCACATGAACGTGAACATTCCATCCATCAAATACATCAGGATTGATCTCCAACAACGTTGTATGCGACTTAATGAACTCGTAGGCAATCGTTGCCGACTCTTTCATCACCTCACCGAGGTTGCCGGTCAGTGAGAGACGTCCTGCGCCACGGCTGAGGCTCACCTCGATGGAGAGGATCTCCCCTCCCACCGAAGTCCATGCCAAACCCGTGGCCACGCCAGGCATGACGTGCTTCACTTCGTCTTCGTCGTGATGCATCGGAACGCCCAACACTTTGCGCAATTCGTCCTTGGTAACCCTGCGGTCCTTGTTCTCTTCCATCACGATGTCCTTGGCTCGGGCACGCATCACATCGGCAATGCGGCGTTCCAAGTTACGGACGCCGGCTTCACGGGTGTAATCGTCGATGATGTGCATCACCATGTCCTTCGAGAAGGAGATCTGCTTGGCATCCATGCCATGTTCCTTGAGCTGCTTGGGAATCAGGTGCCGCTTGGCAATCTCGTATTTCTCCTCGCGGAGATAGCCGCTCAGGTCGATTACCTCCATACGGTCAAGCAAGGCCGGATGGATAGTTGATAGGGTGTTCGCTGTGGCAATGAACATGATCTTGGAAAGATCATAGTCCAATTCCATGAAGTTATCGTAGAAAGTGGAGTTCTGTTCTGGATCGAGGATCTCAAGCAAGGCGGCTTGCGGGTCGCCGTTGATGTTGTTGCCACTGACCTTGTCGATCTCGTCGAGCACAAACACGGGGTTGCCCGACTTCACCTTGCGCAGGTTCTGGATGATTCGCCCAGGCATGGCACCGATGTAAGTCTTGCGGTGGCCACGGAGTTCCGACTCGTCACGGATTCCGCCAAGTGACATTCTTACATATTTGCGGTTCAAGGCACGTGCGATCGACTTGCCCAGCGAGGTCTTACCCACTCCGGGAGGGCCAACTAGGCAGAGGATCGGTGCTTTCATATCGCTCTTGAGTTTCAGTACGGCAAGATGCTCAATGATACGTTCCTTGACCTTGTCGAGGCCATAGTGATCGGCATCCAAGATACGTTGGGCACGCTTCAAGTCGAAGTTGTCCTTGGTATAGTCCATCCACGGCAGATCCACCAGATATTGCAGGTAATTGAGCTGAATGCCGTATTCAGCGGCTTGGGGATTGGTGCGTTCCAGCTTCTTGAGCTCACGCTCGAAGACCTCTTGCACTTCCTTGCTCCATTTCTTTTTCTCGGCTTTCTCCTGCAGTTCCTTGATATCGTGTTCATTGGGAGTACCGCCAAGTTCTTCCTGGATGGTGCGCAGCTGTTGGTTCAGCAAGAACTCCCGCTGTTGCTTGTCGAGGTCGTTCTTCACCTTGTTTTGGATCTGCTGTTTCAGCTCATTCATCTGCTGGGCGGTCGTCAGGATGCCGAGCAGGTTGTTGGCCATGTCCACCACATTGGTGCACTCCAGCAGCAGTTGCTTCGATGGCAGGTCAGCCTCCACGTTGCTTGCCACAAAGTTGAGCAGGAACACCGGGCTGTCGATGTTCTTGATGGCGAAGTCGGCCTCTTCGGGAAGCCTTTGGTTGCGTGAAATGACCTGGGATGCCAGTTCCTTGATGGACTGGATCATCGCCTTGAACTTGCGATCGCGTGGGATTTCATCAGAAGCCTGGAAAGGCTGCACGGCGGCGATGAAATAGGGATCGAGCTGTTTGATCTCAACGAGTTCAAAGCGGCTCTTGCCTTGAATGATGACGGTAAGGTTGCCGTCGGGCATCTGGAAGGTCTTGAGAATCTGTGCCGCCGTTCCCACAGGATAGAGGTCGGCGATGCCAGGATCTTCGACATTCGCATCCTTCTGAGCCACCACGCCGATCATTTTCTTCTTCCTATAATACTCCTTCACCAGTTGGATGGACTTCTCCCGACCCACGGTGATGGGAATCACCACGCCAGGATAGAGCACCGAGTTACGCAAAGGCAGTATAGGCAGTTCCTCCGGCACCGTCTCGTTTTGGTCAAGGCGGATATCGTCGATGGTGAGGACCGGGATGAAATCTCCGTTATTGGAATCGATCATATCTTGCATCTTATTTAAGTCAAAAAAAGCCCTCGAATCAGCATCGAGAGCTTTCTATGAATTGGTAAAACACCTAGCCAATTACTTGGCGTCCTTCTTTTCGAAGAACTTCTTGTACTTGTTGTTGAACTTATCAACGCGACCAGCGCTGTCGACGAGCTTCATCTTACCAGTATAGAAAGGGTGTGATGTGCTGGAGATTTCAAGCTTCACCAGAGGGTATTCCTGACCGTCTTCCCAGACGATGGTATCCTTGGTATTGATAGTGGAACGTGACAGGAAGGTCTGTTCGTTGGACATATCTTTGAAAACAACCAGACGGTAATTCTTAGGGTGAATGTCTTTTTTCATTGCTTTCTTTCCTTTTAGTTTCGAGGGTGCAAAAGTACAACTTTTTTTTGAACTGACAACATTTTTTCGGATTTTTTTTCTAAAGAGATAAATTGTTGGAAAAAAGGATTTTTACACCGTTTTAATTATTATCTTTGCAGCACTTTTAAAGTATATAAACTTAATTAACTAGTTATAAATCAAAACATTTAATCATTTTTTTGTAATGAAACAAGCTTTTAACTTCAACGCAGGTCCATGCGTTCTGCCCAAGCAAGCCATTGAAAGCACCGTTAAGGCGCTGTATGATTTCGACAACACTGGCATCGGCATCGCCGAGATTTCACACCGCACTCCAGGTTGGGAGCGCATCATGGAAGAAACCCGCCAGTTGTGGCGTGACCTTCTGAACATCCCTGCCGAGTACGAAATCCTCTTCCTCGGTGGTGGTGCCAGCACCCAGTTCTTCACCGTTCCCGCTAACTTGATGAAGACCAAGGCCGCTTATCTGCAGACCGGCGTCTGGGCCAAGAAGGCCGCCAAGGAAGCCAAGTTGTTCGGTAAGGTCGACATCGTCGCCAGCAGCGAAGAGAAGACCTACACCTACATCCCGAAGGGCTACACCATCCCGCTGGATGCCGACTACTTCCACATCACAACCAACAACACCATCTACGGTACTGAGATCAAGTACGACATGGACTGCCCCATCATGCTCGTCGCTGACATGAGCTCCGACATCATGAGCCGTCCCGTCGACGTGAAGAAGTACGGCCTCATCTACGGTGGCGCCCAGAAGAACGTCGGCCCTGCTGGCGTGACCTTCGTCATCGTGAAGAAAGACATCCTCGGCAACATCGGCGACCGCGCCTATATGAACCCGCTGCCGACGATGGTCGACTACCGCACCCACGCTGCTGAAGAAGCCAAGAACATCAGCATGTTCAACACCCCGCCCGTACTGCCTATCTTCATGATGCACGAGACCCTCGTGTGGCTGAAGGACACCATCGGTGGCGTCGAGGCCATGAACAAGATCAACACCAAGAAGTCCAACCTCCTCTACGAAGAAATCGACCGCAACAGCATGTTCGTCGGCACCGCTGAGAAGGAAGACCGTTCCATCATGAACCACTGCTGGGTCATGGCTCCCGGTTACGAGGACAAGCAAGACGCCTTCATGGCCTTCGCCAAGGAGCGCGGCA
>CAMYVD010000015.1 GCA_947302205.1 uncultured Bacteroidales bacterium
ACCAGCGACACACGGATTTTCAGTCCGTTGCTCTACCAACTGAGCTATGGTACCTCATTGTTTGCGGATGCAAAAATACAGCTTTTTTTGAAACCGACAATATTTTTTTCAAAAATTTCAGTTTTTTTTCGGATATTTGCACCCCGAAACAGATTATAATGAAGAATCACAAGAGGATAAAACTGATATTCACGCTGCTGCTTGCTGTCCTATGCACTGGAGCCTTTGCACAAGGCGACATCGATTCGCCGTATTCATTATTCGGTGTCGGACAGTTGAGGGAAGGAACCATGAACGGCCGCCTCAAAGGCATGGGTGGTGTGGCCAACGCCATGGGTGACAAAGCCATGATCAACACCGCTAATCCGGCTACGTACGCGATGATTGACACTTTGGCATTCCTGTTTGATGCGGGATTGTACTTCAAGTCATCCTCATTCAGCACCTCCGCCCTGACGGAAAAGGCTGCCGGTGCCTCGTTCGACTATGTAGCCATGGGCTTTGCCCTCACCAATTGGTGGAAGATGGCCGTTGGCGCCCAACCCTACAGCAACGTAGGTTACAATATTGAGACTTCTTTCTACGACCCATCCATAGGCAAGTATTCCGAGGTGTTCAAAGGTGAGGGCGGCTTGAACCAAGTCTTTTGGGGCAATGGCTTCCGTCTTGGCAAGCACTTCTCGATAGGTGGCAATGCCAGTTACATTTTCGGCGACAGCAAGTCAACCACCACAGTGCTTTATCCAGACACTTCTTTTATGATCTGCACACGCCGCAGCCGCGATTTCATGGTACGTTCCTTTATGTTCGATTATGGTGTGATGTACCAAGGCAATCTGGGCAACGACCTTACCCTCTCTGTGGGCGCTACCTACAAGCAAAAAATCAACCTCAGGGGAATTCAAACCACGTTCATTCGCTCCATCGAAGAAACGGACAATACGATAACGACTGAATATCTGATTGACACCATCGCCTATAATGTTGATAAAAATGCCCGTTATACCATGCCTCATGGCATTGGTTTTGGCATAGCCCTTCAAAAAAACAATCGCTGGACCATAGGTGCCGACTTTAATTGGGCCCAATGGAGCGCCTTTGCGAAAAACGGTGTGAACCAAGGCTTGCAAGATTCTTGGAATGTGGCTATTGGTGCTGAGTTTTTGCCCAAATCAACCTCGTTGTCAAGCTATTGGACAAAGGTGGCATACCGTGTAGGTGGCTTTTATGAACAGACGTTCCTGAATATTGACGGTACCTCCATTAATAAAATAGGTGCTACCATTGGAGCGACTTTACCGGTGCCCAAAACGATGTCAAAAGTAAATGTTGGGCTGGAGTTTGGACATTGTGGCACGAAATCTGCAAACCTCATCCAAGAGGATTACATCAAACTGAACGTCGGCGTCTCCATTTTCGAGCGTTGGTTCGTGAAGCGGATGTATAAGTAAAGAAAAGTTAAACCATAAAAATACAAGAGAGATGAAAACAAGAAGATTTGCAATCCTGGCTGTTATCTTAGGAATGGCTTTCGGCGTTTCCGCACAGGATGTAACTGAATCCAAGTATGGTGCCGACAGCGTGAATTGCGTCACCAAGCTTTCGATTTATCGTGAATATTTTAAGCAATGGGAAGCTACCAAGTACTCTCCCGAATCCGTTAGCGGTGAGATGATTGAAGCTTGGCGTGAGGTGTTTCTTTCATGCCCCCGTTCCAGCCAGCTGATCTATACCAATGGTGAGAAAATCCTGGATTATCTCATTCGTAAGAACCCTAAAGACAAAGACGCATACATCGACACGCTCTGCCTGCTGATGGATACCAGAATCCAGTGCTTCCCGAATGATCCTAAGACGGGTCTGTCGCAAGTGGCAAGCATCATGGGTCGTAAGGGAATGTTGATCTATAATTACAACAAAAAACGTTACGAAGAAGCCTACAATGTGCTGAAAGCAGCCGTCGCCCTGGATCCTTCGCAGCTGCAAGGCGCTTTCATCGACGCTTATTTCAAGGCTACCATTGACATGGTGAACAACGAGAAAGAAGAGAAGATGACCATTATCAATGTGTATCAGGAACTTACTGATGTGCTTGATGGCAATATCAAGGTGCTAGCCGAGAAGGAAACCCAACTGCTTGAAGCCAGAACCAATGCCGAGGAATCAAACGATGCTGAAGCCGTCGCCAGTTTCGATAAGCAGATTGAGAAGAACGAGAAGTCCATTGTCAACTATAAAGGTGTGAAGAACAACGTGGATAACCTGTTCCAACCCTACGCTTCATGCGAAGACCTGATCAAGGTGTTCTCTGCAAAGATGGCCGAAACGCCTGACGATGTCAACCTGCTGAAACGCATTACCACCATCCTTGACAAGAAGGACTGCACCGATTCCAAGCTCTTCCTTGACGCCAGTAAGAACCTCTATGAACTTGAACCCAGCCCTGAAGCCGCTTACAACATCGGTATCCAGGAGTTCAAGAACAAGAGATACAACGAAGCTGCCAAGTACTTTGAACAGGCTACCGCTTCTGAAAACAACGACCGCGTTTACCGCGCCTACCGTAACCTGGCTTTCTGCCACCAAAACGTAGGTAGTTTCGGCAAAGCCCGTGAGGCAGCCAAGAAAGCTTCTCAAGTCGACCCGACAGCAGGCGAACCTTACCTCATCATCGCTCAGCTCTATGCTGAAAGCGGTAAGCAGTTCAGCGGCGATGTCGAAAGCAAGGCCGTGTTCTGGGTAGCTGTTGACAAGTGCTTCAAGGCTAAGCAAATTGATCCTACGGTCGCTGACAGAGCCAACGCTTTGATTCACGCTTACTCACAGCACTTCCCGTCAACTGAAACCATCTTCTTCAACGACTATGCGGAAGGCCAGTCCTTCACCGTCGGAGGTTGGATCAATGAAACGACTACCATCAGAGCCGCGAAATAAATCGGGACGATTCCTACTATGCAACATCACAGCCTTTTTGGCTGTGATGTTGTTTTCGTGTGGGAACCCCAATTCGGTCATCCAGCAGTTGGCTTCCGACGATACGCTGTCGGGTGTTGTCGCATACGACATCGTTTACTATCGCAGCGACTCGGGCATCGTGCAGGTGGCATTGACCGCGCCGATGATGGTCAACCAAGGAAACGATACCAGCTATCTTGAATTCCCCCAGGGCTTTCATGCCCAAATCTTTAACAACAGGCATCAGGTGGTTTCTGAAATCAGTGCCGATTACGGCATCAACCATAGCAAAGAGCGCGTCGTTGAAGCCGTGGGCAACGTCTGTGTCGAAAACCGCGAAAAAGGACAGAGCATGTACTCCGACCGCCTGTATTGGTATCAGGATACCAAGATGATCTACACCCGTTCGAAAGTAAGGATTATCATGCCCGACAAGGACATTACTGGCGACAGTCTGGTGGCGGGCGAAAACTTTGAGGAGTACACCATTTACAATAGTCAGGCTACATTTGAAGTGGAGGACGAAGGATGAGTGATTGGATTATAGTCGTCATCACGCTTTTTTTCTCGGCTCTGTGCTCGGGGCTTGAGATTGCCTTCAATAGCACCAACAGGCTTCAATTGGAGGTCGATCTGAAGAAAAATAAGTTCTCGGCCAAGATCGTCAGCCTGTTTTTCAAACGGCAGTCGCACTTCATTACCTCGTTGCTCATTGGTAACAACATCGCGAACATTGTTTACGGTATCGCCATGGCACGATTGCTGCGTCCTGTCGTGGTTTGGATGCTTCCCGCCTCGCTTGAGTTGGAGTTTTTCATTCTGTTGTTGCAATCCATCTTTTCGACCCTGATCGTGCTGGTGCTGGCGGAGTTTCTTCCCAAGATCCTGTTCCGCATCAATCCAAACGCCATCCTGTCGTTTTTTGCCTTTCCAACCGTAGTCGTTTACTATTTGCTCTATCCCTTGACTTTGATCTACTCGGGTGTTGCCGCCTTGATCATCCGGGTGTTTTTCGGCATGAAGGTGGATCAGCAGAAATACCAAATCAGCACCGTCGATTTTGATGACTATATCACTGAATATGCCGATCCCAAGGAGGCCGACGAGGACATTCAGCAAGAAATCCAGCTGTTCCAGAACGCCATGGACTTCCGTTCGGTGAAATTGCGCGAGTGCATGGGCCCGCGTAACGAAATCGAATCGGTGAAGATCACTGACGACATCCGCTTCATCAAGGATCGTTTTGAGGAAACCAAACACTCCAAACTGATCGTTTATTCCGATACGATTGACAATATCGTGGGTTACATCCACCTTAACGATGTGGTCAACGCCATTGCGAACAGCAAGAACCTCACTACTGCCGACTTGGTTAGGCCTATCGATTTTTTCCCGGAAACGTATACGGCCGACCGTCTGCTGAAGCACTTCATCCAAAAGCATCAGGGTGTGGCGGTGGTCGTCGATGAGTTCGGCGGCACTGCGGGTATCGTCACCATGGAAGACGTGATCGAAGAGATTTTCGGTGAAATTGAAGATGAATACGATGAGGAAGAGGAGACCGAAGAAGTGGTCAAGGAAGACACCTACGTGTTCTCGGCCCGTTTGGAGATCGATTACCTGAACGAGACCTATAAGCTCGACCTTCCTGTGTCGGACGATTATGAGACCTTGGCCGGAATGATTCTTCATTTCTATGAGAACATTCCTGAAGTGGGTGAGGAGCTGGTCATCGGGAACTATAAAATCAAGGTGCTCAAGGCCACTGACATGAAATTGGAAGAGGTTGAATTGAAGCGTGTTCAGTGAAAGAAAAAAATAAAGTTGCATCAACTTTATTGTGGATTAAAATCCTTTTACTAAATTTGCAGGCTCAAATTTTGAATAATTATTAATTATATAGCATTAAATTATGGCAGCAATTGAAAAAATCAGAAAGCGTTCAGGATTGTTGATCGCAATCATCGGTCTTGCCTTGTTGGCGTTCGTCCTGCAAGACCTTTTCCAGAGCACTGGTAGACACCGCGAGTACAACGTGGCCGTCATCGATGGAGAGAAGATCCCCTACAAGGATTTCGAGGATCTGAAGAACAAGAATCTGGAAAACATGAAGAGAAGCTATGGCAACAGCCTCACTTCCTCACAGACCTACAGCGTTTACAACAGCACGCTTGAACAGATGATCAAGGATCACATTATGACCAAGGAATACGATGCCATTGGAATGAATGTGACAAGCGATGAGCTTTACGACCAGTTTGTGGGCGACGAACCTCATCAGTGGGTGGTCCAGAATTTCTCCGACGCCAACGGCAACTTCGACCGTGCAACGCTCGAGAACTACATGCAACAGTTGGAAAATGCCCCAATCGAATATCGCACCCAGTGGGTTGATTTCGAAAACGCCGTCAAGGATAATAGACTTCAGACCAAGTTCGAAAACCTTGTCAAGGCTTCCTATATGGTTCCTGAAAAGTTGGCCAAGAAGTATTATGACAACAAGAACGTGAAGGCTTCGGCTGAAGTGGTGGCTCTGCGTTATTCAACCATCCCTGATTCAACCGTTACCGTTACCGACAAGGATAACCGTAAGTTCTACGAGGAAAACAAGTACAAGTACGAAACCGACGAGACCCGTGCCATCGACTATGTGGTGTTCGACATCAAGCCGTCAGCACAGGACGATCAAGATGCCCGCGCTTTTGTTGAGGGCATGAAGGCTGACTTTACTGCCACCGACAACGTGGCCAGCTTCGTCAACGCCAACTCCGACCAGCGTTATGACAGCACTTGGATGGGCCGCACAGCCGTTCCCGCCGCTATCGAAACTGTGGTTTTCGATGAAGGCAACCAGCCTGGTTTCGTTTACGGTCCATATTTCGACAACGAATCCTACAACTTGGTTCGCATCGTTGACCTGCAGAACCGTGCCGACTCACTGAAGGCCAGCCATATCTTGATTTCCTATAAGGGTGCACTCCGCAGCATGGACACTGTCAATACCAAGGAAAGAGCTCAGGCGATCGCTGACAGCTTGCTCGTCGTATTGAAGAAGAACGCCAAGAACACCGAACTCTTTGGCGAGCTCGCCACTGAGATGTCGGCTGACAAGGCTTCGGCTGAAAAGGGCGGCGATTTGGATTGGTTCACCGACGGCATGATGGTGTATGCCTTCAACGAGTTCGTGATGGACAATGCAGTGGGTCAGATGGGCGTTGTTGAGACTCCTTTTGGCTTCCACGTCATCAAGGTGACAGGTAAGACCGAGATGCAGCCCAAGGCTCGTCTCGCCATCTTGAAGCATGATCTCACCTTCAGCACCAAGACCTATCAGGATATGTTTGCCGTGGCTAACAAGTTCGTCACTGAAAACCGCACTTTGGATCAGTTCAACGCAGCTGTTGAGGCTGAGGGTATGACCAAGCGCACCATGCCTCGCCTGAACGCTTCAACCTATCAGATTACTGGCATCGACAACCCACGTCAGATTGTCCGTTGGGCATTTGATGACAAGACTAAGGTTGGTGAAGTTTCATCCATCTTCGAACTTGACAACATGTTCGTTGTGGCTGCTTTGACCGAGATCGTTCCTGAAGGCTATGCTCCTATCGAGAAGATTGCCGAGCAGTCGAAGTACCAGATTCTCAACAAGAAGAAAGGTGAGGTTGCCGTTGAGAAGATGAAGGCTTGTGGCACCGATTACGACCGTATGGTCAGCGAGTTGGGTGCTGAGAGCACTACCGTTAACGATGTCAACATGGAAAGCCGTGGCGTTGGTAACTTCGGCGTCGAAAGCGACATCGTCGGTACCATCATGGGTATGAAGGACGGCGAAGTGGTCGGTCCAGTTGCCGGTAACACCAGCGCTTTCATCATCAAGAACGTGAAGATTGCCGGAACACCCGAAGAGGTTGACCTGAGCGCTATCCATAGAGAAAAGAAAGCCCAGTTCGACAACAGAGTGTTGAACAACGGCGTTTACAACGCTCTCCGCAACAATGCCAAGATTGAGGATAATAGAGTGATCTTCTATTAAGAAGGCAGAAGGCAGAAGGCAGAAGACAGAAGTCGGAAGACGGAAGTCTACAAGAAAAGGGATGGTTCCAACGAACCATCCCTTTTCTTATGCTGTCTTCTGGTCTCCTATCTTCTTCAGAATCCCATACTGAACCAGTACCAGAACTGGCTTTCCATTTCTCTCCAGGTCTGGCGTGCGGCAGCGGCGAAGTCCTTGGTGTATTGGTTGAGCACCTTGGTGGCTTCGTCTTTCTTGCCATCGTTGAGCAGGGCTTGGGCTTTCTGCTCCATAGCGGGAATCTCTTCAAAAGCTTTGTCCTCGAGGCGTTTGGCGTTGCCCATCAGGACGGGTTTGGTACGTCCCCACATCACGGTGGCAAGCTTGTTGGCCTTGCGGTAGTGCCAGATCCAAGCTTCTTCGCGATAGCGCAACTGACCGCATTTGTCGAAGCCTTCGGGCAGGGTGGTGGAACCTGAGAAGATGGGGATGCGAGGGCTCTGTCCTGGGTTGTCGCAAGCCATCCAGCAGATTGCGCCAATCTCGTCAGGCACCCAGCTGCGGCATTGGATGATGGTATGGTAGCTGCTCCAGGCCACGGCTACGGTACGCTGGAACTTCACGGTTTCAGGTGCCAGGAAGTTCAAGGTGCTTTGCATGGTGCCGTTCATCCATGGGTTGGCGATAGGGCTGATGATGGTGTCTTCCTTGACACTGCCGTCGTCTTGGCGTTTCTTGCTCACCATCTTGATGTTGCGGGTCATGTCCATGTCGGTGCCTTCGTAGGTGCTGCGGAAGAGTTCCATCACCTTGCGCACGTCGACGTTTTCATCGGGTTTCACCGAGAAGGGCAGTTCGGGCATGTCGCGGTTGAGGTTCAAAGAAGGAGCCAGTTGGCTGAGGATGAAGAACTCGCGGTCACTGTAGTTCTTGCCGCCGCCGTACTCGGCACGGAAAGCCTTCCAGAAAATGAACTCGCCTTCGCCGTCCCAGAGGCCGTATTTCTTGGCTACTTTCTCGCAGTTGTCGGAGCAGTAAAAGTCCTTGCTCTTGCGCTCCAGTTTGCCGATGCGGGCAATGTTGGCGCTAACGCCCACCTCGTCATCGGGAATGCGTTTGGCGGCCCACACGCCACCGATTTGGTCCGGACCTTCGCCAAGGATTTCCATTTGCCACACCTCGTTCTTATCGGCAATGGTGATGCATTCGCCGCCGTCACCGTAGCCATATTCCTTCACCAGTTTGCCGATGAGTTTGATGGCATCGCGGGCGTTGTCGCAACGCATCAAGGCGACACGCTCAAGCTCTTCAATCATGAACATGCCGTTTTCGTTAACTAAGGTGTCTGGGCCCGAGAAGGTTGTCTCGCCGATGGCCAGTTGTTTTTCGTTAAGGCAGGGATAAGCGGTGTTGAGGTAGGCATAAGTGTGTTCTACCTGTGGGATCTCACCGGCGAGTTCCACTTTGCGGTTGTCAAAGGGGTCTTCGGTGTGCATGGTGCCTTTGTACACCTTATGCATCTCGCCTTTCTCATGATCTGCAGCGGCTTCCCAGCGCATCCAAGTGCGGTAGCGACCGTCGCAAGTGTGAGAGGTGATCACAGAGCCATCGGTGGAGGCGTTTTTGCCCACCATGATGCTGGTGCAGCAGGCTCCGACGTACATTTCTTGGTCTTCCTGGGCCTTCACATTGAAGCCGATGAGCAGGAGACCGACTAAAAGTAGTGATTTGAGTTTGAACATGATGAAAATTCTATTGGATGATTTGAAGTTTCAAAGATAGGAAAAATATTTTTCCAAAATAAAGAATATGTTCAGCGCCCTTTTAGGGCGCGTTCTTTATGTACTTTTCTCTTGAAAGAAAAGTACCAAAAGTTCAAGGCCGACATGATCGGTTCTTCCGCACGCCTCTCTAAGTGGGTGAGATTCAAGGCGGGGAGTGCTTTCTTCGAAAGCAAACGCTCCGCTGAAGCTCCGCGCCCCGCCTTGAATCTCAACCCACTTAGTTCGGCTTTGGGCGAGCGCTTCCCCGCATGTCGGCCATGGCCCGCGCGCCTAGCCCGGGAGAGGTTCGTCGTTCTTAATGGTAATAAAAAGCTTTTTGGTCTCAATCAGCGATGATTTGAACTCCCATCGTTTGTTCCAGCTTTGTTAGGGTTTCCAGCGACATGTTTTCTTTGCCTTTGAGGATTCTTGAGACATATTGCTGGGTGCAGCCCAACCGTTGGGCCATGGAGTTTTGCGTCAGTTGTTCTTGTTTCATAAACAACAGCACCTTCACGGCTATGTGTTGTGAGTGTCGCAGCCATGCCTTGTTTTCACGCCGCCACTCCGCTTCACCTTTCCAGGCCGAAGGTGTTTCGCTCTGGTGTGATTCCAGATAATCAAGTGTTTTCTGTTTCATTTGTTGTTGCTCAATAGTTCATTTGTGTAATCTTCAAATCCTTCAGCGTCTACAACTCCTTCTTCAATTAACAAGTTTCTAACTTGTTCCATCTTTGCAAGTTCTTTGAGTGTGTGATCACGCTCCTGCATTGTGCGAGTCAATTTGATGGCTCCTCCTGTGATGATGTAGTGACCAGGTTCTAGTTTGATGGCGTAAAGACGAAGCCATGAAGCGTGTTCCTCGCGGTTTTGTAACCGAGCCTTTTCTTTGCCTAACATCATTTCCACTGTGCGGTTGTTCTCAAGTGGACGAAACAAGTGGTCAAGATTGGCGTCGGGAGATATGTCCAAAATAAGACACTCCAATTCTTCGCTATCCTCGATGGTGTCATAAATGGCTTGATCTACGTCAGTAATCTTAAAATACGATTCTAGATCAGAGAGATTCTCTGTAAAGAAATTCCACAACTATTCGGGGTTGTTCCACTGGTTAAAAACTATCTGGAGGGCGTTGTCGCTCTCTCCATCGTATCTGACCGCCCAGAGTCTGTTGTCATCAAGGATTTTGTCGAAAGTCATCGTGGTTAATTTTGACGCAAAGATAAGAAAAAATTCTAAAATACAACTATAAGTTGTAATATTATTTATAAAACGCTCAAATTGGGACCAATGACGGACTGCTAACATTTAGACCTTTGTTTTGTAGTTTGCTCAAAAAATGATTATCTTTGCATCATTAACTATGAGATACAATAGAACTGAAAGAAAGAAATAAGACAACTAACATATTATAAATCATAGCGTTTGCTAATTATTCGGTACTGCTTCAGGAATCTGCAAATTTCAAAACAAGTATTGATTACGAATAAGTCGGCGAACGTCCGTGCGTTAGCGTGGACGGAGACTTATCAATCAATACGGGCTTTGCAGAGCCTCTGGAGCGTGGTAGGTCAAAATCCACGCTTTTTTGTGGCTCTCTCAAGCCCGTTGGTCTGAATGATAGGCATGCGCCACAAAGAAACGCACATGTGGTCGAGACAAGATGAACTGGATTTCTTCAGATACGCCATCAATCTGTCCAGTATTGAAAACCTGATGGTTAATGTAAAAGGCAAGTATTATGCTTTTCAGCCAAAAAACACGGAAGCAAAAGTAAGTACACCTCAATCTAGAAATAGCTTTGTTGGTTCAACAACAGAGAAATGGTGTAAGAATCTTTTTTCCCAGATTGCCAGACAAAACGGCTTGTATGCAGTTAATGGAGTGGTTTGTGAAGAGATTGGTCTGTCAAGACAAAGCTCTGCCGATATGGCTTTTTGTACCTCTGAAAGTACTTTTCAAAGACCGGAAAACATCAAATTGATTTTCGAAATTAAAATGGGCATCGTTAATAACTATCTTTATTGTGACGATGACGATTTTGAATTTTGTGGAGATTACACTACTCATAAGGGTAATCCCTCTTTGCTGCGCTCGGACAGTATGCTAAAAGCCATTGGAAAATCAATCAACTTGCGTGTTGATAGTTCTCGGGCAAAAAAGATTCCGATTATCATTCTCGGTAATTCACCGATAACCACCAGTTATGTGAAAAAGGTTGATTGCTTGAAACAAAGCGGAGTTATTCAAAAGTTTATCTCGCTTTATCCGAATCCAACAAACCAAGACTTTATAAAAGAATCTCCAGAAAGAGGATTTGAAACCTTCGGTTCTATTGAGGAAATAGAAGAGTATATTGGTCAGATATTAAACTCAAATATGAACTATTTCAGTTCAATGATGAGCAATAGAGATTTGGGAAGAATTATTTCTATTGCTAATTCTGAATCAACGGATGAACTCAAAGGGCAACGTTTCATTGAAATGCTGAAGCTATGAAGAAAGGAACCGAAACATCTTCTTTCGGCGTTTCAACAAGAGAAGGACATAATGCCGAAAAGTTTTACAAGTCAAACCTATATCAAGGTATTGGCCTAGTTGAGTGTGGCAAAACCGAAGATGCCGTTTTGGACGATGGCCTGGTTAATATAATTTACACTCATTCTTCGGAAGAAATGAAGGAATTGTCAGATAACTCCGTCCACTTGATGATAACGTCTCCTCCCTATAATGTGACCAAAGAGTATGATCAAAACCTAACGCTTCAGCAGTACCTTCAGTTGATTGAAAAGGTGATGAGGGAAACCTATCGTGTTTTGGTAAATGGCGGTAGAGCCTGTGTCAATGTGGCAAATTTGGGTAGAAAGCCTTATATTCCTTTGTCTGATTATATTGGAAGAATAATGACGGGAATTGGGTTTAATAATAGAGGACAGATAATATGGGACAAAGCGGCTTCATCGGGAGGCTCATGTGCTTGGGGGAGTTGGAAAAGCGCTGCAAATCCAAGTCTTCGTGATGTTCATGAGTATATTTTAGTTTACAGTAAGGGAAGTCTTAGTCGTAAAAAAGGTAAGGATACGATTACCAGGGAAGATTTTCTCGAATGGACTAAAAGCATATGGAAGATGAATACAGAAAGCGCCAAGAGAGTGAAACATCCAGCACCTTTTCCTGAAGAGCTTCCTCACAGGTTGATTAATCTTTATAGTTTTGAGGGGGATGTTGTTCTGGATCCTTTTATGGGGAGTGGAACCACTGCCGTTGCAGCTTTAAAAAACAAGCGCAAATTTGTCGGTTACGACATTTCGGAGGAGTATGTCAAGGTTGCGAATGAACGAATTGCCAACGTAGGCAAACTCTTTTAAAGGTTTTTCTAGTGTTCAGTATTAAGCACGACTCACTGCCCCGAACTGGGTGCGTGGGCCAAGGCCAAAAATCGGAGGGGCGGCTGCCCAAAGGACGAGCTAAAAGGCTTGAGCCTCAGGGCGGGGCGCGGACTGCGACCGCGAGCGAAGCGTGGCGGGAAGCAGGGAGCGTTTGCCTTCGGCACGAAGGCACTCCCCGCCTTGATGGCTCAGCCTTTTAGAACGGCCGTGCGGTGGGCCGATATTTTTGGCCTTGATTTTTTAGCTTCGCTGATTCTGCTGCGCCTCAGCAAAGCTCGAGCAAGCTCGGCTTTGCGTTCGGCTTAAGCAGAATTGGTACTTTTCCATCAAGCCAAAAGTAACAAGAAACGCGCCCTCTAGGGCGCTACAAAAAGAAAAATCTTCTTGTTTTTCCGAAAAATTTCGTATCTTTGACCGACTTTTGAAAGCATAATTCATGCAAAAAATCATCGCCAAAGCGATCTACCTTAACGTCAAGGAACGTGACCGTTTCTGAGCTCCCGCTTGGAAACAAGGGTTGTTTTTATGCTTTTTCACCCTTAAAGTAAAATCTTTAAATCTTGAATTTTTAAATCTATAAATCATGGAATTACCATTTGCAGAAGCGTGGAAAATCAAGATGGTCGAACCCATTAAGAAATCCACTAGAGAACAACGTGAAAAGTGGCTCGAAGAAGCCCATAACAACATCTTCATGCTGAAGAGCGACTATGTGTACATTGACTTGCTGACTGACTCTGGCACCGGCGCCATGAGCGACCGTCAGTGGAGCGCCATGATGATGGGCGATGAAAGCTACGGCGGCGCTCGTTCGTTCTACCATATGAAAGACACCATCACCGAGATCACTGGTTTTGAGTATGTCATCCCCACCCACCAGGGTCGTGCTGCTGAGAATGTGCTGTTCAGCTACCTCGTGAAGCCTGGTATGGTTGTCCCGGGCAACGCCCACTTCGATACCACCAAGGGCCACATCGAGAGCCGTAAAGCCTTTGCCATCGACGTCACTGTGCCTGAGGCCTACGACACCCAGTTGGAAGTGCCTTTCAAGGGTAATGTCAGCCTCGAGAAACTCGAGAAGGTGCTCGTCGAGAATAAGGGCAACGTGCCGTTCATGGTTCTCACCGTCACCAACAACACCGTTGGCGGTCAGCCCGTGAGCATGCAGAACGTCCGCGAGACCTGCGCCCTCTGCCATAAATATGGCGTGCCGGTGATCGTGGATAGCGCTCGTTTCATCGAGAACTGCTACTTCATCAAGACCCGCGAAAAGGGTTACGAAAACAAGACCCTTCGTGAGATTGCCAAGGAAATGTACTCCTACGCCGATGCCATGACCATGTCGGCCAAGAAGGACGCTCTCGTTAACATGGGCGGCTTCATCGCTACCAACAAAAAGGAATGGTACGAAGGTGCCAAGTTGTTCTGCATCCCGTTTGAGGGCTTCCTCACCTACGGTGGTATGAACGGCCGTGACATGGACGCTCTGGCTGTCGGTCTGAAGGAAAACATTGAATTCGACATGGTCGAAACCCGCATCAAACAGGTGCATTACCTTGCCTCCAAACTCGATGAATACGGCATTCCTTACCAGCGTCCTGCTGGTGGCCACGCCATCTTCGTCGATGCTGACAAGGTGTTGACCAACATCCCGAAGGAAGAGTTCCCGGCTCAGACCTTGACCTGCGAGCTCTATCTCGAAGCTGGCATCCGTGCTTGCGAAATCGGCTATGTCCTCGCTGACCGTGATCCGGTCACCCGTGAGAACCGCTTCGGTGGCAACGACTTCGTGCGTCTGTGCATCCCACGCCGTGTGTACACCAACAACCACATGGACGTGATTGCCGCTGCCCTGAAGAACGTCTACGACCGCCGCGACACCATCAAACGCGGTCTGGAGATCACTTGGGAAGCCGAGCTGATGCGCCACTTCACCTGCCAGTTCAAGAGACTGGGATAAATCTATGACTACACCCGCCATCATCATCGGAATGATCTATGTGTTGGCGCTGACCACCAGCATTGTGCCATGGGCCGTGGGGCTTGACCCGAAAGGGGAGAGCACCGTCTCGCGGCAAGTGCTGGTGGCTTTGGTGTTTGCCGCCACACAAGCCTTGATGGCATTCATCGGCTATTTATTAGGCTCGTTGATTGACTATCTGTTTGGCGATTTTATCAAATATTTGGTTTTTGGCTTGATGGTCATCGTGGCAGCGAAAATGATTGTTGACTCGATGAAGGTGTTGAAAGCCAAGCGCTTATATTCATTTACCTCCAACTGGGGCTATCTGCTGTTAGGCATCATTGCCTCGATGAACACCCTGATCATGGGCCTCTGCAGTCAGGGTTTCATGCCCTTTGGCAATGGGTATTTCCTTGCCGTTGCAGCCGCAGGCTTCCTGTGGGCTTTCTTCTCAGTGCGTACCCAATACACGCCCAAAATGCTCCGTACCACGAGCTTTATCGAGTTTTCGGGAGCGGTGTTCATGATTATCATAGCGATCATTTATCTTTTTACTGATCTAATCCAATGAAAATGAAACGTTTACTCTTTTTCGTTATAGCGTTTTCCATGGCTGTATCTGCCATGGCCCAGGCTCCGGCGAATTATTATAATTCCGCCAATGGTTTGACCGGCCAACAATTGAAATCGGCCCTGCACAACATCATCAAGGGGCATACTTCGATATCCTATGGTGATATTTGGGATGCCTTCTGGAGTACCGACAACAAAGGCAATGGCGTAGTGTGGGACATGTATTCCGACCGTCCAAACGGCAATCCGCCTTACCTCTATTACCTTGGACAGGATCAATGCGGTACCTATGGTGGCGAGGGCGACTGCTATAACCGTGAGCACTCGTGGCCTTCGAGTTGGTTCAACGACCAAAGCACGCCGCGTACCGACATGCACCATATCTTTGCCACTGACGGCTATGTGAACAACCGCCGCAGCAATTATCCTTTAGGCGAAGTGCGGTCGGCTACGTGGACTTCACAGAACGGATCCAAGTTGGGCACTTGCAAGACTTCGGGCTACAGCGGTACGGTGTTTGAGCCTATCGATGAGTATAAGGGCGACTTTGCCCGTGCCCTCATGTATATGAGCGTACGCTACTACAGTGAGGATTCCAGTTGGGGCACCAGCGACATGACCAACAAATCGGTCATCAAGCCGTGGGCGATCGACATGCTGTTGCGTTGGAACGAACTCGATCCGGTAAGCCAAAAGGAGATTGATCGTAACAATGCTATCTATAATGGTTACCAGCACAACCGTAATCCTTTCGTGGATCATCCGGAATATGCCAACATGATTTGGGATGCAACATGGAGTGTAGGCGACTATGCTGAACAAAATGAAGCCAAAGCCAGTCGGTTGGTGGTTTACGATCTTACCGGTCGTATGCTGTTGCAAATGGATATCAATAGTGAAAAAGAAACTGATATTGATTTGAGCGGAAAATTACGTCAAGGTTGTTATTTTCTTCAATACCTTGATGGAAATCGTGTGATTAAGAGCAGGAAATTGTTGGTTAATTAAAAATAATAACTAAATTTGCGAGCATATTAATTAGCAAAATTCTGCGAATATGATATGCTTTTTCCAGTCTGGAAATCAACGAGTTATAGCTGTTGATTCTGTATCGGAGCTTTCTTCGGAACACATTTCACGCCTTTCATGGCTTTTTGGCAAGGCCACTTTGGTCAAGGCCAAGTCAGTGAAGGGCTTTTTTATTGGTCCCCGTCGTGAAATGATCACGCCTTGGAGCACCAATGCCGTTGAGATTGCCCAAAACATGGGTGTGAATGGCATCCTGCGCATTGAGGAATTCCATCAGGTGGAATCGAAAGACGCCCCTTATGACCCGATGCTTCAGGCCATGTACAACAACCTTGACCAAAAGGTCTTCACGGTGAAGCGCAAGCCTGAACCGTTGCAATATATCGATGACATCGAAAGCTACAACGAAAAGGAAGGTCTGGCTTTGAGCCCAGAGGAAGTGGAATACCTGAAGGGGGTCTCCGAGAAGATCGGCCGTAAGTTGACCGATAGCGAGGTTTATGGCTTCGCTCAAGTGAATTCGGAACATTGCCGTCATAAGATCTTCAATGGTACTTTCGTCATCGACGGAAAGAAGATGGGCAGCTCGCTGTTCGCTTTGATCAAGAAGACCTCGAAGGAGAATCCGAATAAGTTGGTGTCGGCCTACAAGGATAACGTAGCCTTCATCCTGGGTCCCAAGGTGGAGCAGTTCGCTCCCAAAGGCCAGTTTGAGCCCGACTATTTCCAGATCAAGGATATCAACACCATCATTTCGCTGAAGGCTGAGACCCATAACTTCCCGACTACCGTGGAGCCTTTCAATGGTGCTGCCACAGGTACGGGCGGTGAGATCCGCGACCGTTTGGCCGGCGGTCAGGGTAGCTTGCCACTGGCCGGCACGGCAGTGTATATGACTTCCTATCCGCGCACGGAGGACAACCGCGACTGGGAACAAGGCGCTGAACCTCGTAAGTGGTTGTATCAGACACCTGAAGAGATTCTGATTAAGGCCTCCAACGGAGCCTCCGACTTTGGCAACAAATTTGGCCAACCGTTGATCAACGGCAGTTTGCTGACCTTTGAGCATCAGGAACAACAGACCCTGGGTTACGATAAAGTGATCATGCTGGCAGGCGGTATTGGCTTTGCCAAACAGGAAGACGCCAAGAAACTGGAACCCGAACCTGGTGATATCATCGTGGTGTTGGGTGGCGACAACTACCGCATCGGTATGGGCGGTGGTGCCGTGTCGAGTGTCGATACCGGCCAATACAGCAACGCCATCGAACTCAACGCTGTGCAACGTGCCAACCCCGAAATGCAAAAGCGTGTCAGTAATGTGATTCGTGCTATGGCAGAGATGGGCAAGAATCCTATCCGTAGCATCCATGACCACGGCGCAGGTGGCCACCTCAACTGCCTCTCCGAGTTGATCGAAGACGCTGGTGGCGTGGTTTACGTCGACAAACTTCCAGTGGGCGACCCAACCTTGTCCGATAAAGAAATCATCGGCAATGAGTCGCAAGAACGTATGGGTCTGCTGGTGCGTAAGAAAGACCTTGAGTTGATTCGCAAGACCGCTGAGCGTGAGCGCGCCCCGTACTACGAAGTGGGTGAGGTGACCGGCGACGAACGTCTGCGTTTTGTCCGCAAGAAAGGCGTTGCACCGATCGACTTGGCTTTGTCAGACTTCTTTGGCAGAGCGCCCAAGACTGTGCTTCACGATACCACGAAGCCTTATCGCTTCAAGAAAATCAGCTATACCAAGCGTGATTTCCATAAATATCTCGAAAAAGTGCTGCAACTCGAGGCTGTAGCCTGCAAGGATTGGTTGACCAACAAAGTGGACCGTTCCGTGACGGGTCGCGTAGCTCAGCAGCAGTGTGTGGGTGAGATCCAGTTGCCTTTGAGCAATCTCGGCATCAGCGCCTTGGACTACAAGGGCGTTCGTGGCATTGCCACCGCGCTCGGACACGCCTCCATCCCCGCTTTGATTGATCCGGCAGCGGGTTCACGGCTCTCCGTCTCCGAAGCCTTGACCAACATCGTTTGGGCTCCCATTGAGGATAACCTGAAGGGAGTCTCGCTGAGCGCTAACTGGATGTGGCCTGCCAAGCAGGAAGGTGAGACCGCACGTCTCTACCAGGCTGTGAAGGCCTTGAGCGACTACTGTGTTGCCTTGGGCATCAACGTGCCTACAGGTAAGGATTCGCTTTCCATGACCCAAAAATATCCTAACGGTGACAAGGTGGTGGCTCCTGGTACCGTCATCGTTTCCGCCGCAGGCGAGGTAAGCAACCTCCGCCAGACTGTGCAGCCCGTGATGAAGGGTAATCTCAATACCGAACTGCTCTACATCGATTTCTCGAAGGACGGCTTCGAGTTGGGCGGCAGCAGCTTTGCCCAAGCCATCAACGCCATCGGCCAGAAAGCTCCGGATGTGAAGAGCCCCGCTTATTTCAAGAAGGCTTTCAATGCCATCCAAAAGCTTATCGAAGAAGGCTTGATCATGGCAGGTCACGACGTCTCCGCTGGCGGTTTGATCACCACCCTGCTGGAGATGAACTTCGCCAACACCGAATACGGCATGGACATCAACCTGAAGGACTTCGACGAGGAAGACTTCACGGCAGTGATGTTCTGCGAAAAGCCTTCGGTGGTCATCCAAGTGGCCAACGACGGCGTGGCCAAGAAGATGCTCCGTGAGTCGGGCGTTAGCTTCAAGGTCATCGGCAAGCCTTGCCAGAAGCGCCGCTTGACCATCCGTCATGCCGGTCACGACCATCTCTTTGAGATCGATGCGCTGCGTGATGTCTGGTACAAGTCGTCCTACCTGCTTGACCGCAAGCAGAGTGGTGAACGCAAGGCCCAGGAACGCTTTGAGAACTACAAGAAACAAGATTTGCACTATAGCTTCGGCCACGGCTTCACAGGCAAGGCCAAAGATTTGGGCATCAGCATGAAACGCCGCAAGAAGTCAGGAATCCAGGCTGCCATCATCCGTGAGAAGGGTTGCCAGTGCGACCGTGAGATGGCTTACGCCTTGTATCTTGCCGGCTTCGACGTGAAGGATGTCACCATGACCGACTTGGCATCGGGTCGCGAGAACCTGAAGGACGTCAACATGATCGTGTTCGTGGGAGGTTTTTCCAACTCCGATGTGTTAGGCTCGGCCAAAGGCTGGGCAGGCGCTTTCCTCTACAACAAGAAAGCCAAGAAGGCATTGGATGACTTCTATGCCCGTGAGGACACCTTGAGCCTTGGTGTGTGCAACGGCTGCCAGCTGATGATGGAACTCGGATTGATCTATCCCGACCATGAGGAGCACCCCGTCATGAAGCACAATGATTCGCACAAGTTCGAGTCGGCCTTCCTGAATGTGGAGATCGCCCAAAACGAGAGCGTGATGCTGAAGTCGCTCTCAGGTCGCCGTCTCGGCGTATGGGTGGCTCACGGTGAAGGCAAGTTTTACTTCCCATACTACCGCGACAAGTACAAGATCGTGATGACTTACGGTCAAGAGAAATATCCGGGCAACCCCAATGGCAGCGACTGGTCGGTGGCAGGCATCTGTTCCAACAACGGCCGCCATTTGGCGATGATGCCTCACTTGGAGCGTGCCTTCCTGCCTTGGCAGTGGGCGCATTACCCGGACAACCGCAAGAACGACGAGGTCAGCCCGTGGATCGAGGCCTTCGTGAACGCCCGCAAGTGGGTTGAGGAAAACAAAAAATAAAGCAATAACATGAAAACATTCAACGCAAAAGAAGTGAAGGACCAAGTGGTCCAATGGATTAGGGATTGGTTTGAACAGAACGGCCCTGGCTGCAATGCCGTTATCGGCATCTCCGGTGGCAAGGACAGCAGTGTGGTAGCTGGCCTCTGTGTGGAAGCCCTTGGCAAGGATCGCGTCATTGGCGTGACCATGCCCAACGGCGTGCAGAAGGACATCTCCGACAGCATGAAGCTCATCAATCACCTCGGCATCCGTTATTTCAATATCAATATCTTTGATGCCTACAATGCCTTGATGGGAGCTGTGGATGAGGCATTGAGAAGTCAGCAGTCAGAAGTCAGCAGACAGACCGTCATCAACATGCCTCCGCGTCTGCGCATGACCACATTGTACGCCCTCTCGCAGTCGATGAACGGCCGTGTGGCTAACACCTGCAACCTCTCTGAGGACTGGGTGGGCTACAGCACCCGCTATGGAGACGCTGCTGGCGATTTCTCTCCCTTGGGAGGCCTTACCGTGCAGGAAGTGAAAGCCATCGGCAAGGAACTCGGTTTGCCAATCGAACTGGTGGAAAAGACCCCTGCTGACGGCCTTACCGACAAGAGTGATGAGGACAACCTCGGCTTCACCTACGCCGTGCTCGACCGTTATATCCGCACTGGTATCTGCGACGATCCCGTCATCAAGGCCAAGATCGACGACAAGCATGTGAAGAACCTCTTCAAGCTTTTGCCGATCCCCCATTTCGAAATCCAATAAATTTGATTATCTTTGCATCCCTGATTATTCTGAATTATGCTGAATAAAGAAAACGTTATCGAAGTACTGAAAGACGTCATCTATTTCCCGAAGGGTGACAACATCGTTGCCTTGAACATGGTGGAAAACCTGATGGTGAGTGAGAGCGGCATCCGTTTCGACCTCGTCGTGGAAAAGGCTGACGACCCCAAAAATGAGATTATGGTCAATGCCGCCAAACGCACGCTGACTGGCGTGTTTGGTGAGGTTGAAATTGATATTAAGGTCAAGGAAGCGGCTACGGCCCTTTCCAAGGTGAAACACATCATAGCCGTGGCATCAGGCAAAGGCGGTGTGGGCAAATCGACGGTGGCGGCCAACTTGGCCATCGCACTGGCTCGCGCCAACCAACGCGTGGGCTTGATCGACGCCGATATCTACGGCCCTTCCGTTCCGATGATGTTCGGAGTGGAACACGAGCAGCCCGCCTGTTTCGAGAAAGACGGCAAGGCTGTGATGGTGCCATTGGAGAAATATGGCATCAAGCTGCTGAGCATCGGCTGTTTTGTGGATACCGACCGTCCGCTGATCTGGCGTGGACCTATGGCAACCAGCGCCCTTAACCAGCTGATGAACGACACCCTTTGGGGTGAGCTTGACTGGATGGTGGTGGACATGCCTCCTGGAACCGGTGACATTCAACTGACATTGGCACAGCAATATAAAGTGTCGGGTGCCGTCATCGTGACCACTCCGCAGAAGGTGGCTTTCGCAGACGTGCTGCGCGCAGCCATGATGTTCAAGGAAGAAGCCCTTCAGATTCCGATCTACGGCTTGGTGGAAAACATGGCCTACTTCACGCCATCTGACATGCCTGAGAAGAAATACTACATCTTTGGTAAGGAGATGGGCAAGCAGTTTGCCGACCAACTCGGTGTCCCGCTCTTGGGCCAGATCCCGATGGTGGAGAAGATCGCTGAGTGCGGTGACAAGGGCACGCCGCTCGCTTTGGATGCCGATTCGCCGGTCACCAAGGCTTTCGACCAAATCGCCCAATCAATCATTAATGCCTAATTGCCATGGAAAAAGAACTTTTGGAAAAACGGGTAATGAACATCTTGGAGCAAGTGCGTCCGTACTTGCAGGCTGATGGTGGCGACGTGAGTTTCGTGGAACTCACCGACGACATGGTGGTGAAAGTGGAACTCACCGGCGCTTGCGGCAGTTGCCCCTATAGCACCATGACGCTCAAAAACGGCATCGAAACCGTGATGAAGAAATCCATCCCCGAAATAAAAGCAGTGGAACAAATTCAATAATCAATCATAAAAACAAATCGCTATGAAGAAAAATTTACTTTCAATCTTCGCAATGGCAGTGCTGATGGTGATCACTTCCGTCGGTTTTGCCCAAACCACGTACACCAAGGTTACTTCAGATGCTGGACTCGAGGCCGGCGCCAACTACCTTATCGTGGCCCATTACGATGACTTGGGCGTTCTTGCCATGGGTTATCAACAAAACAACAACCGTAAGGCTGTGGTCGTTTCGGAAGACGGTGAATCCATCACGCTCACTCCCGGTGAGGACCCGACAAGCAACACTGATGTGTTCCAATTCACTCTTGGTGGCAATGCAGGTGAATGGACCCTCTATGACGCCGCAAAAGGTGGTTACCTCTATGCCGCCAGTAGCAGTAGCAACTATTTGAAGACTCAGACTGATCTCGATGCCAACGGCCAATGGGCTATTAGCTTCAACGCCGATGGTACGGCAACCGTGGTTGCTCAAGGTGAAAACACCCGCAATTACATGCGTTTCAACCCCAACACCCAAAACCAGGCCCCGC
This sequence comes from uncultured Bacteroidales bacterium, assembly GCA_947302205.1. Classification (GTDB taxonomy): domain Bacteria; phylum Bacteroidota; class Bacteroidia; order Bacteroidales; family F082; genus Limimorpha. The sequence goes on from CAMYVD010000015.1 coordinate 21,993, forward strand.
TCTTCAGCTGCTATGGTGAGTCATCCACCGTTGGTGCCCAGGTCAGCTTCTACAAAGCCGGTGAAGCCGTCATTGCTCCTGAACCGAGCAACTATCCTACCGACTTCGCCGCTTCCGTGGTGGGTTCCGATATTACCTTGATGTGGCACGATGCCACTGGTGCCCAACTGCCCGCCAAATACTTGGTCATTGGCTCTACCACTTCCATCAATCCTCCCGTCGATGGCATCCCTGTGCCTAATGGCGAACTGGTTGCCAATGTAGCTTATGGTGTCGGAGCCGTTACTTTCGGCGATCTGACTCCCAACACCACCTACAACTTTGCCATCTTCCCCTATACCAATAGCGGTAACGATATCAATTACAAGACCGATGGCAATTATCCTACCACTGAAGTCACTGTTGGTGAGGTCGCTTACCTGCTTGACGAAGACTTCGAATCCGGACTTGGCATGTTCACAGAATACAGCGTCCTCGGTGATAAGGTATGGGAGCAGGCTGAGCATAACGACAACCATTATGCCTATATGAATGGCTATTTTACCAGAGACTATGAAGCCAATGAAGACTGGCTGATCAGCCCTGAGATTCCTTTCAACCGTGATTTCGGTGCCATCATGCTTGAATTCAAGTCCGCGAAGAATTTTACCGGCGACAACATCCGTGTGATGATTTCCAGCGATTTCAACGGCGGCGATCCTTCAACCGACGGCTACTGGGAAGATATTACCGAAATGTTCCATCTTTCCGCAGGTTCTTACAACTGGGTTGAATCAGGTAGAGTGAACGTGCTGGATGTCATCTCCAATGAGTTGGGCTTCTTCCATTTCGCTTTCGTTTACACTTGCACTACAGAGGCAGCTGCTGCATGGGAGATTGATGATGTGAAAGTGGTCGGCGGAACCGTTTCGGTTAAAGAGTACGAGTTCACCAAGGTCAGCGTGTATCCGAACCCCGCTCATGACATGGTTTCCTTCAACCTTGAGAGCGATGCCCAAGTGAACATCTTCGACATGACTGGACGTATGGTCAGCACGATGAGCATGGCTGCAGGCCAAGGCCAATACAGCGTTGCCAACCTTGAGAACGGCGTTTATTTCCTGAACATCCGTTACAACGACGGTAAGACTGCAGTCGCCCGTTTCGTTAAGTTCTAATGCGTAAGTTTTATCTTATCGCAATCCTCCTTGTCTCCGCCTGTTGTGGCTTTGCCCAACAGGCGGAGACATCACGTTTTGAGGTGGGGCGATGGTCGAAAACCCAGAGCTGCCGCTTCGAGCCGTTTGCCGAACAAGGCGGCATGATGGTGTATGACACCGAAAAGACCGACGAGGACAAGAACCGGCTTTGGAATTTTGTCACCATTGACACCAATCTCTTCGAGCAGCGCTCCGACCTGATTCCTTTGCCCGACAAACTGAAGTTGTTCGATTCCAAGAGCTCACAGGAGTGGGCTGTTTTTGCCTTTGTCGAGGAAAAACCATCCCGATCGGATTCCGTCTCGTTCTTTGTGGTGACATGTCATCGCCCTGACCTGAAATTCAGCACGTTTTCCGATAAACTACCCGGAAAGACCGTGCTGCAATCCATGGCTTTGGTTGAAGGCAACCTGATGCTGTCAGTCAACTTTAAGACCGGTGGTGGTTTCCTGAAGCAATACGACTTGGATCGCCATACCCAACGTATCATTACCCCGAATATCAGCAATGATTTTATCCTGTTTCAGTTTGCGGCTTTTCCTGCGGAGCGTATGTTTGTGCTCGCAGGGCGCGAGTTTGTGGATAAGCATTACAAAGCCACCACGTTTCAAGTGTATTCGCAGGACGGCTTCCTGTTGAGCTCGTATCGATTCGAGAATGTTGAGGGAGTCGGCTTGGGCCGCATGTGCTTTGCTTTCGACGACCAGCGTCAGCTGATGGTCTACGCCACCTTGGAGCGCGAAAGCAACAAAAAGGTTACTGTGGAAGGCATGACGGAAGACTTTAGCAAGATTGCGGTGGGTGTCATCTGGATCAAGTTCGGTGCAGGAGGCATGACGAATAAGACCTATCTTTTCAAAAACCTGCCTGAGATCGAACAGGCTTTGACGGCTTCGGATCGCTTAAAGGTGAAGGAGGAGCTGCTGAAGATGAAACAGGGCAAGAAACAGGAGAAAGGGGAGATCGCCTTCCAGTTTTATGCACCGAGGTTGGTGAAGTTCGGCGACTTGCAGGTGTTTGCCGCTGAGGCCTTCCAACCAGTTTATCATACCGAGACCCGTATGGAATACGGCTTTCGCGGTACTTATCCCGTGCATTATACCGTTTTTGACGGCTACGACTTCTTCAGCGAAATCCTGCTGGCGTTTGACCAGAATGGAGGGCTGCAATGGTTCAACGCCGTTCGCTTTGAGAACGATTTGACCGAGACGCTGTTTGCCCATGCATCGGAAGCCGTTTGTCATGATGAGCTCTTGGTGACTTCGCCCAGCCATCAACAGCTACGCTATGAGGTGTTCGATGTCGATGGCAGCCGCTTGCTTGATCAGGAGACGGTTTCGCTGGATTTCTACTACGGCACCGATTCATTCTTCCATGAATTCAGTGCAGGCATTTACCCATGGTATGGCGACCGTTTCCTGGTCCATGGTTGCCAAGTGATTGAAAATCCAAAGCTGCGCAATACCTCAAGGGTAGTGTTTTACGTGCAAAAAATTCAGTACGAGTGATGCTGTTGAGTTACCTCCGATATATCGTAGATCGGAAGAATGAATTCCACATCCATTCCCCGTTTGTTTACAAGCTTTATACGCAGGTGATTAGGGGAGGGGACGAGGAGGCGTTAAAGGCCTTGGGCGTCGAACGTACGGAGGTTGTGATGGAAGGTGAGATACCAGCAGGCGACAGCAAAGTGATGTATGTGGTAGAGGGCATCCATCGTGATCAAAAGAAAGAAATGTTTTGGCATACGATTTGTGACCGTCCAGACGTTACTCTTACGATAGACTTATATGATAAAGGGTTGTTTTTTTACCGTGAAGGCATGGAAAAGCAACACTTCGTTTTAAAAAACTGAAATGATGAAAAACGTTACTTATACCAAGACTGGCGATGCCGGAACGACTTCCTTGGTTGGAGGCCGTCGGGTACCCAAATATGACGACAAGGTAGAGGCCTATGGCACTGTGGATGAGCTGAGTGCTTACATAGGCGTGCTCTATGACCTTGAAGGCGTTTCTGACGCTGTCAAAGAGACTTTGAGTGTGATTCAGAACAAGTTATTCACCTTGGAATCACATTTTGCCATGGACAAGGATACGGAGATTGCCAAGATGATCCCCGTGCTGGCAGAGGAAGACGTGGCTTTTTTGGAAGGAAAGATTGACGCGATGAATGCCGAGTTGCCTGTGTTGCGCGCCTTTGTGATCCCTGGAGGTAACATGCGTGCGTCGGTGAGCCATGTGTGCCGCACGGTGTGCAGGCGTGCCGAGCGTCAGGGTTGGCGCTTGGCTTCGCATGAGGAAGTCGATGCCATTGATTTGAAGTATCTGAATCGGCTTTCGGATTATTTCTTTGTTTTGGCCAGATATTTCGATTTTTTGGTAAAAAACGATGAAAAGTGCTGGGAATCAGATAAATAAAAATTTTAAATTTTTTATAAAAAACACTTGACATTTATCTGATATGATGTAATTTTGCACCCTCAAATTTAAAACTGAAAAGACTATGTATTGGACACTGGAATTAGCATCGAAATTGGAAGACGCTCCGTGGCCTGCAACACGTGATGAGCTGTTGGATTGGGCTTTGCGTACCGGCGCTCCGCAAGAAGTGATAGAGAACCTTCAGGAGATTGAAGACGAAGGGGATGTTTACGAACGCATTGAGGATTTGTGGCCGGATTATCCAACGAAAGACGACTTTTTCTTCCATGAAGATGAGTATTAAAAAAAAAGACGCATTAAGCGTCTTTTTTCATATCGCCATATTTTTTCTCTTTGCTTTCACATTGCTTTTTAATAAAGTGCAAGCACAATGGCAGCCCATGGGCGGCCCCCAAGGGCGCTATGTCAGGAGTATTCTCTGCACCGACAGTCTATATTATGCCGCCACAGGAGGCGGCGTCATGGTGAGCAGCGACCAAGGCGTCAACTGGGAGTTCCGCAACAACGGGCTTACCTCATGCGACACCAAATGCCTCGTCACCTATAACGACACGGTCTTCCTCGCCACCGACGAAAACATTTTCCGTACCACCGACTGCGGCCTCCACTGGACGCCAGACCCATACCTGCACAACCATTACATCAAGCACCTGCTAGTCCACAACGGTTCACTTCTTGCTTCCACCTACATCCAAGGCGTTTACCAATCCACCGAAGGCACCCAAGGCGAATACGTCACAGGCCTTTTCCCCAGCGACGTGCGCTACCCCTATTACATGTCCGACAACGAAGACGCCATCTTCATCGCCACCTATAGGCGCGGCGTTTACCGTTCTTTCGACAACGGAGCCTCATGGGAATCATGCAACAACGGCCTCAACAGCGATGTCCTCGGCATCTACTGCCACAATGGAAAGGTTTTCGCTACTGTACTCGGGCAAGGCATCATGGTCTCTAGCAACAACGGCGACAGTTGGGCAAGTAGCGGTCTCAATAAGCAAGCGAAAGGCTATGCCCATTTAGGCGACACCCTCTATGCCTCCTGTTTCGGAGAGGGCGTCTTCGCTTCTTTCGACAATGGCATCTCCTGGTATGACTACAATTCCAACCTCCCTTCGAAGAACCTTTGGTGCATTGCAGCCTATGACGGACACATCTTTGTTGGCGACACCCAAGGTCGCATCTACCGAGGCAACAGCGACGGAACTGGCTGGATTCGCACCAATACGCCCACATTTCTCGCCTCAGTGGGCAATATTGGCATCAGCAACGGACGTATGCTGGCAGCTACCCACGGCTCTGATTTCTTTTACACCGACGATGGCAGCACTTGGACCCAGAGCACTGGCATCGGGACGGTAGAAATCCGCGGCATGATGGTGGAAGGCAACAATGTGTTCATCGGCACTGACATGCTAGGCAGTTTCCTCTCCACCAACAAAGGCACATCGTTCACTTCTGCAGGTTCCGGATTGCCCGAGGCCCAATGGCTTCAAAGCCTTGTGCGCTGCGATTCACAAATCATTGCAGGAAGCAAGGATAGGATGTATGTCTCTTTCGGTCTTGGCCAGCAATGGTATGTGCCCACCTGCCTGCCTTATGAAATCGATGTCGTTGACCTCACTTGGGACGGCACCACGATGTTTCATGTCTCCTACGACGGCGTGTTGCGCCACAGCCGTGAACAAGGCAACAATTGGCAAGTCCTCAACTCCCCGTTCGAGGGTGTCAACTACACCACATTGCGTTACCATGACAACGGCTTGTATTTAGGTACTCGTGAGCACGGCCTTCACTTCAGCGACGACATGGGAGCGACTTGGTATGCTGTCGACGCACTGCCCAGCGATGCCACCATCAGGCGCATCACCACCACCGACACCATCGTTGCGGTGGGATGTGAAGACGGTTCCATTTACCTGAAATACGACCATAGCGACGAATGGCAACAGATGGATAACATTCCCGTTGATGGCCCCATCCTCGACATCTGCATCGACGGGGAGCGTCTCTACGCCTCACCTATGGCTGGAGGCATTTGGTACACCGAGTTGCCCGCAATGCCATGTTTCGTTGGCGAATCCAAAGAAGTCACGCTGACGATTGCGCCCAACCCAGCCTCAACGTTCCTCACCGTTGCTGTCAGCGAGCCTTTACACAATGCTGAGCTGACCGTCTATGACCTTCAAGGGAAGGTCTGCTACAGCAGCAAGATGCAAGGCGATAGATGCCTAATAACAACAAATGATTTTCTATCAGGAATCTATTTCGTGAAAGTTGTGGGAGACAATGCTTCTATTGTCCGAAAAGTAACCATTCAGCACTAATCAAAGCAGGGGTTGCATCGTGTTAGTCTCGTAACAGACAAGTAGGTGCTCCGTGGTTGCTCCCTCATTTGCTATATTGTTATTCGATTGTTGTTCGTTTGTTATTCGTTTTTTAATCGAAGAACAATCGAATAACAGTATAATAATAATCGAATAAAGACCGAGGTAATCAGCTGTTAGGTGCGGAGCAACCACGGTGTAATCCCTGTACAACTTTGAGGCTATCCAGATTGCTTTGTGAAGGTGACATGGTGTCGGTCATGTTTTTTGTATGTATTATTCCTTTTTGTTATATTCGCGAAAAACGAACACCACTTTCCGAGTTGTATCTATCTCGTAAAGGAATAGTCTTTTTTAAGTCTTCCATAATAAAGTCAATCTGTTCTTTAGTTATAGTTTTGTGTATCATTATTATAATGGATGATACTCGTCTTCCTCGAAGAAGAAATCATCTTTCTTTGAACATTAAGTGACACTTAAACAATTGAAACTGCCTGGGTTAACTTATTTTGCTGTTTGATTAAAAATCATCGAAATGGATGCAGTTATAAGCTACCCTAAATTTAAACGCGACCTTTGTAACTTATTGGTTTCCAGCTACCATCTCCAATCTTCCACGAAGATGAATATTGATTAGTAAACGATTGTTTATCAAAACAACGAATAGGCTGTCAGGTTAACTGATGGCCTGTTTTGTGTTCAAATCATCGTATCCCATTTCAGATTCTAGGCAAAGACTTGGGTTGCGGTTTTTTTTGTAGTTTTGCAGCCATGAAAACACTGGCGCATTGGAAAAGATAGTTAATATACTGCCATGAATTGGACAATCATAATCATCGAGACTATCGTTCTCACCTTCGCCTTCACGGCGATGATCCTGTTTCCGCTGATGAAAAATCCCGTTTGGTGGATTGCCGACTACCCGGAAGACATTCAGGAAGAATACTTCAAAACGCACGAACGTATACCTTCCAAATTCTTCTCGCCCGTGGTGCTGCTGAAGAAAGGGATGGCCCTGCTTATCGCCCTCGCCCTGTTGCTTTTAGTGGTCAAGCTGGCTGGAGCCTACGATTTCTGGTCGGCTTTAGCAGTGGGCTATGGAATATGGCTCTTCATCGACTGGTATGACTGCTTCTTCTTGGATTGGGTGCTGTTTGCTAACCTGAAAAAGGTCCGTTTGCCTGGTACAGAGCACATGGACGAGGCCTATCACCAAAAGAAATATCACTTCATTCAATCCTGCTGGGGTATGCTCATCGGCCTTATCCCTTGCCTTGTCGGTGCAGGACTTTACTCATGGTTGTTGTGCTAAAACTATTATGATGACGAGTACGATATATGGAAAAAGATACTGATAAATACTTTTTTCTCAAAAGACAATTTCTGTTGCTGGTATTGAAATAATGTGTATTTTTGTGAACTGAAAATACTAATAATTAGAATTGTGAGTTCACAGATAAAAATATTGGAAACGATATTGAGAAGCCGGAAAACGGTGTTTACACTTCAATCGCTGATGATGCTTACGGAATGTAGCGACACTAAGAAACTGACGAAATCGTTGCATTATTATGCAAAAGGCGGGAAACTTTTGAATCCGCGTAAAGGCGTTTACACGAAGCTGAAATACGACGAGCAGGAGATGGCTTGCAGCCTGTTCCGTCCCTCGTACATCTCCTTGGAGTATGTGCTGGGCAGGGCAGGTGTAGTATTCCAGTGGGACGACACCGTAACCAGCGTGAGCTACCTTAGCCGTGAGGTAGATGTTGACGGCAAGACCTATCGCTTCAGGAAGATAAACCCCGAGATCTGGGTCGGAATGGAAGGCATCGAACAACGGGGCAACGTGGCAATGGCCACTCCCGAGAAGGCTTTCCTGGACACTGTCTATCTGAGTGCGGGCAACTGCTACTTTGACAACCTGCGGCCGCTTTCCATCAAGAAGATAAACGAGCTGCTTCCTTTCTTCAATTCTCCGACGTTGAATGAAAGGGTAAGGGAAATGTTCAACCAAAAACCTTAGACTATGGACAAACAGAAACACAAGCTTTACATGGCCCAGATCCTGACCATGGTGTTCAAGGACAAGGAACTGTGCAACCTGTTGGGATTCAAGGGCGGCACGGCGTTGATATTCTTCCATGACTTGCCGAGGTTCTCCACCGACCTTGACTTTAATTTACTGGATGAAGGCAAGCTGGACGTTGTTTATGAGAGGATAAGGAATATCTTGACGAGATTCGGCACCATTGACGATGAGGCGAAGAAGTTTTTCGGTCCCGTGATGGTCCTGGACTACGGCAAGGGGGAGCGCATGCTGAAGGTTGAGATCTCCGCCCGTCAATACGACAACCATTACGAGACGAAGACCCTGGCGGGGACTGACATCAGGGTGCTCACCATGCCGGATATGTTCGCCCACAAGCTATGCGCCATGGGGGAGAGGCTGTCGCCTCGCGATGTGTTTGACGTCTGGTTCTTCCTGCAGAAGAAACACGCTAGCATCAACGAACAGATTGTGAAGCTTAGAACCGAGAAAAGCGTGTCGGAATATGCCCAGTGGTGCGCCCAAAGGGTGCGTGAGACGAGTCCCAAGCTGTTGATGCAGGGGTTGGGTGAGGTGGTTGACGATAACCAGACCAAGAGTTTCATCAAGACGAAACTCATTGAAGAGACCGCCCAGGCGTTGGAGCTTTTTGCTGCTTTCCCACAGATTGAGTGAAATAGCTTAGGTTAACTTATTTTGCTGTTTGATTAAAATACATCGAAATGGATGCAGTTATAAGCTACCCATTATTTAAACGTGGCCTTTGTAATTTATTGGTTTCCAGCTACTATCTCCAATCTTCCACGAGGATGAATATTGATTAGCTAATTAGTTGATTATCAATAAATTACAAAGGTCGTTAGGTTAACTAACAGCCTTTTTTGTGTTCAAATAAGTCATTATTTGACGTCATTTGATCCGAAAAGTTAACCTAAAGTTGTACATAATTACTCCTTTTTTTCTAAGAAGATGAATAGTAGGAATACTACTCGCTTTTGTCCCTAAGAAGAATGCTAAGTAAGTGGTTCCGAGGGGATGTTTTGCCGGCAGGGCGTGGCCTTTTTAGGCACCGTACCCATGGATGCGGGAAATTTGTACCTTTGCGTTGACAAAGCAAAGTACTATGTCAGGACTCTTGGAATTCGATGCCGTTATCCTTCAGAACGGCGATATGGATGCTGCTTACGTGGAGGTGCCATTCGACATCAAGGCGTTGTTCGGCAAGGGCCGTTTACTGGTCCACGCCACTTTTGACGGTGTGCCATACGACGGCCAAATCGTGAAGATGGGGACACCATGCTTCATCATCGGGCTGCGAAAGGACATCCGCAAACAGATTGGCAAGAGTTTCGGCGACAGGGTGCATGTGACGTTTTGCAAACGGAATTGATAATAGATACCGATCGCGTAATAGTTACCGCCGCAAGGGTTTTCGTGACCTTTGCGGCGGTGTTTGTATTACCTTACAGGCTCAGCTCATACATATACCCGTGGTACTGCAGCGAGCCGTCGATGATGGGGAAGAAGAACTCGTTGTCGTGTTCCACGTTCTTCAGCTTGAGGTTCTCCATGATGACAGTCTTGGTGCCATCGTCATTGGTGGTGACAGTTAGTTTGCCTTCCTTGGCGATGTAGCCCGTTTGGGGCTGGAAGGTCCAGAAATCACTGTCGAGAGCCACGTGTACGCAGGGGAACACGGGCAAGTAAGGTGTGCCGATGTAACCGAGGTTGTACTCGCCGTCGATGACTTGACCACCCAGATAACTGACGATGAAGAAACGCTTGCGGTTGGCCGACATGAAGAGCATCGACTTCACGTCAAGGCCCAGCGAGCTGAGACCGTCGAGTGAGGCGACGCCTGCCAGACCGATGGGGCTTTCAATGTTCTTGATCTTGAACTTGTTTTCTGTGTCGAAGGTGTAGGGTGTCAGTGGACCGTTGAAGTTAAGTGCCAGATTGACATTTTGGCCGTTGTTGTTGACGCCCATGCATTGCGACAAAATGACGCTATAGGTGCCATCGTTGTTTTGAACGACAGCCAGTTCACCGTTCATCCAATAATAGGTTTCACCGTAGAACAAAGTGTCGGCGCCCATGATGAAGGGTAGCTCGCCGAGGTTGAACTCGTGGAAGCCGACCACAGTGGGGACGGGGTCTTTTGTGTTGTTGCCCATAGTGTAGGTGCCGGGGGTGATGGGACCGTTGAAGACTATGGCGATGCCTTCGTTCTTGTCGGCAGTCATCTCCTTGTTGGCCAGGACGATGGCGTTTGTCTGGCCGTAAGTGACGGCTTTGGCGGTGACGATGTCGGAGGTGGTGGTATTCACCGTCATTTTACCTGATTGTACTTCGGGGGTAACGGGCGTCCCGTTATTGTCGTCATTGCAACTGGTGCTGATCAGGGCCAGGCCGCAGAGGAGCACTAAACTAAAAAACACTTTTTTCATAACGATAAGTCTTTAGGTTTGTCTTAATACCAAAACGAGTTATTACTACAAAAATTGTGCTGAAATCTAGTGGGCTGCTGTAAATGCGACTTTTCTTCGCATAAGTTGTAAATAATAATTGAGAATTACATGGCCGAATTGCATGTGAAACACCTGAAGTCAGATATCGACCAATTTCTCAGCTCTACAACTGAGATAATGGTCGATAAATCGGTTTTAAAACAGAAAATGGTCGATAAAGCCCACTTTGGCCGAGAAACTGGTCGGTGTTCTTGAATACGTGGCCGATAAAGACGAATTTACCACTGAAACCATCGTCAGTCATTTTGGTTTCACTGCCACTACGGCCAAGCGCTATTTGCGCCAGCTCACAGAATTCGGCTATCTGGAGTCGCATGGCGGCAACCGCAACCGCAGTTTTCGAATCAAGGATCTTAGATGTAAATAAAGTCTTTATCAAGATCTATATTGTTACTTAAAGAATATGGTGTAAAAATCTGTAAAATAATGTAAATTAAAGCTAACCTAAAGTTGTACATAGCGCCCGTAACTTATTGGTTTTCAATGTTCTTCCTTTTCTTCCACGAAGATGAGTACTAAACAACTAAATCACTGATTATCAGTAGAATAAAGGAGGCTGTTAGGTTAACTAACAGCCTTTTTTGTGTTCAAATAAGTCATTATTTGACCTAATTTGATCCGAAAAGTTAACCTAAAGTTGTACATAATTACTCCTTTTTTTCTACGATGAAGTAATTGCACGGAATTTTTTGTAAGTCATTGGTAATGAATGTGTTTAATGCGAAAAGTTGGGTTAACTTATTTCCCGATGAAGATTTTGATGAATATAGCAAAGAAGAGTGAAGTATGATAAATTAGAATGCCAGCCCGTACAGGCTGGCATTCATTCTTCTAAGCTTTTTTCATTTCAGTTAAACAGATCATCCATCAGCACTTGATATTGGACGGCAGTTGAATACTCGTTTTTAAAGAGACCGTAAGTGGTGATCCAAGTGGGCAGGATGCCGTACTTGGTCTTGGCTTCACGTGTGAAGGCTGCCGTGCGGTTGCGGAATTTCTGGTCCTCTTCGGCAGTGATGACGTATTCGGACTGGGTGTATTTGATCTCGCAAAGGTTGATGAGCCGGTCGGCACGTTCAATAATCATATCGACTTGGGCTTTTTGATTCGTGGAGCTGCGCCAAGAGTAGTATTCCACGGCAATACGGTCAAGTCCCAAGGCGTGGCGGACTTGTCCGATATGAGCCATACAGACATGTTCGAAGGCAAGTCCCAGCCAGGTGTTGACGACGGGCGTATTGAGGTGCTGCTTCCAATAGTCCTCGGTGGTAAGCTTCTTTGAGAAGGTGAGGTGGAAAAGCGTGAAGAGGTCAACCAACTGGAAATAGGCTTCGTTGGTTTTTGGCTTGCCGCCCACCTTGGTCACATAACGGCGGATGATGTCGCAGTACTCCAGGTTTTCGAGTTGCTTGCTCAGCGTGCCGTTTGACGAGATTTTCAGGTTTTCGGCAATCTCGCCTCGCGTGAGGCCCTGCTTGTTTCTGCCAAGCGCCTCGACAATGCGGATGTAGGGGTCGGGCGATTTGAACAGCGAGGCATAGAGGCGGCGGTATTCCTGTCCCAGCTCTGAGTTTTTGCGGAAATAGAGCCTGTCAATGTTCTGGGCGAGGCTTTCCTGCGGACTGAGCAGGCTGAGATAGTAGGGTACGCCTCCAAGCATCATGTAGGTCTCTGTTATGGTCTGGCGTGGCCAATGTATTTTCCTGGATTTTAGGTAAGTCTCGGTTTCGGCTAGCGTGAACTGCCTGAGATAGAGGGTGTGGGTGGTGCGGTCGTGGAGGCCTCCGTGGTCGTTGACAATGTTCTCAATCATCCACGAGGTGGCGGATCCACAGACGACGAGGATGACATCCTTTCGCAGCGAAGCCCAGGTGTTCCAGAAATGCCCCAGGGCCCGAACAAAGCCCGATTTCGGGGTGTCGAAGCAGGGGAGTTCGTCGATGTAGATGACCTGTCGGCCCTTGCGTGGCTGCTTGTCCAGAACTGATTTGAGCGCTTCGAAGGCCTCGAGCCACGTTTTGGGTTGGCGGCCCGAATAGCCGATGCCAATCATGGCGCTTGTGAAAGCAAAAAGCTCTTCCTCTCGTGTGCCTTCGATGATGCCGGTTGCGGAGAAGGCGAAACTGTTGTTGAAGAACTGCTGTATCAAATAGGTTTTACCTACGCGGCGGCGTCCATAAACCGCAACGAATTCAGCTTTCCCTGAATCCTTGATATCCTGCAATAGCTTTATTTCCTGCTCTCTTCCGATAAAATCCTTGTCCATAACGATACTGTTTGATTGTGATGGCAAAGATATGTATTTCATTTGGATAAATCGCCAAAACAATTAAAAATTATTAAAAATGGTCAAAAATAAATTCGATAAATCGCCAAAATCAAAGTTTTCCAATACGTTTTGGCGTAGAATCTTTGTCTCGCCGCTGCCGAAGAGTACAATCCGAAATGTCCTTGGTGACTTTTGTAGATTTCCAAGGGAGAAAAGTATTAGAAAAATCTATCTACTATTACGGACTGCTGCAAAGCAGCCCCTCGTTCCTATCTTGCTCTTAAGTCGTTGCCGGGCTTTGGTGACCGAAGCGGGCGAAATGCCTAAGAGGAGGGCTTGCTCGGTCACGGAAAACTGGAGACGGGAGAGGATGAACATGCGGACATCGCCCCGAGTGAGATTGGGGTGCTCCTCCCTGAGGGATTCCGGGGTGAGGGAAAAACTGTTTCGGAACACACGTTCCATTTCTGTCCATTCGCTGTCCTGAATATATCGGGGATTGGCATGAAGTTCTTGCAGCAAGTGGTTTTGGCTTGCAAGGGTATGCATTAGGAGATAGGAACTTACGTCGCCTTCTGGCCCGTTACCTTTGCTGGGCATGAAAGATTCGCGCTCATCACCTCCGGCGCGGATGACCATCAAAAAGGCCCGCACATTCTTGCCAATGATTTCTGATGCTTGGAAAATGCTCAGTGGAGCGTGACCTTCTACGCAGGTATGGGCCAGACCAAGACCGACCAGAAGCAGTTGATAATAAAGCATTTCGGCGTCTTTGCCATGAAGGTCGAAGGACTGGGCTATGGCTGCAAGTGACTCCTGTTTGAAACCTATGTGAGTGTCGATGTACTCCTCGAAAGATGTCACCGAAGACTCACCGCCCATCACTACTTTAAAAAGCTCAGGCTCGTCCATAGCAAACCACAGAAGAGCCATTCCAAAACCTTTGAAGGGAGGATTTAGGGCAAATCCTGCACCTACACGTTCCTTAAACATATTGCGGGCTTGGGCTCGTACAGCTTCCAAAACACCCTCCATGGAGCTGTATGCCGAGAAAATGGGATTGACACCACACCCTAATGCGGATGAGAGGTTTCGGGCTGTGAGGGCAGAGGCACCGCCTTTTCTCACCACATCCAAAGCGGCTGCAAGAATCTTGTCTTTTGTAATGCTTACTGGTCTTGCCATAATAAAATTGTTGTTCCGTTATTGTATGCTGCAAAAGTAGGTAAAACACTTATATGTCTAGCCTGAAATGCCCTAATGTCCACGTTTTGTCCATATCTTGTTTCCATTTCGGAACGGATAATACGCTAATTTTGCAGCCAACATAAGGGACATTGAGTATGACAATAGTATTAAACACAATAGGACTTGAAGCGACATCCGAACAAATTCGCACGTTAATCAAAGACCAAGAGGCGAAAATCATTGACACCTCGGAGATGAAAATTGCGCATTGTATGGGCTGCAACCAGTGCTGGCTCAAAACGCCGGGCATCTGCGCCATTAAGGATGATTACGAGAACATCCTTAAAAAGCTGGTCAAAGCCGACAGCCTATGGCTTGTTTCCAACACACAGTTCGGCTTCTTGGACTACAAAGGTAAGCGCGTGATGGACCGTATCATGCCCATGCTGAACATGCCCATCGGCTTCCGCGACGGCTGGATGCGCCATGAGTTGCGCTACCACGCGCTCAACATCGGACTTTTGTATAAAGGTGCAGCTGACCAAGCAATGATGGAAGATTGGTGCAAACGTACCGCCGCCAACATTGGTGGACATTCGTTGGGTGCGATTGCCCTTGATGGGACACAGAGTTCTGCCTTTGCCAACAAAGAAACCATCCCCGCCATGAATGGCGCCATCGACCATCTGGTGATCATTAACGGCAGTCCACGCACGGCGAAATTCAGCAACACGGACAAAATCATTCACTCTTTTGCCAAAGGCTTGGAAGAGACTGACACCACTTGGGAACTGCACAATATTTCCAATCGTAGCGAATGGGATGCGGCGCGTGAGGCTTTTCTCACGCATCCGCGCACCCTTATCGCTCTTCCGCTCTATGTGGAATGTGTACCAGGCCTGCTGTTGGAATTTATAGAGACGCTGCCAAAAGAACGTCAGACCCCGGGCGAGCTTTCTTTCCTGCTTCATGGAGGCATGGACGAAGGAAATGAATTCCGCTTGGGTGAGCGTTTTCTACAAGGACTGCCTGCGCAGTTAGGCTGCAGTTATGGCGGAACGTTGGTTCGTGGTGGCAGTTTCCGCATCCGCACATCCGAAGGTGAAGAGCGGGCCAAGATGGTGACTCCTTTCCAGGAAATGGGCCGTGTGTATGCACAGAAAGGCACGTTCAACACCCCCGAAGCCAAGCGGTTCACCGGCCCGGAGCAATATCCCTGGCTGCTACGCAAGATGGTGAGTCTGCTGTTCATGAAGAAAGTGAACAAGAGTTTTGAAGACTTCGCCCAGTGTTGGGGCTGCACTCGACCGTTGGACCACAAACCGTATTGAAAAGAATGAACAATAAAGCACTTGTCGTTATCGACATCCAGAACGACATCACCAAACACTACCGCGATATCATTGATAACATCAATGCCGCCATAGAATGGGTTGTGGCAAAGGGAATACTGGTTGTGTATATCAAGCATAACAATATCACCGCTGCTACGCGAACGTTCAAGCCTGGCAGCAAGGGCGAAGAACTGGTGCCTGAGATGAGAGTCGTGTCAGACAATATCTTCGTGAAGACGAAGAGCAATGCCCTTACAAGCGAGGCGTTTTCTGCTTTCATTGCAGCGAACGGCATCAATGAATTCTACGTGGCTGGTGCAGACGCTACGGGCTGTGTGAAATCGACGTGTTTCAACATGGCCAAGGCTGGATACACGGTGCATGTCCTCTCCGACTGTGTCACCAGTTATGATCTGAAGAAGTTACCAGAGATGCTGGCCTATTACTAGAGTAAAGGCTGTGAGGTCAAAACGCTTGCCGATTATAAACAATGAAAGAACAATATGAAACAGGAAATCGCTCCCAAGGACAGCAGACGAGCGCAAGCATTTGAACTGTGGATGAAGTCGCCCATGCCGATGGTGACGCT
>CAMYVD010000016.1 GCA_947302205.1 uncultured Bacteroidales bacterium
CATTGCGGCCACCGGCCACACAGAGGGTCTTCTGTCCGCCGCCACCGCCTTGGATCTCCTTGGCCACCTCACGGATGAGCTTGGTGGCGTCAAGGTCTTTGGCCTCGGCGTAGGCTTCAGGCAGCATGAGGCAAAGCGCAGGCTTGCCTTCACTGACAGCTCCGATAATGGCTATGACGTTGTTGTCGGCTTGCTTCAGCATCGTGGCGATGTTGCGCAATTGGTCGCCAGAGCATTTCAGTTGGTCGATGATGAGCTTGCAACCGTTGTGCTCCACGGCTTTGCCAAGCAGTTTTTCAGCGGTGTCCTGAGCCTTTTCCTGCATCAGGTGTTCCACTTCTTTCCTTAAGGCGGCGTTTTGCTCGTTAAGTGACACCACGCCTTTCACCAGGTCGTTCGACTTGACGTTTTCACGGAGTTGGCCGATCAGGTCGAGCTGCTCGTCGAGGTATTGCTCCACGGCTTCGCCTGTGATGGCTTCGATACGGCGGATGCCAGCGGCAATGGCGCTTTCCGAAACGATCTTGAACATGCCGATGTTGCCCGTGGCGCTGGTATGGCAGCCGCCGCAGAGTTCCATGGAATAGTCCTTGTCGAAGACCACCACGCGGACCTTGTCGCCGTATTTCTCGCCAAACAAAGCGGTGGCACCCATGGCCTTGGCTTCGTCAATCGGAATCTCGGCATAGGTCACATTCGGGATGTTCTCACGGATCTTTTGGTTGACGATCTTTTCCACTTGGCGGATCTCTTCAGGTGTCATCTTGGAGAAGTGGCTGAAGTCGAAACGCAGGCGCTGGTCATCAACCAAGGAGCCCTTTTGCTCGACATGTGTGCCGAGCACCTTTCTCAAGGCGGCATGCATCAAGTGGGTGGCACTATGGTTGTTGGCGATGCGCTGACGGCGTTCCACGTCAATGGCGGCCTTGAAAGCCAACTCCGGATTCTGTGGCAACTGTTCGGTAATATGGATCACCAGATTGTTCTCCTTAACCGTGTTCAATATCTTAATGGTCTCGTTCTCTGAAGTCAAGGTGCCAGTGTCGCCTACTTCACCACCCATCTCGGCATAGAAAGGCGTCTTGTTGAGGACAATCTCAAAGTGTCTCTGCTTTTTGGCGACCACCTCGCGGAAGCGCAGGATGTGGCTCTCGCAAGTCATGTCGGTGTAACCGACAAACTCGGTGGGTTGCTCTGAGGCATTCACCACCACCCAGTCGCCGTTGGCTTTCTCGGCAGCCTTGCGTGAACGGTTCTTTTGCTCGTCGAGGTTGGTCTTGAAGCCTTCCATATCCACGTTGATGCCTTTCTCGTTGGCCATCAGTTGGGTGAGGTCGATGGGGAAGCCGTAAGTGTCGAACAGTTCAAAGGCGAAGTTGCCGTCGATGTCCTGACCGGAATGCTGTTCCACATAGCTTTCAAAGCGCTTGATGCCTTGTGCCAAGGTGCGAAGGAACGAGGCTTCCTCCTCGCGGATGACCTTCCCGACAAGTTCTTGCTGTGCCTTGATTTCAGGGTAGTTGTGCTCCATTTGTTGCACCAAAATGGGCAGGAGTTGGCATACAAACGGCTCTTCGAAGCCGAGGAAGGTGAAGCCATAACGCACGGCACGGCGCAACACACGGCGGATGACGTAGCCGGCGCCGTTGTTGGACGGCAGCTGTCCATCAGCGATGGCGAAACTCACGGCACGCAGGTGGTCGGCGATGACACGCATGGCCACATCGGTCTTCTCGGCCTTGCCATATTCGATGCCTGACATCTTGGCAATGGCTTGGATGATGGGCTGGAAAACGTCGGTGTCGTAGTTCGAGGTCTTGCCTTGCAGCACACGCACAAGGCGCTCAAAGCCCATGCCGGTATCGACATGCTTGGCGGGAAGTTCCACCAAGTGGCCGTCAGCCATGCGGTTGTATTGCATGAACACGAGGTTCCAAATTTCAATCACCTGTGGGTCGTCCTTGTTCACCAGGTCACGGCCGGGAATCTGTTTGCGGGCTACTTCGTCGCGCAAGTCGATGTGGATCTCAGAGCAGGGTCCGCAAGGGCCGGTCTCGCCCATTTCCCAGAAGTTGTCCTTCTTGTTGCCGTAAATGATGCGGTCTTCCGTGACGTGTTCTTTCCAGTAACCGTAGGCTTCCATGTCGGCGGGCTGGCCGTCTTTCTCATCGCCGCCAAACACAGTGACGTAAAGCTTGTCCTTGTCGATCTTCACCACTTCGGTGAGGTATTCCCAGGCGTAGGCGATGGCTTCTTTCTTGAAGTAGTCGCCAAACGACCAGTTGCCCAGCATCTCGAACATGGTGTGGTGGTAGGTGTCGTGGCCCACTTCTTCCAAGTCGTTGTGCTTGCCCGACACGCGGAGGCATTTCTGGGTGTCGGCGGCACGTTTCCATTTGGAGGGTTGGTTGCCCAAAAAGATGTCCTTGAACTGGTTCATGCCAGCGTTGGTAAACATCAGAGTTGGGTCATTCTTAACTACGATGGGGGCTGAGGGCACAATGGCGTGCTCTTTGGAACGGAAAAAATCCAAAAAGCTATTTCTGATTTCGTAAGCGTTCATTGAATGAATTTCTAAAAAAACATGCAAAGTTAGGCTTTTTTTGTAATTTTGTATTCTTTTATAGAAGGAAAATGGCAAGATCAAAGAAAGATAACAAATACGTTTTCAACCCGAAGACCTTGAATTTCGACAAGTTCAAGGAGCCGATCGGCAATCGTTTGGGTCGTGTGATCTTGTTTCTGCTCACCACTTTTGTCGTCGCCTTTTTCATCGTGTTGCTGATCTATTTCTTCTTCGGATCGCCGAAGGAGAAGATGCAGGCGCGCGAGATTGAATACCTGAAACTGCAATATCAGATTCTCGATGACAAAATGGATGACATGCAGGTGCTTCTTGATGAGCTCGAACAGCGTGACAACAAGGTATACCGCATGATTTTTGAAGCCGAGCCCATCCCTTCGAAAGTGCGCCGGACGGGATTCCAAACCGCTGACCGTTATGACAACCTTTATGGTTACAAGAACTCTGAAGTGGTTTTGGAAGTGGCCGCCAAACTTGATGTCATCGCAAGTCAACTCTATTACCAGTCGAAGTCCTACGACGAAGTTTTCCAAATGGCGCGCAACAAGACGGAAATGTTGGCTTGCCTTCCTGCCATCATCCCAGTGAAAGAGTCGCAGATCAGGCAGATCTCATCCTATTATGGCTACCGTACCGATCCTGTTTATAAGGTTTCCAAGTTCCACAGCGGCATGGACTTTGCGGCGGCAGTGGGTACCGAGGTCTTCGCTACCGGCGACGGCGTGGTGGTCAGCGCGGAACGCAACCACTGGGGCTACGGTAACATGATCACGGTTGATCACGGGTATGGCTACAAGACGAACTATGCGCATCTTTCAAAGTTCGCCGTCAAGAAGGGACAGAAAGTGAAACGCGGACAGGTGATTGGCTATGTCGGCAATACCGGAAAATCAACGGGATCGCACTTGCATTATGAGGTGCTGAAGAACGACAAGACCACCGATCCGATCCATTTCTTCTTCAACGACCTTTCGCCAGAAGAGTATGAAACGATTTTGGAACAAGCAACAATGCCTTCATTAACAATGGATTAAGCTATGGAAGAAAACAACACTGGAAAGTATTATTACACGATTGGTGAAGTAGCCAAGATGTTCGGAGTGAACACTTCGATGATCCGTTATTGGGAGAATGAGTTCGATGTGCTTCGCCCTCGAAAGAACAAAAAAGGCAACCGCTTGTTCACGGAACGTGATGTCCGCTATGTCCACGTCATCTACCATCTTACCAAAGTGAAAGGCTATACCTTGGCTGGTGCCAAGTTGGCCCTGAAGGATAAATTCTCGGAATATGAGGAACGTGTGATGTTGCTCGAAACGCTCGACAAAACCCGGAAGTTCCTCGTGGATTTGGATAAAGAACTCGCAACTAAGCTATGATAGTCATTACAGGCGCAGCGGGATTCATCGCCAGCAATGTGGCTGGGCAGCTGAATCGGCATGGTTTCAACAACTTGGTTCTTGTTGACGATTTTTCAAGACCTCAAAAGAAACGCAACTATGAGGGCCTGTCGTTCCTTGAGTTGGTAGACAGGAACCGCTTCTTTGAATGGTTTGAGGAACATCATGGGAAGGTGGATTTCATCATCCATCTCGGCGCCCGGACCGATACCACGGAGTTCGATTACAACGTGTTTCAGCAGCTGAATGTGGATTACACCCTCAAGATTTGGACGCTATGCACCAAATATCAGATCCCATTGGTTTACGCTTCGTCGGCGGCAACCTACGGCATGGGTGAGTTGGGCTACGATGACCGGCATGACATTGTCAACGCGTTGCAGCCCTTGAATCCGTACGGACGCTCGAAAAACGAGATTGACAAGTATATCCTGTCTCAAACGGAGCAACCTCCCTTCTGGGCTGGTTTGAAGTTTTTCAATGTGTATGGTCCCAACGAGTTCCACAAGGGCAAGATGGCTTCGGTGATCCTGCATGCCTACCGTCAGATTAAGGAGACGGGCAAGGTGAAACTGTTCCGCTCGCATCATCCCAACTTTAAAGACGGTCAGCAACTGCGCGACTTCGTGTTTGTGGAAGATGTGGCCAAGGTGATTCTTTGGCTGATGGAGCACCGGCCCGAAAGTGGCCTTTACAATGTCGGTACGGGCAAGGCACGATCGTTTTATGACCTTGCTGACAATACCTTTAAGGCGCTTGGGTTGGAGACTAATATTGAGTTCATCGACACGCCGATGGAGATTCGCGACAAATACCAATACTTTACTGAGGCCAATATGGCGAAGTTGCGCCATGCGGGGTATACAGAGCCTTTCACCAGTCTTGAGGACGGCGTGCGCTCTTATGTGGCTTTCCTCATGTCTTCCGACTTCTAACTTCCGACTTCTGCCTTCACGTATCTGCGCCACTTTTCCAACACGGCGGTCATGTCTTCAGGCAGTTCAGAAGTGAACAGCATCTCTTTCTTTGTGGTAGGATGTACAAAGCCGAGTTCCTTGGCGTGCAAGGCATGACGGGGCAATAGCTTGAAGCAGTTGTCGATAAACTGGCGGTACTTTGAGAACGTGGTTCCTTTCAGGATTTGGTCGCCGCCGTAGGTGGCGTCGTTGAAGAGCGGGTGTCCGATGAACTGCGAGTGAACACGGATTTGGTGGGTACGACCGGTTTCCAAACGGTATTCGTTCAAGGTGACATAGCCGAATCGTTCCAGTACATGCCAATGGGTGATGGCTTCCTTGCCATGTTCGCCGTTCGGGTAGACCATCATCTTGCGGCGGTCGTTGGGGCTGCGTCCAATGTTGCCTTCAATCGTGCCTTCGTCCTCGTTGAAGTCGCCCCAAACCAAGGCATGGTAGCGGCGGTGGATGGTATGCTCAAAGAACTGGTGTGCCAGGATGGCCTGTGCGGTCTCATTCTTGGCGACGATCATCAGACCGGTGGTGTCCTTATCGATGCGGTGTACCAGATAGCCGAACTTGTTCTCCACAGGCTGTTTGGTCTGTTGGAAATGCCAAGCCAATCCATGAAGCAGGGTGCCTTCGAAGTTGCCATGGCCGGGGTGTACCACCAGTCCTGCCTGTTTGTTGATCACGATGATGTCTTCGTCTTCGTAAACGATATTCAACGGAATTTCCTGAGGCGTGATGTCAATTTCCCGTGGGGGATAGCTGAACACTATGGAGATCACGTCGTTAGGCTTTACCTTGTAATTCTGCTTCACCGCCTTGTCGTTGACAAGAATGTTGCCTGCTTTGGCCGCGTTTTGGATGCGGTTGCGCGAGATGTTCTGGATATGGTTGGTCAGGAAGGTGTCGATACGTTCCTGGGCCTGGCCTTTGTCTACAACGATACGGATATGCTCATAAAGTTCACCGCTTTCCTCTTCGGTGTTCTCGTTGTCGAGGATGTTGTCAAGAAGTTCTTCGCTCATTGGTTGACCATGATTTTTTTACTAATGACCATGCCGTCAGTGGTGGTGATGTTCAAGAGGTAAAGGCCGTTGCTCAGCTGGCTTACGGACAACTCGCCGGTGAAGGTGCTTTGCATGACCATGCGGCCGGTAATGTCATAAAGATGGACGGTCGCGCCATTGTCCAAGCCATCGATGTGAATGGTGGAAGAGGCGGGGTTGGGATAAACCCTTACTGAAGGTGTTGCTGGAATCTCGTCAACGCCGATATAGTAGTCGCCACCAACCACGGGGCGCAACATGATGGATCCGGCCATCAGGCTCTGATGCCACGATCCGTCATCGTTGTAGAAGTTGTATTGTGAGTTGTCTCTCGAGGTGTCGAAGCCAATGTTGATCAAGCCGCTGTTTTGTTGGACAATGCCAATGTAGAAGGTGCCGCTGTGTTTGACGAGCCGGTCGAACCTGTAGTAGGAGAACTGGTAGAGGTGATCCTCCCAGCGGGTCTTGCGATTGCTGATACGGTACAGCTCATCGCCAGGCTTGCCGTTGTTGTCTTTCCAAACGACAATGTCGAAATAGCAATCGTTGGCATCGTTGAGGGTGTGGTTGAAAAGGATCTGAACGCCTCGGATCGTGTCCAGTTCGTTCAGGTCGAATCTGACGGCGAAGGCGCCTCCACGGGGTTCAACGCCATAGCCTAATTCAGGCGTGCCGTCGTCGTAGGCGAAATAGTTGTAGAAGCCCTGAGTATAAACCATGGAATCGACCATGGGTGGATTGACGGTGGAATCGCTGATGTAGTGGCGTATGATGAAGGACGTGGTGTCGCGGCTATAGTCTAAGGCAAACAGCTTGTGAACCGTGGTGTTGTAGGGCTGGCTGAAAGTCAAGGAATCGATGCCGATGGGGTCGGTGTTGACATAGGTGTACGACTGGCTTCCGTTTACCTGTTCGACGGTGTAGTAGTGCTTGACCGAGTGATTTTGGTTGTCAAGGTTGGAGAGGTGGAGTGTCGGGTTTTCGGCAATGCATGAGGTAGGGTTGGCACGGTAGTGCTTGTAAGGCATGGATTGATAGCGGCGCAGGAACGATGGGGCAGGGCCGGTGAAACAGACTTTCGGATAAGAGGTGTCGTGGATGCTGCGGTCGTAATTGATATAGACCACGTCGATGTTCCAGTTGTCCTCGTTGCCTCTGGAGGAAGGCTGTGACTGACTGACAATGCTGGCGTAATTGTAGAAACGGAAGAAGAAGTTGGAGGTGAAATATTTCGCATCAGTAATGGGAATCATCACCTGCTTGAAGTAGTTGCCGTCGTTTTCCTGAAGGAATTGCGAAAGGGTTTGCCCTGGGGTGCTCCAAACATGGTTCCAGACGGTGTCGAGCGCTTCGATAATGCCGAATTCAAGTACCAGGGAGTCCGGATCCTCAGGTGCGTTGCCATGGCCTTGTGGCTGGTAAAAGAAGCTGAAATAGAGCGAATCGGCCGGTGTAAGGGCTTTGGGAGTGGGCTCGAAAACCGAGTCGAGGCGCAAAGTGGTCGAAGAGAGGTATTCGGCGATGAAGGGGTTGCTGATGGCATAGCTATAGACATTGCCCGTGGCATCAAGCACGTCGAAGGTGGCGGCATTGCAGGTGATGGAATTGAGCGGAAAACCGTTGTTGATGTAAACGTTCCGATCCATCCATTTCGTGCTGTCAGGATAAATGTTCGAGTTGCTGAAATCGTCGTAGAACGGCAAGGTCCGCGCGATTTGGGCTGAAACGAGGGTTGGAAGGAGGCATATCAGCAATGCCAATCTTATTCGATCAAAAATCGTCTTCATAATTCTCTTCAATGTCTGAGGATAGGGTATCAATATCTGTGGTTGTGGTGCCGATCAGGGCGCTTTGCTCAGCGGCGTACTTGAGGGAGTCCTCGCGCAAGGAGTTGCTGAGTTCCTTCTCGAAGTTGAATTGTTTGTCGGAATGGTACCAGACGTTCACGTAGGTGCCTGGGTTGACGGCTCCTTTGCTGTAAGGCGGATCCATACGGTAGACCTTCATGTGCTGGATGCTGTCGGAATCGGTGAAAACCTCATTGCCAAGGTTCAACCCAGCCATGTTGAGCGTGTGTTGGACATCCTCAGCCGAGACGCCGTAAAGCGAGGGCAGTTGCGTCTTCTGCTGGTCAGGACCAAGGCCCACGTAAAGCATGATCTTGCTTCCTTTGACAATCTCGGTGCCTGGCTTGATGACGCTGTTTTCGTAACGCTGTTCGCAAATGGCGTTTCTGGCGAAATGGTCCACGTATTTCAGGCCTTCCACTCGCAAGCCGTTGGACTCAAGCAGCACCAAAGCCTGTCGCAACGAGAGGTTTTTCAAATTGGGCATGTTGGTCTTTTCAGGCGTCTTGGCCACGATGATGTAATACACGTTGCGGCCTTGCTTGACCTTGGATTGCGCCAAGGGATCCTGTTGGACAATGGTGCCCGGTGCCATCGTTTTGGAATACACGCTGTCAATCAGGATGAAATTGTAGTCTTTGCCATAGGTTTTTTCGACTTCTTCGGTGGTCATGCCGGTGAAATCGGGCAGTTCGTAGACCTTATCATGCCTGGTATAAACGTTCAGTAATTTTATGGTCAACCATAAAACGATGAAACTCAATAAGATAATCACCAACAGGTTGATATAGAATTTCTTTTGTTTTAGAAACGATAGTTTTCCCATATTTACTAATTTAGCGGCAAATTTAATAATTATTTTGGATATGAAGAATATAGCGATAGTTTGTGGTGGAGATTCTGGTGAATTTGAGATTTCCATCAAGAGTGCCCAGGTGGTGAAAAACAACCTTAACCCGAAGCTTTACAATTCAATGATCGTGGTGGTTTCCAAGAAAGGGTGGTATGGTCTCCTGGAAGACGGCACCCATTTGGACGTTGACAAGAACGATTTTTCCGTTCAGGTGGATGGCCGCAAGATCAAGTTTGACGTGGCTTTCAATGCGGTTCACGGCGAGCCGGGCGAAAACGGTCCACTGTCGGGCTATCTGGAGCTGATGGGTATCCCTTGCACTTCTTCCGACCTGACCACATGCGCGCTTACCTTCCATAAAGACTTTTGCAAACGCGTGGTAGCTTCCTACGATGTCAAGGTGTCGCCTTCGGTGCTGATCAATAAGGGTGATGCCTACGATGCGGACGAAATCATCAATCAATTGGGACTGCCTTTGTTCGTGAAGCCTACGTGCAACGGTTCCAGCGTGGGCGTGACCAAGGTGAAGACGGCTGAGCAATTTGTTCCTGCTGTTGAAACCGCCATGGCCGCAGGCAATCAGGTGATGTGCGAGAAGTTCGTTGACGGTCGTGAGTTTGGCTGCGGTGCCATGTGCTACAAAGGCAAAATGATGGTGTTCCCGCTTACCGAGATTTGCAGCAAGAATGAGTTCTTCGACTATGAAGCGAAGTACACCGCTGGCAAATGCGACGAGATCACGCCTGCCCAAGTGGATGAGGACCTCGAAATTGAAATCAAGGCTACCACGGCGATGCTGTATGAGAAGCTGGAATGTAAGGGCTTTGTCCGTATGGACTACATCGTCAGCGACGAAGGCGTCTTCTTTATCGAGGCGAACATCGTTCCAGGCATGTCGGACGCAAGCATCATTCCATCGCAAGCGCGTTGTTTCGGCCTGACGTTGGAGCAGCTGTTCGGGATGGCGATAGAGAATGTGTTATAAACGAAAAAGGAGCCAAACGGCTCCTTTTTCATTTACACGGTCAGAATGTCTTTTGACTTCAACTCGGTGAGGTCGTCAATCTTCTTGATGTATTTGTCGGTGAGCTTTTGGATTTCTTCCTGAAGCAGTTTCGACTCGTCTTCCGAGATGGTATCCTTTTCAAGTTTCTTGGCTTCGTCGTTGGCGTTGCGACGGATGTTGCGGATGCCCACTTTGGCATCTTCAGCAGCGGTCTTGGTGCGCTTCACCAACTCTTTACGGCGTTCCTCGGTGAGGGCGGGGACTGCGATACGGAGGATTTCACCGTTGTTGATGGGGTTGAAGCCCAGGTTGGCATTGAGGATGGCCTTGGCGATGTTGTTGAGGGCACTCTTGTCGAAGGGTTGCACCACAATCATGCGGGCGTCGGTGCAGCCAATGTTGGCCGTCTGCTCGATGGGCACCGTTGTGCCGTAGTATTCAACCATAACGCCGTTCAGCATAGCCGGACTGGCTTTTCCTGCCCTGATGCCCTGAAACTCATGCTCCAAGTGCTTGATGGTGTTGTCCATGCTTTCAGTGGCTTCGTCTAATACAAATTGAGAATCTTCAGTCATAGTTCAAGAGATTTGAGTGCAAAAATAACAATTTTTATAAAATCAAGGCACAAGTTCCGATGAAAAGCAATCCAATGACCGAGATTGCCGTTTGGGTCTTGGTCATCGTGCTGGTACGGTAGAATGAGAAAAGGGTGATGATGAAGAAGGGGAAAAAGTACAATGGGACGACCAGGAAACCAGCGATGCTGACCCAGCCAATGATGCGCACTTTCTTGTTCCAACGGCCAAGGATGAAAGGCAGGATCACCAGTAGCCCCGTGGCGAACATCAAGAGGTAGGAATCATACATGCTGTACCTCAGGTGGTCCACGATGAGTACTGGCCATGGGGTGGTAATCTCCGGCAGTCGTCCTTGAAACATCGTGAGTTGGCTGACAGCGAAGAAAGCGGCAGCCAGCAAGCCGGTCTTGCGGCAGTTCCAAAGCTTGCCGATGAAGTAAATGAGTCCTATGGCGGCCGTGTTGAGCAGGGCAAACAGCAGTCCCGACCACAACCCGTTCTTCCAGAAGCGGAGGCCAAAAGCCGTCAACAGGACCACGCCCAAAAGCACGTAATCCAGCTTCCGGCTGGTCTTGTTCCTGACTTTCCGAAGATGATGCTTCCGCTTCATAAGTTGATTAACTCCTAACTATTTCGTTACAAGAGTCCCAATCTCCTCTCCCTTGAGAACCTTCAGCAGATTCCCCTTGGTGTTCATGTCGAACACATACATGGGCATGTTGTTTTCCTTGCACATGGTGAAAGCGGTCATGTCCATTACCTTGAGGTTGCGCTGGTAGGCTTCGTCGTAGGTGATGTGGTCGAACTTGGTGGCGGTGGGGTCTTTCTCGGGGTCGGCGGTGTAGATGCCGTCCACGCGGGTGCCTTTCAGGATGATGTCGGCCTTGATCTCCACGGCGCGGAGGGCTGAGCCTGTGTCGGTGGTGAAGAAGGGGTTGCCGGTGCCGGCGCCCATCACCACGATGTGGCCTTCCTCAAGCAGACGGATGGCCTTGGCGCTGCTCATCGTGTCGGCGATGCGGTCGATGTAGAGACCGGAGAGCAGGGTGGCTTTTTGTCCCTTGCCTTGGATGGTGGATTGCAGTGCCATCGAGTTGATGACGGTGGCGAGCATGCCCATGTAGTCGCCTTGGATGCGGTCCATGCCTTTGGAAGCGCCTTGCAGGCCGCGGAAGATGTTGCCGCCGCCGATGACGATGCCAATCTGTACGCCGCTCTTGGCAGCCTCAATGATCTCGTCGGCATAGTCGTTCAAGCGTTGCGGGTCGATGCCGTATTGCTGGCTGCCCATCAGGGCTTCGCCGCTAAGTTTCAAAAGTACGCGATTGTATTTCATAAGCTGTTATTTAATGATGATTTTTTCTGTTTTGGTTTCGTTTCCGTTGACGGTGCGCAGGATGTAGACCCCTGGTTTCATGTTTTCATGGATGCTTGTCCCAACGATACGGCCCGTCACGTCCATCACATGCGTCACACTGCCTTCGAGGTCGGCTGAATTGCCGTTGGGGTTGCCATTGGCGCTGAAAATCAAGCGGAATCGGCTTTCGTAGTCGCTGGCTGTGGCTTCAAATGCGTAGCTCTGGGTTTGCAGCAGGTCAATGTCGGCACCCGTGAGGTTGTCTAGGAGGTGGAGGTACTCCAACCCCGTGTTTTCAGCGTTGATGCTGAGGGTATAGGTGCCATCTTCCGCCGCTTTGAAATGGACGGGAATCTCACTTGCGGTTTCATCGACAACGATTGCGGAATAGTTATTGGCTAAATATACCTTTGGCAAATCGTCCCTCAGCGTCATCTTATGCAGGATGTTGCCTTCCCCCAATTGCACGTAAGCCCTGTCGGTGAACAGGTCGTTGCCAGCCTCGATTCTGATGAATGAAGGCTTGTAGTCATCCTGGCTTCTCTTCGAACTGGGATTGAATACCAATGCTTGATCCTGTGCTGTGGCTTGAACGAAAAAGCCCTGGCCAGGCTTGATGGGGTAGGTGGCGATGTCGCGAGTCTCCAGTTCGGATCCTCCTTCCACTACGTAATAAATGGTGAGGGCGGTGCCTCCGATGGTGATGTTGCCCGAGACGAGGTTGCGTGTGAACGGATTGCCCATAAGGTTGAATCCTTTCAGGTCTCCACTGGTTTCGGAATAGCTCAACGGGACAGCGATTTCATCGTCGGTGGCTTTCATGGATCCGGCAAAGCTTAGGGATTGGTTGGAACTATTGGCATAGAGCAGGCCATAACCTTCCGCGAACGAGGTGAGGTTGTTGGCCGGCACTTTCTGGTTCAGCCAAACCTGCGAGGGCTCGTCATAGGCATAGAGGTCATATGTAGTTTCCGTTATGGCGATCCCGGTGTTGCAGCCGTTAACCGGCGATGCGATGGTATACCAGCCTGTTTTCACGGTATTGTCGTTGCCATAACCGTTGATGGATTTCTTGAGCGTCGCCTCAACGGCACTGCTGGGATGGATCAATTGGGCACCATCTTCGATGATGAGGTTGGCGGGGTCAATGTTAGAGATCTCACCGGTAACGGTAAGGGAACTGCCGCTAGTGAGGGTTATCTTGTCGTTGGAGGCTATTTCCAAGGAAGTGAGCTCGGCCTCGCTCATGGTGACACCCACCATGTTGGAGGATGCGGATACACCGCCGTAGTAGTTGGTCCTTACGGTAAACAAGTTGGGAGCGTTATGGTTCAGCATGGCATTGTAGGTGGTGGCACTGAGGTCTTGGGCAATCCTTGTTCCGTCTTGGTATAGGTTGTAGGTGTAAGTGCCATCGGTGAGGTGGGTGCGGATGAGCCAAGCGGTACCGTCGAAAGTGTCAAGAGGAGCTGAAAGAGGGTCGGTATCAGAGTAATAGCAGCCTTCTGTGTGGTCTGTGAAATTGCAAAATGTAGCTGGATAGTCTTTGGCTTCGGGATCATAGAAGAAGACCCATAAGTCTTGACTGTCGTCAATTTCAATGTTTTCATCCAATGCTATTTCAAACCATCCATTGATGGAAACGACGAAAGAACCGTGGGCCAACTGGGAATTTGGATTATTGGTGCCTTTGTAGATAAAATACTCGTAACGGCCAGGGACACGTGAATAAAACGAAAGTTTACAGATCACCATGTCTGAAAAAGAGGTTAAATTGTCGGCAAGGTACCTGTGTCCCCAATACATATTTGCGGTTCCTAGAAAGCCTACATTGTTTTCAAAGGTTCCATCGCCATAGGTTAAAATGCCAGCCGACGTTTCGGGATAGCACCATTTTGGAGCCGTCCAGCTTAAAGTGGCCTGGTTTCCCGATGCGGTCACCTGCAAATCATTGACGGTTTCAACGGTAACGGTTACAATGTTGGAAGATAAGGATAACGCTCCATTGCCATCCACACTGCGCACCGTATAAACATGGGTTCCATAAGGGGCTGTTTCGACAAAGAAATCAGTGGCGGAATTGCCGATATAATTGTAGTCGCGGTAAACGTTGTAGCTTGCCGCACCAGAGGCTGTATCCCAAAGGAAGGTAACCGTTCGACCGTTTTGGGTGTAGGTCAAGTTGTCTGGGACCTCTGCTGTACAATTGGATGGGCGGATGCCGAAAACAGCACCTTGGTCTCTTGTGTAAACACCATTGCCAGCGCCGGCTTCGCCACTATTCGCGCCAGTATCCAAGTTGTCAAGGGAAAAATAACCGTCATAATGTCCGGCCCATCCCCAGTTGAAATGGAAATAGTCGCTGTCGTCGTAGCCGTCGCAAACGAAAGCATGGCCTCCTGATGAAGTTGGGTGATTCCCGCAGTATTCCAATGGGCGGTGTGCATCCAATTCCTCTTTCACCATATCAATCCATTCTTCATCAGTGTAATACACAGATGCCCCATAATTGGAGGTTTTTTGTTTGAATGTAACTGCAGGATTGTAGTTGAAATAGGTTTTCAAGGCGTCAGCAACGAGGTTGGTTGGGGCTCCACTGCTTCCACCTCCATAGTTCATGTCTACTGAAACGCCACAGTGATACATCAGCGTGGCTACAGCATCTATTCTTTCAGGGGTATGAAAATTTGAAGGTAGCCAAGTGGCATTCCCTAATGGATCGGAATAATAATACTCATAATAATCGGCCATATTGGCCCAATCGTAAGTGGTTGTGCCAAAGTCAGCGGTCAAAGTTTGCCCATTCCATAGATAGGAGTAGGATCCGAAGCCACGCGAAGGGTACTGCCAATAATTCATGATTTGCGCCATGGCAGTGGCTACACAGCCTGTAAAAGCATGTCCGTCCGGACCGCCTGATGCGACTGGGCATTGCCTATTGTAATACTTGTTTTGGTTCCACTTGGTTTGAATCAATGGGGAAACCACAACGTTGGCTCTCCCTGTCTTGCCATTCCCTTCGGCCAAATCCTTCCATAATTTTGATGTTTCCGAAGAGGCTCTCATCTGGTGGTCAATGGCATACTGTATCTCATCGCTGTACCCTTGTATCCACGAAGCCACATGCTCCGGCATCCCTTCGGCCACAAATTTTCCAGTCAGGGAATACCCCAAAATGGGTTTCACGCAGTCGTCGGCAGCCATCACCACAAATCCAGGATTGGCGTCGAAAACATAAAGGTTGTCAAAACCGGCCTCTTTCGTAAGGTCAATGAGTTGCGTTGCCTTTGCGCCATTGTTGTTCAAGAAGGTAGTCGCCACCTTGCGGGCGGTCTCGGGATCGACATGCTCCGCAAACAGGGGCAGCGATGCCACCAATAACAGCGTTATGAGATGGCCGACTCTTTTCATTCCTCTACTTTAGCACGTTTTGAATCCCAAATCATGTAAACGATGATGGCGATGTACATGACGAGGGCAATCAAGCCGGCCAGTGGGAGCTCGTTGAAGAAGCCGCCGTCGGCGGTACGGGCCATCAGGTCAACGTTGGCGAAGCGCAAGATGGCACTGACCACACCCATCAAGGCACCACCGGCGATGAAGCCAGAGGCGATCAGGGTGCCACGGTTGTAGCGGGCATCGTTGAGTTTCTGGTCCTTGCTGCGTGAGCTGACGTACCATGAGATGGCACCGCCGATGAGCAACGGGATGTTCAGGTCGATCGGGATGAACATGCCCAAGGCGAAAGGCAAAGCGGGTACCTTGCAGAAGTTGAGGATCAGGGCGATGGCGGCACCGATGCCGTAAAGCAGCCAAGGAGCGCTGCCGCCCGACATCATCGGTTCGATGACGGCACTCATGGCGTTGGCCTGTGGAGCGACCAATGCGCCTTCACCCACAAAGCCGTAGGCCTTGTTCAACACCATGATCACGCCAGCCACGGTGGCAGCGGCCACAGCGACGCCGACAAACTTCCATATTTCTTGTTTCTTGGGCGTTGTACCAATCCAATAGCCTACTTTTAGGTCGGTGATGAAAGCGCCTGCCACGGCCAATGCCGTACACACCACACCGCCGATGATCAAAGTGGCGGTCATGCCGCCAGGACCGCTTAGTCCTGCGGCGACCATCACCAACGAAGCCAGAATCAGGGTCATCAGCGTCATGCCGCTCACGGGGTTGCTGCCCACGATGGCAATGGCGTTGGCGGCCACGGTGGTGAACAGGAAGGCGATGACGGCCACAACCAGGATGCCGATCAAGGCATGGCCGAAGTTGTGTACCACGCCGAACCAGAAGAACAGGAAGGTGACGATCAACACGGCCACGATGCCGATGACAACGGTCTTCATGGAGAGGTCGCTCTGGGTGCGGTCGACAGGTTCATTGGAGGCTTTCTTGCCCTTGAATTCATTGGCAGCCAGTCCCACGGAAGATTTGATGACGCCCCACGACTTGATAATCGAGATGACACCGGCCATGGCGATGCCGCCGATGCCGATGTGGCGTGCATAGTCCTTGAAAATCTGTTCAGGAGCCATCGAGCCAATGGTGGCAGTGACACCCGTGTTCATCAAGTCGATGATCTGGTCGCCCCAAATGAGGTTCATGCCTGGGATGATGATGAACCACACCAACATGGAACCGCAGCAGATGATGAAGGCGTATTTCAGTCCGATGATGTAGCCCAAGCCAAGGACAGCAGCGCCGGTGTTCACCTTGAACATCAGCTTGGCCTTGTCTGCCAAAGCCGCGCCCCAGCCCATCATACGGGTGGTGACGGTCTCCGACCACCAGCCGAAAGTCGAAACGATGAAGTCATACAAACCGCCAATCAAGCCGCTGACGACGAGCAGGAGAGAGTCCTTGCCCTTTTTCTGTCCGCTGACCAGCACTTGGGTCGTTGCAGTAGCTTCAGGGAAGGGGAACTTGCCATGCTGCTCCTTCACGAAATACTTGCGGAAGGGGATGAGGAACAGGATACCCAGGATGCCGCCAAGCAACGAGGCGATGAACACCTGCCAGAAGTTGATCTCAATCTGGTAGCCCTTGCCTTGCAGGATGTAGAGGGCAGGCAGGGTGAAGATGGCGCCAGCCACCACGCCGCCTGAGCATCCGCCGATGCTTTGGATGATGACGTTTTGCGACAAGGCGTCATTCTTGCGGGTCAGTCCCGTGAGGCCGATGGCGATGATGGCAATCGGGATGGCAGCCTCAAACACCTGGCCGACTTTCAGGCCAAGGTAAGCGGCGGCAGCCGAAAACAGGATGGTCATCACCAGGCCGATGCACACAGACCATACTGTGACTTCCTGGTATTTCTTGTTTTTGGAGAGAATGGGTTCGTACTCTTCGCCCGGCTTCAGCTCGCGCTGTGCGTTCTCGGGCAGCTTGAATTGGTCGTTTTCCATAGCTTGTTGTTATTTTGCGAAGCTCACTGCACGTGTCTCGCGGATTACGGTAATCTTGATTTGGCCCGGGTAGGTCATTTCGTTCTGAATCTGCTTTGACAGATCGTAGGCGATGCGGTCGGCGTCTTGGTCGGTGACCTTGTCGGCACCCACGATGACGCGGAGTTCACGACCGGCCTGGATGGCGTAGGTCTTCACCACGCCTGGGTAGCTCATGGCCATCTCCTCCAGCTTGTTCAGGCGCTGGATGTAAGCCTCAACGACTTCGCGGCGTGCCCCTGGACGTGCGCCGGAGATGGCGTCACACACCTGGACGATGGGAGCGATCAGGGTTTCCATCTCGATTTCGTCGTGGTGGGCACCGATGGCGTTGCATACGTCGGGTTTCTCCTTGAACTTCTCGGCGACCTTCATGCCCAGGATGGCGTGCGGCAGCTCTTCCTCATTCTCAGCGACCTTGCCGAGGTCGTGGAGCAAACCGGCACGCTTGGCGGTCTTGGGGTTCAGGCCCAGCTCGGCAGCCATGGTGGCGCTCAGCTTGGCAACCTCGATGGAGTGCTGCAAGAGGTTCTGTCCGTAGGAGGAACGGTATTTCATGCGGCCGATCATCTTGATCAAATCGGCGGCCATGTTGTGGATGCCGAGGTCGATCACGGTGCGCTTACCGGTCTCGATGATCTCCTGTTCCACTTGTTTCTCCACCTTGTGAACCACCTCTTCGATACGTGCGGGGTGGATGCGGCCGTCGGTGACCAGCTTCTGGAGCGACAGGCGGGCGATCTCACGGCGGATTGGGTCAAAGCCTGAAAGCAGGATGGCGTCCGGGCTGTCATCGATGATGATTTCCACGCCGGTGAGGGCTTCGAGGGCACGGATGTTACGGCCTTCACGACCGATGATGCGTCCCTTGATCTCGTCGTTATCGATGTTGAACACGCTCACGGTGTTCTCAATGGCGGTCTCAGCGGCAGTGCGCTGGATGGTCTCCAGCACCACTTTCTTGGCTTCCTGCTGGGCGGTCATCTTGGCGTCTTCGGTGATCTCCTTGACATACACCATGGCTTCGGCCTTGGCGTCGTCCTTGATGAGCTCGATGAGTTGCTCCTTGGCGTCCTTGACGGAGAGGCCTGAGATGCTTTCCAGTTTCTTCGACTCTTCCTCGTAGATGTGGTCCAGTTCAGCCTTGCGCTTGTTGACGGCTTCCTGTTGCGCAGTCAGCTTGTCCTGTAGGGTCTGCACTTCCTTGCTCTTGCGCTGGATCTCTTCCATCTTCTGGTTGGCCTGCTGCTGCATCTGGTTCACCTTGTTTTCGGTCTTCTGCAGCTCACGCTTGCGCTCGTTGCAAGCTTTCTCGTGCTCGTCTTTCATTTGCAGGAATTTCTCCTTGGCTTGGAGGATGCGTTCTTTCTTGATGACCTCGGCTTTTTCCTTGGCTTCATCAAGGTATGCGTTGGCTTCCTTGGTTACGGCTTTCTTAAGTAGGGTAGCGGTGATGAAATAACCTAAGGCCAAGCCCACGATAAGGCCTGCGATAGGTAGGATGATGGTTAAATTGGCTGTGAGTAATAACATTTTACTTCTGTTTTACTCGGATGCAGGGGGCGAGAGAAAAAAGAAACTGTCTGTCCTAAAGGGAAAAGAATAAACCCTAAAAGACACGCTTGTGGTCACCGCGTTGCGCAAACGTCCACCGGCACCAAAGTGCTCCTCCGGAGAGGATGAGGCCTGTTTTTACAGTACACGAGTAAACCTGTTGATTTGATTTTAATGTTGAGTTTACCTGATGCGTTCGGACAGACAGTATCTATACTTTCAAAGAACTATTATGCTTGATCGCTCAGCAAGGCGTTCAAGTCGTTGAGCTTTTGTCCCAAATCCTGATCCCTATAGGCAAGTTCCTTCTCGTATTTCACGGTGGAGGTGGCAAATTGCAAGGCCGTCATCGACAGCAGGTCCTGCATGTCCTTGAAGGCATAATGGGCCGAATATGACTTGATCCTGTCGTTGATCATGGCGGCCGCTTTCCGCACCATCTCCTCGTCAGCCTTGGACACTGTCAACTTGTACGACTTGTCGGCAATGACAATATTGATTGTGATTTCTTCCATGGTGCTGACGCTTTATCTGACTTACTCTTTAGTGTTCAAAATTGAGACGCACTGGTCGATTTCCTTGATCAACTCCTTGATGAGCTTCCTTCCTTCTTTAATCTCTTCCTCGTTGTTACCGAGTGCGTTTACAATTGTGGTTTTATTGATCTTTTCGTGCAACTCCCGGTTTGTTTGGACTAACGCCTCGTTTTCTTCGCGAAGCGCTTTGTTCTCACTCGCCAAACGTCTGTTTTCTTCAATGTGCTGACGATTCGCATCGATGAGCTTCCTCACCTTGACCTCAATCTCGGACAATATGATGTTCATCTCAGCCATCTTTCTTCAGAACTTGGAATTGTGCTACAAAAATAGGAATTATTTCGTTTGATTGCTGTTTGTTTCTTGAAAAATGTGAATTATGGACGCCATTCCTTGATGTACGACATGAATTCGTTCCTGACCCTGAGGTCCGACTTGAACACTCCGGTGAGGTAGGTTGAGATCATGTAGCCTTCCTTGCGCGCGCCACGGCTTTCCTTGCACATGTGGCGCCCCTTCATCATCAGGGCCATGCCGCGTGGCGGATTCTCCTCGCCCAAGGCCTCGGTCAGCACTTCCACCACTTCCTGCACCAGGCGCTCCTGCACTTGCAGTTTCGAGGAACAGTAGTCGATGACGCGGCCGATCTTGGAGAGGCCCAGGATTCTGCCTTTCCTGTTCGGGATATAGGCGAACCAATACTCACCGAAGAAAGTGCGGCAGTGGTGCTCGCAAACGGAGTAGAACGGGCCGTTGTCGATGACCATGTTGTCATAGATGATGCCGTCCTGTCCGTTGGGGAAGGTGGTGATGACGGGCTTTTGGCTCGGGTCATAACCGCGAAACATCTCCTTGAACATCCGTAAGATCCTGTCGGGAGTGGCTTTCAGCCCCTCGCGGTCGGGATTGTCGCCGATGTATTCGATCAGCTCGCGGATGTTTTGCTTGGCTTGCTCTTCAGTGATCATCTTATCTCTTTACGATGAACTTTTCGGTTCTCACCATCTCGTTGCCAATCTGGAAGCTGCAGAAGTAGATGCCAGGCTGGAGGTCATCCACGCTGAAGGTGATTCTGCCTTGGACACCATTGACGAACTGCGACTTCACTTCCTGACCGAGGAGGTTGTAAATCACGGCCTTGACGCTTGCATTGTCATTGCCGCTGAAGTCGAAGTGTACTTGGCCGCTAGCGGGGTTGGGGTAGGCTTGGCCCAGATTCACGGTGTACTCCTCAGTTCCGGCTTGGGGGCCGAAAAGCACATTGATGGAGACTCTTTCGTCAGGGTTGGCGCGGTCATAGGCGGTGTAAGTCACCGTCACCACGGTAGTCTCTTCCGCTTCGTACATGACATGGCCCGACAGTTCATTCTCTGACAGGGTTTGTGCAGGAACGGGCACGGGTCCGTCAACGAGGAAGGTGTTAGGAGCCAAGCATTGGTCCCAACACATGTAGGCCATGGCGCCCTCTGCGGGGACGGTTACGTTCTGTTCCACCATGACTGCCTGGTCATTATCGGTGAGATTGCGGATGTGCAGGTGAACGACATATTCAAATGATTCGAACGTGGCTATGATGGTTTGTCCGTCTTGGTAAACCTCGCCATCCTTTTCAAACTGGAGGCTCTGGGCCGACATGAATGACACGGCGGCCATGAGCATTAAGGTAAAAAATGTCTTTTTCATATTTTAAGTCTATTTTTATTTAATGATTAAAATCAACTTGCAAAGTTATGAAAAAAATCTAATTTTGCATCAAAATCTACAAATTCTTAATCATGATGAAAAAAACTACTTTTCTCTTGGCATCCCTGATGATGCTTTTTGTTCTCAAAATCAACGCCCAAACCGAGCGTGTGCTGCTGTTTGAGTGCTTTACCAATACGAGTTGCGGCCCCTGCGCGTCCCAGAACCCTTCGATGGATGCGCTCATTGCCAACAATGCCGAACACATTGCCGCCATCAAATACCACATGAGTTGGCCTGGTTCCAACGATCCGATGTACCAGCACAATACGACCGACAACAATGCGAGGAGGGGCGTTTACAATATCAACTCGGTCCCATGGACGGTCGTCGATGGAATCAGGTACAACGCCGTCACCAATGTTCCTGGCAGCATCAACCAGAATGCCATCAACAACTGGCTTACGATCCAATCTCCCTTGGAGATGCGCCTGAGATGCGATGTCGATGAAGCCGCCAATACCGTCACGGTGCATGTGATGGGCCGTGCCTTGGCTGATCTTACGGGTTCGCCGAGACTTTATGTTGGCGTCATTGAGAATGAAATCCATTTCAATTCGGCCCCGGGAAGCAATGGCGAGCGCGATTTCTACAGCGTGATGAAGAAGCTCCTTCCTGCAGCGGGGGGTACCGTGTTGGGCACGGTGGTGGCTGGCGACTATTTCGCCTACTCTTTCACATGGGAAATGGCCAATGTGTACAATGTTGGCCAGATCGACGCCATCGCCTGGGTCCAGACGACGAATACCAAAGAGGTGTTCCAAGCTTGTAAGTCGAGTGAATCGATAGTGCCTTTCTATGATTATGAAGCGGCCGTCACAGGGCTTTCCAATGTGAAAAGCATGAACTGCAGCGGTGTGTCCGAGCCAGTCATTACCATGATCAACAACGGCAATGAGACGATGACCTCTGCTGGATTGGAAGTGCTCGTCAACGAAGAAGTGGTGAAAACCATGGAGTGGACCGGCAATTTGGGACTTTTCGAGGAAACCACCATCGAATTGGGGCAAGTCGAGTTCCCTGTACTGGAGAAAAACACGATGGAAGTCAGGATTGTCAGTGTCAACGGCAATGCGGACCAAGTTCCACAGAACAATGTGATTTCCACCAACTTTGATGGATCCCCGGAGAATTCGGATGTGACCTTCAAGCTGACCATCAGAACCGATGCCAACCCCCAGGAAACCACCTGGCGCCTGACCAACCTGACCACCGGTGAGACGGTTCAGGAAGGCGGCCCCTATACGGAAGCTTCCCACTCCTACAATGAGATCCTTGAGGTTACGGATGACGGCTGCTACGACCTGACGGTCTATGACGCTGGTGGCGACGGCCTCTCGGGAACCGGCATGTTTTATGTGAAGGCAGGCAACAAGACGCTGTTCTCAGGAACTTCGTTCAAAGACAGCCTGAGCAATGAATTCTCCTACGGAGCCACTACGGATGTTGCAGAAGCCCAAGACGGGATGACCCGCATCTTCCCCAACCCGACCTCTGGCCTCATCAATGTTGTTTGTGAGGGCGAGCAGGCTGTTGCCGTCTATAACCTGACGGGACAATGCGTCTATACGGGTGTCGCCCAGGGTCAGCTCCAGATAGACCTCAGCGGCTTCGGCGCTGGCGTTTATGCCGTCAAGGTAGGCGACAAGGCTTGGAGAACAGTCGTCAGATGATGCCTTTCCGATTCCTTCATCTGGAGAAGGCCGTATCGACCAATGCCTATCTTCAGGAAATCCCTGAAAAAGAACGTGCCCGTTGCGTGGTCTATGCCGATGAGCAGACCGCAGGCAAGGGCATGGGGACCAACACCTGGGAGAGCGAGCCTGGCGCCAATCTCACCTTCAGCATGGGCGTTGACATGACGTTCCTGAAGGCCGCTGACCAGTTTCTGCTCTCGCAGGCGGTCCCTTTGGGGCTGCTTGAGGTGCTCGACCAAAGGCTGCCCTCCGAAACACTCTCCGTAAAATGGCCCAACGACCTCTATTTTGGCCACCGAAAGCTATGCGGAATCCTGGTCAACAGTACCATCCATGGCATGGACATGGGCGTTTCCGTGATCGGCATAGGATTGAATGTCAATCAAATGCATTTCCAAGACTGGCCGACACATCCGATCTCGATGAAGATGATCCTCAACCAAGAAGTGGCTTTGGAGCCCTTGCTCCATCAATTGGTTGAAGCCGTGGACCGATGGATCCAGCAGTTGCGTACGCTTCAAGGCATCAACGAAATCAAGAAAGGATACTTAAGCCGTCTGTATCGTTACCAGACCTGGGCTGAGTATGAGGTCAATGGAATTAGGGTAAAACGCCGAATCATCGGAATAGACCCGTTTGGCCGATTGGAGGCCGTTGACGAGTCAGGCGTGCAATACGTTTACGATATCAAAGAGATCAAGTTCGTTTAGTGCTGATCCGACCAAGCTTGGGGATCCTTGCGCCATTCCAAGAGCGACTGCTGGTCGTCGGAGTTGATGTAGTTCTCCTCGATGGCCTTGTGGATCAGGGTTTCGTAGTTGGTCAGGGTGTACAGCTCGCAGTCCTTGGCCTTGAAGTTCTCGGCGGCCGTAGGCAGTTGGTAGGTGAAGATGGCGAGCATGCCTTTGACGTTGGCGCCGACTTCGCGGAGCGCGTCAACAGCCAATAAGCTCGACTTGCCGGTGGAGACCAAGTCCTCAATGACGATGACCGACTGTCCCGACTCGACGACGCCCTCAATCTGGTTCTGCATGCCGTGCGATTTCTTCTCGGAGCGCACATAGCAGAACGGCAGTCCCAGCTCCTGTGCCACCAAAGCGCCTTGGGCAATGCCTCCCGTAGCGACGCCGGCAATGACGTCAGGCTTGCCGAAATGCTGCATCATCTGCTCCACAAACTGCTGACGGATAAAGGTGCGCACTGCCGGATACGACAGGGTGACACGGTTGTCGCAGTAAATCGGGCTGTGCAATCCCGAGGCCCAGGTAAACGGCTTGTTCGGGCTGAGTTTTACGGCTTTGATTTGCAAAAGATGGTTTGCTAAAATCAGCGAGGAGTCGTCATATTTCATAAATTGTCTATTTTTGCGGTTTGAAAAACCCATGATTTCGGTTACAAATGTACAAGATTTTTTATGAACAACGCGCTTTGATTTTTCCAAATATTGAGGAAAAAGACCTGATTTTGGACGTAACATCCCAACAATTAGAGTCTTATGAGGTTGAAAAAATCCATAATTTTCTTCGTCAATGGCTGGTTGTGGACCTTACCGAGGACGTGGTGATCGACCATGTCAGCCCGGAAGTGCTGTCGGCTGCGTTGTGCCGAACCTTCTCCATGGCTCCCGCTGCCGGTGGTGTGGTGGTGAAAGACCGCCAGTTTGCCGCCATCCAGCGTCATGGCATCCCTGACCTGCCCAAAGGTCATATCGAGGAAGGGGAGGATGCAGCCACCGCCGCCCTCCGCGAGGTGGAGGAGGAGACGGGATTCATGGGCTTGAAGATCATCCGTCAGCTGCCCTCGTCATGGCATTGCTACCTTTATGAGGACGAATGGCGCCTGAAGCAGACCTCCTGGTTCCTGATGGAGGCGGCGGATGAAAGCCACGTCAACCCGCAACTTGACGAAGACATCACCGAGGTCACTTTTCTTAGCAAATATGACCTTGAATGGTTCCTTAAGAATACTTATCGTTCCATCTCCGAAACCCTTGGGGAAGAATTGAATAACTTCCAACTGAACAACTACCAACTATGAAAAGAATAGCCGTATTTCCCGGATCATTCGATCCCATCACCCTCGGCCACCGTTCCATCGTGCTGAGAGCCTTGCCGATGTTCGACATCATTTACGTCGCCGTTGGCGTCAACATGGAGAAGCGCTCCACGTTTCCTTTGGAAAACCGCATCCAATGGGCGAAGGATGTCTTTGCCGGTTACCCGAACATTATCGTTGAGAGCTACGACGGCCTTACCGCCGACTTCTGCAAGAAAGTGGGCGCGCGCTTCATCATCCGTGGCCTCCGCAGCGGCTCCGACTTCGAGTACGAGAACATGATCTGCCACGCCAACAAGCGCCTGCATCCTGAATTGGAAACCGTGTTCTTGCTGACCGAAAGCGAGCTGGTAGGTGTCAGCTCCAGCGTGGTGCGCGACATTTACAAGAATGGGGGAGATACGTCGAGGTTTGTGCCTGAGGAAGTGAATTTGGAAGCAGTAAGAAGTAAGAAGTAAGAAGTGAGACGTTTGGTTTTATCGATCCTCTTGTTGACCCTGGGGTTATCATTGATGGCGCAGCAGGTCACGATCACCGGACGTGTCAATCGTCCGGAGGCCTTGGTGCGCCTGATGGTTTATGACGATCTGCTGAACATGCATGAGACCCTCGTGGCCGAGACCACAGCCGATGTCCAAGGCTTTTTCATTTTGGAAGGCGAAGTGGCGAAGACCATGCCGGCGGGCCTCTTCGTGGGTCTTGAGAGCGTTGACTTGGTGGTCGTTCCCAGCGCCTCCTACGAGGTGAGCATCATCGTTCCCGAGCCTGCTCCCAACGCCTCTTACTTCGACCGCGAGTCGCCTACCTTACGGGTGAGGATGGCAACCGATAAGGGGGTGTACCGTCAGATTGTCCTCTCTCAGGCCATCATCGACGACTATGTGCTGGGCTATGTC
This sequence comes from uncultured Bacteroidales bacterium, assembly GCA_947302205.1. Classification (GTDB taxonomy): domain Bacteria; phylum Bacteroidota; class Bacteroidia; order Bacteroidales; family F082; genus Limimorpha. The sequence goes on from CAMYVD010000016.1 coordinate 25,568, forward strand.
GATGAACTGTTTCGCCGTCGCCAGTACCGTTACCTCGACTCCATCCGCGCTACCATCCAAGATGAGCTGCATGTCACCGACCACTATGTGCTGCAATACGACAGGTATAGGATTGCCGCCGTCCAGATGGCCATGAACGCCGATGGAGGGAAAAAGGTGATTGGTGAATATTACGACGGCCAGCCCGTGCTCTACGACTGCCAGTCGTACATGGACCTGTTCAAGGACCTCTTCAAGACGTTTACCCTAACCGACGAGTTCGCGAGCCGCAACCCCGAGTTGGCCGACCTGGTCAATATCTATCAGCTGCGCAACTTGTATTACGAGGACTTCTCAAGCCGTCAGTGGGTGAGGGGACAGCTTCGCTCCATCGGCAAACAAAGCAAGTCGAAGGCTACCAAAGCCTTGGTGAACCACACGCTGGAGCGGCTCGACCGTTTCGTGCAGGGCGCAGAGGCTCCCGATTTCGAGCTTCAGTCGGCAGAGGGCACTTCGGTGAAGCTGTCGGACTATAAGGATACGATGGTGTTGCTGCAGTTTGTGGACGGCTCCTCGTTTACCGTGGATCATCAGTTTGAGACCTTGGCCGAGTTGCATCGCCAGTGGCAGGACAGCGTACAGCTTATCACCGTCAGCACCAAAGACCAGTTGGCCAGTCACCGCAAGCGTTTCGAGGAACACCGTTACGATTGGCCTTTGCTCAATCTCGGCAACGACATCCTGTTGTTGGAGCGTTACGAGGTGCGCACCTTCCCCGAGTATTTCATCATCTTGCCCGACACCAAGATAGGTCTGGCACCGGCCCCGAATCCCGAGCGTACCCTTGGCGAGAAGGTCACGCAGCTGTTGAAGAAATAGTTTTCGGAATTTTTTTCTAACTTTGCAGCAAATTATCCTGACCATGTCAAGAAACGAACAAGAATTGCAAGGCGTTACGCTGTTGGGCAACCAAAACACCCACTATAGCTACGACTATACCCCCGAGGTGCTGGAGACCTTCGAGAACAAGCACCCTGAGAACGACTATCTGGTGACGCTGGACTGTCCGGAGTTCACCTCGCTTTGCCCCAAGACAGGGCAGCCCGATTTCGGACACATTATTATTAATTACATTCCACGCACCCTGATGGTGGAGAGCAAGAGCCTCAAGCTTTACCTCTTCAGCTTCCGCAACCATGGCGATTTCCATGAGGATTGCGTGAACATCATCATGAAGGATTTGGTCAAGCTGATGGATCCCAAGTATCTGGAAGTCATCGGCCTGTTCAATCCCCGTGGAGGCATCTCCATCAAGCCTTTTGCCAATTACGGCGACAAGGATCATCAGGATATGGTAAAGAATAGATTAATGTCGATGATGAAATGAAAGACTCGGTGATTATCATTTCGGGTGGTATGGACTCGACGACCATGCTCTATGAATTCAAGGACGAAATCGCCTTGGCCATCACCTTCGACTATGGCTCCACCCAGAACGGCCGTGAGCGTGTATGTGCCGTCACCCATTGCCAGCGCTTGGGGATCAGGCATATCGTGATTCCGTTGGAGTTCATGCACCGTTATTTCAAGAGCGCCCTGCTGATGACGGCTGACGATATCCCCGAAGGGAACTACGACGATGAGAACATGAAATCGACCGTAGTGCCCTTCCGCAACGGCATCATGCTGGCCATTGCCGCAGGCATCGCCGAGAGCAACGGGCTGAAACGGGTGATGATTGCCAACCATGCCGGCGACCATTCCATCTATCCCGACTGCCGTCCGTCGTTCGTCAACGCCATGTCCGAAGCCATGTCGGCGGGCACCTATGAGAACATCACCGTTTGGGCGCCTTATACCTATTTGAGCAAGAAGGAAATCGCCGAGCACGGCAAGGCCTTGGGGCTGGACTACAGCGAGACCTATTCCTGCTACAAAGGCGGTGAGAAGCACTGCGGCAAATGCGGCACCTGCCACGAACGCATCGAAGCCCTCCGCGCCGCTGGCATCGAAGACCACACCGAATACGAAAACAAATAGCCTATGTATTACGTTAGGAAAACCTTAGAAATATCCGCCTGCCATCAGTTGTATCTCGATTACGAGAGCAAATGCGAGAACCTCCATGGCCACAATTGGAAGATCAATGTGTATTGCCGCGCCGAGCAGCTCGACAGCAACGGCATGGTGTGCGACTTCACCTTGATCAAAAAGCTCATCCACGGCAAGATTGACCATACCAACATCAACGAAGTGCTCGATTTCAACCCCACGGCTGAGAACCTGGCCCGTTGGATTGTTGACACCGTGCCGAACTGCTACCGTGCCGACGTATGGGAGTCGCGCGACAACAAAGCCTCATACATCAAGGACGACGCCCCGCAGAACTTTGACTAGCCGTCATTGCGAGGAGGAACGACGAAGCAATCCACATGTTCAGGATTAATGAGATATTCCATTCCCTTCAGGGTGAAGGCTTCCACACGGGGACGCCTGCCGTCTTCGTGCGTTTCAGTGGCTGCAACCTCAGATGCGCCTTTTGCGATACCCAGCACCAAACGGGTACGATGATGTCGCTCGAAGTGATCATCGAGGAGATTAACAAATATCCGGCGGCTCCGTTGATTGTGCTTACCGGCGGCGAGCCTTCACTGTACATTAACGAGGATTTCGTTGCGGCGCTCAAGGAGCAGACCGGAAAGCGTATCGCCATCGAGACCAACGGCACACGGCCATTGCCCTCCAATTTGGATTGGGTGACGTTTTCGCCTAAGACGGGATTTGATGGGGGAGATGTTGAGCCTTGTGTGTTGACTCGGTGCGATGAATTGAAGGTGGTCTATCTTGGCCAGGATTTAAGGCAATATGATGGCATCAAAGCTACACACCGATTCCTTCAGCCATGTTTTTCGGACGATGACGCCCAACGTCAGGCCAATTTAAAGCGCTGTGTCGACGCGGTAATGTCTCATCCAGGTTGGCGCTTATCGTTGCAAGTTCATCGATTTTTAGGGATTCGATAAAAAAACAGAGCCGCAATTGATTTGCGGCTCTGTTCGTATCAGAAGTCTTATTTCTTACTTCTTTTCTTCATTGCGTATGCGGCACCGAAGCCGATGAGCAACAAGGCTCCACCACCGAGGGGGGCGTCTGTGTTGTCAGTCGCACCGTGATTGGGGAGATTGGGGATGATCAGGCCGCCACCTTTGTGGATCTGGAATTCGTTGTTCTGGTTGAGGGCATACCATGCCGTGCCAGAGTAATAGTCCTCGTCGCTGACCTCACCGTATTGGAAGAGGCCGCCGCCCCATTGGGCGAAAGAGCACAGGCTGATGCCGAGAACGATTGCGAATGTTAATGCTAATTTTTTCATATTGCGTTTTAATTTAATATTCAACAATTCACTAATGATCACTTAACAACGACCTTTTGGGTTCTGACATTGCTGCCTTGGATGAGGCGGAGCATATAGACGCCAGCGGAGGCATTGATAGCCTTGCTATAGTCGCCGCTGAAGGTCTCGTTGCTGATAACACGGCCCATGACATCCATCACCTGGAGGGTGGCGGTGCCTTCGATGCCGAGGATCAGGAAGTTTCCGTTGGCGTCGAAGAAGCCGAAGTCGTTGTTTTCGCTATCGTTGTCGTTGCCGATGGCTCTGAACACGAGGCGGAAGCGTGAAGCGTAGTCGATCGTGCTGGCCTCGAAGGTGTAGCTCGGGGTTTGGCGCAGATCGACATCGTTGCCGGTCTTATTATCAATAAGGTGGAGGTAGCTGAATTCAACATTATCCATGCTGAAGTCGATGGTGTAGGTTCCATTTTCAGCAGCCTTGAAGTAGACAGGCATCTCGCCTTGGGCTTCTGCACTGACGACGGCGTAGTCCTTATTGCCCTCGGTGAAGTAGACCTTACTGCTGTTGTCGTTCAGCTGGAACTTGGGCAGCATGTCGTTGACGCCAAAGCGAACGATGGCGCGGTCAACGAGGTTGTTGCTGCTTTCACCACGGGTGTTGACTGTCTGGTTCACGTTGAGGGTGAGGCCTCCGTTGTTGTTGCTGCTGCTTTGGGGTTCCTTAGAGAAGGTCATCTGCTCGTTGTTTTCATTGGCGATGACAAAGATACCCTGCATAGGCTTGATGGCATTGTCTTTAGAAACCGTTTCTGCCAGGATTTCGCTACCTGTGCTATTCATGACGTAGTAGGAACGGTTGATGTAGGCATCCTGTGTGAAGGGGTTACCCACGAGATTCCATCCTGCAAAAGCAGAGGTGTTATCAAGGGTTAGGTATACTATACCATTACCATTATAGATGGTTCCGGCGAATTCGAGGGTCTCATTCTCCTTGTTGGCATAGAGGTAACCTTGGCCAGACATGAGGTTGAATTGTCCTCCGTTATCGAGAGAGCTCTTGTAGTTGATCCATTCAAGTTTCTTTGTTTGGTCAAACCGATAGAGGTCATAATCTTCTGCAGTGGCAGCGATCATGTGGGCGGAAGCAGGGGTCATATCGTTGATGGGCGATGAAATCAGACAGTAACCGGTGACACCATCCTTAGCACTGGGGTTATGGCCAACGATGTTCTTTTTGACGGTAGCAGCAACCAAATCGTTGGAAATGATCAGCTGACCTCCGTCTTCGATGATGAGGACTGTCGGATTGTCGTTTGTGAACCCATTGGGAACAGTCATTACAGAACCTGTACCAACGGTAATGGTTTCACCAGCAGGAATCTCGTCTTGAGCATAGTTGATTTCAGTGCCGTAGTATTCAAGGTCGTTGTCGTTTAATTTGATGTAAAGGTATACATCTTTTTGACTTGACGAATAGCATGCAAATCTTGGGCTACTGCTATTGTATTGTATTGAATAGCTATTCTTAGAAATAGTTGCTTTTGGATCGTTTTCATCGTTAATAGATATGTTAAAAGCAGTACCATTATTTGCATTTGTTGTTAATGATTTGTTGCCGGAAACGAAATAACCAGGAGTAACTTTATCGTAAATTGTCCAACCTGATTCATTGTCGCCATTTAAAACGAACTCATATAAACCATCCGTATGAGCAATGTAATTGTTATCAACAGTTACTTCAACAGGATTTCTATAGCCGCTGCTATTTTGTCCTCCTATTGCATAATACTTGTTATTGATTGATCCTGTTGCAATGATATAATGTTTACCTGAAACAATTTGGTTAACGTTTGTCACCAATGAGTATGTTGTCACTTCATCGAATTTTGCTGAAACGATAACATCGTATTCAGGCATGTTGAATTGGTTGTTTTCAACTTCAACTGCTTCTGTCGGGTTGTCAGCTTTATACACATTCCATGCACTGAATGCGTAACCAGGATTTGAAGTGTATGTCAAGTTGAGTACAGCGCCCTCAGCAGCTTCAACAATTTCATCGCCGTTAATCAAGACAGATCCACCCACAATTGCGTCGTCAACCATTGCGGTGTAGGCGGTAGACCATTGTGCATACAGGGTAATATCACTCGAAACGGTTATCGATGCACCGTCGGCATATTCAACCTCACCGTTTTGTGTGGTTGACCAACCGATGAATGCTGAGTTTTCTTTAGTGAACTGGTTAGCTGTGAGATTTGTAGCAATACCGTCATAAACTGTTTGGGTGTAAGTCTCTCCAGTTGGGGTTGTTCCACCGTTGCCGTTGAATGTAATGGTGCGCTTGGTGAGGACTGTGTATTTGTATAAAGTGAAAGGCCCACCATTGCTTGTGGAATAGTGACCGAAAGCATTAGAAGAGCTATAGTATCTTAAAGCTCTGGTATTAGACAAATTACTAAAGTCATAGGTGCTTTCATCAATAGATACGTTCCACTTTGCACCATTAGACCACGACGCGTTATCAACTAATGTAATATCAGTACTGCTGGATCCACTTGCATTGACATATTTATTCACATAGGCATTGTGAATTGTCCATTGTCCATCTGTGCCAATTGAAGCAATATGCCAAACGATGCTTCTTGAAGGATCGGCAATAATACTATTTGAAATATTAACGTCTGAGGCACCAAGTTTCTTGGAAGTGGTCGTGTTGTCATTATTCATTGCCTTGCCATTATAAACAAGAATATAATCTCCTTCCTCCATTGCACTGCCCGTAAACTTCACAAAACTTCCATAATAAGTATCCGAAATGAACGTTGCCGTAGCTGTCACAGCATATCCTGGCATTGTGAAGGTGTAGTCATCACCGCTTGCTGTAGGCGTGATGTCGGTTGCTGAACCGCCAGAGGTCTTTGTAATCACGATGGATGAGAGTGTGAAGCCATCTTCGGCGGTGTAGGTCAAGGTCACCGTCTGTCCTTCGTAAGCTGATGCAGGTGAGGCTTCCATAAGAGCCGCACCCTCTGGAGTAACGGCGCACGTAATAGCATAGGTGTCTTTTGGAGTAAATGTTGCTGTAACCATCACATCACTGGCAGGCATTACAAATTGGTTGTCGGAAACAGTAATTGGATTTTCGTCCTCATCTTCAACAGTCCAAGAACCGAAGTTGTATGCTGCATCGGGTGTGGCAGTCAGCGTGACGGTGGCACCTTCTTCAGCGGTGGTCAAATCAGCTTCAATCGTGCCGCCAGTGATTTCATTGTCAATATTAATTGCATAGGTCTGTCCAGTAACGCTACCACTTAAATTCACGACAACATTTTGGGCACCTGTTGAACTCAAAGTGACTGTTCCATTGTAATCGCCTTTGGTCAAGCCTGCTTTCAGGCGGATGGCTACTTCAGCATTAGTTACGCTGCCATCGGTTTGGGTAAGTGTTAATGAGCTGCTCCAAGTATCCAAATCCGTTGACATTTCAAAATTGCTATTGTCACCCAATGACAATGAAATGTTTGCGGTAAGGTTGCTGCCATTGACGATAAGAGTTTCGTATTCAGGTTCAGCTGTTCCTACCACGTATGAAGGAGCCGTGAACGGTGATGGAGTCGCTTCGATGCTCGGACCATTGTATTCAACAATGTCATTTTCATCACGTGGAGCGATTTCATTATAATTATAATATACATAAACACCTTTTACGGTATAAGTCTGACCGTCTGTGAATGCGGAATAATTATATAAACCATTATAAGGCGTGATGGTGTTTTCGTTGCTGTCTTCGAATTTTGATGTAGTGCCATTATAAGTCAATACTCCAAGATTTACAACAGAGCCAGTATTAATAGGCTCGAGATCAGCTATTGTTGTTGTGTTTTCTATAATTTCACCAGTTGTTATTTCTTCAAAATTGTTTGCGTTGAGGTTTGTGATTTGTGCGGCTCCGTTACTAAGTTGAACCTTGCATAATACCGTTCCGTTTAGTTTATTACCTTTTTCGAATGTCAATGCCGAATTGTTATCATAGATGACAAAGCCCTTAGTGCCGTCAGTTACAAAAGCTCTTTTAGAGTTTGTGCTCACACCTGTAACAACCCAATTGCTGAATGTAATATAAACATCAGTTGCAGTGCTACCTGCTGAAGTGGCGGCTTCAAATATTGCATCCATTGTGGTGAGAGGTTGCAAAATGGTATAAGTTGCGGAAGCAATACTACTTGACTCTTCACCTAAGAAAGCCTTAGCTTTGATTGTTGTTGTCGTTGCAACGCTGATGGCGTTTTCATATAATGTGCTTGTGCTTGTCGGGTCGCTACCGTCAAGTGTATAACGTATTGACGCACCTGGTGTGGCGCAAGAAATTTGGACATTTTGAGTTCCAATGTATTGCCCTCCTTCGGGTGAGAATGTCGGAGCAGCAACACTTGGTTCTTCCGTCGACCAAGTAATACTGATTTTACTTAAATTCATCGAATTATTTGCAGAACGCATACCTATGAATTCATAATCTTCAGAAATAACCAATTCGGTTTGATTACTGCTGTAACTAATACTACCAAGCAATGTTCCTTTAGTTTCACTGTCATCACTGTATAAATCAGTTAAGTTTTCATAGGCTGAATTTTTTCCATACACTTGTAATGTACGGTCGGTTGTGCTTGCCCATACCACAGCTACTTTGGTAACTTTACCCCCTGAGACTGTTGTAATAATACCTGAAGGAGAAGTTGCTCTTATTTGGATGTCAGTTGCACTTCCATAAGATTGACCGGTATAACAAGCATTTGACTTGTCTTTTATGTTGGTCCATGTTTGGTAACTATTGCCCGAAATATTGATAAGTGTTTTGGTCAATTCATCTGTAACTTCACTTACTTCTTCCCACTGCGCGTATAATTCATAGTTCGCGTTAATTCCTGTAATAGTTGCGCCTGCTTCATATGGGGTGCCAGAACCGTCAGCAGCAGTGTTCCATTTTGTGAATTCGTGTCCTGTGTATGAGAAAGTGTTTGCAGCGCGTAATGTTACATTGTCGCCTGCATAATGAACATCTGTATAATGGTCAGGGTCAGCACCCTCATAGTTGGCATAATAAGTGACATTGTATGGCTGTGCTGTAACGGTACCTGTCAAATTTACAATCACACTTGACGCGCCTTCTGAAGATACGGTAATTGTGCCTTCATAATTGTTGATTGAGAGACCTGAATTAAAGCGCACTTGAATTGTCCCTGGTTCATTTAATGTCAATGCTGGCTGGCTCCAGTCATTGCCATCTGCCGAGATTGCAAAATACTCGCCATTGAGTGTAACAGTGATGTTGCCCGAGAGATTTTCACCACCAATAGAAAGTGTCTGTACTTCTGCACTTGCCCCCTGCTGGTATGAGAATTCGAGTGCATTTGGTGTCGCTGTCAGGCTTGGTCCAGAGTATTCAACGATATCTGCTGCACTGCGAGGGTTAATTCTTTTATTACTATAATTTACTTCAAATACTCCCGTTATGTTGTATGTTTTACCATCTGTCAAAGATGCGCTATAAATGGTATTAGACAAAACAATAGGATTATTGTCGCTGTCTCTCAAAGTGGATGTTCCGTTGTATTTCAGACCATTTATGGTGACTAAAGATCCTGTGTTTACAGCACTAAGTGAATTGTATGTGGCTAATATAGGTTCGACAACCCCTCCTTCAGTGACTGATAAACCTGATGTATTTTTAGTTAAGCCTGTGAGTTCTGCGGCATTTCCGAAAAGAACAAGGTTGCAAATAGCTGTACCGCTCAATACATCGCCAGCCGTAAAACCATGATTGGATTCATAAATAATACATCCTTTTGTGCCATCCGTTAGATAAGCCTTAGTGGAAGGGGTACCACTATTTTTCCCGGTGACAACAAAATTGTCAAACGTGATGGCGACTTGCGTTGACGTGGATGTGGCAGCATCGAAGATGTCCTGCATCGTTGTGAGAGGAGTTAAAATGGTATATGTCGCAGTCACAACAGCACTGCTTTCGTTGTCTTTAATTGCAATAGCTTTCAAGGTTTTGCTTTCAGTAATGCTGACAGCTCCCGTATAGGGAGTGCTGCTTGCCGAAGGTACTATACCATCCAGCGTATAGTATATGTCCGCTCCAGTAGTCGCGCAAGTAATCTCAACACTTTGAGTTCCGCCGTATGTGCCTGTTCCCAAAGATAATACTGGAGCAGCAACCGAGCTTTGGGTTTTTTGCGTCCAAACAACAGTCAATGGAGTTTGAGCATTGGCAGAAAGAGCAGTACCAGATGTTTTAAGGTTATACAAAATGAAATATGACACATTTTCATCTGTATTAGTCCAGGTAAGTGTGGTTTGTCCGCTTGAATTTGGACTTGGAGAGGTGGCAGTCCCAGAGGGAGCTGTAGTGTTGGGATTTGCATAAGCAGAAGATCCAAAATACACAACCGACCTACCATTTGTACTTCCATCCAAAGTACCTCCACTAACCCTTAACGTAACAGAAGAAATATAATACCCTTCGTATGATGTGGTGTTTCGACATGAAAAATTAGAAGCACCAGATTGGTTACCTCTAACAGCACCCGTTGAACCATTGAACACTTGCATGGCATAAGTTACACCTGTTGCATTTGTCGAATTGGCAACAGCCGATCTGTCAGTACCTGCTGCACTAAATGAATTCGTGGTGTAACCTCCAAACCCTTTGGCAAACATAATATCTGTTTTAGTGTCTCTTGTTTGCCCCCACACCGTCACCGGTCGGGCCATCATCGTTAGCAGCATGAAAGCCGCTGTGATTAGAATTGTAAATTTCTTTTTCATAAGGTTTGTGATTTAATGATTATTTATTTGATATTTAATAATTTATGATTTTGCTTATAGGGCCTGTGTATTAGGATGCTTTTAAAAGTTAGCAAATATACGCTGTTTTTGCGAGTTTTAGCCTCGCGCGTGCGCTTTTTTTATAAACAGGTGTTGATAACTGAATTTTCAATTTTTTTCGATGAAGCTGTTGCGGGATTGGGAAATTTCAAAGCCTCCCTTTAGGGAAGCTTTTTTGATTGGATGCCATGTAGACTAGTTCTTATTCATCAGTCGTTTGGTATGTTTCAATTCTTTCTTCAACAGTTCCATTCGTTCTTTCAGTTCACAAACCACGTAGCAACGCAGACGGATATGATAGAACAGCAGATCTATCTTTCGAGAACGTCCCCCAACGATAATCTCTCGCTGTTTACCCAAGAAAGCAAAGCCATTACCCATCTCCATGAGCAGGTTTGTAACATTTTCTGTAAGAGCCGCTTCTAATTCATCTTCGTCGTACACCTCGTGCCCCACGGTGGCAAAGCCAAAGTCGTAGTTCTGTTAATTATTTCAACGTGATTCACCTTAACGGCAGCCTTTACTTGTGCTGAGCGGTAACGGTGTTAAGACGTAAGGGGCGGGCTTCGGCATGTTCCCTCCAGCGATAACAGAAAAGCCCCTCTAATTTGAGGGGTTTTTTAGGCTCACCCGTAAAAGCCTGTGTTTTAGGCATAGATTGGATCATCAGCTCTCTTTCCAAATAATGTAGATGTCTTCGTTCAAGAAGTCGTTCTTGAAATAATTTTTTACGAAAATCTTGCGGAAA
>CAMYVD010000017.1 GCA_947302205.1 uncultured Bacteroidales bacterium
ATCACCCATAATGCTATTTTCAAAATCTTCTTTACCATTGGCTGATCATGTTTTGAAGCGGTTCAACGAAACGGTCGATATTGCCTGCGCCCATGGTCACTAACAGCTCGGGCTTGCGCTTGGCAATGGTCTCAAGCAGGTTTTCTTTCGGGCAAAGGCATTTGTTGTCCAGGTTGATCTTGTCTAACAGGGCTTGTGAGGTGATGCCTTCGATAGGCTTCTCCCTGGCAGGATAGATGTCGAGTAAAATCAGGTCGTCGGCCATCGCCAGGACGTTGGCGAAGTCCTCCATAAAATCGCGTGTACGAGTGAAGAGGTGCGGCTGGAAGACCAGCGTCACCCGTTTTGACGGGAACGATGCTTTTATGGCCGACAGACAAGATTTTATTTCTTCAGGATGATGTGCATAATCATCGATATAGCAGTATTTTTCGTTTTTGACGCGGATGTCAAAACGGCGTTTCACACCTTTGAAGGTGGCTAAGGCCTTGGCAATTTCCTCAGGGTTCAGCCCAAGTTCCGAGGCGGCTGCAAAAGCGGCGGTGGCGTTAAGCTGATTGTGCTTGCCTGGGATGGGCAAAGGCAAATCCAAGTCCTCCACCCGGTAGTCGCAGTCTTTCCCGAAGCCGAAACTGACCTGGTTCGGGACGTTGATGTCCAGCCCCTCTTTGACGATGACTGTATTCTGAGTCAGTTGTGCGAAGGCATTGAAGCTCTCCACGAGATGCTGCTTGTCGCCATAGATGTCGAGGTGGTCGGCATCGATGGAGTTGACAATGCTGATGTTGGGGGCTAGTTGCAGGAAAGAACGGTCGAACTCGTCGGCTTCGACTACCAGCACGGATTCGGCAGTGCGACCTAGATGCAGGTTGCTGCCAAAGTTGTTGGCGATGCCGCCGATAAAGGCGGTCATATCGACACCGCACTCATTGAGAATGTGGGCCACCATGGCGGTAGTCGTCGTCTTGCCGTGGGTGCCCGCAATGGCGATGGTGAAGTGCTCTTTGGAGATGGCACCAAGGGCTTCGGCGCGTTTCATCAGGGGGATGCCTCGGCGACGGAGCTCTACCAACTCGTCAAGGTTTTGGGGAACCGCGGGGGTGTAGACTGCGAAATCAATATGGGCTGGCAGCAAGGCTGGGTTGTCCTCGTAATGGACGGCCATGCCTTCCGCTTCCAGTTGCTTGGTGAGGGATGACGGTGTGAGGTCGTAGCCGGCCACAGCGATGCCTTGGCTATGGTAATACCTCGCCAGGGCGCTCATGCCAATGCCGCCGATACCTACAAAATACGCACTTTTCATCCTTCTCATATTCATTTTCTTCTGACTTCTTCTATAATAATTTCAACAATGTCGTTTGCAGCGTTGGGACGTGCAAATCGGGCGATGTTAGCTTTCATTTCGTTTTGTTTGTTTTTATCGTTCAGCAAGTCCTGCAATGTGGGGACGAGCTTGGCCTCGGTCTCATCGTTCCTAACCATCATTGCGGCATTCGCATCAACCAATTGCTTGGCGTTCTTGGTCTGATGGTCCTCGGCGGCGGTGGGCAGCGGCACAAAAATGACGGGCTTCTGCACCAAGGCGAGTTCTGAAATTGACATGGCGCCTGCACGTGAAATCACCACGTCGGCAACGGAATAGGCAAGGTCCATGCGATCAATGAAGATCACAGGCTTGACTTTGTCTTCCAGTCCCAATGCCTTGACTTCGTTGACGGCCTGCTCATGGTAGTATTTGCCGGTCTGCCAGATAAGTTGCATGTCGCTTTCCTTGAACTTGGCAAGCTGTGCGGAGATGCCTTTGTTGATGCCTAAGGCGCCTTGGCTTCCGCCGACGAGCAGCACAACAGGCTGCTCGGCTTTGACGCCGAAATACTCCGCGGCTTCATTACGGTCGCAGTTGCCGTTGATATTGCCTCGGAGCGGGTTGCCGGTGAAGTGGATCTTCTCCTTTGGGAACCATTGCTCCAAGCCGTTGTACGCCACACAGATGGCTTTGGCCTTTTGGCCCACGTTACGGTTGGTCTTACCGGGATAGGAGTTCTGTTCCTGGATGATGGTTGGGATATGAAGCCAGTTGGCGGCTTTCAGTGTGGGACCGCTGGCAAAACCTCCAACGCCGATGACGGCATCGGGCTGGAAACGCTTCAGAATGCGACGGGCCTTGGTCAGGCTGCTGATGAGCTTGAACGGTAAGGTGATCACCGATAGGTCTTTGGTAAAGCCGCTGATCCACAGGCCTTCGATAGGGTAGCCGGCCTTGGGCACACGATCCATCTCCATCCTGCCTTGGGCACCGATAAACAGGATTTCCGCATCGGGGAATCTCCGCTTCAGCGCATCCGCAATGGCAATGGCAGGGAAAATATGTCCCCCTGTTCCTCCTCCACTGATGACAAATTTCAAATTATTCTTCATGGGCTACCTCCATTTCTTCTTGTTCAATTACTTCTTCTGTCTTCTGACTTTTGTCTTCGGTTTGCTCTTCGAGACTCCTTGTCACGCTCAGGATCATTCCCACAGCAAAACCTGTCATGAGCATGGAGGAACCGCCTCTGCTCACGAAAGGAAGCTGTTGTCCCGTCACGGGCAACAATCCAGTGGATACTCCCATGTTGATCATGGCTTGCATGATGAGGATAAAGGCAATGCCGAACGCCATCAGCGCTCCGAATGTCAGGGGACGTTTCTTCATGATTCTGATGGATCGAGTGAGCAGGATGATGTAGAGGAGCATGACGAAGACGCCTCCCACCAGGCCATATTCCTCGATGATGATGGCATAAATGCAGTCGGAGAAGGGCTGAGGCAGGAAGTTGCGTTGGGTGCTCTTGCCGGAGCCTTTGCCGAACAGACCGCCACGGGCAACGGCGATTTTGGCGTACATCTTCTGTGCGTTGCGGTCGTCAATCTGTAGTGGTGAGTGGTCGGGATCGAGGCCGGCGGCAATCTTGGCTTCCCGCTCTTCCTTGGCGGCTTCAATACGACCTTGCCATGTCTTTACGCGGCTGACACGGGGTTTCTTCTTGACTTTCTCCTTCAGTCTGGCGTCATCAGGATGCAATTCGTAGGCTGCTACTACTTTCTCGTAGCGATTTTGCCTGATGTTGGCAACCATGTCATCCGTCAGGATGTAAAGGCCCATGCCCAGCACCACGATGCCAATCAACGCCATGATGTAGCTGAATTTGATCTGCCCGATATAAAGCATCACAATGCAAACCACGAAAAGCATGGCGGCAGTGGAGAGGTTCTCGGGGAAGATGGGACCCACAATCAAGATGATGGGCAGGAAGATCGGAACGATGAGGTCTTTGAAGGTATAGTCGCGGTTGTTCCAGACGACAATGTACTTGGCCAAGTAGGCGATGAGCACGATCTTGGCCAGTTCGCTGGTCTGGAATCCCATGATGCTGCGTGATGCTCCGTTGATGCGACTACCAAAGAAATAAGTGAATATCAATAAGATAAAGCAGGAGATAAGCACCAGTTCAATTGCCCTCGAATAATGGCGGTAATTGATGCGCGAAGCGATGAACATCATCACGAATCCGGCAAATAAGGTGGCGGCATGCTTCAAAAGCACCTTCTCGTTGTAAGCCCCGATACGAACATACGCCTCGGAACTGGTGGCGCTATAAACCGCCAGCAAAGAGATGATGCCTAAGATGAGCATCACCACCCAGATGACCCGGTCGCCTTTCAATATCTTATTGATCCAACTCACGGTATGTTGTTATTTGGTCAGGTTTTTCACTTCTTCCACGAATAGCTTCCCACGATTGGCATAATCCATTTCACGGTCCTTGCAGGCTGGGGAGAAGAGCACAATGTCGTTCTTCTCGGCAATGGCGGAGGCCATGTGGACGGCTTCAGCCAAAGAGTCGGCTGCGTGGATCTCCTCTACCGCACCGTTGAAGGTCAGCTCAATATTCTCCCTTTCGTTGCCCAAGGCAATGATGGCCTTGACTTTTTTGGTGGCAGTGTCGATGAGCTCACTGTAGTTGTTGTGGCATGAGCCGCCGACAATCCAAACGACTGGATTGACGATGTTCTCAAACGTAAACCAAGTGGCGTTGATGCTCTCGGCTTGGGCGTCGTCGTAATACATCACCCCGTCGATGGACTTGATGAAGTGCTGCCGATGGGTTAGCGTGTTGAGGTCGCCCATGCAGTTCTTGATGCTTTCTTTTCTGATTTCCAGAATCTTGGCGGTGATGCTGGAAGCCATGTTTTCCGGTCTGCGCTTGGTCAGGTTTTCCGTTTTCTCAAATAAGTATCTCATATCTTTTATCTTTTATCTTTTATCTTGTATCTCTTATCTAATCTTGAATGTTATCAAAGTAAATGCAGCCAACAGGATGGTGATGATCCAGAAACGGATGGTGATCTTCACCTCATGGTGGATGGTGTTGTAGCCTTCGCCATGGCCTTTGAAGGTGACGGTGCTGTTGGGCCAAGCCTTCTTGAAGTCGCTATAGCTGGTGCGGAAGTGGTCGTGCAATGGGCCTTTTTTCCAGATTCTATGCTTTTTGCCCGTTTTGACAAAGCGTTTCACGTCGAGGTCGGAGAGGATCTCGAAAAGGAACACGCCGCAGAGCAAGGGCAACAAAAGCTCTTTGTGCATGATGATGGCTGAGACGGCGATGATGCCGCCGATGGTCAGGCTGCCTGTGTCGCCCATGAAGATTTGGGCGGGGTAGGAGTTGAACCAGAGGAAGCCGATGAGCGCTCCCACAAAAGCGGCCAAAAACACTACAAGTTCTTCGCTTCCGGGGATATACATCAAGTTGAGGTGGCCTGCCATGACGGCGTTACTGGAGATATAGGCCAGGATGACCAGGGTAATGCCGATGATTGCAGAGTTGCCTGAAGCCATGCCGTCCATGCCGTCGTTGAGGTTGCTGCCATTGCTGACGGCCGCCACGATGAACACGGTGAGCAGCACGAAGAAGACCCATGCCAAGTTGTACATCCACTTCGGTCCAGCCCATTTGAACAGGTTGGCGTAATTGAGGTCGTGGCTCTTGACAAAAGGTATTGTGGTACGGGTTGATTTCATGTCAGGGCTCTTGACGACAACCTCTTTGTTGTTCTCAATCTTTACCTGCACATGCTCGTTGATTTGCACCGCTGGGCTGAAACGAAGGGTGAGTCCTACAATCAGGCCGAGCAGGATTTGGCCGCCAAGCTTGACGGCGGGCTTGATGCCGTCTTTCTTTTTCTTGAAGGATTTGACGTAGTCGTCGGAGAATCCGATGATGCCGAGGATGAGCGTGGTGACAATCATCAGGATCGTGTAAATGCTATGAAGTTTGCAAACCAACAGCACAGGGATCAAGATGGATGCAATGATGATGACCCCGCCCATGGTGGGAACGCCGATCTTCTTGGTGTTGTATGGGTCGATGGAAGCATCCCGTTGGGTCTCAACGACTTTCTTTCGTTTCAGCATCTTGATGAACCAGTTGCCAAACCATACGGAAACGATAAGCGCAAGGATGATGGCTGCGGCGGCGCGGAAGGTGACATAGGTGAATACGCCTGCCCCGGGGAAGTTGATTTGACTTAAATACTGAAACAGATAGTATAACATGTTTTATTTCTCCTTTAATGCAGATGATAGTTCTTCTTTGTCGTCGAAATGGCGCTTCACGCCTTTGATGATTTGATAGTCCTCGTGACCCTTGCCTGCTAACAGAATGATGTCGCCTTTGTTGGCTAACGCCACGGCGGTGCGGATGGCTTCGCGGCGGTCAGTGATGGAAAGCACCTTGCGCATGTCATCGGCAGCGATGCCTTCTTTCATTTGGCGGATGATCTCATCGGGATCTTCGTCGCGTGGGTTGTCGCTGGTAAGAATGACCTTGTCGCTGAGTTTGACAGCCACGGCCGCCATCTCGGGGCGCTTGGTGGTGTCACGGTTGCCGCCACAGCCTGCTACAGTGATCAGGAGCTGTCCGGCTTTTCTCACCTCATTGATGGTCTTCAACACGTTTTCCAACGCATCGGGGGTGTGGGCATAGTCCACGATGCCAACGATGCCGCTGTCGCTGTGAACCATGTCAAACCTGCCGTTGGCACCTTTTAGTTTGCTGATCTCAACCAACAGCTCGTCCTTGTTGAATCCAAGGGCAATGGCGGCACCGTAGATGGCTAGGATATTGCTGGCATTGAAGCCACCGACAAGTCGGGTATACATCTCGGTGTTGTTGACCTTCATCAACATGCCGTCGAAATGGCTTTCCAACACCACGCCTTTGAAGTCGGCGTCATGCTTCAGGGCATAACCGAGTTTCTTGGCCTTGGTGTTCTGCAACATCACACTGCCATTCTTGTCGTCGAGGTTGGTCAAGGCGAAAGCGTCGGCAGGCAGATCGTCGAAGAATTTCTTCTTGGCGTTGCGGTAGTTGGCCATG
This sequence comes from uncultured Bacteroidales bacterium, assembly GCA_947302205.1. GTDB lineage: Bacteria > Bacteroidota > Bacteroidia > Bacteroidales > F082 > Limimorpha. The sequence goes on from CAMYVD010000017.1 coordinate 6,420, forward strand.
GTTTTGTGGTAGTCGAGATGATCGTGGGTGAGGTTGGTGAAGATGCCTCCGGCAAACTTCAAACCCGCAATGCGACGTTGATCGACGGCGTGTGAGCTGACCTCCATGAAGGCATATTCACATTCGTGATCGACCATCTTCCTGAGCAAGGCATTCAGCTCGACGGGGTCAGGGGTGGTATGGGTTGAGGGGATGACCTCATGGTCAACGATGTTCTCAATGGTGGAGAGTAAACCGCAAGCGTAACCGGCGTCAGTGAAGAGTCGGTAAAGCAAGGTGGCGATGGTGGTCTTGCCATTGGTTCCCGTCACACCGACGAGCTTTAGCGACTTTGAAGGGTTGCCATAGAAATTGGAAGCTCCGATGCCTAAAACGTATGCACTATCGTCCACACGGATGTAGGTCACACCTTCTTTCAAGACTTTGGGCAGCTTCTCGCAAACGATGGCGGATGCTCCTTTCTCAAGAGCCTTGTCGATGTAGTCATGCCCGTCGGTCTGGGTGCCTTTTACGGCGAAAAACATCGTGCCCGGCTCAACGGTACGGGAGTCGAACGACACTTTATTAATGTCGATATCCTTGTCGCCGATGAGTTCTGACAGGTTGCAGTTTACTATGATTTCTTTGATTTTCATTGTCTTTCAAGTGTTAAGGTGATTAATCCTCCCGGCTGAAGCGTGTCGCCGGCTTTCACTGATTGCTTGTGAACCTTGCCGAATCCGCTGAATGAGGTGACCCATCCCAGGTTCTCTAACAAGTATACTGCATCGGTGACGTTCATCCCGCATACATCAGGGACGCATAGCGAGTCGAACTCCATGGGTCTCATAATGTATTTTCCGTCCTTCTTCGAGTAAGCGGTGGTGACCCATTCGCTGCCTAACGAATAGTCAACATAATTCACTCCGATGCCTTTAAGATAGGGCGTGGCTTCAGTTTGATGACGGACGATGCTGTCAGCTTTCTTGATGTCGTTGCCTTCGACCTCCTTCATGCCTTTGATCTTGATGGCATAGACACGGTCGGCAATCTCCTTGAAGGCGGGGGCGGCTACCTTTCCGGCGGAGTAGAAACGTCCTTTGGCCTTGCTGATCACCACGATGCAACTGTAGACCGGATGGTTGGCCGGAAAGAAGCCGGCGAAGGTCACGTTGTAGTCGCGTTCCCAGTGGCCTTCTGCATTCAACCATTTGTAGGCTTTCTTCTCGACGTTGTAGAGCTGTGCGGTACCTGTCTTTCCGGCGATGCCGTATTCCGTGTCGCGAAGTACTTTGGCAGTGCCTCGCTCTACCACGCCTTTCATCATGCTTTGGATGGAGTCGATGCTCTTTTTGGATGCGATTTGCTCTTTGAGGACTACGGGATCGATGATCTGCAGTGTGACACCTTCCTTGCGTATTTCCTTGACAAACTGGGGCTTCATCATTTTGCCTCCGTTGGCTACGGCATTGTAAAGGGTAAGGATTTGCAGCGGCGGCAATCTAAGCTCGTAACCAATGGACATCCAGGGAAGTGAGGTCTTCGACCAGTTTTTCTTGTCCAGGAAAGGGTGTTTGATGTAGGGTTTTGCCTCGCCAGCCATACCTGTACCCAACGGCACGTTCAGTCCGATGCTGTAAAGCTTGTTCACGTATTGTTCGGGGTTTTCGCCGAAGTAGTCGGTGATCAGTCGGGCAGTGCCTTTGTTTGAAGACTGCTCGAAGACCTCCCTGATGGTAACCATGCCGTCTTCGTTGACAGGGTGGTCGTCATACATCTTCTTGTTGGAGAAGACCAGTGGCGTATGCGCTCTGCCGATGTTGACGTTTCTTGTGTTGATGTTGAGTTCAGGATGAGCGTCGAGCAATACCAGCATGGAGGCGAGTTTGAAGGTCGATCCGGGCTCGATGCCCATGCCGAGGGCGAAGTTGTAGCCCTCATAGCATTGGTCGGTCTTCTTGTCGCGCTGCAAGTTGGTGATGGCTTTCACCTCGCCGGTAGCTACCTCCATGACGATGGCACAACCTTGTTCCGCCTTGTTCTCGACCAGGGCGTGCCGCAAGGCGCGCTCTGCGATGTCTTGGATGTTGATGTCGAGGGTTGACACGATGTCGTTACCGTTGACGGCTTCGATATTGTTGTCGTCTTCAACGGGAATCCATACGCCATGATGGAGGTGACGTTGCTTGCGATGACCGTCTTTGCCTCTAAGTATGCTGTCGCAGGCACTCTCAAGTCCTACGAGTTTGTCTTCGTTGACGTAGCCGATGGTACGGCCTGCCAATGAACCATAGGGATGGATGCGCTTGAACTTTGGCTGTGATTTGGTGAGGCCAACCTTGCGTTTGCCTTGGTCGAAGATATGGCAGGTCTCGATTTCACGGTATTGTTCCAAGGTGGCGTTGAGGTCAATCAGGAAAAACCGTTTATGGTTGCCTTTGGCTTCGACGAGGCCTTGTTTCCATTTGGCGGCGTTGCGTTTCGGGAACACCTCGGCTAACTTCCGGCTCAGTTGGTCTATGCCTTTGGTGAAAGAGGTGTCATGGATGACCGAGGGGTCGATGCCGATCTCGAAAATGGGTACATCGGTGGCGAGCAGGCTGCCATCGCAGGCGAGAATGTCGCCGCGTGAAGCTTGCAGTGTATCGAAACGGGTCTCCACTTGTCCGGCGAGGGCACGAAGCTCGTCGCCTTCCTTGGTCTGCACTATCACGGCCTTGGCCAAAATAGCGATACCCATAGCCAATGCAGCTATATAAACCAGAAAGGTCCTGATCATGCATCTCGTTTTCGGGTCCCGATTCATACTTCTTACTTCTTACTTCTTACTTCTGTCTTCTGTCTTTTTCACTATCCTTGTCTCCAGCGATTCCTTCAATCCTTCACCAGCCAACTTGTCAATCAGGATTTTCTGGGTTGATTCTTGGGTGTAGGCTGACTTGGCATAGATATATTCCACGCGGAGATCGCGCAGGAGCAAGGTGTTTTTCTTGATGGAACGGCTGGTGCTCTCGGCGATGTATGCATTGGTAATGATGAGCATCAACAGTACGGTAATGTACACGAGGAAAGGAAAGATCTTGGAGATGTCCTCCCGTGTTAGGAAATTACCTCCCAAGATTTTCATGAAGGCGCTACCGCCTTTCGCTGCACGGCTCTTTCTTTCTGTCTTCATAGCAGTTTCCTTTCTGCAATTCTGAGCTTGGCGCTGCGGGCGCGGCTGTTGTTGGCGATTTCTTCTTCGGAAGGCACGATGGGCTTCCTGTTTATTATTATATAAGGTGTCAAAGGATTTCCGAAGAAATCTTTTTCTTCGTTACCCTCGGCATTGCCTGTCTTGGTAAAGTTCTTCACCAGCCTGTCCTCGAGCGAGTGATACGACAGCACCACCAGTCTTCCACCGGGCTTAAGCACGTCGGCACATTGTGAAAGGAAGCGTTGGAGTGCGTCCATCTCCTGATTCACTTCGATGCGAAGCGCTTGGAAAATCTGAGCCAGCACTTTGTTTTCGCGTCCACGTGGAAGCCTTGACAGAACGGCGTCTTTCAGCTGCATGGTGGTTTCGATAGGTTCCAGGTCTCTGGCCATGAGGATGTCCGAGGCCACCAGATGGGCGTTTTGCACTTCACCGTAGAGGCTTAGCACACGGGTGAGGGCGGCATGGTCGTAAGTGTTGACGACGGTGGCGGCATCGACGGGGTTGGATTGGCTCATGCGCATGTCGAGACGACCGTCGAAGCGGGTTGAGAAGCCTTTCTCGGGCGTGTCGAACTGGTGCGAAGAAACGCCGAGATCGGCTAAGATGCCGTCAATACGGCCTTGGTGGTAGAGTTGGATGAAGTTCTTGAAATAACTGAAGTTCTGCGGGATAAAGGTGAAGCGTTCATCGTCAATGACGTTTTTGGCGGCATCCTCGTCTTGGTCAAATGCGTACAGATGGCCGGTGGTGAGGCGTTCCATGATGGCACGAGAGTGACCGCCACCGCCAAAGGTGACGTCAGCATAGATGCCTTCGGGATTGATATTCAATCCGTTCATGCACTCCTCTAATAATACCGGCCTATGGTACATAGTTGTAGGTTGATCAGTTAATCAGTTAGAGTCCAAAACTCAATCCGGAAAAGAGTTCTTCCACACCCTGGGCAAGCTCTTCGGTGGAGATGGCGTTGACACGCTCGTCGTACTTCGCCTTGTCCCAGATTTCCATGTTGGAGAACATGGAGTCGATGACGATGTCTTTGCTTAAGCCGTGGCGTTCGACAAGGTCCTTGGGGATCTGAAGTCGTCCGTTGGCATCGAGCTTGACACGCTTCACGCCATCGAGGTATTTGCGCATGATGTCGAGCTTGCGGCGGTCGAAGGTATTCACTTGCATCAGGATCTCCTTGCGACGGTTCCAGTCGCTGTTGGTGTACAGCTCGAGATAGTCGCCGTGGAGGCCTGGGCGTAAAATGAAGTCCTCTTCGGTGAGGCTGCCTAATTGATCCCTGAAATCGGCGGGAAGCATTAGTCTGCCTTTCGAATCGAGCTTGCAAGTGAATGTTCCAGTGGGGTTACTCATCTTTCCGAATTATTTCGAAGCAAAAATATAAAATCATCCCCATTTTGTTCCATTTTTTCCCATTTTTTTACACCACTTTTTTTCAACACAGTTATCAACACCCCTGTTGATAGTTGTTAATTGCTGTTAATTTATTAAAAATCAGTATGTTATAGGATGATAAATAAAAAAATTCACCTCTGTGTGATTGCATTTGAAGAAAATTGTTACTTTTGTAGATTGCATTAATAGAATTCTCATGGAGGATAAATACGGTAACTTGATAGATTTCAAGAAGATACTTGAAGCCAAGGCTCCAAATCTGGCGAAGCGGATGCCCAATTGGCTGTTCCGCCGTATCCAGAAATTGCTCCATGAGGATGAAATCAACACGATCCTTAGCACATACGGGCATCTGCAAGGCGTGGAGTTCGTTCAGGCGGTCATCAAGGATTTCAACTTGAACATTGTGGTGAAAGGCGCTGAAAACCTGACTGTTTCAGATCGTATCGTAGTGGCCTCGAACCATCCGCTTGGCGGTCTTGACGGCATCGCACTCATTGGGACGGTGGGTACCCATTGTCCCGACCCCGTTACGCCGGTCAACGATTTCCTGATGTATATCAAGAACTTGCAACCGATTTTCACCCCAGTCAACAAAGTGGGCAAGGGCGTCGCTGACCGAGAGGAGAACCTTCGACTGTTCAACGAAACCTTTGCCGGCGATCACGCCATCTGCTATTTTCCCTTCGGGCTATGCTCACGCAAGGTGAAAGGCGGCAAGGTCATGGACCTCGACTGGAAGAAAACCTTCATCTCCAAGTCAAAAGAATACCATCGCGACATCATCCCCACCCATATCGACGGACAAAACACCCGTTTCTTTTATAACCTCGCTCGTTGGCGTAAACGGCTGAAAATCAAAGCTAATATCGAGATGGCTTTTCTCGCTGACGAATTTTTCAAGCAACGCAACAAGACCCTTACCATCGTTTTCGGCAAACCGATTCCCTACCAGACTTTCGACAACCTGTACTCTGATGCTGAATGGGCCGAGAAGTTGCGCTGTTTTTCCTACAACTTGGCCATTGACAAGGATCTCACTTTTGATCCGGAACAACAATACCTGATTCCTTGAACTGAAAAACCGTGATAATGAAGCGTGTCATAGATCCTATACCAGTCGAAAAGATGCTTGAAGAGCTGACGCAAGAGCGGTTCATCAGGAAGACGAACAATGGCAAGAACGAACTTTACATTGTCAACGCCTTCAATGCGCCCAACGTGATGCGTGAGATTGGCCGCCTGCGTGAGTTGAGTTTCCGTGACTCCGGCGGCGGTACGGGATTGGATTGCGATATTGACGATTTTGACCTTTGCCACGAGAACTACTTTGAACAGCTCATCGTCTGGAATCCCTTCGACCAAGCCATCGTTGGCGGTTACCGCTTCCTGCTGTGCGATCAGCTCAAGGCTGGTGCTGACGGTCGGATTGACACGCCCACGGGAGAGCTTTTCCAATTCTCTGAGAAATTCATCAAAGAGTATCTTCCTTATACCATAGAATTGGGCCGTTCCTTTGTGCAGCCCGACTATCAGCCTTCGAAGAGCCTTTCCAAAGGCATTTATTCGCTTGATAACCTTTGGGACGGATTGGGCTATCTTTGCACGGCATACCCCCAAGCCAAATACTTCTTTGGCAAGGTCACCATGTATCCACAATTGGAACGGGAATCGCGTGACATGATTCTCTATTTCATGAAACGCCATTTCCCGGATCCCGAGGGCCTGCTCAAGCCCTGGCCTAAATTTGACCTGCCCATTGTGATGGACGAAGCGAAGTTAAAGTCGATTTTCACGGGCGGCAACTACCAGGAGAACTATAAGATCTTAGTCAAAAGCGTGCGTGAACACGGAGCCGCTGTGCCGCCGTTAGTCAGCGCTTATATGAGTCTGTCGGCTACGATGCGCTCGTTCGGAACGGCACTCAACCCGCCTTTCGGAAACGTGGAGGAGACGGGTATCCTGGTCACAATCAGCGATATCTATCCTGATAAATACGAGCGCCATGCTTCCTATGAACCCAATGAAAAACCCTTACATCTAAGTTGAACCATGATTATCAAAGACGCCCACTTCATATCAAGCAATAGCAAGATCGACAGACTTCCGAAGGACAACCTTCCGGAATATGCTTTCATCGGCCGATCCAACGTGGGCAAGTCATCGTTGATCAATGCGCTGGTGCAACGCAGGGGTTTGGCCAAAACGTCAGCTACGCCAGGCAAGACCATCGCCATCAACCATTTCGTGGTCAACAACCAATGGTATCTGGTCGATCTGCCGGGTTACGGCTATGCGAAACGTTCCAAGAAGGATCGTGAGGAATGGCAAGTCATGCTCGCCAATTATATCAAACGCCGCCGCAACCTGCTTTATACCTTCGTGTTGGTTGACTCACGTATCGAGCCGCAAAACAGCGACATCGGATTCATGGAATGGCTTGGCGAGAATCAGGTGCCTTTCTGCATCGTTTTCACCAAAGCCGACAAGTTGAGCAAGTCTGAGTTGGACAGAAATGTGGAGGCCTACAAGCAACGCTTGCTGGAGGATTGGGAAGAATTGCCACCAATCTTCGTCACTTCATCGGAAACCAAGTTGGGCCGTGACGAGGTGCTGGATTTTATCGAACAACAGAATACTGAATTAGAGAATTATTTAAAGACAAAAGGATTGTAAAACATAAATAGTATTAGTCATGATTGGAATTGGAATTTCGTTTGTTTTGGGAGGACTTATTGGATGGGCCGCTGACCATTTTTATAACAGAGGTGATAAAATGGTGATCCACCCGATGCTTTGCATTATTTTCGGCATTGTGGGTGGAGTTCTTGGCAGTTGGGCAGTACACTCTCTGATCGGTGGCAGCGGTCTCAAGATCATGCTGGTACAGACAGGTGCCGGTATAGCTGGATCATTGCTGGTCCTGGTGCTGATAGGACTCTTCGGAATGGGCGAGGATTATTGACCCCTCAAGCTATTTAAGCTCCACTTTGGTGATTCCGCTACCTCCAGTTTCGAGGGACGCGTCACTAAGGCGTTGTATGTCATGGTCATGACTGAGATATTCTCGAATGAGTTTTCGTAATATGCCGTTGCCCTTGCCGTGAAGGATGCTCACTTCCTTAATGCTGAGAAGCTTGGCTTCGTCAAGGTACTTGGCAACACAATCCAGGGCTTCTTCGGCCCGTTTTCCCCTTACATCCAATGTCAAATCGAAATGTTCGGCTTTCTCGTTGAGCGTGTCAGAAAGCCCTGATTGCCATTTGCGCACTACCTTACGGCTCTCGGCCCTGCTGATCTTGCGCAGCTTGTCAGGCGTTGTGCGGAGCTTCACAGTGTCGAATAGGATGGTGGCGTCGGTGTCGCTGATACTCACAATCTCGCCGACAATCTCCATCTCGTCGATGCAAACGGTATCGCCAACCTTTAAGGCTCCTTCGCTCTCCGGTTTTGGCTTCTTAGGCTCGGCCACCTTCTTGGCGGTCTCGGCAATATCTTCCTTGGTCTTTCTCAACTCTTGACGCACTTCCTTGGTGCGTTCTTTCTCCGCTTGCGCTTCCTTGATCTCTCGGATGGTGCGCTCGATGCTACTATTAGCCCTGTCGATGAGCTCTTGAGCCTCGTTGGCAGCATCGCGAAGCAGCTGTTTCTTCTTGCTTTCCAGCTCGCTGAGAAGCTTTTTGTACTTCTCCACCACTTCGGTGAGCAGGGTGTCGGCTACCTGAAGTTCACGCTCTTTTTTTCGGATGGCTTTCTTGTCGACCTCGAGCTGTTGCAACTGCTGCTCAAACCTCAGGTGCTGCTCACCAGTGATGTGTGAGGCTGAGTCGAGGATATCCTTCGGGAAGCCGATCTTACGGGCGATCTCAAAGGCGAAAGAGCTGCCTGGCTTGCCAGTGACCATAATGTACATGGGCTGCATAAACTTGGTGTCGAACAGCATGGCGCCGTTGACAATGCCTTCGTGATGGTCGGCTAACAGTTTTAGGTTGGCGTAGTGGGTGGTGACGATGCCGAAGATGTGCTTTTTGTTGAGTTCCAGCAGGATGGCTTCGGCGATGGCACCGCCCAGCTGTGGTTCGGTGCCTGTGCCAAACTCGTCGATGAGGAACAATGAACGCTCGTCGGCATGCTCCAGCAATGCCTTCATGTTACGCAGATGTGAACTATAGGTAGAGAGGTCATCGAGGATGCTCTGCTCGTCGCCAATATCGATGAAGAGGTTTTCAAACAGTCCACATTCTGAGTCGACGTGCATAGGCACGCAGAGACCGCATTGCAGCATGTATTGGATGAGTCCAGTGGTCTTGAGGCATACCGACTTACCACCGGCGTTGGGGCCTGAGATCACTAAGATTCGGTTTTCTTGGTCGAGGTTGAGGTCGAGGGGCACGATGGTCTTGCCTTCTGACTTCAGCTTCTTTTCCAGCACAGGGTGTCGAGCTTGAATCCAATGGAAATAGGGCGTTTCGCGGAGGATGGGTTTGATGCCGCCGATGCCTTGGCTATAGAGGGCTTTGGCACGAATGAAATCAAGCTGTCCGAGAAGATTCCAAGCTTTTAGTAAATCGGGTAGAGAAGGCCTGATGCGGTCAGTGAACTGCATGAGGATGCGTTGTACTTCGCGGCGCTCGGCATACTCCAGTTCCTTGATTTCGTTGGAAGTCTCCACGATCTCAGAAGGTTCGATGTAAACCGTCTGTCCCGTGGCCGATTCGTCGTGGACGAAACCTTTGATGGCACGTTTGTCGCCAGCATGGACAGGGATTACCATGCGTCCGTCGCGGATGGTGAGTTCAGCCTTTGGGTCGACCCATCCAGAGGTTTTGGCGTCGCTCATGATTTGCCGGATGCGCCGTTCGATGCCGCCAGTCTTGCGGTGGATGTCGCGTCGAATCTCGGCCAGTTCGGGCGAGGCGTTGTCGGGCATCTCGCCTTTGTCGTCAACGAGGCGGTTGGCTTCACTGAACACGATAGGATCCACGTCGATGCCGTCGGTGAGGGCGCATAGTTCGGGGTAGTCCTCGCGGGCATCGCTTTGTCCGAATTTCAGGATGTAACCCAAGGCGTTGAGCGAGGGCTTCATGGCGAACAGGTCTTCAAGTCTGATGGCTGTTCCCGGAATGCGGAGGTGTTGGAAAGCTTCGCGCAGGTCGTGATAATCTCTCACGGGGAAGGGCACGCCGTTCTGTAACAGCTGTATGAACTCCACGGTCTGGTCAAGGTTGCGTTCGATGGCTTCGCAGTTGGTGCTGAAGTTCATCGCTTCGGCCTGTTCCAGTCCCATGGCGCTGATGCAGTGCCCTTTGATGGCTTCCCTGACATGGTTGAAACCGATTTTCTGCTCGAAGTTCTCTGGGTGGATCATAGTGGCTGCAAAGGTAATGCTTTTTATGTTACCTTTTCCCTTGAAAGAATGGTTACAATTGCTATCTTTGCAAAAACTAACATTTAAAACAAATTCAATTATGATGGGAATTCTTGTATCTCTGATTATCGGTGCAATCGCCGGATGGCTCGGCGGTAAGATCATGAACAAAGGCATGGGCCTGTTAATTTGTATTATCGTCGGCGTCATCGGCGGTTTCCTTGGTAGTTGGGTTTTCGGCCACCTTGGCATTTCAAGTGACGGATCGTTCTGGGGACAACTGCTGGTCGGTACCCTCGGCTCCGTGCTGTTCCTCTTCATTCTTTCTTTGTTCAGAAGAAAATAAAACCTTATGATCCGTCTCGAAATCTGTGCCAATGGCACCAAAAGCCTGCGCAATGCCATGGAAGGCTGCGCCCAATGTGTTGAACTTTGCGAAGCTCTAGAAGTAGGCGGACTGACGCCTTCGTTTGGGACTTTGGCCAAAGCTATCGACATTTCTTTCATCCCTATGCGGGTGCTCATCCGTCCACGGCCGGGCAATTACATTTACGATGAGGAGGAAATCGACCTGATGAAGACCGATATCATGCTCTGCAAGAAACTCGGCTTCGAAGGTGTGGTCATCGGCGCCTTGAACAACGAGGGAATGCCTGATGTGGACGCCTTAAAAGCTTTGATGGAAGCGGGTGAAGGGATGAAATTCACCTTCCACCGTGCGATTGACGCTTGTGTGAAGCCTTTCGAGGCCGTGGAGCAGATTGTTGAACTGGGCTTCGACAAGGTGCTGACCTCTGGCGGCAAACCTACTGCCGAAGAAGGCATCCCAATGATCGCGGAGATGCAGCTGCGTTATGGCGACAAAATCGCCATCATGCCAGGCGGTGGCGTTAATTTAGGCAACGTGATGGATATCGTCAATCAGACTGGAGTGGTCAACGTGCATGCCTCATTGGGCCATTGGGTGCCGAGATTCAACGAGAAGCTCTATCCCAACCAAAAAGACGCTACAGGCGCTTCCATGGTCTGGACTGAGTCGAATTATGACATTATTTATGAGATGGAAAAGCTGATTAATCCGTAACGAACAATACGTTGACCACGTCATTGCGAGGAGCGATAGCGACGAAGCAATCCATTTATGATGAGTGTGGATTGCTTCGGTCGTTCCTCCCTCGCAATGACAAAACGCCCTCGGTTATTATGAAAAGAGTAGCTAATCTTTTTTTTCTAATTATTCTAATAGTCCCCATAGTCGCTTGTTCTCATCGACAACCCGTCGTCGAACAATCCCTCAGCGACGGATGGACGCTTACGGGTGATACTTTAGATATTAATCTGTCTGTCAACGTACCTTCGGTAGTGCAGCAAAACCTCTATGACGCTGGCTTGATACCTCATCCATACCTCGGTACTGTTGAAGAGGAACTGCTCTGGATCTCTGACCATTCATGGACTTATGCCACTCACTTTAATGTGAATAAGGAGTTGTTGGAAAAAGAGGTGGTGGAACTGGTGTTTGAGGGCATCGATACCTATGCCTCGGTGACACTGAATGGCAAGAAACTCTTTGATGCGGATAATCAATTCCGCACTTGGAAAGTTAATGTGAAATCCTTCCTGAAACCCACTGACAATCTGTTGGTAGTGGACTTTCCGCGGTACGATAGCACCCAGTTGGCTTTGTATGTAGCGCATCAACCACGCCTGCCTGAGAAATATGCCGTCACTCGCAAGGCACCCTACCAGCATGGCTGGGACTGGGCTCCGAAATACAAAAACGTGGGGTTGTGGAAACCTGTCAAACTTCAGGCATGGTCCACCGCAAGGCTTGAAAATGCTTATATTGTCACCGACGAGGCCTCCGAGAGTCAAGCCAAGTTGACCCTCCACCTGGATGTGGAGACCACAGATGGAGGTGAGTTGATCGCTGAAATCCATCAAGATGGCAAACTGTTCCAAAGCTTCCCGTTCCAACAGGAAAACGGCAACCATCATAAGATGTTCAGTTTCAATATCCAAGATCCAAAGCTGTGGTGGCCCAATGAGATGGGTGAGCAGACCCTTTATGATTTTGAGATCCAATTGAAGAAAGAGGGCAAGCTGTTGGATTCCCAAAAGATTACGACCGGTATCAAGACCGTTCAGATGGTGCAGGAACCCGACGAGAAAGGTTTTTCGTTCTATTTCAAGGTGAATGGCGTGCCGATGTATGCCAAAGGCGCCAACTACGTTCCCGAAGAGATGATTGAGACCTGGATCAATCCTGATAACACGCTGAAGCTGCTCCGTATGGCCCAAGAGACGCATTTCAACATGTTGCGTGTGTGGGGTGGCGGCATCTATCCATCGGATGATTTCTTCAATATCTGCGACTCCTTAGGCATCTTAGTTTGGGAGGACTTCATGTATGCGGGTACGATGTATCCATACGACGAGGCTTTCCTTGAAAACGCCAAGATAGAGGCACTTGAGCAGGTGAAACGTCTTGCCTCACATCCTTCGTTAGGCTTGTGGTGTGGCGGCAACGAGATCTCCGAAGGCTACTACAACTGGGGCTGGCAACAGTCGTTGGAGTGGTCAGAGGAAGACGATCAAGTCATCAAGGCAGGCTATGACCGTCTATTTGAAACCATCCTCCCCATGGTGGTTGACACCTACGATGGCACTCGTCCTTACTGGCCCAGTTCGCCCTCCAAAGGATGGGGGAGACCTGAGAGCTTGACCCAAGGCGATGTGCACTACTGGGGCGTTTGGTGGGGCGAGCAACCCTACGAGGTCTACCGTGAGAAGGTGGGACGCTTCAATAGCGAATATGGCTACCAAAGCTATCCTGACTATTCCACTTTGCAAAAGATCGCCCAAGGGGAACCGCTGAATATCGATGCTAAGGTCGTTGCGGCACATCAGAAACACGCTCGTGGTACCCGACAGATCGACGACTTCATCCAACGCTACTATCCTGATGCCCAACCTAAGGATTTTGAGGAATATGTGTATCTGAGCCAACTTTCTCAAGCATACGGAATGGAGATCGCCATTGAGGCGCACCGCACAGCTAAGCCATACAACATGGGTACGCTTTATTGGCAACTTAACGATGCATGGCCTGTGACCTCGTGGTCGTCCATTGACTATTACGGCAATTCCAAAGTGCTGCAAGAACGGCTCAAGGTCCTCTATGCTCCGGTGCTATTAAGCCTTGACCAACGGGATTGCCAAGTGTATGTGACCTCCGACCTGCTCCGCAATATTGACGGCATGTTGAAGGTTTCGGTGGCGGATCAGAAAGGCAACCACCTGTTCGATCAAGAGGTGAAAGTTGAGATGAATGCCAACCAAAACAAGAAGTTCTACGTGGAGGGCTTGAGCGAATATCTGCTGAACGCTGACCCGCAGCAGGTTTGCGTGAAATTGGAGCTTACCGAAGGCGATTTGGTCTTAGCGACTCGCGAGCTCTTTTAAGTCTTTGACGGTTTCGCTGATATAGCAGTCCGCTGTGTAAATCGCTGATAAAAAGGCTTTGGCGGTCTTTTTGATGATGGATCCCTTAGCCTTTTGTGTGTTTTCGTAAAGGTCATCGTTAATGGCTGACAAAATGGATGTTTCTGAATCCTCAACAGGCTCTAATACGGCGAGGAAAATCTCGGGTTCCCTATAGTTCAGCTTTGTTTCAGTCCCGTTGATAACAAGGGTTGACTTGATGGGTTCCAGCGTGGGAATCACCTCGTTTTGAGCCAATGTCATGGGCTCTTCAATCTCAACGTTGCGGCTGGGGATAGGGATGGCTTTCAGTGAGGTTGGCTTCAGCTGGGAAGGGCTTTGCGGATGGTCAATCATGGATGGTTTTATCGGTGTCAAACCGGCGATGATCGGCGTTTTTTCGAGCATAATTTCCTGTTCAGGCTTCAAGAAATGAACACCAATCCCGATGAGTAAGGCGACGGAAGCGGCGATAGCGGCAATTCTGATGAACAAAGGCATTACGGTAGCCTTCGGCTTCGTCAGTTTTTCCTTGTGGGTGAAGACAATGGAAGTGTCGGGTGCCAACTTGCTGGAGCAGAAAAGCTTAAAGTCTTCTTCGAGTTCGGGGTGCAGGGTCACAAAAGCCTCTACCTCTCTCATCTCGGCAGCGTCGAGTTGGCCTTCCATATAGTCTACAAACCGTTCTTCGTAGTTTTCCATGTTCGTTTTCATGCGTCAATGTCAATTAGGTTGTCCATGCTTTTCAAATAGTTTTTAAGGGCGGTACGTCCCCTGAAGATGTAGACCTTCACTTGCGATTCGGTCAGCCCCATGATGTTGCCGATCTCCTCGTAGGAATAGCCTTCGTAGTCACGGAGCAGGATGACGGAAGCCTGCACCTTGGGCAAGGTGGCGAGGGCTTTGTGCAGCACTTCCTGTACGTCGGGATACCGTGTCCTGCCATCTTGCTCATTAATGTTGAAGGCAACCTCTTCAGGAACGGAGGCTGCGTAGTCTTTTCGCCGGGTTTGGTCGATCATGGTGTGGTAAGCGGTGGTGAACAGGTACGACTTGGCTTTGTCGATGGGGATGCTGTCGCGTCTTTCCCATACCTTCACGAAGCTCTCCTGCACGATATCCTCGGCCAGTTCGCGGTTGCGTAAATTGGAAAGGACGAACCTGAACAGCCCGTCTGAGAAGTGTTGAACGCACTTGTTGTATTCGTCCTTTGTCATGGAAGCGGTTTAGAAATTCAGACTCAATCCGAAACTGAGCGTGTGGGCCTCTGGGGCTTTGTCCTTCTTGAAGAGCGGCAGGAGGTTGTAGTTGGCGTAGAATCCAAGGAGCCTGCTGCCGGCGCGGAGTGATGCGTCCAGTTTGAAACGGTTGACGTAGTAGTCGTTGTGGATCTTTTCCTTGATTCCGTTTTCGAACTTGATATTGGTCCAGGTGTCGATGCGAAGTCCACCGGTAACGCCAAGGGCGATGTACGATTTCTCGGTTGGCCTGACTTCAACCATCAAGGGCATCTGGAGGTAGCACACGCCTAATTTGCTTTTTCTCACGCTGCCTTCTTCTGATTGGTCGATGGGGTGGCAGAGCAGGGCGTTTTTGCCTTTTTCAAGTCTTACCGGAGTGTTGAAGCTATAGTTGTTCCAGCCAAAACCGATACCCGTGTAGATGCCGGCGCGATGGGAGTAGGAGAAGGCCAAACCGACGTCGGCAAGGTTGAGGTTGAAGTTCCAGCTTCGCATCTGACGCAGATCCAAAAGGGCGTACGGACCGCTGAATTCGGCGTTTGGATGGTCACCCAAGAGCATGTTCAAACCAGCTTCAAAGCCGCTCCAACGGGGGTTGAAGAGTAGTGTGCTATGCTTTTTCGATGATTTTTTTGTTTCCTTAGTGCCTTTTTTTGATTCCCAGTACCATTCCCAACTGTCACTTCCATTTTTTAGGATGGAGATGGAATCTGCCGTGAAATGGTCAAAGTCCAAGTCGCCCATGCCTGTGATGTTGGCTTGCAGATAGCGGCAATGGCCAGTGAGGTTCAGGTCTCCGGTGCCAGTCAGCGTGGCTTTGATGGTGTCACATTCCACGGTCAGGTCAGCATCGCCAGTGCCGGAGATCAAGATGTCCAGCGTGGAGAACTCCAAGGTGCCTTTGCTTTCAACATCACCGGCGCCGGTGATACGGATGTTACGCAGGTCAGGCATGGTAAGATCGTAGTCTTTATAGGAGCTCAACACAATCGAACCATCGAGGGTGAAAGTGATCGGTTGGCCTTCGCATCTGACTTCCAGGACCTCTCCTTTTCTGAGGGTTACGTCGCCTGAGCCAGCTACAACCACTGTGTTTTGGGCCATCATGCCCGATATGCCGAGCATCAGCGCCATCATTGTAATGATACCTTTTTTCATTGCTATTTTTGTTTGTTGATGTTCTGTTCCAAAAACACCAATTAGACGCTTCAAAGTTAAAAATGTTACAGCGATCCAGAAATAAATTTTACTTTTGCCGAAAAATAGCACGACTATGATTTTGAATTACATCACATGGAACGTCGATCCAGTGGCCCTGTCGTTAGGGCCGTTGCAGGTCCGTTGGTATGGCCTCTGTTGGGCAGTGGGCTTTTTGCTGGGCTATCTATTAATGAGCAAAATGTACAAGCACGAGAAGATGCCGGAATGGTCGATGGATTCGTTGCTGCTCTACATGTTGGTATCGACGGTCATTGGCGCTCGCGTGGGTCATTGCCTCTTCTATGAGCCCGAGTATTATCTTGCCCATCCTTTGGATATGCTCAAGATTTGGGAAGGAGGACTGGCCAGCCACGGCGGTGCCATTGGTATCCTGCTGGGTCTATTGCTTTATGTGTACAATTTCAATAAATCGACCAAGAAAGCGAAAGGGGAGAAGACGCGTATCACCTACCTTTGGATCCTTGACCGTGTGGTGGTGGCCGTGTGTCTTGTCGGCTCGCTGATCCGTTTGGGCAATGTGTTCAACCATGAGATCTACGGCACCCCAACCTCTTTGCCCTGGGGCTTTGTGTTCCTTCGCGGTAATGAGCAGTTTTGCGGTACGGTGGACAACTACACGCCTTGTACCTCTTGGGCTTCGTGCTGCCCGCCTGAGGAATGGCTGCCTTGTCACCCAACGGGTCTCTACGAGGCCTTCTTCTGCCTTTTGGCGATGGGTATCCTGCTGTGGATGTACTACAAGCATAACATCGGCGACAAGCGTCCGGGCATGATGTTCGGCACCTTCCTGATCATCATCTTCGGCTCGCGTATCTGCATAGAATTCCTAAAGAACGTACAGGTCGACTTTGAGCGCAACATGACCTTCGATATGGGTCAATGGCTCAGCATCCCATTCGTTGTGGTGGGTATCGTGATGATCGTCAGATCACTGGTTAGTACATCGAAAGATAGTCGTTCATGATGGGCTCGAGTTCGGCCTTCATCTCTTCTCGGTCATAGCGCTGGGCGACCAGCTGCATCTGGCTGAGGATGGAGACCTGCTCATCGATATCCTCTTCGTAATAGCTGACGAATTTCGGCTTCATGCCGAGATAATAGTCGGCTTTGTCCTTGGCGTTTTTCACCATCTTACGCATGAATTCGTCGCCTTTCTCCATTTCGCCGCAGATGTAGTACATCTCGGGGAATTGATAGAGACGGATGGCAAACGGGAACTTCTCGTTCGGGAAGAACTCTTGGTATTTGTCCATCACAACGACGGCTGAGTCATACTGTTGATGGTTCACCAAGCTCTGGGCAAGGCGTACGTAGCTCTGGCGGGCAAACTCAGCGTTGCGCATGCTTTCGCGGTCGGGTACGACACCCTCTTCGTTCATGCTACCCCATTGGGCCTTGTTGACCAACAGGTCATAGCTGCCGTCGCGGTAAACGCCGCCGAGACCTTTATAGTAATCATCAGCCTTCACAGGAATGAAGCGGTAGGAGAGGCCTTCCATGTGGAGGTATTCCTGAATGCCAAGCACCGAAGCCATGTCGCTGAACGAGGTGAAATACACCGGACGTTCCCAGTTGTTGCTGGCCATGAAGTCGAGCAACAGCAGAGCGTTCTTATAGAGATAGGTATCATTGATCTCCCAACGGATCTCGTCAACGATTCTATCCTGCATGTCCTCAGGGACGATGCCGTTGCGGATGCATGCCTCTTTGTCAACGGTCAGCTTCAGGGTGCGAACCGGGACGTAGTGGGTGGAAGCGCCGCTGGTGTAGTACTTCACGGCTTTCGGGTTGTGGATGAAGTCAATGACTTGCTTCAACTCCATGTATTTGCCTTTGAAGGATTCTTCTTCAATCACACGGATCGACTCATTGACGCCGTTGTCGTATTCCTTGGGGGTCAAGGTGAGCGAGAGCTTTTCTGAGTCATAGACCTTGCGACCCATCTGGTGGGCATACCAATAACCTGACGAAAGCATGTAGTTGACCACACGGACGTCGGTGCGGAAGCCTTCAACCTCCTGGATGTACCATAAGGGGAAGGTGTCATTGTCGCCACGGGTGAAGATCACCGCATTGGGAGGCAGCTGTGCCAAGTAGTTGCGAGCCCAGTCGCGCGCCGAGGTCTTGCCGCCACGGTTGTGCTCGTCCCAGCCTTGTGAAGCCATGAGGCCTGGCACGGCGATGAGACAGATCAGCGCTACGAGGGTCGTGGTTACGATGTTCTTGCTCTTAGTGAGTCGCTCAATCCAGTCGATGATGGCCAATACGCCAAGACCAATCCAGATGGCGAAGGCGTAGAATGAGCCAGCGTAGCTGTAGTCACGCTCACGAGGCTGATATGGGGTCTGGTTCAGATAAACCACGATGGCCAAACCAGTCAACAGGAAGAGCAGGAAGATAACCCAACTCGATTTCATGTCTTTACGTAACAGCCAAAACAGGCCGCAGAGTCCGAGAATCAACGGCAGGAAGTAATATTTTGTCCTGCCAGGGTTCTTCAGACAGTCAGGGATATTGGTTTGGTCGCCCAAACGAGCACTGTCGATGGCGTCGATACCGCAAATCCAGTTGCCGTGCTCAATCTCGCCCTGGCTTTCAATGTCGTTCTGACGGCCAACGAAGTTCCACATGAAATAGCGCCAATACATCCAATTGCACTGGTAGCTGATGAAGAACCGCAGGTTCTGTCCGAAGGTGGGTTTGTTGACCACTTGAGTAGTGCCGTCGATGTTGCGCACTGTGACTTTGTTGCCTTGCATCACACCACGCTGATCCTTGCGATAGCTCTCGTACATCGACACATGACGGGGCTGGTTGCTCCACATACGGGGGAACAAGGTCTTCATCTCTGCAGGATACTCGGGTTGTGTGTTGCGCTTGTCGTCGGTAATCACATAACGGCCGGCTTTTTTGTCTTTCACATAGATCGGTTTGCCGTCCGAAGCACTAGAGATTGGTGCATTATAATAAGCTCCGTACAGCAACGGCCACGATCCGTACTGCTCGCGGTTGAGGTAGGCGAGCATCGAAAGGGCGTCTTTGGGCTCGTTTTCATTAATAGGTGTATTGGTGTTGGCACGGATCACCAGCATGAAGAAGGAGGAATAGCCGATCAGGATGAACATGAACGATAGGATGGCGATATTGCCAATGACCTTCTTTTTCCTTGTGGTATAGAGCAATCCCCAAACGATGAGGCCAATCAGGAGGGCAAAGTAAACGATGGTGCCCAAGTTGAACGGAGCGCCCAGGCTGTTGACGAAGAAGAGCTCGAACTTGCCCGCCAAGTTGACAATCTGCGGAACCAAGAACATGTTGATGAACCACAGCAAGGCCACGGAGACCAATCCTGCGACCAGGAATCCCTTGAATGTGGTTTGTTTCCATTTCTTGAAATAGACCACATACACGAAGGCCGGGATGCAAAGCAGGTTGAGCAGGTGCACACCAATAGAGAGGCCGATGAGGAAGGCGATCAGGATGATCCAACGGCTACTGCCGGGCTCGTCTGCTACACGTTCCCACTTCAAGATGGCCCAGAAGGTGACTGCGGTGAAGAACGACGACATGGCGTAGACCTCGCCCTCAACGGCGTTGAACCAGAATGACTCGGTGAAAGTGTAGGCCATGGCACCCACGAAAGCGGCCGCCAACACGCCGATCTTGTTGCTCCAAGGCGAGTCTTCGCCCTCTTTCATCCAAATCTTACGGGCAATCATGGTGATGCTCCAGAACAGGAAGGTGATCGTCAAGCCGCTGCAAATGGCCGACATGGCGTTGACCATCATGGCCACCTTGGTGACGTCGCCTGCCGCAAACAGGGTGAAGAAACGGGCGATCAGCTGGAACAAAGGTGCCCCAGGTGGGTGGCCCACTTGAAGTTTAAATGAAGTTGAAATGTATTCTCCACAGTCCCACCAGCTTACGGTAGGCTCCATGGTTGTGAAATAAACAACGGTGGCAATGATACCCGCCAACCATCCAATAATGTTGTTTAACTTCTTAAAGTTCATGTCGGATTTTGAATTGAAAATGCAAAAATACAAAAAATATCAAAAAATCCTTGCTATGAATAAAAAAAGGCGTATCTTTGCACCCGCATTCAGTCGAATGTAGGTGTCGAGTGGTGTAATGGCAGCACTGCAGATTTTGGTTCTGCCTGTCAAGGTTCGAATCCTTGCTCGACAACATGTTGGAAGTGGAGAAAACCTGCTACGGGATGTAACAGGTTTTTTTAATTGTATTAAAAATGATTGAAAAAGAAGTAATTTCGAAATTCGTGGAGGAAGCCATTCAGGACAGCGACCTCTTCCTGGTTGAGGTGAAAGTGAAACCCGCCAACGTCATCGAAGTGTATGTGGACGCCGACTCGGCCGTCAACATCGACCAATGCGTGCAGATCAGCCGTTTTGTGGAAAGCAAGCTGGATCGTGATGCCGAAGACTTCGAACTGAGCGTGTTTTCATGGGGCCTCAGCGGTGCCCTCAAGCTGGACCGTCAGTTGCAGAAATATGTCGGCAAGGACGTTGAGGTGAAAACCAAGGAACTCGGCAAGTTCCAAGGCAAACTGGTGAGCTTTGACGCTGAAAAGGCTGAGATTGCCCCCGCTCCTAAGAAGACTTCCAGGAAGAAACAGGCCGAAGAGCCAAAGAACCTTCTTTTGGAACGCAAATCCACTGAAATCAAACCTGCTATCATTTTTTAAATCTTTGAATATTAAATATTTAAATCTATAATAATGGAAAACTACAAATTAGTTGAAACATTCTCCGAATTCAAGGAGTTCAAGAACATTGACCGTGAAGCCATGATGCGTATCATCGAGGACGTGTTCAGAGGCATGTTGAACAAGAAATTCGACACTGATACCGAGGACTTCATCGATATCATCGTCAATGTGGACAAGGGTGACTTCGAGATCTATCACAACCGCACCGTGGTTGACGACAATGAGGTTGAAGATCCGCTCCGTCAGATCAAGCTTTCCGATGCCATCCGCATTGAGCCGGACTTTGAGGTGGGTGATGATGTTTCTGAAATCTTGAAGATCGAAAGCTTCGGCCGTCGCGATATCCTCGCCTTGCGCCAGAACCTCCAGACCAAGATCAGTGAGTACCAGAAGGAAAACATCTTCCAGAAGTACAAGGACAAAGTCGGTGAGATCATCAACGCTGAGGTCAATCACGTGTGGAAACGTGAGATTGTGGCCATCGATGATGAAAGCATTGAGCTGATTCTGCCTCGCAACGAGCAAATCCCCTCTGACATTTATAAAAAAGGTGAGAGCGTCCGCGCCATCGTGAAAAGTGTGGAGAACGTCAACGGTTCCCCCGTGATTACCCTTTCACGTACTTCCGAGATCTTCCTCCAGCGTTTGTTTGAGGCTGAGGTTCCCGAGGTGTATGACGGCTTGATCACCATCAAGAAGATCGTCCGTGAGCCCGGTCAGCGTGCCAAGATCGCCGTTGAATCCTACGACGACCGTATCGATCCCGTCGGCGCTTGCGTCGGTATGAAGGGTTCCCGTATCCATGGCATCGTCCGTGAGCTCCGCAACGAGAACATTGATGTCATCAACTGGACCACCAACCCGACCCTGTTCATCACCCGCGCCCTGAGCCCGGCCAAGATCACCAGCATTGTCCTTGACAACGAGAACATGCTCGCCAATGTCTACATGGACAACGATCAGGTCAGCCTCGCCATCGGTAAGGGCGGCTACAACATCAAGCTGGCCGGCAAGCTGACAGGCTACAACATCGACGTTTACCGCAACAGCGAGATCACTCCTGACGAAGAGGACGTTGACCTTCAGGAGTTCTCCGACGAAATCGAACAGTGGGTTATCGACGCCCTCGTCGGCATTGGCTGCGACACCGCCAAGCAGGTGCTCGCCATCAGCCCCGAGGAAGTCGCCCGCCGTGCCGACCTCGAGATTGAGACCGTCAACAACGTGTTCAAGATCCTCAAGGCCGAATTTGAAAATGATGCCGAATGATGCTTTAAGGCACGAATCACATATTATTAACAAAGAGAAGAAACTATGTCCGAAGAATCAACTGTCAACATTCGATTGTCGAAAGCGGCAAAAGAATTCAATGTGGGTAGGGAGACCATAGTGGAGTTCCTTGCTAAAAAGGGATTTCAGGTGGACCCGTCACCCAACACGAAGCTCACATCGGAAATGTATGCGCTGCTCGTGAAGGAATATCAGGGCGAAAGGGACGTGAAGAACGAGGCGAAGAAATTGGGCGACCTCTCCTATAAAGGTGGTTCGGTTTCAGTGGATTCGGCCGTGCAGTCATCAGTAAGCAACAAAGAGGAAGAAGAAGCTGAAGAGGTGTTTATCCGCACCAGCACCATAAGCCCTCAGACGATTGTGGAAAAGGTGGAGAAACCCGCTCCTTCAGAAGTCGTCGAAGAGAAAAAGGAAGAAAAGAAAGAGACGCCCAAGCAGGAAGAGACTCCCGAAAGCGACAGCCCGCTGAAGGTGGTCGGCAAGATCGACCTTGACAGCCTGAACCCCAAGACGCGTCCTGACAAGAAGTCGAAAGAGGAACGTCAGCGCGAAGCCAAGGAAAAGGCTGAACGTGAGAAAGCCGAAGCCGAAAAACGCAAGGCTGAGGCTAAGAAGGCCCAGGAAGCCGAAAAGGCTGCTCAAGCGGCCAAGGCTGAAGCGGCTAAGAAAGCCGAGGAAGCCAAGAACGCTGCCGCCCAGGCTCCTGCCGAACCGAGATTCATCAAGACCGAGGTCAAAAAACTCGATGGTCCCAAGATTCTCGACAAGATTGAGCTGCCTGAAGAGCGCAAACGCTCCAAGCAACAGCCCGTGGCCTCGTCAGAAAGCGGCGATGCCAAGAAGAAGAAACGCAAGCGTATCGGCGGAAAGCCCGAGAATGTTCCTGGTAAAGCTCAGCCTGAGCAACAGCAAGGCAAGAAGAATCCCAAGAAGGAGAAAGGCAAACCACAACCCAAACACGAGGAAAAGGTGGAACTCTCCGACGAGGAAATCTCAAAGCAGATCAAGGATACACTGGCTCGTTTGTCTCCATTGGGTAAGTCGAAGACCTCAAAACACCGTCGTGAGAAACGTCAGCAGGTGGCTGGCAGCATGATGGAGGAACAGATGCGCCAACAGGAGGAAAAGTCTGTCCTGAAGGTCACCGAGTTTGTAACTGCTAACGACTTGGCTGTGATGATGGGTGTTCCTGTAACCAAGGTCATCGCTACCTGCATGGGCTTAGGTATGCCTGTGTCCATCAACCAGCGTCTCGACGCTGAGGCTTTGTCGGTGGTGGCCAGCGAGTTCGGTTTCCAAGTGGACTTCGTCAGCGCCGACGTGCAAGAAGCCATCGCTGAGACCGAAGAGGTTGACCATGAGGAAGACATGGTGCCACGTGCTCCTGTCGTCACCGTCATGGGTCACGTCGACCACGGTAAGACTAAGCTCCTTGACTACATCCGTAACACTAACGTGGTAGCCGGTGAGGCGGGCGGTATTACCCAGCACATCGGCGCTTACGAGGTGACCACCGCCAGTGGCAAGAAGATCACCTTCCTCGATACCCCTGGTCACGAAGCGTTCACCGCCATGCGTGCCCGTGGTGCCAAGATGACTGACGTCGCCATTATCGTCATCGCTACGGATGACAACGTGATGCCGCAGACCGTTGAAGCCATCAACCACGCCCAAGCCGCTGGTGTTCCGATCGTGTTCGCACTCAATAAGATTGATAAGCCCACTGCCAATCCCGATAAGATCCGTGAACAGCTCTCTAAGATGAACATATTGGTGGAAAGCTGGGGCGGTAAGTATCAGGAGCAGGAGATCGCCGCTAAGACGGGTCTCCATGTGGATGAGCTGCTCGAGAAGGTCTTGCTTGAGGCTGAGTTCCTCGACTTGAAGGCCAACCCCAACAAGCTTGCCAAAGGTACCGTCATCGAGTCGGCACTCGACAAAGGTCGTGGCTATGTGGCCAAGATCTTGGTGCAGAGCGGCACCCTCCGTGTCGGCGACATGGTGTTGGCCGGTACTACCTTTGGTAAGGTGAAGGCCATGTTCAACGACCATAACCAAAAAATCAAGGAGGCAGGTCCTTCTACGCCTGTGTTGCTGTTGGGCCTCAATGGTGCTCCACAGCCTGGCGACACCTTCAACGTGATGACCGACGAGCGTGAGGTGAAAGACATCGCCAACCGTCGTGAACAGTTGCAACGCGAGCAGACTCGCCGTACCAGCCCGCACATCACCTTGGACGAGATCGGACGCCGTATCGCCATCGGCGACTTCAAGGAACTCAACATCATCGTCAAGGCTGATGTGGACGGTTCCGTGGAGGCCTTGTCCGACAGCTTGCTGAAGCTTTCCACCGAGGAAGTGCAGGTCAACGTTATCCACAAGTCGGTGGGTGCCATCAGCGAGTCCGACATCATGTTGGCTTCGGCATCCAACGCTGTCATCGTGGGCTTCAACGTACGTCCTACCGTGCAGGCTCGCAAGCTGGCAGAGCAGGAGAAGATCGACATCCGCATTTACTCCATTATCTACCAGGCCATCGAAGAAATCAAGGCTGCTATCGAAGGTATGTTGGCACCTGAAATCGAAGAAGTGGTCACCTGTAACCTCGAGATCCGTGAGACCTTCAAGATCAGCAAGGTTGGCACCATTGCCGGCTGTATGGTCTTGGACGGCAAGATTACCCGTAACACGAAGATTCGTATCATCCGTGACGGCATCGTGATCTACACTGGCACACTCGGTTCCTTGAAGCGTTACAAGGACGACGTCAAGGAAGTCGCTGCCGGTATGGACTGCGGTCTGAACATCGAGAACTTCAACGACATCAAGGTCGGTGACATTATCGAAGGTTATACCGAGAAGGAGGTCGCAAGGAAGTTGTAATACCGACCGAACGGGAGGGTACCAAAACGACGAAGCAATTCTTATGGGTTGCTTCGTTTTTTTGCCATTTTTGCGAACTTTATTAATTGTTCCCCGAGACCTATCGTGTATCCCTGTTTTATATAATACACCTCACCATGGATATTGCCAACGATAAAGATGGGCAGGTTTCGGCTCTCAAGTTGGAGACTCTTGTAGCAATTGTTTAGCAATTCTCCTTCGTCAATGCCGTATGTCGTTCGTTTAGGTAAGTCTTTGAATTCTTTTAACATGAATTCCTGATAGTCCTCCTTGGTGTTGAAAATAAAGAATATCGGAATGGGCCAATTGTCAAAAGTGTCTTTAAAGGTGGCGATGTCCTGCATAGCGTGGGTGGTGGGTTCACTGCCCGAGTCGAGGAATCCAAGGATATAATAGTCGGAGCCTACCAGTGTCAGTTCCGGAATGGTGAAGGGGATGTTTTGTGAGAGTTCGAGAAAATTGTTATCTGGTGTGAAATACCCAATAGTATGAAGGATTTCTTCTGGTTCCCTCAATATCAAGTTTGCCGTTGTGGTCTCGCCGGCCTTGATGGTAAAGAACTCGCTGTGGGTCAAGGCGGTGCCGTCTTCCAAGCGTGTGCCAGCCGTGAGGATGTAATAGCCTTCATCCAAAGGAGTGGGATGCTCAAACGTGGAGAGCAGCATGCCGTCGTCGATGCCGGGATCTTTGGCATCGTAAGCCAAAAGCTTGAAGCTGTTGCCGTCGAACTTCTTGATGCTGAAATGGGTGTAGTATTTTGGATTGGTGACTCCAGCGAGAGGTTCGTATTGAATGTCGAGATAACCGACGGCGTTGTTGACGTTTTCATCGGCCTCGAAGTCCACGTCGATCCATTTCTTGTCAAAATACTGGACCTTCCCTGTAACCGGGTGGATCTGAGCAGGGATGCCAAGACTGCGTGCCATGGCCACGAAGAAGATGTCGCGTGAATGTTGGTCGGCAACCATCGCTTTCAACACACCTGATGGCGAAATGGGGATGCGCTGGGGATTCGCCTCATTATTAATGGATATAGTTTGTTTCGTCCATTCAACCAACAGATTGGGATTGTCGTGGTATTGTAGGTCTTCTTCATCCGAGAACAACGAGGCAAACGCATGGCGGAACGGCACGATCATCTCATTGCTGATACGAGGACTGAGGATGTATTGTGCGTATAGCTCCGGCGGCATGGAGATGATTGACGAGGTGAGGTCGGGCGTAAAGTCGAGATAGTCTTTCAAGGCTTCAAGGCTAATGTCGCGCAAGTCCTTGTCGGTGATGTTTTGCAACAGGCTCACGGCCTTGGTTTCCTGGTTCTTGCTTTGGGCATATTGGATAAAGTCGGCAATGGTTTGGTAATTACCCCAGGTCTTTTCGTAGATGCTGCACAAGGTCTTGTCGCCTGTCTTGGCGATGATTTCCTGTTGTGCTTTCTTGCAATCAGCGATATAAGCGTTTCTTAATGAATCCTCATATTTGACGCGACGGTCGTTCTCAGCACGCATCTCTGGGGTGACTTCAGGAGATAAGGCTGATGGCAAAGGCGGAACCATATCGAATTCAAAAGCCTCTTCCGAACCTTCCTGATGGTCAAGCGTGATGGTCATTTGATCTTGTTCTCCCGACTTAAAAACTTGGAAACCGAACTGGCCATCCTTAGCAGCGTAGGCCATCATGTAGCCTAAGCCTGAGGTGAGCCAGGTCTGACCATTCTCGTCGGCGGTCTTCCTCACCACGGTGCAGAACTCGGCATAATTGTAAATCTTGAACTCCACTTCAATTCCGGGTTGTGGCGTCCCTTCGGTATCCACCACGGTGAAGGTGGTTTTAGCCGTCTTGCCGTAGTTGTCGATCACGTTGATTTCAGTATAATAGGGGGTTCGGCTGATGACTTCTTCAGGTCCGTCATAATTGCCAAATACTTTGGTGTGAAGTAACAAAGTGCGAGAGGCGGGCTCGTTGAACCAACCTAAGTCAAGCACGGGCTCGGGCTCGCAAGCGCCTAAGAAATGCCATTGTCCATCTACCCAGGCTTCCACCCAGGCGTGGTTGTCATCGCAATGGGCCCAACGTGGGGTGTAGACCTGTCTGGCAGGGATGCCCACGGTGCGCAAGGCCGTCACCAACAGCGTGGATTCCTCACCGCAACGACCCCAAGAGGTCTTGATGCTGGCCATGGGAGCGCTGGTGCGGCTGTCGGAGCCTTTGTAGTTGACATGCTCATGGCACCAATGGTTCACCTCAAGCACGGCGTCATAAAGCTTCATGTCTTGCACTCGTGCCTTCAGCTCTTCGTAATAGGTGGCTCTGAATCGGTCCAGATTCTCATTATTTACCCTTGGTGGCAACACAAAGTGCTTGAACTCCCTTTCGGGGATGTTGGAGCCCCAGGGCATTTCCTTCTTGGCTCGAAAAGCATAACTGACACATTCCTGGTAATATTCCCTGGAATAGTCCACATTGTCGCCTAAAGGCAGGTATTCGTAAAGAAAATCCAAGGCGGCTTCTTCATTGAAGTCGGTCTTGTTGTTTTTTTCGTCGCAGCCGCTCAAAAATAGCGCAACGATAATCAAAGTGATGAAAGAGCGTATTCTCATGTTGCCGATGTTTTCGGCAAAGATAAGGTTTTAGATCATAAACTCCTCCAAACTGGAATGTAAAATCTCTTGAAGCTCGTTGCGGTGTTCCTTCGGAGTCTTCGTGAAGAGGAATCCCCAGATGCTCATGGCGGGGTTCTTGATGTCACGGGTCTCCAGCACGCCGTGGAAGTGCTTCTTGATGGCTCCAAAATCCAAAGCCTTAGTGGTCTCGTAAGGCTTGTCCAACACCACAAAGCTGAACACGTCCTCTTCGATGCCGTTCCATTGGGTTTGATAGTCGGGATGGGTGCCTTCAAAGAACGCTCTCACAGGCAGCAGACCGCAGGTGTGGCGGGTCAGGTCGTTCAGGCACATGCCGGCGAAACGCAAGGGATTCACCTCAATCGGGATGGCTTTGCCAGTGTTCTTGTCCACACGGAACTCCACATGCATCGGGAAGTTGCGCAAGCCTAACACGCCGTTCAAGTCGATGCAGAACTGGTTGAAGGCAGGATAGTTGGCCTCAAAGATCTGCTTGCTCATGCAATACAGGCGGTCACTCACGTCGGTCTCGTTCTTGAAGATGTGATGGAAGATGTTGATGATGTTGGGCTTGCCTTCAGCATCAAAGTAGGCATCCACGGCATATTCCTCGCCTTCGATAAACTGCTCCAGCACAAACTTCTCACTGCGCACCACGGTCTCAGGAAACACGGCACATTGCTTGGCGAAGTTCTTGTCGATGTCGTCCAAGGCATTAAACCATTCCTCCTTAGTGCGGACGATATACACGCCCACACTCAAGAAACCCACTGCCGGTTTCAGCACCAAAGGCAAAGGCAGCTCGTCGGGATTGAGGCTGCGCAACGCTTTCATCTCCACTTCCTTGTAGTAGAAGTCGGGATAGATCTGCTGACAAATGCGACGGAACTCAGCCTTGTCCTTCAGGATCTTGACTTTCTTCACCAGCTCCGACTCGGGCAGTTGGGCGTATAGCCACACCAAAGCGTTTTCCGAGACGGCATAAAGCTTGCCGCACTTTCGGTATTCATCCACAAAGGCTTGGTCATCCAAAAGGTTGAGCTTGTGGCCTTGTTGCTTCAGTAGCTCAGCCATGTCGTTATGCAAAACGGGAATCTGTTTTTCTTCGAGATATTCCACCAATGGAGTGGAAACGTATGGTTTTTCTAAAATGATCATCTCAAAATATTTTGGGTACGGTCGGGACCGTAGGAAACAAACTTGATCGGCACGCCGACGTAATTCTCAATAAACTTGATATAGGATTCCAACTTTTCAGGGATGCTGTTGGAAATTTTCTGCTGCCATCCGGGGAGTTCGGTGTAAACAGGCTCCATCGTCTCGGTGCAGGCGGCGAAAGGCAACTGTTTGGTCTCCTTGCCGTTGAAGCGATAAGCGGTGGCCACCATGATGGTCTCGAACTCGTCCATCACGTCGGATTTCATCATCATCAGGTCGGTGACGCCGCTGAGCATGACGGCATATTTCAATGCGGGCAGGTCGAGCCAACCGCAACGGCGTGGGCGGCCAGTGGTAGCGCCGAACTCATGGCCGTTTTGGCGCAAGGTCTCTCCGGTTTCGTCGAACAACTCGGTAGGGAAGGGGCCTGTGCCTACGCGGGTGCAATAAGCCTTGAAAATGCCGTACACCTTGCCAATCCTGCTGGGTGCCACACCCAATCCGGAGCACACTCCGGCGGCGATGACGCTTGATGAGGTGACGAAAGGATAGCTGCCGAAGTCCACGTCGAGCATGGAACCTTGGGCACCCTCGGCCAACACCTTCTTGCCGTTGTCCAAGGCCTCGTTGAGGA
>CAMYVD010000018.1 GCA_947302205.1 uncultured Bacteroidales bacterium
TGGCTGCCATCAACAATCCTAAGAAGACCGTCATCGTCAACACAGCTCCCGCTACGCGTGTGGCC
Organism: uncultured Bacteroidales bacterium; assembly: GCA_947302205.1. Taxonomy (GTDB): domain Bacteria; phylum Bacteroidota; class Bacteroidia; order Bacteroidales; family F082; genus Limimorpha. Next base: position 66 of record CAMYVD010000018.1, read on the forward strand.
CTCGGTGAAGAGTTCGGCATGCCTGCCGGCACCATCGTCACCGGTCAGATGGCCGCTGCCCTGCGTCGCCTCGGCTTCGACTATGTGTTCGACACCGACTTCACTGCCGACCTTACCATCATGGAAGAAGGCACTGAGCTCCTCGGCCGTATCAAGAGATTCATGGAAGGTGACAAGTCAGTCCGTCTGCCTATCCTGACCTCATGCTGCCCAGGTTGGGTCAACTTCTTCGAGCACAACTTCCCCGATATGCTTGACGTTCCTTCAACCGCCAAGTCACCTATGCAGATGTTCGGCGCTGTCGCCAAGAACTACTGGGCTGAGAAGATGGGCATCAAGAGAGAAGACCTCGTCGTCGTCTCCATCATGCCTTGCTTGGCTAAGAAGTACGAAAGCAAGCGTAAGGAATTCTACAAGGACGGTAACCCGGATATCGACTACGTGCTGACCACCCGCGAATTGGCTCGCTTGATCAAGCAGTTCAACCTCAACCTGAAGGATATGCCTTCAGAGGATTACGACGATCCGCTCGGCGAATCCACAGGTGCTGCCGTCATCTTCGGTGCTACCGGCGGTGTGATCGAGGCTGCTACCCGTACCGCTTACGAAGTGTTCACTGGCAAACCGCTGCCTAAGATCGACTTCACTGAACTCCGTGGTATGGAAGGCATCCGCGACGCTTGGGTTGATTTCAACGGCACTCCTATCCACATTGGTATCGCTCACGGTCTGAGCAACGCCCGCACTCTTCTCGAAAGAGTCCGCGAAGGTAAGGAACAGTTCCACGCTATCGAGGTGATGGCTTGCCCCGGCGGTTGCGTCGGCGGCGCTGGTCAGCCCTACCACCATGGCAATAGCGAGATTATCAAGAAGCGTACCGAAGCCATCTACCGCGAGGATGCTGGCAAACCGATCCGTAAGTCACACGAGAATCCTTCAATCATCAAGTTGTACAAGGAATATCTTGGTGAGCCTTGCGGCCATCTGTCACACGAACTGCTGCACACCCACTATTTCGACAAGTCGGAACATGTTGAGATCAGCGAGGATTAATAACCAGTAAATAATAGAAAGGAAATATACTATGGCAGTTATTAAATTATCAGAATCGAAGATCAACTTCATCAAGGACGTCTGCAAGTCGTTCGGCAACAAGCCGGGTGAGGTCATCAATGTGCTGCACAAGGTTCAGGGCGAGTATGGCTATCTGCCTGCTGAGGTCCAGGAGCTGGTGGCTAAGGAACTGGGCATCCCGGTTTCGAGAGTCTACGGCATCGTTTCGTTCTATTCCTTCTTCACCATGACGCCTAAAGGCGAGCACCCAATCAGCGTTTGCTTGGGTACCGCTTGCTATGTGCGTGGCGCCGAGAAGGTGTTGGACGAGCTGAAGCGTCAGCTGGGCATTGGCGTTGGCGAGGTGACTCCCGATGGCAAGTTCTCACTGAATTGCCTCCGCTGCGTCGGCGCTTGCGGTCTTGCTCCTGTCATCGAAGTCGGTGAAAAGGTGTACGGCCGTATGACTCCTGACCGCGTGAAGGACGTTTTGGCAGAGTACAAATAATCCACCTATTACAATACGTATTAAAAATGGGATGGTCGAAAGACCATCCCATTTTGTTTTACATAATTTTTAAAGATCTGTTATTGCAGCAATTCAGCAAGTTTTGCTTCGAGTTCCTCGCCACGGAGGCCTTTGGCGATCATCACGCCATTGGCGTCGAAGAGGAAGTTGGAGGGGATGTACATCACCATATAATTCATGGCGACGCTGTTGTCGGCATCGCGAACCTGAGTCCAGGTGAGGCCGTCGGCTTCAACAGCCTTGAGCCATGCAGCCTCATCGCGATCAACGCTGATGCCGATGATCTCCAAACCAGCAGCGTGGTATTTCTCGTAGGCGGCCTTCACATGGGGGTTCTCCATACGGCAGGGACCGCACCATGATGCCCAGAAGTCAACCAAAGTCACCTTATTATTATTAATGACCTGAGCGAGGTTGACGTCGGTGCCGTCGGCAGTCTGCAGCGTGAAGTCGATGAAGGGCTGTCCAACCTCAACACGGCTGTACTTGTCGATATACTCCTTGATTCGTTTGCTGTACATCGATTCATTGGTGAAGCCTTCATACAGCTCTTTCACTGTTTCGAGATCAAAGTCCATCTTCGCCTCGTTGAGCATGTAGTGGCCAATGTAGTTGTCGGAGTTGTCGCGGATGAAATTCTTTTGATCTTCATAGTAGGCTTCAACGAGTGGGTCGATTTGGGCGTCGATTTCAGCAGCTCTCACGGTGTCGTCAACTTCGTAAGCAGCCCCCATCTCATCATAAAGGGCCATGATCGGTTCTCCGAATTCGGTGAGGCTACGCTTTTGGTATTCGGTGAGGATGTCCATGGAAGGGCAGCCCTTCACCTCCCAACGCTCCAATTCTTGGAGGTTACCGGTAATGGTGGTGTTTTGGTTTTCAGTGAAGAATGTGAAGATGCCGCAGTTGGCAGCAGGATCGAATTTAAGGATGTAGCAAGTCTGTGGGTCGTCGAAATCAGCCTTCAGAACAACTTGGTTGTTCTTGAAAGCAACACTGTCGATGAATTGGTGAATGCCTTCCACGTCCTTGAAGAAATAGACGGTGTGATTGTCGGAGTTTTCAAGGTTGACTGTCACCTTGAATTGCTCCGTTTTGTTGCAGCCGCTGAAGATGAGCGTAGCTGCGATGAGAGTGAAGAGAAGTTTTTTCATTTTGATTTTGATTGGTTTATGAAAGTTTGATGGTTTCTGCAACGGTTTTGCCGAGATTATAGAGCTTGTCCCAGTCTTCTTCACGAATAGGGGCTCCTTTCACTTCGACACTGTCGGCAACGAGATTCCACAGGCCTTCCTCGGCATATTTGGCGAGGGTCTTCACGCCGCCGCCGCTCCAGCTCATGCCGCCGAAGAGGCCGTAGCACTTGTTTTTAGGCTTGAACTCGTTGATTTCATGGGTCAGGAGGTTCATGTTGGGGAACATGTTGGCATAATGGGCGCAGGCACCGATGATCACGCCTTTGTACTTCCAGATGTCGCTCAGGATAAAGCTGATTTCAGTCTTGGCCACATCATAGACCTTGACTTCCTTAATGCCTGCTTCCGCAGCGCCACGAGCCACGATGTCGGCCATCACGCCAGTGTTGCCGTGCATGGATCCGTACACGATGACGATGCCTTCTTCGCCTTCGTTCTTGCTCCATTGAGTGTATTTGCCAATCACCCAAGCCGGGTTCGAACGCCATACCAGGCCATGCGACGGGGCGATCATCTTGATGTCGAGCGGACCGAGTTTCTCGATGGCTTTCAAGGCTTGCATGGCCATCTTGCCAACGATGTTGGCATAATAGCGGCGCATGTCATCCTCGTAGCATGCCAAATTGACCTGATCGTCGAAGATGCCGCCATTCAAGGCACCAAAACCACCGAAGGTGTCGTTGCTGAACAGGATGCCTTTGCTTTGTTCATAGGTCACCATGGACTCGGGCCAGTGGACCATAGGCACCATAAAGAACTGAAGGGTATGGGTTCCTAGGCTCAAAGTCTCGCCTTCGGCAACGGTCTTTTTGTTTGCAATAGGGCCGTAGAAGGATTCCAGTGGGGCGAAGGTCTTGGCATTGCCAACCATTTGCACGTCGGGATACTCACGAAGCACGGCGGCAATGGTGCTGCTGTGGTCCGGCTCGTCATGATTAATAATAAGGTAATCCACCTTGCGGTCGCCCAGCACCGACTTTACCTTGAAGAGGTATTCCTCCAGGAAGTTGGCTTCAACGGGGTCGATCAAGGCAACCTTCTCGTCAACGATGAGATAGGAGTTATAGGAAACGCCGTTGGGCAGTTCCATGTGGTTTTCAAACTTGTCGGTGCGACGGTCGTTGACACCGACGTAATAGATGTTATCGGTAAGATTAATCTGATTCATATTTGATGATAAAATTTGGGGTTGGGCCATCCTTCACATGATTTCTTCAAAATCTTCAACGCCATGTTTGCACAGCGGACACACGAAATCTTCGGGGAGGGAGTCGCCTTCGTAGACGTAGCCGCAAACCTTGCATTCCCAGCGGCGTTTGCCTTCTTTGGGTTTCTCGGCTTGGGGCTGTGGCTGGGGTTTGATGTTTTTCTGGTAATAGTCGTAGGTGACCGAAGGCTTGTCGGAAAGCACCTGGGCGTCGAGCACGTCGGCGATGAACATGGTGTGGGTGCCGAAATCGATGCTCTTGTTGACACGACAGGCAAGGTAGGCATTAGTGTACTTCGGGATGTAGAGCACATGGTTCACGGCACGGTGTTCAGCCTCGCAACCGGCGAATTTGTTCACTTTTCGGCCGGATTGGAAACCGAAGTGCTCAAAGACCCTCATCGGCGTTTCAGTGGTCAGCATTGACACATTGAACACGCACGAGTCCTTGATGAGCTCGTGCGTGTAGTTGCCCTTGTTGACCGTTACGGCAATCTGCAATGGGTTGCTGGTGACTTGAGTCACCGTGTTCACGATGCAGCCGTTGTCGATGTTGTCGTAATTGGTGGTCAGGACGTATAGCCCGTAACCAATGTTGAACAAGGCTTTGGTATCCATTATTCCATCACTGAGAAACTGTCCTTGCCGATGCCGCAAAGTGGGCAGCTCCAGCTGTCGGGGATTTCTTCAAAGGGAGTTCCAGGAGCGATGCCGCTATCGGGATCGCCTTTTGCTGGGTCGTAGATGTAACCGCAGACGTCGCAAACGTACTTTTTCATAGTTTGTAGTTATTTAAGTTAGAAGTTGTTCGGTTAAAAACTTCGTAAAAATACGGATTTTTTTCGGAATAACAAGAAAAATTTAACTTTGCAGGAGCAAAACGCAGATCGAGATGACAGAGATGAACCCTGATAAGCCACGGCGACGTTGGCATAGGAAGGAAGCGAAACCCAAAGAAAAGCCTGTATATTTTCCTGAAAATCATTTGAATGATTTTGTGGCTATTGACTTTGAGGCGGCCAACGCCGCTTTCACCAGCGCCTGCAGCATGGGTTTGGTGATTGTTCGTGACAATGAAATCGTGGAGCGTTATTATGGCTTGATGAAGCCGGTTCCGAACCATTACGACTGGTATAACTCAAAGGTCCACGGCATCAAGAAAGCAGATACTGAAAAGGCTCCGACGTTTCCTTATCTCTGGGATCAGGTGAAGGATAGGGTGGAGGGGCTGCCCTTTGTGGCGCACGGCATGCTTTTCGACCAACATGTGCTACGTGCCTTGCACGAGTATTACAAGATACCTTATCCGAATTACAAGTTTTACTGTACCCACGAGGGCTCAAAAAAGTATCTTCCCGACCTTGAAAACCACAAGCTGCACACGGTCTCAAAATACTTTGGTTATGAGATGAAGCACCATCATAACGCCTTGGACGATGCGGAGGCTTGCGCTGTCATTGCCATGAATATCTTTTAAGATTTCTTTTGGAATACAAAGAAATACTTCTTATCTTTGCCCCAACTTAACCTTATTGTCATGTTTGAAATTGTACAAAAGAAAGAATTTGCGGCGGAAACCTACCTGATGGACGTTTACGCCCCAAGAATTGCCCATTCAGCTTTACCAGGCCAGTTCCTGATCATTAAAATGGAAGAAAACTCAGAGCGTATTCCTCTGACTATTAGTGATTATCAGCGTGTTAAGGGCACGGTAACCATCGTTTTTAAAGCTATTGGTGAATCCACCAAGAAGATGGCTCAATACAAAGTGGGCGACAGCTTCCACGATGTGGTGGGTCCCCTTGGCAAGCCTTCAGAGTTCGCTACCATGACGGCTGAAGAGCTTCGCAAGCGTTCTTTTGTGTTCATCGGCGGCGGCGTGGGTATCGCTCCTATCTTCCCGCAGGTGAAGTGGTTGTATGAACATGGCGCAGTGGCTGACTGTATCATCGGCGCCCGTACCAAGGACCTCCTTATTTATGAAAAGGAACTCTCCGAGTATTGCCATCTGTATGTGACCTCCGATGACGGCTCCACCGGCCGTAAGGGTCTGGTGACTGACGTGTTGCGCCAACTGGTGGCCAGCGGCAGGATCTATGACGAGGCAGTGGCAATCGGCCCGATGATCATGATGAAGTTCGTCACCAAGACGTGTGAGGAGTTGGGCATTCGTTGTACCATCTCGCTCAACTCAATCATGGTTGACGGTACAGGTATGTGCGGCGCTTGCCGTGTGAGCATCGCTGGCAAGACCAAGTTCACATGTATCGATGGACCTGAGTTCTTAGGCAAGGATGTTGACTTCGACGAGGCCATGAAACGTCAGGCCATGTACAACAATGTGGAGACCCGTAAGCAGCTTGTGGCCGAAGAGAAGGCCGAGGGACATCAGTGCCATATCGGCGGCATTTCTGAGGAAAGCTTTGACAAAAAACATAGAATTCCTGTTCCGGAACAGAAACCGGAGATCCGTGCACATAACTTTGATGAAGTGTGCTTGGGCTATTCAGCCGACATGGCTATCATGGAAGCTCAGCGCTGCTTGAACTGTAAAGACCCGCAGTGCGTGAAGCATTGCCCAGTCAACGTCAACATTCCGGGCTTCATCGCCCGTGTGGCCAAAGGTGACTTCGAAGGTGCTGCTGGTGTTATCAGCTGCGACTCCGCATTGCCGGCTGTTTGCGGTCGTGTGTGCCCACAGGAGACTCAGTGTGAGGGTAGCTGCATCATGGGCAAGAAGTTTGAACCCATTGCCATTGGTAAGCTGGAACGCTTTGTAGGTGACTATGCCATTGAGCATGACCTGCATTTCAACAGCCAAAGCATCCCGAATGGCCATAAGGTGGCCATCATCGGTTCCGGTCCTTCGGGCCTGACTTGCGCCAAGGACCTGCTTTCCATGGGCTATGACGTCACCATCTTCGAGGCATTGCATGAACTCGGTGGTGTGTTGATGTACGGTATCCCCTCGTTCCGTCTGCCGAAGGAAAGCGTCGTGAAGAAAGAAGTGGAAAGCGTCCGTCGCTTGGGTGCCAAGTTCGAGAAGGACGTGGTCATCGGCCGTACCATCACCATCGATGAGTTGATGCACCGTGAGGGCTTCGAAGCTGTGTTCGTAGGCTCAGGCGCAGGCTTCCCGATGATGCTCAACGTGCCGGGTGAGAACCTCTGCGGCGTGGTTTCAGCCAATGAGTTCCTGACCCGTAACAACTTGCTATTTGCTTATAAGGAAGGATTCGAGACCCCGAACTTCGTGGGTAAGAGAGTCGCTGTCGTAGGCGGTGGCAATGTGGCTATGGATGCCGCTCGTACCGCATTGCGTCTGGGCTCAGAAGTACATATCGTTTATCGCCGTTCCGAGGCCGAGCTTCCTGCCCGTGTGGAGGAGGTGCATCACGCCAAGGAAGAGGGCGTGCAGTTTGACCTGCTCACCGCTCCTGTGGAGGTGTTGGGCGATGAAAACGGCTGGGTGAAAGGCTTCAAGTGCGTGAAGTGCGAACTGGGCGAGCCCGATGCCTCTGGCCGTCGCAGCCCTGTCCCGGTGGAAGGCTCCGAGTTCATCCTGGATGTCGACATGATCATCATGGCATTGGGTACCTCGCCGAACCCATTGATTGGTAGCACCACACGTAACCTCGACCTCAACCGTAAGGGTTGCATCGTGGCTGACGAAGTGGGAGCCACTTCACGTCCAGGCATCTTCGCTGGTGGTGACGCCGTCAGTGGTGCAGCTACCGTGATTCTCGCCATGGGCGCTGGCAAGAAAGCCGCTAAGGCCATTGACGAGTATATCAAAAGCCTTTAATTTTTGATTTCCACATAGAACACCGTCGGGTCGTCCTCTTCGCAGAACGACTCGTCGGTGTAATATTGTCCCGGCTTGTTGTCGTCGGTGAAGAGTTTCAGCACCACTTTCTTGAAAGGAATGGGTTTCCCTTCGGCGCTATAGCGCTCGATATCTTGTTTGGTGAGTCCTTCCATCTCCATCATCTTGAGCATCATAGCCAAGTCGAGGTTCACGTTGAGCAGTTCCTGCTTCCACTCAATGCTGATCACAGCAGTGGTGTATAACTTGAAATTCTTTACTTCAACAGCTTTCATGTCTGGTAATTTTTGTAATTTTGATGCAAATTTATAAAAATTATGACGATGCGTAAAACTTTGTGTATGCTTGCCGCCATGCTTCTTTCGCTGGTGGCTTCAGCGCAGATCAGGGAAGAGGGGGAGACCCGCAATGGCCTTAAGGAAGGCACGTGGTACGAGATTGATGTCAACAAAAATTTGATCCGCAAGGTCGTGCAATACAAGGAAGGCATGAAAGATGGCTTATACATGGAGATTGATGAGACGGGCACTTTGGTGAAGAAATGCGAGTATCTCAACGACCAGTTGAACGGATCGGCATACACTTGGTATCGTGGCGGTCGTCTTTCGGGCAAGAATACCTACAAAAACGGTCAGCTTGACGGCGAACAAATCACCTGCTACGAACAGGGCGGCAACCGTGAAATCGCCAACTATAAAGATGGCCTTCGCGATGGCTTGACCACCTGGTTCGGACAAAACGGCAATGTGGTGATGACCATTGAATACAAGGAAGGCCAGTTCGATGGCAAACAGCAAACCTTCTACAAATCGGGTTCCCTGAAGACGGAGAGCGTTTACAAGAACGGCAAGCTTGTAGGCAAGGTCAAGGAATATGAGGAAGTAAAATAGACCGTGTTTTGGTTGTCGATGAAAACCCGTTCGATCCTGTTGTTTTGGCTGCTTTGGCTGTCGTGTGGCGTGTTCGCCCAGGACACCATCACACTTAATACGGTTGATGTCTCCGCCGAGCGTATCAAGGCTGAAACCTTGAATCCATTGATGATGAAGAAGATGGATACCTTGGTGTTGCAAGCCAAGAGTACGGCGACCCTGTCGGAGTTGTTGATCCAGCATAGTCCGGTGTTCATCAAAACCTACGGCCCGGGTGGCATTTCCACAGCTTCGTTCCGTGGTACCACGGCAAGCCATACCCTTGTGCTTTGGAATGGTCTCCAACTCAACGCACCCACGTTGGGACAAGTTGATTTCAGCACCATCCCCGTGTTCTTGGTTGACGACATCGACTTGAAGTGGGGGAGTGGCACCTCCAACAACAGCGGCGGCTTGGGTGGCTCAGTCAACATCGACAATAAAACCACCTTTGGTAAGGGCTTGATTCTGGATTTGAAGCAGACCTACGGTAGTTTCAACACCTGGGGAAGCTTTGTCACGGCTGGCTATAGCGGCAAAAAAGTCTCGTTCAGGGTGAAAGCTTATCGCAATTCCTCTGATAACGACTTCCTCTACTACAATCATGCGATTCTCAACCCTGATGAGCGGTGGATGCGGCAAACCAACGCTGAATTCGTGGATTATGGCTTCATGCCTGAAATCAGTGTGATGCTCGGGAAAGGCATCCTGTCGTTCTCTTCATGGAACCAGTGGAACAACCGCAACTTGCCGCCCATCATGACCAATGTCTCCAACATCAACACGGAAGAGTGGACCGAAGATCGTTTTTCAAGAAACTTCTTGAGCTACAGATTCTTCTGGGAAGGAGGCAAACTCCAGTTGAAGTCGGGTGCCTTTTTCGAGTACCAGCACTATTATCTGAAGACCCATCCGCTGAATATGCCCCATATTGACGTCACCTCGATCAACTCCATCAACAATGCCTTGGTGCTGCATCAGATCGCTGATGTGGAACAGCGCCTTTTCGCCACTTGGAAGCTGAAAGCCAAGGTTCAGTGGGATAGGGGACAGGTCAATTCCAACAATTATGAGGACACGAAACACCGCAACACGGTTTCCATCTATTCCGCTGTGGAGGGCAATCCCTTTGAAAAGGCCGACTTGAGTCTCACCGCCCGTTATGACATTGTCGATGGCAAGTCGATGGGTGTGTTCCCCACGGCGACGTTCTCCTATCATTTCTTGGATTATTATGTGACAACTTTGGGTTACAGCCATAACTACCGAAACCCTACGTTGAACGATTTGTATTGGTATCCCGGAGGCAATCCTGACTTGTTGCCTGAGAACGGACATACCATCGATTGGGGAATTAGCTTTAACCTGAAAAGGGATGATTGCAGGCTCGACATCCGCACGGGTGCCTACGCCTCGTTGGTGCGAAACTGGATCCAGTGGGTGCCGACATCCTACCGCTATTGGGTGCCTGAAAACGTGGCAAGGGTCTTTGCCCGTGGCATAGAGAGCCATATTGATTTTGGATACACTTACAACAATTGGAAGCTGAACGTTTCAGGCAATTACGTCTTCACCTACACGACCGATGTCAGTGAAAAAGCCAAGCAATACGGTATTCTGGGCAAGCAACTGATCTATATCCCCCGGCATCATGGCAATCTGTTTGCCAACCTTCGTTGGAAGAGCTGGGACGTGCGTTACATCGTGGAGGTCACGGGCTACCGCAATACCTCGTATGCCAATTCCACCAGGTTCGATTTGCCGCCATACGTGCTGCACCATGTGGCTGTGGGCAAGGATTGGCGTCAATTCCGCATCGAGCTACGCTGCAACAACTTCACCAATGTAGATTACCAAAACGTGCTCTGGCGTGCCATGCCGGGCAGGAGTTTTGAGGTGATGCTGAATTACAAATATTAGTTTATTTTTTATATCTTTGCAGGCGATTAATAACAAGCAAAATGAACGAAAAACTGTTGAATAAAGACCTCCAGTATTTAGTGGCTGACATCAACTTGGCCGACTGGGGAAGAAAAGAGATTGAAGTTTCAGAACACGAGATGCCAGGCCTTATGGCACTGCGTAAGAAATATGGCGATTCCAAGCCGCTGAAAGGCGCTAAAATCATGGGTTCGCTCCACATGACCATCCAAACGGCTTGCCTCATTGAGACCCTTGTGAAGTTGGGCGCTTCGGTGCGTTGGTGCAGCTGCAACATCTATTCCACTCAGGATCACGCTGCCGCAGCTATCGCTGAAACAGGTACTTCAGTCTTTGCTTGGAAAGGGGAGACCCTTGAGGATTACTGGTGGTGCACCAAACGCGCCATCACTTTCCCTGACGGCACAGGCCCGGATTTGATCGTGGATGATGGCGGTGATGCCACCTTGCTCATCCATAAAGGCTATGCCTGCGAGAACGATCCTAAGCTGTTGGACACCCCTTGTTGTAGCGAAGAAGAGAAAGCCCTGATGAGCGTCATCAAAGCCACCTACAAGGAGAATCCCAAATTCTGGCATACCGTTGTAGCTGGTTGGAAAGGCGTCTCCGAAGAGACCACCACTGGTGTTCACCGTCTCTATCAGATGCAGGAACGCGGCGAGTTGTTGGTTCCCGCCATCAACGTGAACGATTCAGTCACCAAGTCGAAGTTCGACAACCTCTACGGCTGCCGTGAATCGCTGGCCGATGGCATCAAGCGTGCCACCGACGTGATGATCGCCGGTAAGGTCGTTGTGGTGTGCGGCTATGGCGAAGTGGGTAAAGGCTGCTCACACTCTATGAAGAGCTACGGCGCCCGTGTTCTCGTCACTGAAATCGACCCAATTTGCGCCCTGCAAGCTGCCATGGAAGGCTTCGAAGTCACCACGATGGACGAAGCTGTGAAGGAAGGCAATATCTTCGTGACCACCACAGGTAACTGCGATGTGATCACGCTTGAGCATATCCTGAAGATGAAAGATCAGGCCATCGTGTGCAACATCGGTCACTTCGACAATGAAATCCAGGTGGACCGTTTGGAACGCGCTGAGGAATTGAAAGAAAAGATCAATATCAAGCCACAGGTTGACAAATACGTGTTCGAAGATGGTCACTGCATCTTCCTGTTGGCATCAGGCCGTTTGGTCAACTTAGGTTGCGCTACGGGTCACGCCAGCTTCGTGATGAGCAACTCGTTCACCAACCAGACCTTGGCTCAGATGGACCTCTGGGAGAAACGCGACCAATATAAAGTGGGCGTGTACTGCTTGCCCAAGTACCTCGACGAGGAAGTGGCCCGACTGCATCTCGAGAAGATCGGTGTGAAACTCACCAAACTCACGCAGAAACAGGCCGACTACATCGGCGTTCCTGTGGAAGGTCCTTATAAGTCAGATATTTACCGCTACTAAGATGCGGATCGCCGTTAATACTCGGTTACTGCTGAAAGGCAAACTTGAAGGCATCGGTTGGGTGGCTTTCGAGACCCTGAAAAGGATTGTGCTCGCCCATCCCGAGGTGGAGTTTTACTTCATCTTCGACCGTAAGCCCGACACGATGTTTCTCTTTGCCGACAACGTGAAGCCGGTGGTGCTGTTCCCTCAGGCGCGGCATCCCTTCCTGTTCCTCTGGTTCTTTGAGCTGTCGATTCCGCATGCCTTGCGGAGGATGAAGGCGGACTTGTTCTATTCGCCCGACGGCTATCTGAGCCTTCGCTCGAAGGTCCCGCAAGTGGTGGAGTTCCATGACTTGAACTTTGAACATTTCCCTGGTGACATGCCTAAGATCCATCTTTGGCACTACAAAAAGTTCTTCCCGAAGTTTGCCCACAAGGCTAAACGCATCGTGACGGTTTCGGAATTCTCCAAACAGGACATTGTGGATTGCTATCAGGTGGATCCCGAAAAGATCGATGTGGCCTACAACGGAGTGAACGAAATCTTCAAGCCACTTTCAGAGGCTGAACAAAAGATCGTGCGAGCCCATTATAGTTTTGGCCATCCATACTTTATGTTTGTGGGTTCGCTGCATCCACGTAAGAACCTTGCCAGATTGTTTACAGCATTCGACAAGTTCAAAAAACGTAGCCAGAACGATGTGAAGTTGGTAATCGTAGGGGAGAAACGCTGGTGGACGGAACCCATCCAGCGGGCTTACGATGCCATGAGTTGCAAGGAAGACGTGGTGTTTGCAGGTCGTTTGAGTGCAGAAGATTTGCATCGAGTGACGGCTGCCGCATTGGCGTCAGTGTACGTTTCCTATTTCGAGGGCTTTGGCATCCCGATTCTGGAGGCTTTCAAATGCGATACTCCAGTGATCACCTCTAACGTGACCTCTATGCCTGAGGTGGCTCAGGATGCCGCATTGCTGGTGGATCCTTTTAATGAGGATGACATTGCCGATGCGATGGTCAAAGTATTGGATGAAGACGTGCGAAAAACGCTGGTTGAGAAAGGCCGCAAACGCGCTGAGGACTTCTCGTGGAATCAAGCGGCAGAGGTAATTTGGAACAGTTTAATGAAATCGATATAATGGAAAACATCATCATGTATCCGGCAGACAACACCAAGGAGGCTGTCGATTTTAAAGCGGTTCAAGGCCAACATGTGACGGCTGTGGTCAAAAACATCTTAGTGCTTGGCTCAGGCGGACGTGAACATGCGTTGGCATGGAAGCTGGCCCTAGGCGAAGGTGCCAAGGTGTTCATCGCTCCTGGCAATGCCGGAACTGCAGCGGTGGGTACCAATGTGAATGTCAAAGTCGGGGATTTCGAAGGCATCAAGCAGTTCTGTTTGGCCAACGGCATCACCTTGGTGGTGGTGGGTCCCGAACAACCGCTGGTGGACGGCATCGTTGACTATTTCAAGGGTGACAAGCAACTGAAAGGCATCCGCATCATCGGTCCTGACAAACGAGGCGCCCAACTTGAGGGTAGCAAGGCTTTTGCCAAAGAGTTCATGGCCAATAACGGCATCCCGACGGCACGTTGCCTGACGGTCAACAAGGCCAACCTGAACGACGGCGTGGTTTTCCTGAAATCGCTGAAAGCCCCTTACGTGCTGAAGGCTGACGGCTTGGCAGCCGGTAAAGGTGTGCTGATTCTGGATTCGCTGGACGAAGCCGTTGTTGAGCTTGGCAACATGCTCGGCGGCAAGTTTGGCGACGCTTCGGCCACCGTGGTCATAGAGGAGTTCCTGAGCGGTATCGAGTGTTCCGTGTTCGTGCTTACTGACGGTGAACATTACGTACTGTTGCCCGAAGCCAAGGACTACAAGCGCATTGGTGACGGTGACAAGGGCCTCAATACCGGAGGCATGGGTGCTGTTTCGCCTGTGCCATTCTGCACGCCTGAGTTTTTGCAGAAGGTGGAGGATCGCATCGTGAAGCCGACATTGAATGGATTGAAGAAAGAAAAGATTGATTACAAAGGCTTTATTTTCCTTGGCTTGATGAATTGCGGCGGTGATCCTTTCGTGATTGAGTATAACGTCCGCATGGGCGATCCTGAGACTGAAGCCGTGATGACCCGTATCGAAGGCGACTTCGCCGATTTGCTCTATGCCTGTGCCGATGGATGCATCGACAAGGTGCATTACGCCAAGAATCCCAAGACAGCCGTCACGGTGATGTTGGTTTCAGGCGGCTATCCCGAGGCTTACCAGAAGGGCAAGGTGATGACAGGTATGGATCAGTTGAAGGATTGTGTCGCGTTCCACGCAGGTACGGGTTTCAACGCAGATGGTCAGGTGATTACCGCTGGCGGTCGTGTGATTGCCGTTACCGCGCAAGGCAATAGCATCATGGAAGCCCGCGAGAAGGCTTACCAAAATGTGGAAAAGATCAAATTCGAAGGTGAGAACCACCGTCACGATATCGGCTTAGACTTGGTTTAATGATTAAGTTTTTCAGAAATAGTTATCTCGTCCAATATGTGACCATTGGGTTGCTGCTCATCGCTTTGTGGGTGCCGTCGTTCATTACGGGCAACGTGGATTCGGCGTGGCGTAGTCCAGTGGCGCCGCTTTACAACGTTGTGGCCAATCTCTTCGATTTCTGGTCACCGGCCATGTTGATCTTCGCAATGCTGTTGATGGGCTTTGAAGCCGTGTTTTTCAACTCCATCTTGGTTTCGAACCAGCTCATCGGTAGGGTGAATACCTTGGGAGCGGTGACGTTTCTGTTGCTGATGAACTTGGTGCCGACCCAGACCACATTTTATCCTTTTCTGATCGCTTCGGTGTTTCTGCTGATGCTTATCCACACGCTGTTTGCCATCTATCAAACACCGCGTCCGGAGCTGTATCTGTTCAATGCGGGGCTCTTTCTTGCGTTGGCCACGATGTGTTGGTTTCCCACCTTGCTGCTGGCCCTATGGGGTATCGTTGCGTTGAGCATTGTCCACAAAGGCTCGATCAGGCTTCATCTGATTCCTTTCATCGGTCTGCTTTTCCCGTATTTCATCTATTTCTCCTTCCATTTCCTGAAAGGGGACCTGCTCACGGTATGGCAGGCTTACGTTGATTTTTTCAGCGGATTCCGTCTTACGACTCAAGGCTTCAGTTGGCTGAAGATTGGGCTGATGGGCTTTATGCTGCTGACATTGTTGATCCCGAGGCTGATGCCGCAGAACTATAGTTTGGAAAAGACCATCGCCGTGCGCAGTAAGATTGCCATGACCTACAATTTGATGCTTGCTGGAGTGCTGATGTTGTTTTTCGAGGGTGACCCGATGCTGTCAGGGGTGCTTTTCTTGGCCTTGAGCATCCTGTTCTCCTATTACATGGCATGGCTTGACCGTGTAAAATGGGCCAACATCACCTTTGTCGTCTTGATATTGCTGGTGCTGGCCATGCATTACGTTCCTTTGTTTGTTTGACGATGAATCTCCTGACGCATTATTCCGATTTGATTGAGGCAGGTTGCGACGAAGCGGGGCGTGGCTGTTTGGCTGGTCCTGTGGTGGCGGGTGCTGTCATTCTGAGGCCAGGAGCCGATTATCCCGATCTGGACGACTCCAAGAAGCTGACCGAGAAGAAGCGCATGGCGTTGCGTGAGGTGATCATGAACGAGGCTTTGGCTTACGGCATCGGTATTGTGACGGCTGAGGAGATTGACGAGATCAATATCCTGAATGCTTCGTTTTTGGCCATGCATCGGGCGCTTGACCAGCTTCAGACGAGGCCTGAGTTCCTTTTGATCGATGGTAACCGGTTCAACAAATATCACGATCTGAAACATGTTTGCGTGGTGGGCGGCGATGCCAAATACCAGCCCATTGCGGCGGCTTCCATTTTGGCCAAAACCACCCGTGACCTCCTGATGGAGGAATACGACGCCAAATACCCGATGTACCATTGGAAGAAGAACAAAGGCTATCCGACACCGGAACACAAGCAAGCCATTGCAGAGTACGGCATCACTGAACTGCATCGCAAAAGCTTTAACATGGCAATCCAGATGCGGTTGGAGTTTTAGTTTTTGCGACCTTTCCCGATGAACCAAAATTGTTGATAAATAACTTCGGGATAATCCCTTTTTTTGTTATATTTTTGCGCTATGCGCAAACGAATTCTTTGGATAGTATTATGGTTATTCGCGGCACTCCTCTCATGCTCTAGGGAAGAGACTTCACTGCTTGATGCGGTGCCGCTCGAGGCGGAGATTATCGTGGAGTCGGCCGATTCTGCCGTCATCATGATGTTCGACTCCCTGTTGGGCTCGCATGTCGATCGGCAGATGATCGGGAATGGCAAACCCATGGCCATCGTGATGGCACCCGTGGAAGATCGCAAGGAATTTATGCTGGTGACGAAACCCGCCAAAAAGGACGATCAAGTTCCGAAGATCTACGATGATGCCGATTTCCAGCGCCTTCAGAAGACCCTTGGACAGAACGTGAAAGCGCATGTATACTACAAGCATCCCAATGGATGGGCCATGCTCGATGTGCTGCCTGAAGGCAACGACCTGGTGATGAATGGCTATGCCTTGGCCGGCGACTCAACCTCGGCTTGGCGACCGCTGAAATACCAGCTGCCCGTGAAGAACTCCGTGGTTAACATCCTGCCTTCCGATACACGCTACATGCATCACTTCGGTATGTCGGACTACGCCTCTTACTGGGAGTCGTTCCGCGATGCGGAGAAAGTGGCCGCTTTCAACAAGAAATATGGCACCGACGTGGAGAAGAAGCTGTTGGACTACCTCTCCGAAGTCTCCTACAACAAGTTCGGCAAAGGCAAACACGATGTCTTTGTGGGGAGGATGAACGACCCCTCGGCGGTCATTAAGTTCATGGAACGGTTGGCTTCGAAAACAGGCATCGCGGCCACCCAGACCTGTCAGGGCTATTCGCTTTATGACTTGGGCAAATGCAGCCTTGTTTCGGACATCTTCGGCGAGGACTTCCGATCCATGAAGCAGTGCTGCTACGCCATCGTTGACCAATTCTTAGTGATGGCGTCCAATATAGAGACCATCCAAAACGTGATCGCCTGCTACCGCTCTGGGCGCACACTCGACCTGAACGAGGACTTCAGAACCTTCCAGCAGAAGATGCTGGAATCCGCCAATATCACTTTCTTTGAGATTAAGGAGGACCGAAAGGAAGCACTGCAACTGGCCTCTTCGAAGGATTTGGTTTACGTTAACGTGTGCAAGAGTAGGGGTGTTGAGGCGAAGAGTGAAAACAGCATCCGCTGGAAAGCCAATCTCGACGCACCTCTGAAAGGCAAACCCTATATCGTTGAGGACTACACATCGCAAAATAGAAATGTAGTGGTGTTCGACCGTCAAAACACGATGTATCTCATCGATAGCGAAGGAGCCATCTGCTGGAAAAGACAGCTCGATGAGGCACCGTTGAGCGAAGTGTTTGTAGTTGATAGTCGCAACAACGGCCAGCTACAGTTCCTCTTCAACACGGCGCACACGATCCAACTCATCGACCGTGTGGGTAACAACATGCCTGGCTATCCAGTGCATCTGCCTTTTGAGGCGACGAACGGCCTTGCGGCGTTTGACTACAACGGCAACCACGATTATCGCATCCTGCTTTGCGGCACAGATAGGTTGGTGTATAACTACAACATCGAAGGCGTTGAGGTGGAGGGTTGGAACCATCACCGTTCGGAGGATTGGGTGCGTCAGCCGCTGCAGCACATCAGGGTGGAAGACAAGGATTATCTGATTGTGTCGGATGTCAGCGGCGGTGTTCGCATCCTCGACCGTCAGGGCCGTATCCGCATTCCCCTTTCGTCAGACATGCAAAAGTCGCCGAAGTCGGACCTCTATGAGAACGTTACCAACCGAAGCAAAGGCCTCTTCCTGACTTCCGACAAAGAGGGTAAGCTCCTGTATGTGGGTGCCGATGGGGCCTTGAACAGAACCGATTTCGGCAACTATTCCGAAAACCACTTCTTCCTGTATGAAGACTTCGACGGAGATCAGAATGTTGATTTTATTTATTTGGATCAAAATGACTTACGGGTTTACAATAAATTCAAGACCGAGCTGTTTTCGCATCATTTCGACACGGAGATCGTCACCCGACCGGTGTTTTTCAAGATTACCCGAAACAAGCGACTGCTCGGTATTGTTTCGGAAAAAGCCCGTGAGATCTATCTTATCGACCGAAAGGGCAACATGATTGTCAGCTCTGGTTTGGTAGGTGAGACTCCATTTGCCGTAGGCAGCTTACATAACGATCAGGAAATCAATCTGGTGACGGGTGTAGGTAACGCTTTGTTCAACTATGTAATCTATTGAAGATGAAGCCTAAAGGGATGCTGTTGCTTTGGATGATGCTTTTCGTCGCAACGACGATGCAGGCGCAGTATCTCCATCAGCCTGGGGAGAAGGCCATTGATTTTGAGGGTGTTACCGTTGATGGGAAATCGTATCACTTGTATGAGTCACAGGCTGAGCGCATCATTGTGTGTTTTTGGTCCTACGATTGCGACCACTGCCATGATTTCCTGAAGTCGCTCCGAAAGCATGTTGATTTGAAAAACGATTATGAGTTGGTGACGTTTGCCTTGGCCGACGATGCCAAGCAAGTGTGGAAAAAAACGCGCTGCATGCGTCTTCCTGGTTGGCATTTCTTCGACCCGGACGGCTGGAACAGTCAGCCTTTTATGGATTATGACGTGAACATCACCCCGACGGTGGTTCTCATTGACAAAGATAAAAACGTGATAGGCGAAGCCTATGATTTTGATGAATTTGAAGCATTGATACAACATGAATAAAAAGACTTTCTCTCTCGCCATTGGATTATTATTCCTGTCATGCGGCCTTTTTGCCCAGGACGCCGAAACCCGTTGGGTTGACTCGGTTTACAACAGCTTGACGCTAAAGCAACGTGTGGCTCAGCTGATTTGCATGCGTGCCAACCAACCCGACAAGCCGTATTACGAAGAAGTGGCCCAGTACATCCAGCGGTACAATATCGGCGGCGTGTGTTTCTTCAGGAATGATGAGGTCATGCAGGTGGAACAGACCAATGCCTGGCAAGCCCTGGCCCAGACGCCCTTGATGGTTTCCATCGACGCTGAATGGGGGTTGGCCATGCGTTTGAGAAAGACGGTGGCTTATCCTTACCAAATGACTTTGGGAGCCATCAACGATAACGAGTTGATCTATCTGATGGGGCAGCAAGTGGCTGAACAGTGCCATCGCATGGGCGTTCATGTCAACTTTGCACCAGTGGCTGACGTTAATTCCAATGCCAAGAACCCTGTCATCGGTGTGCGTAGTTTCGGTGAGGATCCGAGAAACGTAGGAGAGAAGGCTGCCGCATACGCTTTGGGCATGCAGAGCAAAGGCCTGATCACTTCGATGAAGCATTTCCCCGGTCACGGCAACACCGATACCGATTCGCATTTGACATTGCCTACTGTGACAAGGTCGTACGAGGAAGTCAAGGACATTGAACTGGCTCCATTCCGTTATCTCATTGAGCGTGGTGTCAACGGCGCCATGGTGGGTCACCTCTATTTCCCCGCCATCGAGAAGGTTGAGAACACCTCGTCGTCATTGTCGAAAGGCGTGGTGACAGATTTGCTGAAGGAGGAGATGGGCTTTGAAGGCTTGATTTTCACCGATGGGCTTGACATGAAAGGCGTGTCGCAAACGGTGTCGGCTGACAGCGTGCCGTATGTGGCGTTTTTGGCAGGCAACGACGTGCTGATCCTGCCTCACGATGTGCCGAAGGCGATCCAACAGATCAAGGAAGGAGCGGAACGAGACGGAGAGATTGCCAGTAGGGTGGAAGAGAGTTGCAAAAAGATTTTGAGGTACAAATACCGTTCGGGCTTGAATCATTATCAACCTGCTTCGACCAGGAACCTGATTGCCGACCTGAACCATCCAGATTATTTGGAATTGCGTCAGATGCTGTATAACGAAGCCGTCACGCTGTTGAAAAACGATGATGGCGTCTTGCCGCTGAAGGGAGGCCAAGAGATCGCTTTGGTGACTGTTGGCAAGGCTGAGGACGTCAAGCGCATGGCGGATTCGCTGAAAGCCACAGGCGTAAAGGTGAAATCTTACCAAATCAGTAAGGACAATGCAGCCGAAGCCAAAGCCTGGCTTCCTGAGTTGGAGCAATACCCTTTGGTGGTGGTGAACCTCATGCAATCGAACATCAACGCTTCCAAAAACTTTGGCGTCAATGAGGCTACGGTGGATTTCTTCAATAGGTTGGTGGCGCAGAACGACGTGGTGCTGAACCTGTTCGCCTGCCCATACGCCTTGGATCTGCTCCGAGTCAACAACAATGTGAAAGGTTTGCTGGTGGGCTATCAGGACAATGACGCAGTACTTAACGCTATGATTGACGTCTTGACGGGCAAGCGTGTTGCCCACGGCACGCTTTCGGTATCCGCTTCCAAGTTCAAATGCGGCGATGGCATCTTGCCTTCTGAATTTCCTGTGGCCATGCCGGCCTCGGCACCTGTGCTGAGGGAAGGCTCGCTCTCCATTGACCAGACACCGTTGCCGCAGGGTACGATGGAGATCAAATACGAGCGTCAGCTCGATTCCATCGCCAAGATGGGCATTGCCAATGGTGCTTATCCAGGATGCCAGATTGTAGTGATGAAAGACGGTAAGGCGGTGTATGACAAGTGTTTTGGAACGTTTACCTATAGCAGTGGTTCGAAGGTGGTGCCAGAAGACGTGTATGACATCGCCTCGCTGACCAAGATCTTCGCTTCCACTTTAGCCATCATGAAACTTTATGAAGATGGTCTGCTCGACGTCAACAAAACCATGGGCGACTATTTCCCGTATCTCAATACTTCCGACAAGGGAGCCATTAAGCTTATCGATGTTTTGACCCACCAGTCGGGCATGAAGTCGTGGATTCCCTTCCATCAACTGACGTATGATGAAAACGGCCCGAAACCAGAGTATTTCATCGACCATATCGACGAGGCCCATACGGTGCGCGTCGCGGAGAACCTCTATGTTGTGAATGATTATAAGGAACGGATCATTGACTCCATCATGAAGAGCCCGATGAAAGAGAAGAAGTATGTGTATTGTGACATGGGCTTTTATTTCGTTCCTGAATTGGTGAAACAGCTCACCAATATGACTTTGGAGGAATACCTCCATAAGAACTTCTATGATCCCATGCACTTGACCAGTATCGGCTATTGCCCCTTGCATTGGCGCACGCGTGAGACCATCATTCCCACCGAAAACGATACGGTGTTCCGCAAGCAGCTGCTGTGGGGCGATGTCCACGACCAACAGGCTGGACTGATGGGTGGCGTTTCGGGTCACGCTGGCTTGTTCGCCAATTCCCATGATTTGGCGGTGATTGCCCAGATGCTGATGGATGGTGGCCTGTTTGAAGGTAAGCAACTGCTGAAGTCCGAGACCATCAAGTATTTCACCACGGCGCCGTTTACCGATAACAACAACCGTCGCGGTTTGGGCTTCGACAAGTTGCCTTTGGGCAAGAAAGGCCCATGCACGGCCTCAAAATCGGCATCAATGGCTAGCTACGGCCATACCGGCTTCACAGGAACTTTCTTCTGGAACGATCCTGAAAACAAAACGATCATCATTTTCCTCTCGAACAGGGTGTATCCCTACGCTGAGCCAAACAACCTGTCACGCCAGAACCTCCGCACGTTGCTGCACGACGTGGTTTATCAAGCTTATCCTTTGGGAAATTAATTGTCTTCCGGATTCTTCGGGAAACGGCTCCACATCGTGTATTCCTTGCCAGTGCGAGTGACGAAGTCCTTCCACATGGATTTGGTGGGGGTGTTGAGCAGCAAATGGCTGTTGGCCTTGCCGATGAGCCATGAGTTGCGCACCAACTCGTCAATGAGTTGGCCTGACTCCCACCCAGAATAACCTAAAAAGAATCGGGTGTTTTCCTTGTTGGCGATGCCAGTGGCGATCAAAGTGTTGAGCGTGTCGGTGTCTCCGCCCCAATAAAGGCCTTCCATGATCTGGTAGGAGTCGGGGATGAGATCGCCGAGGGTATGCATGAAGAAAATCTGGTTTTCGGCTACAGGGCCGCCCAGAAACACAGGGGCATCGAAGTCCTCAAACACGTCGGCAATCTCGTTCAACTTGGTCCCAAGTGGCTTGTTCATGATGATGCCAAACGAGCCGTCGGCCTCCGTGTGGTCAATAAGCAGCACCACCGAGCGACCGAAATTAAAGTCGTTCATCGTGGGCTCCGATAGGAGGATCTCGCCACGCTGGGGATCCAACGAGTTACTGCGTATCTGGAATAATTGCTTGATGTCCATTTGTTTTTTCTTCGAGCGCAAATTTACAAAAAATTCTTATTTTTGTGGAAAAATTGCAAGACG
The DNA here is from genome assembly GCA_947302205.1 of uncultured Bacteroidales bacterium. Taxonomy (GTDB): domain Bacteria; phylum Bacteroidota; class Bacteroidia; order Bacteroidales; family F082; genus Limimorpha. The sequence goes on from CAMYVD010000018.1 coordinate 22,608, forward strand.
TTGAAACGCATTGAAAACCAACAGCGGTTCGACTCCCTTCGGAAGGAGTTTGAGACATTTACCTTTTACCGGCAAGAGGTGAGTCTGGAAAATGGCGTCTTGTCCATGACTTTTCATTTCAGCTTGGACGAGCGCTATTATTTCCATCCCACCATGACCATCCCCGCGCGTCCGTTCTACCATTGGGAATCCATTCCCAAGGGGCAGCTTGAGGCATTGGCCTTTCACATCGGGATGGTTGAGTTGGTGAGCTATTGGAAACTGGCCTGCCCCAAGGTGATTGTGGTGAAGCCTTTCGACTTGAAGCTGTGCCAAAAGAAATGGTGGAGACATCTCTATTACAACGGTTTGGGCGAGTTCCGCTACCTGAATGGCATCGATTGTTCGGAGCATGATTTCTTACGGATTGAGTCAGGTACCGACCGTGAATTCAATCGTGTCAATATACCTCTGCGTGAAACGGCGTTGATTCCCGTCGGCGGCGGCAAGGATTCTGTGGTCACCTTGGAATGCCTGCGGCAGGCTATGCCCGTCATTCCGCTGATCTTGAATCCCCGTGGGGCTACAGTGAGTTGTGTCGCGGCTGCCGGCTATTCCATGGACGACGTGTCCGTCATCAACCGCACACTCGATCCGACCATGCTGAAACTCAATAACGAGGGCTTCCTTAACGGACATACCCCTTTCTCGGCTTTGTTGGCTTTCCTGACCTTGATGGTCAGTGCGGGAACCGGATCGAAATACATCGCGCTCTCCAATGAGTCGAGCGCCAACGAAAGCACAGTGCCAGGTACCGATATCAACCACCAGTACAGCAAATCCATTGATTTTGAAAGGGATTTCCGTGATTATGTGCAACAACACTTGAGCGAGGAGATGCAGTATTTCAGCTTCTTGAGGCCGCTCAATGAATTGCAGATCGCTTCGCTGTTCAGTCAATGCGAGGCCTATCACGAAGTGTTCCGTAGTTGCAATGCCGGTAGCAAGACCGACTCTTGGTGCGGTAAATGTCCCAAATGCCTGTTTACCTGGATTATTCTATCGCCATTCCTTTCCAGAAAGCGGTTGACGGAGCTCTTTGGTAAGGATCTGTTGACGGATACCGACCTGAGGCCTGTCTTTGAGGAACTGAACGGCACTTCGGCGGTGAAGCCTTTCGAATGTGTGGGTACCGTGGAAGAGGTGAGGGCTTGCGTTGACTTTATGAAAGACCGCCAAGGTACCATTGTGGAAAACTCACCCAAGGGAGATGCCTCTGTGGAGGAGATTTTGAAGCGTTTCAATGAGGAGAATTTCCTTCGTGAGCAATTTGTGAATATCCTGAAATCCAAGCTTTATGTTTGACTTGATCTTGAACCGGCTTCGGGGCAAACGCATTCTGATTCTTGGCTTTGGCCGTGAGGGGAAGTCGTCGTTGGCTTTTCTGAAGAAATACCTTCCGGAAGCCCATGTGGCTGTAGCCGATAAAAACCCCATGGAGGGTGTGAAGCACGCTGGAGAGGATTATTTGCAGGCGGTTTACGAGTATGACATCGTCATCAAGACTCCAGGGATTTCCTTGAAGGACTTTGATGCCAAAGGAGTTGAGATCACTTCGCAGACGGATTTGTTTTTGAGCCAGTTTCACAACCAGACCATTGGCATTTCGGGAACCAAAGGCAAGAGCACGACCACCAGTTTGATCTGTCATCTGCTGAAGTCTTCGGGCCATGATGCCATCCTGACGGGCAATATTGGCATCCCTTGTTTCGATATCATGGAGCAGATCCATGAGGACAGCATTGTGGTTTATGAGTTGTCGGCGCATCAGTTGGAATACGTCCATAACAGTCCGAGGGTAGGGGTGTTGCTGAATGTGTTTGAGGAGCACCTGGACCATTTCGGAACGTTTGAGCGATACAAGCACGCCAAGTTCAACCTGCTGCGCTATATGGGTGCCGATGATTATGCTGTGGTGCACGACTCGCTGCTGATGGAGACCTTGGAGTTGGGTGTCAACAACGTAACGTTCTCACTGATGGATTTCGATATCGACGAAGAGGCTTTGCCGATTCTCGGTCCGCATAATCTTTTGAATGTCAAAGCTGCTCTGTGCGCCTGTGCCGCCTATGGCGTTGATGTCAGGGAAATCATTCCTCATCTCTATACCTTTAAGCCTTTGGAGCATCGCTTGGAGCCCGTGGGTACTTTCGGGGGCATTATTTTTGTGAATGACAGCATTTCCACCATTCCTCAGGCCGCCATTGCCGCTTGTCAGACCTTAGGCAAGGTGGACTTCTTGCTGTTGGGCGGTTTTGATCGCGACATTGACTATACACCTTTGGCTGATTACCTGATGGAACATCCCGTGCCGCATCTGCTTTTTACCGGTAAAGCTGGCGATCGGATGATGTCCATGATGGGAAATGTACAGGCCAATAAGGCCCGTTATGCCACAATGGAAGAGGCTTTCGAGTATCTCAAAAGCCGTTCAAAACCTGGCGATGTTTGTTTGCTTTCGCCTGCCGCTTCCAGTTATGACCAGTATAAAAATTTCGAAGAACGGGGACGTAAATTCAAGCAGCTGGCGGAGTTGTTCCGTATTAATTCTTAGGTTTGACCTGAATGGTCTTTTTGTTTCCAGAGCCGGTGTTGCCTGAATTGTCGGATCCAGAGACCTTCACGCCCGTGGTTTTGGTGCCGTTAAGTTTGTAACCAGCGGCTTCGGCCACTTGTTTGATGTGTGTGGCGCGTTTTTGTGTGTCGGGATGGGAGGAGAACATCTCAGTGAGCGTTCCCTGCTGTCCGGTGTCGCCACCAACGCTCATGAGCACGTTCAACGCATGGTACATGGCAAAGGGATCCACACCGCTGGCAACGCAGAACTGGAAGGAAGCCTCGTCTGCTTCGGTCTCCTGCTTTCGTGAGTAGGCGGAAGTGGCCAGTTGTTGCCCAAGGTCGCCAAGAAACCCCGTTGACAGGGCTCCTGCAGTCTGGCTGTAAGCGGCGATGCCGTAACGGGCGGCCACCACAAGATAGGCGGCACGGTAGGCGTCGCGCACGTCTTTGTTTACAAGGTGACCTAACTCGTGGCCGATCACGGCAAACAGTTCGTCATCATTCATGATATCCATCAGTCCGGTATAGACGCGAACACTGCCGTCGCCACTGGCAAAAGCGTTTACGGTATTCGACTGATATACCTTGTAATTCAGGTTCAGGTTGCTGATGCCCTTGAACTTGCCCATGATGCGTTTCAACCTTTGGTGATAATCGCTACTGGTGGGAGCGATGGTATTTTCTTTGTCCATCTCGGTCATGTATTCCGTGCACAATTGTGCGATTTGGCTGTCGCTGATGGTCAAGGCCTGCAAGGCTGCGGTGCCGGCGTTAATAGCGGCGTTTGGGTCAACGACTTTCATTGATTTGCAACCAGCCATCATCAAGAGGCAGATAGCTCCAAGTAATACTTTTTTCATGGGTTTTCCTTTCTTTGAATTTGATGCAAAATTAAGAAGAATTCAAAAAAAATGAAAAAAATGCTTGCATGTTTCAAAATTAATGTATTTTTGCAACATCAAAATGATATCAAAATAATATTACTATGGAAACAAAAGAATTTGAATTTAAAGGTTTTGCGATGAATGGTTTCATCGCTTTGTTCGTTGAAATCGCATTGATCGTGCTGTGCATTATGGGTATGGTTTGGCTTGCTGATCCACAAGTGAATTATAACACGCCATTGCCATCCATCATCGGTTTTGTGCTTGCTGTCATCCTGCCCATCGGCTTCCGTAAGTTGGAACCCAATGAGGCCATGGTGATGCTTTTCTTCGGAAAATACAAAGGCACTTTCACTAGGACCGGCTTCCACTGGGTGAATCCTTTCATCACCTCAAAGAAGGTCTCGTTGCGTGCCCGTAACCTGAATCCTGATAATATCAAGGTGAACGACAAGACTGGTAATCCTATCATGATCGGCCAAATCCTGGTGTGGAAGCTGAAGGACACCTACAAGGCCATGTTCGAAATCGACTCGCAGACCATGGCAGGTGGCGGTTCAGGCACGGCTCCTGTGACGGTAAGCAACCGCATGAGGGCTTTCGAGAGCTTTATCCAGGTGCAGAGCGACGCTGCTTTGCGTGAAGTGGCTGGCATGTATGCCTATGATGAGAATGAGGCTGTGGATGGTGAGTTGACTTTGCGTTCGGGTGGTACTGAGATCAATGAGGTGCTGAAGTCGAAGTTGAATGAACGTCTCACCATGTCCGGTCTCGAAGTGCTTGAAGCTCGCATCAACTACTTGGCCTATTCACCTGAGATTGCTGCGGTGATGCTGCGCCGTCAGCAAGCTGCCGCCATCATTTCCGCCCGTGAAAAGATTGTGGAAGGCGCTGTGTCAATGGTGAAGATGGCTTTGGATAAGCTGAAAGACGAAGGCGTGGTCGAACTTGATGAGGAACGCAAAGCCGCCATGGTGAGCAACCTGATGGTGGTGCTCTGCGCTGACGAATCGGCACAGCCGGTGGTCAATACAGGGTCGTTGTATTAATCATGGATTGGTAGAGACGCAATGATTGCGTCTCTACAATTTTAAACAAGAAAGGAGAATAATATGGACACTGTATCAATAGTTTTAATCATCGTAGGCATTGTCTCCATTGCTATGGCCATTTTGGGGAAATTCCGCCCCGACATCATCTATAAAGGTATGGCATATAAAATTGGCGGCAGAGAACTTACGATTCCTGAAAAGCAACGTTGGGGATTTGTTGTGTTTTTACTTTTTGGCATTATGATGCTCTTGTTGGCAGTGGCGTTAAGCATTCCGCAATGGCAAGTTTACCAGAAAGAAATCCTCTTTTCGATTATCATGGTGATGACTGTCGTGATGCTGCTGCTGTTTTGGAAAATGGTGCTGAGCCAGAAGGAGAGGTATAGGATTAATCTGGTCATCGTGCTGTTGCTCTCTGTATCTTTGCTGGCTGTTGCGGCCTATTTTTGGTATGTTGCTATAAAATAGAAAAACATGAGCAATTTCCTCAGCATAGTAATAGGTGTTTTTGCGATACTCAATGCATACATCATCAAGTATCACCCTGAAAAGAAACGCATCAGGAAGCCTTTTCGGCTCGTTTCGCTTTGGAAGCGGGAACCATTTTCCCAGAAGGGATGGACGTCCAAGTATTATGATGATTTGACCGAAAACCCTGAATTGCAGTGGCTTTACTTCATCAACTATCTTGTGACAGGGATTTTGTTCATCCTTTCGGGCTTGTTGGCCTATTTCCTTGGCGTCGATGCCACCACTTTCATGCTGGTTGCAGGTGCCGTTTCTGTAATCTTGTTTATGATTGGTAGACAAAGGATTACAGGCGAAATCGAAGTTGGGAAGTGGGTGCTTGTGGTTGTGGTGATTGTTTGCGTAATTGTTGCTTATTTCATAGATTTGAAACCATGATTACGGAATTGTAATAAATAAAAAGTAAAACTATGTTTTGGATCGATTTAATAACAGGCGCATCCCTAATGCTTTTGGGTTGGGCAGTATATCGTAATCCGATGTTGATTTCGGGCGTGAACACCATGTCGAAGAAGCGTTTGGCCCAAGTCGATTTGGATGGCCTGAAGCTGGGCTATCGCAATGTGTTCCTCATTTGCGGTGGAGCGACAGTGCTTTTTGGCGGCATTTTCACTCTGGCGCATTTGCCCTACGGCTTTCATTTGGTGATGCAATTAGTGGCGGTTTTTGCCCTTGTCATTGCCTGTATTGTGCTCGGCAAAAGATACGACGCGGGGCTGCAAGGTGAGGAAGGCAAGAAGGAGAGAACGAAAAACTGGATAGCCATCATCGTTACCATCGTGGCATTTGCCGTAATATTGTTTTTCTTCTTCAAAGGCAGCAAACCTGCAACGATAGAAGTGTCAGACGATTACATCACAGCCAAGGGAGGCGGATATAGCGCCTCGATTACCATAAACGACATTACTGTGACCACCGTTTTGACCGATTGGCCCGACATTGCCATCCGCACCAATGGTATATCCACTGAAAATGTTGGTATCGGGCATTTCCGCACGAAAGGTGGCGAAAGCTGCATGATGTTCGTTTGCACTGATGGCGGCCCCTTGCTTGAAGTGCGTACTGTGGACGGCAAATTGTATTACCTCAACTGTGCCACTGAAGAGGAAACTCTTGAAATGATAGCGAAAGTGAAATCAAAAGAGAGGTAACTAATGGCAAAGGAAAAAGAAAATAGTGCAAATACCAAGACCTTCCTGCTCCGTGTGGATACGGAGACGATGGAGGCCGTGGAAAAGTGGGCTGCCGACGAGTTCCGCTCCGTCAACGGACAGCTGCAATGGATTATCGCCGAGGCTTTGAAAAAGAGCGGACGTAAAAAGAAATAATCTGAATAATCTGTAAAATCTGTAGTTATGAAAAAACACATCCTGATTTTATTCTTATTTGCCACAATGCAAATGCAAGCCCAAATTGAGGGCTATTGGAAAGGCCAAATCGACCTTGGCGTGCAGAAACTGGAAATGGCTTTCGACATCAAAGCCGCTGAAAACGGCTATTCCGCAACTTTGGATGTACCTGCACAAGGCGCATTTGACATTCCTGTGGATGAAATCACTTTTCAAGAAGGCCAACTGCAACTGAAAATGAACGCCATGGATGCCTCTTATTCTGGCGTTCTGAAAGATTCGGCTATCGAAGGCAATTTCACGCAACGCGGCATGACCTTTCCGCTCAACCTTGCCAAAGCTGAGAAGAAGGAGCAGCAAAAGGCACGCCCCCAAGACCCACAACCACCGTTCAACTACCGCATTGAGGAAGTGAGCTTTACCAATGAAAAAGAAGGCAACACCTTGACCGGTACTTTGACGATTCCTGAAGGCGATGGCCCATTCCCAGCTATGGTGCTCGTCTCGGGCAGCGGCCAGCAAAACCGCGACGAGGAGCTGATGAACCACCGTCCGTTTTGGGTCATCGCGGATTATTGTGCCCGACATGGCATCGCCGTGTTGCGTTACGACGACCGTGGCATGGGCGGCTCGACAGGTGAAGTGGAGAACGCCTCTTCCTTGGATTTCTCCTACGATGCCGAAGCTGCTTTTGACTTTTTGCGTAAACAAAAGCACATTGATGCTTCACGTGTAGGCATTTTGGGTCACAGCGAGGGCGGCATCATCAACTTCATGGTGTCGGCACGCCGTCCCGAAGTGGCGTTTCTGGTTTCTTTGGCTGGTCCTTCGGTGAACGGCATTGAGGTCCTCAAGGCGCAGGGAGAAGCTATTTATCGCGCCCAAGGTCTGCCCGAGGAAGCCATCGCCTTTACCAGCGCGACGAACAACCAGTTATACGGTGTTATCGAGCAATCTGAGAGTAGGGAAGAAGCCGACAGCCTGTTGCGCCAGTTGGTGAAAGGCTGGGGCTACAACGAGAAACTGACCGAGCAGACCGTGGGCCAGCTTGCCTCGCCGTGGATGTACTATTTCCTGAAATACGACCCTACCGAAGCCATCGTAAAGACCACCTGCCCAGCCTTGCTGCTCAACGGCGCCAAGGACTTGCAAGTCATAGCCTCACAGAATCTGCTTGGCTACGAGAAAATCATCGCTGAGCACAATAAAACCAATCTCACTCTACGCGAGCTGTCCGACCTGAACCATCTCTTCCAGCATTGCGAGACAGGCAGCCCCAACGAATACTTCGAGATTGATGAGACTATTTCGCCCGAGGTTTTGGAGATGGTGGTGGAGTTTGTGGAATCGGTTGAAAAATGAATTAGGGCATTTGATCTAAATAAAACGCTTATGAACAATGCAGAAGACAAAGAGATATGGATCTTCCTTTCTCATTCAAATAAGGACTTTGCCAAAGTCAGATTGATTAGGAACTATTTAGAAGAACATTCTTTACGTCCTCTTATGTTCTATTTGAAATGCTTGTCGAATGATGATGAGATTAATGATTTGATAAAGAGGGAAATTGATTGCAGAACAAGATTTATTATTTGCAATAGTGAAAATTCGAAGAGCTCAAAGTGGGTGCAATCAGAGGTGGACTACATACAATCTCAACAACGCACATATGAAACTATTGATTTAAGCAAATCCATGGAGGAGATTAAGTCCCAATTGGACGAAACAATCAAAAGAACGAGGATATTTTTCAGCTATGCTCGGAAAGATTATAAACTGGTTCAATCAGTTTATTCTCATATTTGCAAATATGATATTAGATGTTTCTTTGATGCAGAGCAATTAGTCGATGGGGATTTTCAGACACAAATCAGCGATGCCATAGTTTTAGCAAAAGAATATGGCTTTGTCGTGCTTTTCGCCAGTGAGGATTCTCTCAATTCACCTTCTTGCATGACCGAGATTCAGCAATCGGTTAAATATGGAGCTAACATATTCATTCTTTTATTAGACACTTATGCCAAAGAACATATTCGAGATCGTTTTCCTCTATCTATCGAAAAAGCTCAAACTGGTGGCAACCCTTTGAGCGATTCATTTCTTACAAAAGATATAAGTCATGCTAATTCTATAGATGATCAAATTGAAATGGCCATTGAAGAAATTGTCAACAGAACGTTCCCATTTTGGGATACTTATACAATGGGGAAAAATTTTCTTAATGGTATAGACTGTCAGAAAGATACAGAAGAAGCCAATAGACTGTTTAGAATTGCCTATAAGAAAGCGGACGATCTTGATTCTATTGGCTATCCTGGAGGAACATTGTTCGTGGCTCGTGGTTTGGCAAATGGATATGGGACCAAGAAAAATCTTTATGAAGCTCTTCGTTATTATCTAGATTATATTAGAATATGCGGAAGCAATGGTGACATAGACAAAGAGATTGAAGCGGTAAAACGAGAAATGCGTGTTCTATAACAGACAGCCCGATTTAATAATTATGAAACAGCTTGGATTGGCAGTTTGAATTATTTTTCAATAACTGTCTGTACTTCAAATTATTTTTCCTACCTTTGCAGCCCAATTTGAACCGCCGTCCGGAATGATGGCGACATCAACGGTTCGAGTTAACAATGAATAGTATAACCTCCTCGGAAGGACAGTCCGGCATCCTAACGGGTACAAGTAAAAAACAAAAACAAATGGCAGAAAACGAAAACATCGTCAATCAAGCCCCGAAGCAGAAGCCTGTTCCGGATGAAAACTTCGACTGGAACACCTCTCACAAGAAATTCGACAACTACTCCGACGCCGAGCGCGCTAAGCTCGAGGAGCAGTATGCAGGTACCATGAACCAAGTCGCTGACCACGAGGTCATCGAAGGTGTTGTGGTTGCCAAGACCGACCGTGAGGTTGTTGTCAATATCGGCTTCAAATCCGACGGTGTTATTCCGATTGCGGAATTCCGCACCAATCCTAACCTCGCTGTGGGCGACAAAGTTGAAGTGTACGTCGAGAGCCAGGAAGGCTCCAACGGCCAACTCGTCCTCTCCCACAAGAAAGCTCGCATCCTCAAGTCATGGGATCGCGTCAACGAAGCTTTCGAAAGCGGCGAGATCGTCAACGGTTACGTCAAGAGCCGCACCAAGGGTGGTCTCATTGTCGACGTGTTCGGCATCGATGCATTCCTTCCCGGCTCACAGATCGACGTCAAGCCGATCCGCGACTACGACGTGTTTGTTGACAGCGTGATGGAATTCAAAGTTGTGAAGATCAACCAGGAATACAAGAACGTGGTTGTGTCTCACAAAGCTCTTATCGAAGACGAACTCGAAGCTCAGAAGGCTGAAATCATCAGCAAGCTCGAGAAGGGTCAGGTTCTTGAAGGCGTCGTGAAGAACATCACTTCCTACGGCGTGTTCATTGACCTCGGCGGCGTTGACGGTCTCATCCACATCACTGACCTCTCATGGGGACGCATCAACCATCCCGAAGAGATCGTCAAGTTGGATGAAAAGATCAAGGTCGTTATCCTTGACTTTGACGACAACAAGAAGCGTATCGCTCTCGGCCTGAAGCAGCTCACTCCTCATCCTTGGGATGCTCTCGATCCTAACCTTAAGGTTGGCGACGTCGTCAAGGGTAAAGTGGTGGTCATCGCTGACTACGGCGCATTCATCGAGATCGCTCCTGGCGTTGAAGGTCTCATCCACGTCTCCGAAATGTCATGGTCACAGCACCTCCGCACCGCTCAGGACTTCCTGAAGGTTGGTGACGAAGTGGAGGCTAAGGTCCTCACCCTCGACCGTGAAGAGCGCAAGATGTCACTGGGCATGAAGCAGCTGATTCCGGATCCATGGGCTAACATCAGAGATCGTTACCCCGTTGGCTCCAAGCACACTGCCACTGTCCGTAACTTCACCAACTTCGGCATCTTCGTCGAACTCGAAGAAGGTGTCGATGGTCTCATCCACATCAGCGACCTCAGCTGGAGCAAGAAGATCAAGCATCCGGCTGAATTCACCAAGGTTGGCGAAAGCATCGAAGTCGTCGTCCTCGACGTTGACGAAGAGAACCGCCGTCTCAGCCTCGGCCACAAGCAGCTCGAAGAGAATCCTTGGGAAGTGTTCGAAACCGTGTTCACCGTTGGTTCAGTCCACCAAGGCACCATCATCAGCTCAGCTGACAAGGGCGTTGTGGTCTCCCTGCCTTACGGCGTGGAAGGCTTCTGCCCGAACCGTTACCTGAAGAAGGAAGACGGCACTACCGCCAAGGTCGACGAAACCCTCGACTTCAAGGTCATTGAGTTCTCAAAGGAAAGCAAGAAGATCATCCTTGCCCACTCAAAGATCTATGAAGAGAAGGAAGCCGCTGTGAAGGACGCTGCCGACAAAGCTGCCGACAAGGCTGCCAAGCAGGCTAAGCGCGCCGTCAAGCAGATCAACGAAACTATCGAGCACAGCACCCTCGGTGACCTCGAAGTCCTCGCTGGTCTGAAGGAAAACCTTGAGAAGCAAGAAAAGGCTGCCAAGGATGAACCTAAAGCAG
>CAMYVD010000019.1 GCA_947302205.1 uncultured Bacteroidales bacterium
ATTCCACACCCAACAGCTTACGCTTGACGATGGAGCTGACCATCAGGTTGATGATGGCCTCGAGGGTGACTTCCGTCTTGTTGAACATCTCGGGGATGATCACCATCGGGCAATGGCAGGCTGAGGTCATGCCGAAGGCAAGGTGACCAGCCTCACGACCCATGGCGGAGAGCACAAACCAGTTGCCGGAAGTACGGGCATCTTCGTAAACGGTCTGCACCAAATGCACAGCGGCGTCCTTGGCCGAATAATAGCCGAAGGTCGGGTTGCCGTCAGGCAACGGCAGGTCGTTGTCGATGGTCTTGGGCACGTGGATGTTCTGGATCGGCACGTTGTTCTCATTCAGATACTTTGAGATGCGGTTGGCCGTTGAAGCGGTATCATCACCGCCAATGGTAACCAGCAACTTGATGTTGTTCTCTACAAAGAAATCCGGGTTGAACTCTTCGCTTTTCGGTTTGTAGCGGCTCATGCGCAATGCAGATCCACCTTGCTTTTGGATGTCGTCGGCCCACATGAAGTCGATTTCCTCCAATTCCTTTTCCTTTTTGAACAGGTTCTTGTAACCATCATGCAGACCAAGCACACGATAACCGTCCTTAAGGAAGGTCTTGGCCACGGTGCTGATGACAGTGTTGATTCCAGGAGCCGGACCGCCGCCGGCAAGAATTACGATAGTGTCTTTCATATTTCGAGATTTAAAAATTTAAAGATTCATTATTCAATGACGAATTCGTCGCAGAAGATCCAGGCGGGCTGGCCGGCACCGACATGCCAGTCAGGACAGGTGCCGATGGCCTTGGCCGCCATCTTCACGTAACGCGCCTCACAACGGGGGCGTACGCCCAGCTCTTGGATGAATGAGCCGTCTTCATCTTCAGGAATATAGTTTTTTGCTTTGCCAACGCTACGGAAAATCTTGCCGTCATCACTGACAAAGAACTCTACTTCCTTCGGCATGAAGATCCAAGCGCCCGCTTCCTGCAAGAAGCTGCCTGCCAAGCGGTTCACCTTCATTTTGGAACCGAGGTCAACGGTAGCCACCAGGTCCACGCCATGATAGCCTTGCCATACGCCAGTGCGGAAGTTATCGCCACCACGTTGATGGTCAATCAAAGCCTTCAAGCCTCCCGCTTCGTATTGATTGGAATAGGGATACTCCAACTTGACGGCACGTTTGGCGTCAATCAAATGGAACTCGGCATCCACGATACGGCTCCAACGACCGTCCTGCAAAGCGATGGCACAGATTGGAGTGGTGTTTTTCAGCATGATTGGCTCGGCATAGACCAAGCTGTTTTCGTTGGGGGTGGTGCCGTCTAACGTATAGTAAATGGCCGTGCCTTCCAATGGATGGCTCAACGTGACGGTGAGGCTATCGAAGAAGGTGTTGGATTCAGCGTTGATGGCAGGCACCACCAGGATGCTTTCGCCGGGGATACGTTGCACCGGGCAGTGCTCCGGCTGTGTAGCCCAAGGTGAATCGGGTGTTGCGGTCATGGTGAACTCCAGTGTGCCGCCATGATAAATTTCGTCAAAGGTAATGTAACTGCGTTCCAAGGCTTTGCCTTTCAGTTTCACTGACTTCACATAGCAGTTTTGAGATGTCAGGTTCTTGGCTTTCACCTTGAATTGCTTGCCGTTGTCCAAGTTCATGGTCACTTCGTCGAAACGAGGGATGCCCAGCACATAGCAGCCCGAAGCCGGCGTGGCAGGATAGAAGCCCATGGCTGAGAACACGCCCCATGCGGACATCTGACCGCAGTCTTCGTTGCCACAGAGGCCATCGCGCTCGTCCGTGTAGAACTCGTCCATCACCTGTTTCACATATTGCTGCGTCTTGGTGGGTTGACCAATGTAGTTGTACATGTAAACGGTGTTGTGGCTGGGCTCGTTGCCATGAGCATACTGACCAATGAGGCCCGTGATGTCAACCTGTTCGCGGCCGGTGAGCTTGCTCGAAGCCGTGAAAAGTCCATCCAGTTTCTTTCCATATTCCTCCCAACCGCCCATCATGTCGATATGGGTGTTGATGTCCTGCGGCACGAAGAAGTTGTATTGCCAAGTGTTGGCCTCGGTCAGGGTGAAGTTGACCTGAGTGGGATCGAAAGGCTGCATGAAGCCGCCATTGCGACGGCCTTGGAAGAACTTGTTCGTCGGGTTATAGAGATTCTTGTAGGCTTGAGCCCTTTGATAGAACTCATGAGCGATATCCTCCTTGCCCATAGCCTCGGCCATGCGGGCCACACACCAGTCGTCAAAGGCATATTCCAACGTCTTGGAGACGGCCTCGCCTTCCATATCCACAGGGATGAAGCCGTATTTCACGTAAACGCCCATGCCACGGCGGTCTTGCCTTGAGGAGTTCACCATGGCTTCAAGGGCTTTCTCCGCATCAAAGCCTTGGATGCCAGCAAAATAGGCATCGGCGATGACGGGGATGGCGTGGTTGCCGATCATGCAATGGGTTTCACAAGCTGCCAACTCCCAGATAGGCAGCATGTGTTCCTCATCGGTCTCATATTGATTAATGAAAGTATTGATGAAATCGACAGTGCGCTCACGCTGGATGAGGCTGAACAAAGGATGCAGGCTGCGGAAGGTGTCCCATAGCGAAAAGACGGTATAGACAGGACGGTCGGAGTGATAGATTTTGAGGTCATGGGCACGATAGCGGCCATCAGCATCACTAAATAAATTAGGAGCAACCATGGCGTGGTACAGGTTGGTGTAAAACACTGTCCTATCGGCAGGATTCTTGCCTTGCACCTCAATGCCGCCCAATTCGTGGTTCCACTTGTCATAGGCCTTTTGCGCCAAGGCATCCAAATCAAAGTCTCCATCGGCCAGTTCTGCTTTCAAGTTGTTTTTGGCGCCTTCCACATCCACGGCGGAGATGGCAATCCGCATGACAACAGGCTCACCGTCTTCGGCATCAAAAACAAACGAGGCATTGTGCTGCGCATCAATTGAATAGTCCGTGATAGGCTTGGAAAATTCAGCATAGCAATAGAGATACTGCTCGTCAGCCCAATCGCGAGTGCGGCGGAAACCCACAATGGAAGTTGGGGATTCCACATCCAGTGAGGACTCGTAGACGTATTCGTCGTTGACGCCTTGCACCATATTCAAAAGAAGTTTCGCTTCTTTCGTGGCAGGGAAGGTGCAGCGCATCATGCCCACACGGTCGCCAGTGGTCAGTTCCACTTTCACCTGGGGATCGTCAAAAATCACGCAGTAATAGCCCGCCTTAGCCCATTCGTTTTCGTGTTTGAAGGCTGAACAGGCCTGATCGCCGACGGCAGGCGTGAAACGGAAGTCGCCGTAGTCGGAGCAACCCGTGCCGCTGAGGTGGGTGGTGCTGAAACCGAGTATGGTGCTATCCGAGGTATGATAGCCCGAGCAGCCGTCCCAGTCGTTCATGCGGGTATCGGGGCTGAACTGCATCATGCCGAAAGGCACAGTGGCACCTGGAAAAGTATGTCCATGACCTCCAGTACCGATAAAGGGATCGACGCAAGAAGCCGGTTCGAGTTTGGCAGAGTTTTTGCACGCTATCATGCAAAGCATCAGAAGCGGAAGGATTATTTTTTTCATTTTTTAAGCTTTTGAGGCTGTAAAAATAAGAAATTATCCAAAAATAAATGTAAATTTGTAGCCCAAATTAGAAACTAATCATTACAACTAACTAATTTAAACACCAAACAACATGAAAAAAGTTCTATTCTTAATGCTTGCAGCAGCCATCTCAATGACTGGCTTTGCACAGAGAAACGCCCAAATGCGTAAGGACGCTAAGAATGTTATGGGAACTGCCATGAAGCGCAGCGAACTGAGAATCAGCGATGGCTCCCAGGCTCAAGGCACGCAGTTCACCATGTCTCAAACCCCCGTTGTTTCCTCCAGAGACTTGGGTGACTTCGAAGAGTTTGAAAGCATGATCACCAACTACGACCTCCAGTCGAACAGCGCCATCGGCAACCGTATCGCCGTTTGGCCTAATGGTTCCGCATCATTTGTTGCCACCTGGGATCATTCATCGAATGAAAGTTTCCCGGATCGTGGTGCTGGTTACAACTATTACGATGGTTCAGAAATGGGCGACGAACCCGAAGAGCGCCAAGAGAGCGTGAAATCAGGTTGGCCTACCATCGCAGCTTGCGGCAATGGTGAAGTGATGGCTTCACACGCCACTGGTGTCAACCTCTACTATCGTCCCACCAAGGGCCAAGGAGAATGGCAGCTGATCAAGAACTGGGGAGCTTCATACGGCAGCCCCACTTGGCCAAGAGTGGTTGTTAGCGGTCCCAACAACGAGTACATCCATGTTGTGATGTGCAAACAGATTGGAAATTCTTCTCCTTATGACAACCATGTTTACTATGTCCGCCTTAAGTTCGAAAACGGCGAATGGGAAATTCCCGAGGAACTCAATGACTTCCCCGGCGTCGACAACGATGCTGCCGGCGACTACCGCAACCAGCTCAGCGCTGACGACTACGTGATGGCTGCCAACGGCAACAACGTGGCCTGCATGTTCAGCTCATACACCACCGAAGTATTCTACATGATTTCACATGATAACGGTGAAACCTGGGAACGCCAAATCATCGCCCCCTTCCCGATTTTGGGTGAAAACGGCGAACCCGTCCATGCCATTGACTTCGACGACTACCCAGAGGGCATGACTGATTCTATCTCCACCGGCGACTGTTCACACAGCATCGCCATCGACAACGACGGCGTGGTTCACGCTGCCTTCGGCCTCTTCCACTGGAAAGTGGCTGACTCTGACTCCTACACCTACTGGCCTGTCTATGGCTTCGGCATCGTGTATTGGAACTCCAACTACACCAATCCTCAAGGCGGCCACGAAATTCCGATCTTTGGCACCGTCGCAAGCGATGCCAACCACCCAGAGTGGCAAGCCAACGGCTTGGGCTACACCCTGATGCCTGAGCGTATCATGGAACTTGCCGAACTTGACGGCAACGATGCCAACCTCCGTGTCTTTGGTCTGATTGACGAAGACGGCGACGGCTACTATGGCAGCTATGAAAACTCCACCGGTGCTGAATGGCATTACCGCACCTACGGCTGCGCCACCACTCCCGGCGTGTCCGTCGATAACTTTGGCAATGTCGCCATCGTTTACAGCGTTTGGTCAGAAGTCAGAATCAACACCACCACCAATTTCTCTTACAGAAGCGCCTATGTTACCTACAGAAGCTGCAATGGTGTTTGGTATGATGACGAAACCAACTTGAGCGAGGATCCCATGCACATGATTGACGAGGTTTATCCTACCACCGCAAGCCCTATCGCCTACGATGGCACTTTCTGGGTATACTATTCAGCTGACGAACACCAAGGCTTGTACCTGGACATCAGCGACACTTATCCGAACAGCAACCAAGGTCAGCTTACTGAAAACCAAATTTTCGCCGTTAAGCTTGCCCCATTGGCCATTTTAGGCGTTGCCGAAAACGAGGCTGTCAACCCCATGACCACCACCCGCGTTTATCCTACTCCTACCAACGGTGTCCTGAACGTCGAAGTGAACGCTTCACAGAGTTCAGATGTGAACATCAGCGTGTTCAACATCATGGGCCAGAAGGTGAGCGAACAGAATACCACGGTTAACACTGGTATCAACACCACCACCATCAACACCGAAAGCCTCAGCAGCGGCATCTACTTCGTCACTGTCAAGGCCAACGGCTTTGAAAACACCATGAAGTTCGTTGTTGAATAATACAACGCTTCAAACAGACTAAAAAGGAGGCTTCGGCCTCCTTTTTTTATGGCCCTCACCCGACTTACATCGGGTCAACGTCAATCTGCACTATAACGGATTTGTAGTCGGGATGAAGCTGGAAAAGATGCACCTGCTTCATGATAAGTTCCTTGACCTGCTGGGCGTTGTGCTCGCGGTTGAACTTCACCATCATTTGCTTGATATAAAGGTTTTTGATCCTTGAAACGATGGGGTATTCCGGCCCCAGCAAATCCTGCTTGAAGATGGGGCGCAACATACTGGCCAACTCCGTAGCGGCAGGGTTCAGCTTCTGGAAATCCTTGTGTTTCAAACGAATCATGACGATCCTATAGAAAGGCGGATAGCCGAACTGGCGGCGTGTGACCATCTGCTTCGCATAAAGGCCCTTGAAATCGTTGCGCAACACATCCTGCAACACGGGATGCGACGGCTCGTAGGTTTGGATGATCACCCTGCCCTGCTTGCCCTTGCGGCCCGCACGACCGGCCACCTGAGCCATCAGTTGGAAACTACGCTCATGAGCCCGAAAGTCAGGGAACGAAAGCATGTTATCCGCATTGAGGATACCTACCACCTTCACCGAGTCGAAGTCAAGACCCTTGGTAACCATCTGCGTACCCACCAAAATATCGGTTTCCTTGTCCTGGAAGTCCTCCAAGATGCTTTGGTAGTCGTTGCGCGAGCGGGTGGTATCGAGATCAAGACGGGCGACCTTCGCCTCAGGCAAAATGGTTTTCAGGTCCTCTTCCACCTTCTCGGTGCCGAAACCGTGCATCTTGATGTTGGTGCTGTGGCAAGTGGGACATTCCGTAGGAACACTGGCCGTGTAGCCGCAATAGTGACAGCGCATCACGTTTTGGTTCTTATGGTATATCAGGCTCACGTCACAGTTGATGCACTGGGGCACGTGATGGCAATCCTCGCATTCGATACGGAGCGAAAAACCACGACGGTTCTGGAACAGGATGCTTTGGTTGTGTTCCTCAAGGGTTTCCTTGACGGCATCGAGTAGTACACTGCCGAAGTCGGCCTGAACGGTCTTGCGGCGTTTCTCCACACGCATGTCACTCAAGATGATTTCCGGCATCTGCACACCGCCGTAACGCTCGGTGAGCTCCACCAGATGGTATCGTCCGTTCAAGGCGTTGTAATAACTCTCGTAAGAAGGCGTGGCCGAGCCAAGCAGCACCTTGGCATGATGCATGGCACCAAGCACAATGGCGGCGTCCCGGGCATTGTAACGCGGGGCGGGATCCACCTGCTTGAAACTGCTATCGTGTTCCTCATCGACGATGATGAGTCCGATGTCGGAATAAGGCAGGAAGATGGCCGAGCGCGACCCGATGATGATCTGCCGCTGAGTGCCTTTGTTTTGGGCGAAGTCGCGCACCTGCTGCCAAACCTCTACCCTTTCATTGACGCCATAACGGGAATGGTACACGCCCAAACGATCCCCGAAGTATTGTTTCAAGCGGTTGATGATCTGTGCGGTAAGCGCAATTTCAGGCAGGAGATACAGTACCTGCTTGCCTTCGTCGATGGCTTCCTGGATCAGTTTGATATAGATTTCCGTCTTGCCGCTCGAAGTGACCCCATGTAGCAGCACTGGCTTTTGTTCCCCAAAGCCCGTTTTAACTTGATTATAGGCGGTCTGTTGAGCCGGTGTAAGCTGTATGGAATCCACGTCCACCTGAGCCTTAAAGTCCTTGAGGCGGCTTACCTGACGCTCATAGACGTCAAATATGCCCTTGTCAGCCATCGTTTTGAGGACGGCACTGGTAGCATTGGCTTTTTTCAGCAGGTCAGCAGCTTTCAAATCGTTGTCACAGTCACCTCCCAAGGTGAGATATGCCAGCAGCACCTCCAGCTGTTTGTAGGCCCGTTTGGTAAGGGCATCCATCAACTCCTGAAGGTTAGCCTCGTTCCGATAGGCGGCAGTGAGACGAACAAAGCGCTCGTATTTGGCCTTGTATTTCTCGTTCAATTCCTCCTCCATCACAAGGATGCCTTTCTCCATCATGGTATGGATCAGGGGCATCACTTTCTTGAACCCAATGATCTTGCTCACCTCACTGACGGCGATTTTAGGCTGTATCTGCAAGGCTTCCACAATCATGTATTCATAGTCGTTGAGCGCGGTGCTGTCAAGCACAAAGTCGGGCGACAGCGTCACGGTAGATTCGCTGCTCAGCTTCAGGGCGGATGGAAGGGCCGACTGCATCACCTCTCCCAAATGGCACAAGTAATACGACTTGATCCAATCCCAAAACTTCAGTTGGGTAGGGTTGACCAAAGGTTGGTCGTCGAGGATGTCGGTGAGGAACTTCACCTCGGTTTGAGGCACTTGCTCCGTCAAAGCGACAACCAAGCCCGACATGATCTTGGTTTTGCCGAACTGCACCACAACCCTTTGACCCACGCGGATGGCATCGTTCATGGCGTAGGGCACGCGATAGGTAAAGGTCCCCGGAACCGGTATCGGCAAAAGGACCTCGGCAAACAAGGTCAGTCGCTCAGTCATGGTCAATGGGAGTTTACGGTGGTGTAGCCAATCAGTTCGTCGTAGCCTTTAATGGCGTTATGGTAATAGAAATAGAGGCGGTAAAGGTTGTTCGTGTCCCAATGGTTGCCTTCGGTTAAATCAGTGCTGATCTCTCCCGTGTTGCGATTGGCGGACACAAACATAAAATTGTAATATCCCTGCTTGAGCAACAACTGGCACAAATAACCACGGAGGTTATAGTCATAGCGCATCAAGCTGCGTTCGTCCAAACGCCAGTCATTGACGGCGCCCATCACATATATGTCTTCATCGGCAAGCGGCACGGGCCAACGGAGGAAAATATTCACCCAAGCATAATCGGCTTCAGTGGCAGTCTCGCGGCCTTCGTTAGCAATATAGACGTATTTCTCGCCATGGATATCTTCATAGGTGATGTAAGGCTTTCTCGCCCTCGACTCGCAAGTGGCATAATCAACCACATAATAGTCATCGGTTTGATAGATATGGGCGACGTTTTCCGACTGGAAATAGAAATCGCTGAAGTTGACGCGGCGATATTGGTTGGTTGCTTCGAACACCGTCATGGGATTGTGCTCGTAGGAAATCCGATCAGGATAGATGAATGACGGCTTGATGCCGAACGCCGCATTGTCCCAACGTCCGTTCTGACGGATGGTCAAGGAAGCGTATTCATGCACATTGCCCGTCATGATGCTCGACATGGACACGTTTACGTCAAGCTGTTGGTGCGTGTCACTCAATGAGAGCTCGTCACAATAGCGCGGCACAGTGGCGTTGATGCTGGCTTTCTCATCAATCACCATAAAACGACGGGTGAAATAGATTCCGTCTTCCGTAAGGTCGTCTTCGTAAACGATAAGCAGATA
This sequence comes from uncultured Bacteroidales bacterium, assembly GCA_947302205.1. GTDB lineage: Bacteria > Bacteroidota > Bacteroidia > Bacteroidales > F082 > Limimorpha. The sequence continues at coordinate 9,170 of CAMYVD010000019.1, forward strand.
GTTACCTGAAATCATGGGGAACATTTCGCTATCGGGAAAGCGCAGCTGGTAATGGACATAATCCACGAGGGTGTTCCTCGAGAACTCGTAATCGTCAATCAGGCCATAGTCAAATCCAGCTGCATAGATGTTTCTTCGGATGTCGGAAGGAAACCAATCGTTGGTACAATGGATAAAGGTATAATTCAGCACTTTCCCTTCGGTGCCGAGCATGTCGAACCACAAGGTAAGGCGGTTTGTCGGATTGGCCAGGGGAATGAGGGGCTCCTTGGTCTGGTTGCCGTCAGCAAAAAGCGACACCGACGCCACGGATGACCTGTAGTCGAGGTCGGCACAGGGCAGGTCAAACTCTTGGCCTAGGGCGGCAAAGGCGACCAGCAGGACGGCAACGAGAAGGAGGTGCTTTTTCATACGCCGGTTGTGTTAAGCCTGCGTAATGCGCTTTTGAATGTCGAGGAATTCCTCTTGGGAAAGTTTCAAGTGTTCTTTCTTGAAGTCGAGGTCACCTTCCTTGGTGATGGGAACGAGGTGAATGTGTGCATGTGGCACTTCGAGGCCAATGACTGCCACGGCAATGCGCTTGCAAGGGATGGCTTTTTCAATCTTCTTGGCGACTTGTTTTGCAAAAACCATCATTTGGCCAAGTTCGTCGTCATCAATATTGAAGATGTAGTCCGTTTCATGCTTGGGAACGACAAGGGTGTGTCCTTCCATAAGGGGGTTGATATCGAGGAAAGCAAAGAAGCGGTCGTTCTCTGCGATCTTGTAGCACGGAATCTCACCGTTGATGATTCTGGAAAATATGGTAGCCATAGCTTTAATTATCTAGTGATTTCAAGGACTTCAAATTGCATTTTTCCAGCAGGCACCGTGATTTCGGCAATCTCACCGACCTTCTTTCCAAGCAGCCCTTGGCCGATAGGTGAATTGATGGAGATCTTACCGGATTTGAAATCGGCTTCCTTTTCGGGAACGATGGAATAAGTCATGGTAGCCTTGGTCTTGGCGTTTTTGATTTTCACAGTGGAATAGAGCAGCACCTTGGAGGTGTCGATCTTTGATTCATCCAGCACACGGGCATTGAAAATCAGGTCCTGCAGGTCGGCAATCTTAGCTTCGAGGAGACCTTGGGCTTCTTTAGCGGCATCGTATTCAGCGTTCTCGGACAGGTCGCCCTTATCGCGTGCTTCAGCAATGGCTTGGATGATACGGGGACGTTCACGGAGGATGAGTTCATCCAGTTCGTCCTTTAATTTTTGCAATCCTTCAGAGGTGAAATATTTGATTTCTGACATGTTATTGGGTTTTTAAAAACGTGAAAAAAGGAGACCCTTAGGGAATAAGGGTCTTCCTTTTTTTCAATGTGCAAAGATACTAAAATTATCTTAAATGCGGCAAAACATTTTAGAAAATAAGTCTAGCACCGATGCTGTGTGAGCCTTTGTAGCTGTAGGTTTGACGGAATGCATAGTCGATGGCGATGACAGGAGCATTGTCTTTCTTGGACAACGGGACCTGAACAGAGGCACCAGCGTGGAGGCCTCTATTGAGGTTCATGCATTGGTCGTCAAGAATACCTTTGAAGAGTCCACTTTCAAAGACATAACCGCTACGCACCAACAACCATTCTCTCCAGCTATACTCAAGACCGACAACGTATTGGTCTCTGGTGAAGGAGTTGGAGATGAAGTTACCGGCAACAGTCAAACGATGGGTCTCAGCGAAATGGAAGTCGTATGCAGCGGCAATACTCAGCTGAGTAGGAAGCTCGAACTGGTCAGCGCGTTGAATCACCGTCCATTGAAGAGAACTGTTCGTGTTGAAGTAAGCTTTGAAAGCCAAACCGTCGCCAGAGAAGGTCATCGTAGGTCCGATGTTCTTCAAGGTGATACCGAAGTGGATGTTGTCGAAAGGACCGGTGACATACTGGATACCAGCATCAAGGGCCACGCCTGTAGCACCCATGTTAGCGATGGACTCGCTGATGATCTTCAAGTTGAAGCCACCACTGATGCTGTTTGAGAACATCTTAGAGAAGGCCACATCGATATGCATGAGAGAAGGCTTGAAGGTACCGATACCGCCATCAGGGCTGTCGGTCGTGGTTTCCATGATGGTACCGGGATTCAATGTGAAGAATGAAAGGCCGAGTACACTGGATTCACCCACGCGAACGGCGAGGCCAAACGATGAGATTCTCACGTTGGAGCCCTTCAGCCAATCGGTATGGGAGAAGTTGACATCGAGTGAACGGATGCCTGAGAGGCCTGCCACGTTGCCGTACATGGCTTCAACACCCTTTACAAATGACATACCGGCGTTGCCCCAACCAGCCGAAGCTGCGAAGGGGTTAATCAACAACTCGGGAGCACCGGCTTGACCTGAACGGTCCTCATTACCTGCAAATGCCTTGGGAGCACTGACTCCAAGAAGGAGAACAAGGCTCATTACTATATATCTAAATGATTTCTTCATGATTCTGAAATTTTTAAAGTTTAGCATTTTTACGATAAATTAGAACGTATTCAAGTCGATCAGACGCATTGCACCAAAGAACTTAATCGTACGTTCGCCACCGCTGGTGTTGTCCTTGACATGGATCAGGTAGAAGCCTGAAGCCACCGGAGTGTTGGCGAAGTTGGTGAGATCCCAATCGATGGAAGCATCTTCGTTATCCTTCTTGAACTGACGGATCTTAGTACCGCTCAGGTTGTAGATGGTAACCGTACAGTTGTTCGGGAGGTTCGTAATCTTAACCCTGTTGTTCAGAGCATTCTTCTCGTATGAAGAGTATGCGTAATAAGGATTAGGAACAACGGTGATGAGATCAAGGTCGCTCTCAGTCTTTTCAGGATCGTTCATGATTGGATTCAAACCTTCGATAGCGAACTTGTACATCGGATACTGGTTGTTGATATCCAAGTCAGGATAGATGGAATCCAAAGCAACGTATGAGTAGCCTTGTTCATAAGGACGGGACACACGGATGCGGATCTTGGCATCATTGCCAGGTTCGAGCCATGTTGTACCTTCAACGCCCATAGGCATACCGATATACTGGACTTGACGCCACAGGTACTGACCCAAGATCTTCACATTCGAAGGCTTGTTCTGGAATTTAACGAAGAGATTGTAAGCATATTGACCACCATCGTAAGCGGGGCAGCTCAATTCTTCATTGCTAATCATTGAAGTAGGAGCATCCGTCGGGTGATCCATACCCAAGATGTAGACATAGTGACGACCACCGAACACTTCCTCACCATCAACTGGACGATAGATGGCAGGATCAAGAGTCTGGTATGCGCTACCATACTCAACGGTAGTCTTTCTCAACATCGGAGGATTGAACATCATGTCGCGACCATTCATGTCGGACAGATAAGAATCCTCACCGTAAATCACATTCAGACGAGCACCGGTTTCAACATCGATGACATAGCCCGGGAACCAACCCATACCTTGTGGGGCGATGAAGTTAGGATCTTCAGGATTGTCGCTGAGGAAAGTGGAATCGGTATTGTGAGCCCAGTCGCAGAAAGGTTTGCCCGTATTGGGATCAATGAAAGGATTACCGTCCTTGTCAATAGAAGCGGCCTTTCTCATCATATAGGTCTGGACACCATTTTCAGCGAGTTTGGGGTCTCTACACATCTCGATGACAGGGCAGCGGGTCCACTTCGACTTGTCGGAAGTGAGCACGATATCGACACTGCAGAGTCTCTTGAAATAACTGGTATGACCATAAACAAGGCTGGTCGGCACAGGATAAACGGTATTGTCTCTGCAAGCTGACAGGAACAAAGGAGCCCATGTACCATTAGCGATCTTTTCGAAGGACTCGTTCGGGTCGTAAGGCACCATCTTGTTGTTCATGTTATAGTCATTGTACGTCGTTGTGGTGTTGTCATAATACGTACCGGAACGGATCCAGTTCAAGAATGAGCTAGGCGGGTTATCGCAGTCACGGATACCATCAAGCCATTTCTTGGTACTGTCTTGGAAGGTCAGTGATGAGGTGATCAAACCGCTGTTGTCAACGAGAACTTCCTTGGCAACATAGAAGTGAGGATTGCTCGGTGAATTGTCATACTTATAACCCACATCAACAGGACCAACCGGATAAGGCTGCTCAATGGTGATGGACAGACCTCTTTCGATGAACATCTTTTCATCGCCGTAAGCTGTTGTGGTATCGCTTCTCACTTCCTCACCAGTCAGTTCGTCTTTCAAAATCCAGTGGGAAACCATGCGCTTGGCTTCACTACCAGGCATGCTGTTTGAAAGGCTGATGGGTTGGGTCTCATCAATCGGAACTTTTACCTGATTATCAGTTGTAACATTCTTTGTGGTTACTTCGAACAATGTGTCGAACCATAAAGAATAGTTGGTTGTCGTCACGTTCAACGGGTCGATAACCTTCACGTTCAATGGGCCATAGCCAACTTTGTAATGGGGGTGATAGATAATCGGGTAATCGGGGTGACCAAAGTTAACCTTTTCACCATTGGCAAGCGTAGTGTTGGCGAGTTTCTTAGTAAAGAGGGTTTCAACTTCTTCTTCGCTAAGTTCAAGCTCATTGCCGCCATTACCGATACCAACCATACGCTGGATAGCGGGTTTCTGACCATATTCGCACTGCATCACAGTACCGTTGACGATCTTATGAGGAACGGCAGCATAGCAAGTGATGTTCTTACGACCTTCGAGGTAAGGCTTCTGCTGACCGTAGAGGCCGAACGCATCGCTAGGTTCTTGTGAATAGGTCATGTAGTTGTTGTAGGCGTATGCCACAGCCATATAATAATAGGTCTTGTGGTTGATCAGCGCAGGGCTATCGGAAGAGGAGAACAAATCTTCAGTAACGACGAAGCTATGGGTGATGCCACCGTCGCCACCTTCAACCATCAGTTCAGGAACAATGGCACCGATATGGTCGTCCCATTCGTAGTTGACGAGTTTGGACACACCGTTCTTGATATCGCACTGGAAGAGCAGACGAGCCTTGGAGTTATCGGAAAGTTCATCAGCACCAACTTCGTTGTTGAGCAGCTGATAGACCTTATAACCTTCGAAGCGATAGTAACGGTCGCACTTCAGAGTGGAATCGTCAGGACGGTATTCCGGAATTTCAGGATCGAGCTCAGTGTAGCCTTCCTTATAGTTGTTAGAAGTAGAGATGTTGGAGAGGTAGATGATGAGTTTTTTGTCGAGCTCACGGATGGTGAGGTCTGGAGCGCTCGGGCCATCAATAACCTTAAAGCAGTTGTCGAACAAAGCCTGGCACTTGTCGTCAGTGACGCGAAGCAGTTCAACAGAAGCAAGCGGGCCACCAGAGTTGGCGCGAGCCCACGGCACACCGAAGGTGATATAGTTGACGGCACCTGGTCTCAAGGTGAAAGGACCAGCGGACTGCATGAAACGACGGTCAGCAGGTTCGTTGCCGGCTTCGGAGTCGGTCCAATACTTACCGTTTTGGTTGTAACCACTCTCAGGTGGCATACCGCCGGTACCCCAGTTACATGGGTCGGTATCGCCAGGGAACATGAAGTCGCAGGCTGGGCCAACGGTACCACTGGCACCAGGATAAGCGTTACCACCGTACATCATCTTGTTACCGTCTTTCCAGATACCCTGAAGCATCAGGTAGTAGTCGGCAGCATATTTCGGGTCACCCGTTGGGGAGTTGTCGTTGTTGTGATAGAGGAAACGACGCATACCGAAACGTTCGTCGTCAACGATGCCGTTGCCGAAGTTCACACCATTGATTGACACGTCGCAAATCTGGGTTGAGTCCGTAGCGTAGAACAGAGAGTCTCCGGTGGGGCTCATACCAATGAAGTGATTATAATCATAGGTGTAGGTGTATTTCGGGTTATCCAATCCGTCGGGATCCATATAAGGTCCTTGGAAGAAGTCGATACCCACCGCCGGAGGCTGGTCGCCATAGGCTTCAGGTTGACCGCTACCGTCGATGGATCTACCGTTGTAGCCGTATCCAAGACCACGAGCGACGTCGCAGCCTACATAGTCGTCACCAGAATAACCAAGGTCTACGTCTGTCCAAGGGCAGAAGTAAGTGTTGGTGAGTTCATAGGTGGAACGGTTGATGATTTCATAGGAGCAGAACGACATGTTGTTGATTTCATCGTTCGTTGCGAAACCGAAAGCTTGGGCACGGATTTCAAGACCAATGGCAGCACCCATTGATTCAGTGTGGGAGTTACCTTTATCGTTGAATACCCACCACAGGGTTTGGTCACCCTTCAACACTTGGTCGGCGAGGATGGAACCGTGAACCGAACCACCGATTTCCTCGTCCATGGTCGGGATCTTCTTGTGGCAGAGTTCGTTTTCAATGTCGTAGTATGGGAAGTCACCCATCATAGGATCGTATTCACCATTCTTATCGTTGTCATAGAAAGGAGCCATATAATGGCTTACGAGAGCGGTATTACCACCACCGACTACGTCTGGGTGAGCCGGCCAATCTTGGATGATCTTGGGAAGGGTATAACCAGCTGCGGTTGCAGCCTCGCTATCGAAAGCGCCATAACGAGCATTTTCTGCAGGTTTGGGGCCAACACAATAAGAGAGGAACTCATCAACTTCGGCGCGGGTGATTTTGAACACTTGGTCCCATTGAGCGCAAGTGAACTCATCAATAGAAGCACCATTGAGGGTCAAAGGACCTGTCCAGAAATCGTTACCACCACTGGTCACATCGGGACCTTGACGGAAACGCACTGCGGCGCACTTCAACTGGTTGTTAATGTCGAGACCGGCAATCCAAAGGGCACCGGCGAACAGGGAAGTTGCAGAACCGTTGGCAGGGATGAAGTACTGGGCTCCGATACCACCGGGAAGGTCCCACCACATGTCACCACCAGCATTAATACGTGTTCTGACGTTGTTGATGTTCAACCATTCAAAAGCGGATGATGGAGAACATCCGGCCGTAGTCTGTTTCAGTTCTTCGGAACCTTTACCGTTTCCGCCGTCACCAACATAGACATGAGCCTTTCCGGAAATTGTAGCACCCATCATAAGGAGTGCGACAAACATTAGACGTGCTATATTCTTCATATTAACTGTGATTTTCGTTATTGTTCTACCATCATTCATTAGAAGTTAAAGCTGGCACCAATCTTGATCTGACGAGGAGTCGAGTAGTTGCCGCCATTGTTCACATAGATGCGGTACATGTCGATGAATGCTTCAGGATCCAACTGGTTGTTGATTTCCTGGGCATACTTCGATGAGGTCAGGTAACCATCGTCATCAGGATCGCCAGTAGCGTTGTAAACGTTCAGGATGTTCTTGGAGTTGAGGAGGTTCGTCACGTTAACATAGACATTGACGAAAGCCTCGCGACCAGTCTTTCCTTCCTTGTTGCCACCCAAGGTGAAGTAGAAGTCCTTGTCGGCACGGAGGTCGATCTTGAATGAAGCAGGCATTCTGGAACCGAAGTAGGTACCTTCAAGCAAGCTAGCACCACCAGAGATTGGGGAAACAACGGTACGTGAAGCGGTGTAAGGAGCACCGGAACCACCCGTGACTGTCATGGCGACACCAGCGTTAGCCAAAATTTGCAATGGGCTCTTGCCAGACTTTTCGCGATTGATGACGGGACCATCGTACTTCTTGCCAGAGCTGAAGCGATAGTCAACGGTGAGGCTGAGAGCGTGACGACGGTCGAAGCCAGTCGGGAAGGTTGATCTCAGGTTCGGCACACCGGCGTTGATCAAAGCAGCAGCGGTCGAAGTGGAAGCACCGGTCATGTTAGCATACTGCAAAGTATAGTTGGCACGGACACGGATGTTCTTCGTACGACGGAGGTCGTATTCAGCGGTAAGACCCTTGGTAGTACCGAAGTCGAGGTTGCTGTAGGAAGTGTAGTCCTTAGGATAAGCACCGGTGAGACGGTACATCTGGATCATATTACGGATCTCACGATAGTAAGCTGTAATAGTGAAAGATGAAGTGTTGTTGATCTTCTGGGTGAAACCGAGTTCATAGTCAACAGTCTGCATTGGCTTCAAGTTCGGGTTGGCGATAGCGCCAGAGATGTCATTAAAATAATAATAGGTGAGAGGCGTGATCAAGTTCGAACTTGAAGGACGCTGGGTCAACACATCGTAGTGAGCGAAGAACAAGGCTTCATCGGAAATCGGGAATGAGAAGGAGATACGAGGCATGAATGTCCAAGCGGGCTTATAGTCCTCGAAGGACTCCTTGTCAACTCTCTGCTGATCAGCCTTGACAAGCCATGGTGAAATACCGGAACCTTTATCCAACACGGTAGGTGAAGCGATGATCGCACCGTCGGCATTGTACCAAGTGTTGCCGGAACGGTAACCAACGATCTCCTGAATATCGGAAACCTTATTCACATAAACTGCGTAGTCATCACCGATGTTGCTCGGAGGAGTGACATCCAATCCAGAGTTTTCAATATGGATGACACCGTCGGCATTCTTCAAATCGCCCACAGTCTTGAAGTTATAAAGGATGTACGGATCTTTCAGCACGAACTGGTTAGCATCGAAACGGTCAGCACGGATACCGATCTGGAAGATCAGATCCTTGAAAGCGAACTTGTCTTGAATATAACCAGCGGTGTAGATAGGTTGGAATGATGCGACAGGACGAGCGAGGAAGGTGTTGCCGTTAGCATCGGTCATCTCCTTGGTGAAGAAGTCCTCAAGGGTAGGACGATCGCTCCAACCAAGCTTTTTACCGTCGTAGGTGTAGCCATAGTATGACACATACAAGTTGCCGTCACGGGTCAATTCATCAGGTGAGAACATGCTGATGTTCAGGCCACCGTCCACATGACCGTCGGTGTGCAACACACCGTTTGCGTCATAGTAAGAAATGGAGTTATCATCGAAATTATAGGAGTCGATGAGGATGTATTCGGTTCCGTTCACTGGCAGACCCATGGCCTTACGCAGGTTCTTGTCGAACACATACTGGGCATCGCCATCATAATATCTATTATAACGGATGGTATCCACGAAACCATTATGGCTAATGGCATACGGGTTATCCATATCCAACTCTGCGATGTGGGTATTCACCAAACCGCGCATGAGTGTCCAGTAATCGCTGCTGTAGCTCATACCGCTGATATTCTGCTGTTCATATTGGAAACCGAGTTTCACTTCGTGTGAACTCTCACCTGTTCCGATAGTCATGGAGGCGTTGACGTTGAGTGAGACCTGGTCTCTGACGTACTTGTCATAGCTGGACATCAGTACGCCAGGAGCAGCATACAAACCGTAGATGCTCGGGGCGCTTCTACCATTCAACAGACCGCCGTTGAGTTGGAGGTCGGTGAAGTTGTCGTAATAACCTTGAGCGCCATAGGCACCGTAGAGATCGTAAACGTTTTGGGTATATTTAGCCAGCAGCGGGTTGAATTGTGAAGCCTCGAAGGTGACCAAAGTATCATAGTCCCAGGAGTTCAACACCATCACGTTAGTGAAGTTCTGGTAGGTGCCGTCAGCCATGAGAACCGAGTCAACATCGCCAAGCTGATAGGTAGGAGTCTTGTAAGTGGTGAAGCGACCCAAGTTACCGTAAGCGAAAACGTTGTTCCAAAGGTCGGGGTCACCTGATTCGTTGTTGTAACGGGTGTAGTCGGCTTGGATGCTATAGTAGAAGTTACGGATCAGCGAGGTGCTTTCAGGAGCCGTGGGGAAGCGCTGGGTGAAACGGACATAACCACGGATGGTGTTATCCTTTTCGATCGAGTTCTTAGCGGTGTTGAAATACGAGAACGAACGAGCGAAGTTGTGGTACATGCTGCGATAGTACGAACCGCCGATGGTAAGGTTGATGGTCTCGGTGGTACGGACGTTGATGTTACCTGAAAGGTTGATCGACCAGTTGCTCGTGTTGGTTGAGTATCTGGAGTAAACCAAGTCATCCTTCTTGATGAAAGAAGCCTTCTGGTAGGTACCTGTACCGATGCCTGAAGGAACAAGTGGGTTCTCAGAAATAGCCTTGTACAGAGAGTCGTTCACGGTGTAGAAACCTGTGGCGGAGAGCGATCCTACTTTGTTGTAGGCAAGGTCACCAGCGAGGAAGAAGCCCAGCAGAGCTGTTTCAGCATTCTTACCCTTGATGAGCGGTCCCTGGAGGCTGAAGCCCAAACGGTTGCGGCCATAGCCTTCAACTGAGGTTTCCAACTCGATACCGGCACCGAAAGTACGGCTCGGGCCCTTGGTGGTCACGTTGATGATACCACCCATAGCATCACCGTACATAGCGGGGGTACCGCCGAGGATGACGTCCACTTGGTCGATAGCGCCTTGTGGCACGCTGGAGTTACCGATGACCTTAACACCGTCGATGTAGGTCACAGCACCTTCACGGGAACCACGGATACTACCGACTTCACCGTCAGCCGAATACACACCACCAACGGTGGAAGCGACGCCGGTTGCGGAACGGTTAGGCAACTTTGCGATTTCCTCTGCAGTGATGGATGCACCGGAAGTAGTGTTATCCTTCGAAATCAGAGGCACTTCGTAATCAATGACCGTGACTTCCGTCAAGCTGATGGCGCCACTTTGCATCTTAATGTTCCATTCGGTGATCTTGTTGGCCGGAATAACGATGCCGTTCAAGACATAGTTGTTGTAGCCTACGAAGCTCGCCTTCAAATCATACGTTCCCGGAGGAATAGGGTTGATGTCGTAGTTACCATCGAAATCCGAAGTTGCACCGCCGACCATCGTACCGCCTTTTTCAAGGACGATGTTTGCGAATGACACGGGCTCTCCCGTTTCATCGGTAACCTTTCCTTTGAGTCGTCCTTGCTGAGCGAAAGCTAACGTACACGTAGCCAACACAATTGCAAGGGTCATTAGTAAATTTCTAAACATACCTTTTGATTTTATGTTATACTTCCATTTTGATTGCAATTTGATACAATACGCACTAAAAAGGCTTCAAAATTATAAACTTTTTAGAAAGCACACAAGAAATTTTGATTTTTAGTGCCATTTTTTCTCTCATAAAAAATTTAACACTTCTTGAAAGCAATGAAAATTAGTGCTTTATCGTTGAATCATTATTAGGGCGAAAATAAAAAAGTTTTGAGGGAAAGAATACCTATTTTAATTAATACAGCTATCTTTGCAGCATGAAAAAGATTGTCATCGCAGTTGTTTTGCTTTTGGTTTCGGCAGGGTTGCCGAGTTGCCACAGCGCATGGGAAAACCCCAATCGCTTAACGGCCATTGTGGACTTCACCCTCTACCCCAACTCCATCAGGGAATATGAACTCAACAACCCCGGCGGGTTCAAATACTATACATCCGATCCTGAGAGCAACAGCCGTGGCATCATCGTTTTCCGAGTCTCCATGGACGATTTCAGGGTATGGGACCGCCTCCCCCCTAACAACCCCAATGGCTGTTGTGAAGATGGAGAGTGCACCCGATTGGTGATGCTTGACGGTTCCTATTTCATGGTGGACAGCTGTAACAACATTACCTACAATATCCTAGACGGTACCGTGTTTGAGGGGGAGGGGAAATACCGCCTTTACCCCTACAACTTCACATTTGATGGTACAGCGCTGAGAATCACCACTTTCTATTGATTCTTGTCATCGTCCAAAATGGCCGACTGACGGCAGATGGAAGCCTGGTGAATGGCTTCAAACACCACATTGATCAACTCTTGATCCAGCCCAAGACTGCCGCCCACGGCGATATGATCCGAAAGAATTTGTTTCCAACGATCCATCTGAACCACAGCCACATTGTTTTGCTTCTTGTACTCGCCAATGCGGGAACTGACTTCCATGCGCCGCGCCAAAAGTTGCAGCAATTCGGCGTCAATGTCGTCGATTTCGCCTCGGAGCCCTGCAAGTTCACCCTCAACACCACCAGCTTGCTTGGAACGGAAAGTGAGGTGTGACAGCAGTTCCTTCAAAGCCTCGGGGGTGATTTGCTGTTGCGCATCCGTCAATGCCTCAGCCGGGTTGATATGGCACTCTATCATCAAGCCATCGGTAGCGAGGTCAAGTGCCTTCTGAGCGGTAACCTGAAGCAATTCGCGATTGCCGCAAATATGGCTCACATCGGTGATGAGAGGCACGTTCAGGTGTTGTGTGAGTTCGATAGGGATTTCCCACATGGGAAAATTCCGATAGGGCGACTCCTTATAATAAGAGAAGCCCCGATGGACGGCTGACAATCTTGTCAATCCCGCTTTTTGAAAGCGTTCAAAGGCACCGATCCAGAGATTCAAGTCGGGTGAAACAGGATTTTTGATGAATACGGGGATATCCGTACCTTGCAAGGCATCCGCCAATTGCTGCACCGAAAACGGATTGACGACCGTGCGGGCACCGATCCACAACGCATCGACCTTGTATTTAAGGGCCAACTTCACATGCCCTGGCGTAGCCACTTCGGTCGCAATAGGCAGTCCCGTCTGGCGTTTCGCCTCACAGAGCCATTTCAGTCCTTCCTCTCCCCTGCCTTCAAAAGCCTCAGGGCGGGTACGAGGTTTCCAGATGCCGCCACGGAGCATCTTCACCTCGGGAATTTGGGCTAAAGCATGCGCTGTGGCAAGGATTTGCGCCTCGTTTTCGACACTGCATGGTCCGGCTATGATCATTGGAGTTTTCACAGGTGCAAATATACAGCAAATTTGTTCGACTATTGTATTTTTTCCTTAACTTTGCACTTTGTTTTAAACCTAATATCGTGAAAAGAGTAGAGATTAAGCAAGCCTTGCAAATGCAGGCTTCGGAAGAAGAGATTACCGTGATGGGCTGGGTGCGCAACAAGCGCGGCAGCAAGAATGTGGCATTTATCGCCTTGAACGACGGCTCCACCATCAACAATTTACAGTTGGTGGTTGACCTGAACGTCATCCCAGAAGAAAAACTGGCATTAATGCATGCTGGCGCCTCCTTGTGGGCCAAGGGCGTTTTGGTTGCCTCAATGGGTAGCGGCCAAGCCGTGGAACTCTCCGTGAAAGAGATCGGATTGTTTGGTCCCGCCAATCCTGATGAGTATCCGCTGCAACCCAAGAAACACTCGTTGGAGTTCCTGCGCGACATCGCCCACCTGCGTTTCCGCACCAACACCTTCGGTGCCGTCATGCGTCTGCGCCACGCCATGGTGTTCGCCATCCACAAGTTCTTCACCGAACGCGGTTTCTACAACATTCACACACCTCTGATCACTGCTTCCGACGCTGAAGGTGCCGGTGAGATGTTCCAAGTGACCACCCTCGACCTTAACAACATACCCCGCGACGAGCAAGGCAACATCGACTATAAACAGGATTTCTTCGGCAAGTCGACCAATCTGACTGTTTCAGGTCAGCTGGAAGGCGAACTGGCAGCTACGGCTTTGGGCAAGATTTACACCTTCGGTCCCACTTTCCGTGCCGAAAACTCCAACACCACCCGCCACTTGGCTGAGTTCTGGATGATTGAGCCCGAGATGGCCTTCTACGACATCAACGACAACATGGACCTCGCCGAGGAGATGCTGAAATACTTGATCCAATATGCTTTGGACAACAACATGGACGACCTCCAGTTCCTCAGCAAACGCCTGCAAGACGAAGAAAAGGGCAAGAAAGAGGAAGACAAGTCGATGGAGCTCATCAGCAAGCTGCACTTCGTGCTCGAGCATGAGTTTGTGCGCCTGACCTATACTGAGGCTATCGACATCCTGCGCAACTCCAACTACAACAAGAAGGGCAAGTTCCAGTATCCAGTGGACGGCTGGGGCGTCGACCTGCAGTCGGAGCACGAGCGTTACCTCGTCGAGAAGCACTTCAAGAAGCCTGTCATCCTGACCGACTACCCGAAGGAAATCAAGGCTTTCTACATGAAGCAGAACGAAGACGGCAAGACGGTCCGCGCCATGGACGTGCTCTTCCCCGGCATTGGCGAAATCATCGGCGGCTCCGAACGTGAGACCGATATTAATAAGATCCTTGAGCGCATGCACGAAGTCGGCATCCCCGAAGAAAGCATGAACTGGTACCTCGACAGCCGTCGTTTCGGCTCCGTGCCTCATTCAGGTTACGGCCTCGGCTTCGAACGCCTGCTGCTCTTCATCACCGGCATGACCAACATCCGCGACGTCATCCCGTTCCCGAGAACGCCGAAGAATTGCCTATATTAAGATAAGAAATATGAGCGACCAAAGATTGACTCAGATTCAACGGCAGGAGCTGAAGCTCTCGCCACAGCAGATTCAACTGATGAAACTGCTGCAGTTGCCTTTGATCGAACTGGAGCAAAGGATTAAGGAAGAGATTGAATCCAATCCTGCCCTTGAGGATAGCATTAATAGCGACGAGAACGAGTCAACCGCTGAAGAAAGGGACTCTATTGACGATAACGGAATCGACAGCTTCGGGGACAGCGATGACGACCATGGCGAAAACGACGACTACAACGATGAGGAGTTTGACCTTCGCAAGGAAGAAGGCTTCGACCTGAACGACTACCTGCCCGAAGAAGACGAATACGACTACGCCTACAAGTCGCACGCCAACAACCACAGCGCCGACGACGAAGACTACCAAGCCCCCATCGTCCATGAAGAGTCGTTCCAGGATTATCTGATCCATCAGTTGGGCTACCACGATCTCACCGAAGAAGAAGAAATCATCGGAGAAGTCATCATCGGCAACCTGGATGACAACGGCTATCTGAGCCGCCCTGTCGCCAACATCGTCGACGACTTGCTCTTCACCATGAACATCGAGACCACCGAAGAAGAAGTCAACAAGGTGCTTGAGGTGGTTCACCAGTTGGACCCCGCCGGCATCGGCGCCAGAGATCTTCAGGAGTGCCTGTTGATACAACTGCAGCGGCTTCAGGAGGAGAACCCCTACAACGACTACAAGCTGTGCATCACCATCATCAAGGACTGTTTTGAGGAGTTCATCAAGAAGCATTACGACAAGATCGCCAAAAAGACCGGCGCCAGCAACAGGCAGCTCAAGGCCGCTTTGGATGAGATCCTCAAACTCAACCCCAAGCCTGGCGACTCCTCCACCTCGGGTGCCCGCAATAGTCATTACATCACCCCCGATTTCTTCATTTACATCAAGGATGGCAATCTGGAGTTGTCGTTGGATGGCAGGAACAACCCTGATTTGAAAGTCAACAAGCAGTATACGAAGATGCTTGAGGACTTCTCGAAGAGCAAGGAGTCACGCAGCATGCAGGAGGCGGCCACCTTTGTGCGCCAGAAAATCGACAGCGCCAAGTGGTTCATCGACGCCATCAAACAACGGCAGCACACGCTATACATCACCATGAAGGCCATCATGGACATGCAGCAGGAGTATTTCCTCACCGGCGACGACACCAAGCTGAAACCCATGATCTTGAAGGACATCGCCGAGAAGGTCGGGTTGGACATCTCCACCATCTCCCGTGTGGCCAACAGCAAATATGTGCAGACCCCTTATGGCACCTTCCTGCTGAAGACTTTCTTCAGCGAAGGCATCACCAACGAGGAGGGCGAAGAGGTCTCTACCCGTGAAATCAAGAAGATTTTGCAGGACTGCGTGGCTGACGAAAACAAAGCCAAGCCGCTCACCGACGAGGAGTTGATGATGGTGCTGAAAGAGAAGGGCTATCCGATTGCCCGACGCACCGTAGCCAAATACAGGGAGCAATTGGGAATTCCGGTGGCGAGACTGAGGAAAGAGTTGTGAGTTACCAGTTGGGAGTTACCAATTAACTACCAACTAAAACAGGTCCAGTTCTCCGTTTTTGGAGATTCGGACTTTACCCAAGTGTTTATAGGCTAAATCCGTACATTCGCGGCCTCGAGGGGTGCGCATGAGGTAGCCTTCCTGGATGAGGAAAGGCTCATAGACTTCTTCGATGGTACCTGCATCCTCCCCTACTGCCGTGGCAATGGTATTGACACCGACGGGACCACCCTTGAACTTCTCGATGATGGTGTTGAGAATCTTGTTATCCATATCGTCGAGGCCATGCTCATCCACATTCAAGGCGGAAAGCCCCACACGGGCAATGGCCACGTTGATGCGGCCGTCGCCCTGAATCTGGGCGAAGTCGCGCACGCGGCGGAGCAGCAGATTGGCGATACGCGGCGTGCCGCGACTACGACGAGCAATCTCGTAGGCGGCCGCATCGTCAATAGGGACCTGAAGGATGCCCGCGGAACGCTTCACAATACCTGAAAGCGTCTTGGCATCGTAATATTCCAAACGAAGGTTGATGCCGAAACGTGAGCGCAAGGGAGCGGTCAACAAACCCGAACGTGTGGTGGCACCGATCAGCGTGAAAGGATTCAAGGCAATCTGGATGCTACGGGCATTGGGCCCGGACTCAATCATGATGTCAATGCGATAATCCTCCATGGCAGAATAGAGATATTCTTCCACCACAGGGCTAAGCCGGTGAATCTCATCGATAAACAGCACATCATTCGGCTCCAGACTGGTGAGCAGTCCCGCCAAGTTACCCGGTTTGTCAAGCACCGGCCCTGAGGTCATTTTCATGTTGACCCCCAATTCATGCGCAATGATGTGCGACAAGGTGGTCTTGCCCAGTCCCGGAGGGCCATGAAGCAAGGTGTGGTCAAGTGCCTCGCCACGTTGGGCCGCGGCCTTCACAAAGACGCGAAGGTTGTCAACAACCTTCTCCTGTCCTGCAAAACTGCTGAACGCATCAGGGCGAAGTACATTCTCCAAGTCTTTTTCAGCCTTGGAGAGATGAGAACCGTTGGCATCGAGGTTACTGTTCATCACATTCGTATCAGGCTACAAAGATAATAAAAAAATATGTAATTTAGCAGCGTCAAACCAGACTTGAAAAAAATGAAGAAATATTTGTTGCTCCTCCTACTCTCCGCCCTCGTCTTCGGCGGATTCGCGCAAAACAAAGGATCGCTCCGAGTCAAGCAAGACAGCCGAGTGGCAAGGCTTATGGACCGCCAACGCGACATCTATGCCGTAAGCAATACGATGAGCGGTTTCAGGGTGCAAATCTTCATGGAAATCGGCAATGAGGCCGTCGATCACGCCAATTTGGTCAAGAAGGAATTCGAGGCGTCGTATCCCGACCTTCCCATATACCTCTCCTACGAACAACCTTATTACAGATTGCGTGTCGGTGACTTCCGCAACCGCATCGAAGCCGAGAAATATTTAAGGATCCTAAAGCCTCAGTACAGCTTGGCTTTCGTTACTGCCGACATCATCAACCCGCCGGTAATCATCAAGCCAGCCAAAACCGAAGCGGTTCCGGATTTCGGAGAGGAAAGCGGCGAGAATTACCAAGAATAACCTTATTTGATCAAATCCAGGATCAATCCAGCAAGACGGCTGGTGCCCACGCGGAACAAGTTGGGGTTGAGCCACTGTTCGCCAAGGATGTGTTTCACCAAATAATAATAGGTAAGTGCGTCTTCGGGGGTCTTCATGCCTCCGGCAGGCTTGAAACCGACCTTCTTGCCCGTAGCCTCGTAGTATTCCTTGATGGTGTCGATCATGATGATGGCAGCCAGTGGGATGGCGGCTACCGGCACCTTACCCGTGGAAGTCTTGATGAAGTCGGCACCGGCAAGGATAGCCAATTCCGAAGCTTTTCGGATGTTCTCCACGGTCTTCAGTTCGCCCGTCTCCAGAATCACTTTCAAGTGCGCTTTTTCGCCACAAGTCTCCTTGATGGTCTTGATTTCGTCAAAGACCTCGTCATAGCGGCCTGCCAGGAAGGTGCCTCTTGAAATCACCATATCCACCTCATCCGCACCTTCGTTCACACAATATTCCACCTCTTTTACCTTGAGATTGAAAGGCATCTGGCCCGAAGGGAAGCAGCAGGCCACGGTAGCCACACGGATGCCGCTGCCTTTGAGCAACTCTTTGGCTTGACGGACGAAAGGGCTATAGATGCAAATGGCGGGCACTGAGAGGTGTGGCGCTTGTTTCGGGAATGCCAGCGCTTTGGCACAGAAGTCATTGATCTTTTCTTCGTTATCAAAGGCTTCCAAGGTGGTGAAATCGATGCTTTGGAAAACGGTCTTCAGGGCTTCCTTCTCGTTGCCTTGTTTTTTCTCAGTGTTGACAATCTGTGCGATTCGCTCTTCAAGAGCGGCTTCGCTATGGGTGTAAGGTTTGAATTTCATAACGGTTCGAAATTAGACTTCAAAAGTATGATTTTTTTACGAAACCAACAATAAAAAGATGCATTTCTCGTATATTTGCTGTCAAAACAAACTAAACCCGAAGAGCCGACGGGTAATCACCGGCACATATTCAATCATGAGAAGATTTCTTATTGTTTTTTCCGCAGTTGTATTGTTTGCTTTCAGCAGCTGCCAAAAGGTAACTGAAGGCAACATCACCACTAAGGACTATGACAACCCAACCAGTTACACAGCCCTCGAAATTTCAAACGCATTTGATGCCTACGTCAGCGAAAACACGGATGTAATCACGGTCACGGCAGGCGAGAATGTCATGCCATACGTCGTAGTTGAAACCGAAAACAACACCTTGAAGATCTACCTCAAGCCCATGACCATTGTCAATATTTCGGAATTAAAGGTCGTGCTCCCCTACAATGAGAATCTGCTCAGTGTCGATTTGTCGGGCGCTACCGAATTCCATTCAGAGTATGGCCTTGCTGGTGAAAATTTGAAAGTCGAGTTGTCAGGCGCTTCAAAATTTGATTGCGACTTATTAGCCTCTGAAGGTATTGACATGATTATGTCTGGAGCTTCCAAAGCCGAAAGCGCCATCATCGCCGATGAGCTTAAACTCGAAATGAGCGGAGCTTCACAGGCCACATTAATTGGCGGTGTCTCCTATTTGAAACTTGATTTGAGCGGAGCCAGCAAACTCATGGAGAAGGTCATCGGAACCGAGTACTCCTTATCCTGTGACCAGTGCGAAGGATCGATCTCGGGTGGGAGTAAAGCCTACATCCATTGCGACGGCATCATCAAGGTTGACCTTTCAGGTGCCAGCCAATTGCACTACACAGGCGACGGCAATTACAACGAAAGCAGCACCTCTGGCGGTTCTGAAATCTTCCACGACACCCTATAAACAGACATTCCCGTCATGACCTTCAGCGAGAAACTGCATATCCTCTGCTCCCTTCCGAAGACGTTGCGCTTCAACTTCCACTATTTCCCTTTCAAGACGGCCTTGAGGTGTCCTGTGATGGTATCCAGAAGGGTTTACCTGAGGGAAATGCACGGCAAAGTGACCCTTCCTGAAAACGCCGAGACTGCCAGTATCAAGATTGGCTTCGGTGATGTGGGACATTACGACCGCAAACGTTCTCGCACCATATGGCAAGTGAGCGGCGAAGTCGATTTCAAAGGCAGAGCCTCTATTGGTCATGGATCTAAAATCTCCGTGAGAGGCAAGCTTGAACTGGGTGACCATTTCAACATCACAGCCGAAAGCACCGTGGTGTGCGCCAAGGAAATCCGCTTCGGCAACGACTGCCTGGTGAGTTGGGATGTGCTGGTGATGGACACCGACGAGCATCCCGTCTACAACAAGGAAGGGGAGCACATCAATGAAGACCGTCCGATTGTGGTGGGCAACCACGTGTGGATCGGTTGCAAGTGCATGCTACTGAAGGGCGCAGAATTACCAAACAATACGATCCTCGCCGCAGGGACGGCCTTACGGTCGGCATTCCGCGGCGAGGAACAAATCATTGGAGGGAACCCTGCATCGATTCTCAAAAGAGATGTTCGCTGGGAACATTCCTAACTCATAGTTATTGAAGTCCCCCAAAAGGCGCATTCTTAACTCCTGAAAGGAGTTATGTAGCGCCGTTGGGGGACTTCAATAACAAACACGTTAGAGTGTGTCTATCACCTCACAAAGTTTCTTGAAAATCTCAGGAATCTCACCCACTCCGTTGACGGGATGGAGATTGCCTTTGGTCTCATAGTATGCCAGCACTGGCTTGGTCTTGGCCTCGTATTCCACAAAACGATGCTTGATGGAATCAATGTTGTCGTCGGCACGGCCACTGACTTTGCCGCGCTCCAGCATACGTTCAATTAATAAATTCTCGGGTACTTCAAGACTCAGCACACCTGACAAGGAGATATTGTACTTCTTCATCATCTCGTCGAGGATCTCTGCCTGCTTCACGGTGCGCGGATAGCCGTCGAAGAGGAAACCGGGGGAGCTGAGGTTCTCAGAAAGTCTCTTCTCAATGATGGCGGCGACGATCTCGTCGGAGACCAGGCCACCCTGACTGATGATGCCTTTCACCTGAAGCCCAAGTTCGGATTCAGCGGCGATTTCCTCACGGAGAATTTCACCTGTGGAGATATAGGTCAATTGGTATTTTTCACGAAGGAACTGCGATTGGGTTCCCTTGCCTGCCCCTGGAGGGCCAAAAAGGATGATATTTAACATAGTTTTCTGTTGGTTAGTTGTTCAGTTATTTAAATCACCTTATAGATATCCGGGAGATTGCGGCCTTGCTGGTTGTAGTCGAGGCCATAACCCACGATGAATTCGTTTTCGATATCCATCGCCTTGTAATTGATGGGATAGTCGTATTGGAAAGATTTCGGCTTGAAGAACAGCGTGGCGATGCGCACATCGGCGGCTTGTAGGTCATGCAGCTTCTCGATGGTGTATTTCATGGTATGACCCGTGTCAACGATATCCTCCACGATCACCACATTACGGCCTTCGAGCGAATGGTCAAGACCGATAAGCTCGCGCACCACGTTGGTGGTCTTGGTGCCCGCATACGACGAGAGCTTCACAAATGAAATCTCGCATGGGATGGTCAGGCGCTTGAAAAGCTCAGAGGCGAACATGAAAGCGCCGTTGAGCACCACCAAAAATAGCGGGTTCTTGTCAACCATGTCCTTGTTCAGTTGATCTGCCACCGTTTGGATGGCATTTTCGATTTTCTCCTGCGGGATGTAAATGGAAAACTCCTTGTCTAAGACTTTAACTGTTTTCATGTTATTAAAATTGGAAACACAAAAATAAGAAATCATTGTTTATGGAAAACAAAAAAAATCTATTTTTGTCAACTGAACAACTATCAACTGATCAACTCCCAACGAACATGAATCCTATCGTAAGCATCATCATGGGAAGCACCTCCGACCTTCCCGTTTTAGAGAAAGCCGCACAGTTTTTCGACGAGATGGAGATCCCGTT
>CAMYVD010000020.1 GCA_947302205.1 uncultured Bacteroidales bacterium
GGATCGGCCAGGTACCATGTGCCACTGCGCTTGACACGGTAATAGCCGTTATAGAGCAGGTTGATCTCGTCGCCATAGAGGAACGAACTGCCGTTGTAATAGACGTACACACGATTGCTGTGGATTCGCACCGTGCATCCGTTTCGGAGGTCCTGGTAATTCTCGGTACACAACTCGGGCTTTCGGGTGGTGACTTCATAACCGGTATCCTCAAACCATAGGTCATACTTGTCGGAAACAACATACTGCGCATGCATCGAGGCGGAAGCCATAAGCGCTATCAACAGAGCGATGATTCTTGTTTTCATGGGACTTTTTTTTGTTACAAAACACAAAAAACATACCAAAAACAAAGTTTGAAAAATCAATCCCAAAAACTATCTTTGCAAGTTGAAATTTGTATCATTCGAAAACAGCATAATACGATGAAAAAGATTGTTTTGACGCTTCTCATGGCGCTTTCCGTGATGGCTTCTTTAAAAGCCAATCCCGTTGACATTACGCTGGCGCAAGCCGCTGCCGGCAAATTCGCAGAGACGAGGTTTGCGGTTGAACGCCAGCAACTGGAAATGGTGTTCAAAGGCCCGGAAGGTGCGTTTTATGTGTTCAACATTGGCGACAAGGGTTTTGTCATCATTGCCGCTGACGATGCATTTCGTCCGGTGATCGGTTATTCCAACCAGTCGACTTTCGACGCGGACAATATCCCACCCGCGTTGGTGGATTATTTGGACGGCATTGCAAGGAGCGTCAACCAACTGAGAGCCCAGGGCAACGCCCAGGCGACGCCATTGGTGGCGGCCGAATGGGAATCGCTGCTAACCCAAGGCGAGCTCATCTCACGCAACGGTGGGAGAGGCGTGGACTATCTTGTGCAGACACAATGGGACCAGAGCTATCCCTACAACTGTTGTTGCCCCGAAGACCCCAATGGCTCCGGAGGACATACCTATGTGGGTTGTCTGGCTACGGCTATGGCACAGTTGATGCGTTTTTGGGCGATGCCAGTCCATGGTAACGGAAACCACTGCTATGTCCATTCGGATTATGGGACGATCTGTGCCGACTTTGAGAATACGTATTACGATTGGGATCACATGCCCAACTCGCTCAACAATGATTCCCCCGAGGTGGAGAAGTTGGCTGTAGGCACCTTGGGATTCCATTGCGGCGTGACCATCGACATGGGTTACGGCCCTGATGGCAGTGGTGGTGCTTCAGGTCCCATTCCAGGCGTGATGCATGAGTATTTTGACTATAGCGAAGCCAATGTGCAATACAGACGCGACGACTTTGAGACCGAAGTCTGGAAACGCATGGTGCGAGAGCAGTTTGACATGGGCTGGCCGATGTATTACGGTGGCTGTGACAATGGCGGTTGCCATGCTTTTGTGTGCGATGGCTACGACGACAAGGATATGTTCCACTTCAATTTGGGTTGGGGCGGCAGCTCCGATGGTTGGTACATCATCGATGAGGCTCCTTACACCAATCCGGCCGACGCCATGTTCAACTTCGTGCCTTCAGCCATCTATGACATCACTCCGAGTGCTCCAACGGATCTTTCGGTTGAAGTTCCCGTAGAGACGGAACTGCGCGCGCTGCTTCATTGGACCAACCCGACCACATTGCTCAACAATGCGCCCTTGACTTCGATCGAGGAAGTGGTGGTGATGCGCAACAACCAGATCATTCAGGTGCTGACCGGCTTGACTCCAGGCCAGACTGTTGAGGTGGAAGATGCCGATATTCCGTATTACGACCAATATGAATACGCTGTTTATGCGAAAGCCAACGGCCGTTATGGCAAGCATGCCTATGCGCTCGATGTCAAGGTGGGTCCTTCGTGCCAATGGAAAGTGGTGATGACCTCCACTAACTATCATGGCTGGAACGGCGGTTATATCACGGTATACAACAATGCGGGCCATGCCGTGGCTACTTGCACCCTTGAATCGTCCACCCCGGTGGTGGCACAACCTGAACTGCCGTTGGGCCGCCTGAGCTTCAGCTGGACGGCGCCTGAGGAGGTCGTTGACAACATGAGTTTCAACATCAAGGATTCTGAAGGGAATTCACTTTATAGTTACTCGGGCTCATCGGACGAAGTGCCTGCCGGGAGTTTCCTCGATGCCAACAATGGTTGCGGCAACAGCCTGAATTGCGACGCTCCGGAGAACGTGGTCGCCAATGACAATGGCGACAATCCCATTCTGTTGACTTGGGATGCCGTGGGTGGCCAGATTTACGGCTACAACGTCTATCGCGACGGCGTGCTCTGCCGTTTGGTGCAGACGGGTACCGAATTTACGGATGAGCAGGCCACCATGGGCGGTCATTGCTATCAGATGACGGTGCTGTGCCAAGGCGGAGAAAGCGCTTGGTCCAACCTTACCTGTGCCACCGAAGGTCCGTGCTATCCGCCACGCAATTTCGACTATGAGTTTACAGCCAGCCATAAGGTAAGGCTGAAATGGGAGGCACCGGTGGAGACCGACGGCCTGTCGGCCTATTTCGTGTATCGTAAAAAGGACGATGGCGAATACCAACGGATCAAGTTGGTTTCCGCTGCAGGTCTCACCGTTGACGACAGTTCGAACCTTCCCGAGGGTGACTATTACTATCAGATCAAGGGTTTCTACCAAGACATGAACTGCTTCTCGGCACCCTCCAATGTGGTGAACGAGCCGAATGTGTTTGAGTTGCAAGTCCGCATTGAACCCACGGGTGTGGATGAAAATGTTTCCGGTTTTACGATGACTCCAAATCCGACGGATGGAATGGTGTTTGTCAAAGGGGAAAATTTCAAGCAGATCCAAGTCTATAATATTGTTGGTCAATCGGTTATGACAAAGAACGCTGAAGGAGACGGTGCGACGTTTGATATGGGCGGATGGTCGTCAGGACTCTATTTTGTCCATGTGATGGATCAAAATGGAGTGATTTGCGTGAGGAAGTTGTTGAAACAATAACAATTTTTATTATCTTTGCGGCCAAATATCCATATGAGACAGGTCGTAACCAAATCGGACATCAAGCAGGCCTTGGGCATGAAAGGCTTTTTCGGCAATTGTGCCGCAGGGTTGGTATATGGCGTGTGCGGTTTGGGTGAAATCAATAGGCTTTTTGATGAAGCGGCTGATTATCAAGGTCCTGAATTTGCCGATCATCTGCTTGAGAACATGGGCCTCACCATTGATGTGGCTCCTGAGCAAATGGAGAACATCCCCCAGGAGGGCGGTTTTATTGTGGTTAGCAACCATCCTTTTGGTGGTATTGAAGGCGTGATGCTGTTGAGCGTCGTTGCCAAACGCCGTCCTGACTTCAAGTTGATGGCCAACTTTATCCTGTCACACATCCCGAATCTTAAGGAATGCTTCTTCTCAGTGAATCCATTCGAGAAGAATCCTGAATGGAAAAGCAGTGTAGGGGGGATTAAGGGAGCCGTCCAACATGTGGCGGCCGGTAAGGGTTTGGGGATCTTCCCCGCAGGCGAGGTGTCGCGCTATCATGGCCACGACTACCCTGAAGATCTGCCTTGGAGCAACTCCATAGCCCGCCTGATCAAGAATGCCAATGTGCCGGTGATTCCTGTGTTCTGGGAAGGCCGGAACTCGGCCCGTTTCTACCGCTGGGACAAGATCAACAGCATGTTGGGCACTGCCCGTCTGACTCGTGAACTGGCCAATAAACGTGACCAACACGTCATCCTTCAGGTTGGCAAACCCATCCTTCCTGCCGAGATTGAAACGTATGGAAAACCGGCGGAGCTTGCCGCCTATCTGAGAAGCCGTTCGTATGCCTTGGAGGCCAACATCAACACGGCTCAGCCGGAGACTGCCAATGAAAAATGGGCGCCTGTGGAGCCGGCATGCGACAAGCAGCTATTGATCCAGGAACTTGAAAAGATCCGTGAAAAGGCTTTCCTCTTCTCGGCTGCCACGTTCGAATGCTTCCTGGCCGACCATGACGATATTCCCAACCTGATGCATGAGTTGGGACGCCTTCGCGAGGAAGCTTTCAGGTTTATCGGTGAAGGCACGGGCAAGAGCCTGGATACGGATGAGTTTGACCCGCATTACAAGCACCTGATCCTTTGGGACAATAAAAAGCAACAAGTGGCAGGAGCCTATCGCCTTGGTTTTGGCAATGAGATCATGAACAAAAAGGGCATGGATGGTTTTTACGTCAGCACGTTGTTCAAGTTTGACGAATCGTTTGGCGAGACCTTGAAAAAGACCATTGAGTTGGGCCGCTCGTTTGTCACTGTCGAATATCAGCGTGAGGTGCTTCCCTTGGTGCTGCTGTTGCGCGGTTTGGCCGTGGTGGTGACCAAGAATCCCGAAATCAAGCATTTTATCGGTCCTGTGAGCATTAGTTCATGGTACCCGAAGTTCTATCAGAGCATGATTGTCAAGTACGTCACCGAGAAGCATCCGGTGAACGGCGAACTGGCGCATGTGGCCAGCCCGACAACGCCTTTCCATCCCGATTTCCTGAAGGTGGATTCCGATGTGCTGATGAAGGACTATATGGATTCCGTTGACAAGTTCGACAAGTTCATGTTCCGTTTGAGCAACGGTTCTTACCGTATGCCAACCTTGTTCAAGAAGTATTTGAAACTGAACGCCAAGTTCCTTTGCTTCAACGTCGATCCCGATTTCAACGATACGCTTGATGCGTTGCTGTTCCTCACCTTTACCGACTTCCCCGAGGACGAGGTCATGCCGTTGTTCCGTGATGCCACAGCCGAAGAGCAGCAACTGGTTAGGGAGCGGTTTGGATATCAATAAGGTTTAATCGTCGTTTTCTTCTGAGAAAGTCTGTGCAAAGAAGCTGAAGTTTACTTTGCCGTAGTGACGCTGCTCCATGAAGTGTGGATGCTCGTCGAAGTGGACGTATTTGTCGTGCTCCAGCACAAACATGCCGTCATCAGTAAGCAACTCGTTGTCGAAGAAGAGGCGTACCAGCTCGTTGTAATGCTGGCAGTCATAGGGCGGATCGGCGAAGATGAGGTCATACTTCATCTTGTGGTTGGTGAGAAAGCGGAACACGTCGGAACGCACCACCATCAGTTCCTTCATCTCGAGCTTGTTGGCGGTTTCCCTGATGAAGCGCACGCAGCCGTTGTCCTGGTCGACGGCGGTGACTTTCGGGCAGCCGCGCGACACCAACTCATAGGAGATGTTGCCTGTGCCGGCAAAGAGGTCAAGAGCGGTGACTTTCTCAAAGTCCATGTAGTTTTCCAAGATGTTGAACAAGCTCTCCTTGGCCATGTCGGTTGTGGGCCGAACAGGGAGGTTGTTGGGCGCGACGATCTGCCGCCGTTGGTATCTGCCTCTGATGATTCTCATGATAACGATTGATAAGGGATGTAGTAGTATTGGAACGGTGTGCCGCTGAGGCTCATGTCCACTTCAACACTGCCGTTGGGATTGATGAAGTGGATCCGTTTGATGTAGCGTTCGCACAGCTTGATGATCTCGGAATTGCCGGAGATGAGGCCTGCGAAGTATACGGGAACCGTTTGGCCTGAGAGTTGTTGCTGCTCAAGGGCGAACATCAGGAAATAGATGAAATCTTCCTTGGTGCTGAACTTGAAATTGTTGAAAAACGAGAGTTTCCCTTCGCTGACGATGGCCATATCGAACGATCGGCTATTGACGTTGACGTAGGCCACAGTCCTGTCATCGAACGGGTCTTCGCCCATCACGCCCTTCAGGAACACGCTCGATTGATGTGTGAAAGTGACATTGTCCCAGAGCCCTTGGATGGCTTTTTCCTGTATGGACGATAAGGCAAACACGTTGACGCAATGGAGCAGGGGAAGCTTTTCGCAAACCAGGGAATAGCCCTGGGGCAGTTCATGGCTGAAGCGGAAATAGGATTCCATCTGCTGCTCGTCGAAAAGCTCTTCGGGAATCAGGGTGTTGAGTCTGTTGCCCACGATGTAACGCACGTCATGGACAGGTTTTTCGTAAAGTCCTTTCTTGAAGACGGCTTTTTCCAATGCCTCCATAATGAGGGTCTCGTCACCCGTCTCAGAGGTTTGGTAGAGCTCGATGTCGATGATCTTGTTTTCCTCGATGTTGTGGATGACAAAACAAAAACCATCCAATGAGCATTGGATGGTTATGTTGTATGAAAGGCTTTTCCCTAAGTCGATCATTAGAGTTTCTCCCAGTTACCGTCGGTTGAAGCTTCTTCAAGTGAACCGACCTTCAAACCGGCATACTTGTCGATCTGTTCCATTTCAGCCTTGACGTTCTGCACGCGGGTGTTCCATTCCTTTTCGGTGAAGCTGGCACCTGGAGTGGCCAGATAAACCTCGTAAGGAGTCTTGACTTCGAAGACGGGCACCGAGATACCGCCACGCTTGATGATGCTGTCGTGGATCTCAAACTGTGTGGCCGGTTCGCTGAAAGGCACGAGGCCAAGTTCGTTGAGGTTGAAGTTGGTTCTCTTGCCAAAGAGGGAGTCCTTCACAAGAACGTAGTCGATGGTGTCGTTGATGGTTTTGGTGAAGGTGGTGTCCTCTGGATCGGGAACCATCATGATCACCGGGATCATGTGGTTGTTGCAGAAGTCGATCAAGGAGTCGAAATTGGAGGTGTACTTGTTGTTGGCTTGCTTGAACTGGATTTCAGCGTCGCGGATGTCCTTCAAGCGCTGCACCACCTGAGCCTCACGCTTGCTCTTCTCATTACCGAAATCAATAGGAGCCTTGATGCTTTGGACGACCTTGATGGCTAAAAATACAACAACGACAAACAAAGCGATGTTGATAAGGATACTTTTCAGTTTGGAATTCATTGTCTTTTATTTTTCTGATTATTATTGTCTATTTCAAGCGGTGCTGCAAAGGTATGTTTTTTTTCGGTTCATTGAAACATTTTTTTCGTGAATTATTTTCGTATCTTTGCAAAAAAGTAATTGTTACCATGAAAACGAAAAAGGAAATTGTGGAGAATTGGCTTCCGCGATATACAGGTCTCCCGTTGGAAAGCTTTGGAAAATACATCCTCTTGACGAACTTCCAGAACTATGTGGAACGTTTTGCCGAATGGCAAGGTGTTGAGATTGTGGGACTTGACAAGCCAATGCCCTGTGCCACCGATGGCGAGATCACCATTATTAATTTCAGTATGGGTAGCGCCAACGCCGCGACTATCATGGATCTGTTAGGTGCCATCCACCCCAAGGCAGTCCTGTTTTTAGGCAAATGCGGCGCGGTCAAGAAAAACCATGTCGGTGACTTCATCCTTCCTATTGCAGCCATCCGTGGTGAAGGTGCCTCAAACGACTACTTCCCGCCAGAGGTGCCTGCCCTGCCGGCATTTAACTTGGAAAAAGCCATCTCCACCACCATTCGCGACTATGGCCGGGACTATTGGACGGGTACGGTCTACACCACCAACCGTCGTGTGTGGGAACATGATGAGGAGTTTAAGAACTACCTTCGTCGCATCCGTTGTCTGGCTGTTGACATGGAGACGGCCACCCTGTTTTCGGTCGGCTTCTACAATGAGATTCCTACGGGAGCCCTGCTGCTCGTTTCCGATGAGCCGATGACTCCCGAAGGCGTCAAGACTGCCGAAAGCGACAAGAAAGTGAGCAAGAGTTTTGTGGGTGACCACCTGCGCATCGGGGTTGACTCGCTGAGACAGCTGATCAACAACGGAATTACCGTGAAACACTTGAGATTCGACTGATGACGTTCGAACAGATTATCACCGATATCCATAACAAAAAATACGCCCCAGTCTATTTCCTGATGGGCGAGGAGCCTTATTTCATCGACGTGATTTCCGATACCATTGAGGAAGAAGTGCTTGATGAAACGGAGAAGGCTTTCAACCAGATTGTGGTCTACGGCCGCGATGTGGACATCGACACGGTGGCTACCCATGCCAAGAGTTTCTCGATGATGGGAGGCTACATGGTGGTCATCGTCAAGGAAGCCCAGGATCTCAAGAACATTGAGGACTTTGAGAAGTATCTCGACGTGATTCCGCCAACCACCATTCTGGTGTTCGACTATAAATACAAGAAACTCGACAAGCGTCGTGCCTTGGCCAAGAAGATTGACAAGATGGGCGTGTTGTTTGAGTCGAAAAAATTGTATGAAAGCAATATTCCAGGATGGATCCAGTCGTATCTAAGCGAAAAAGGCTATACCATCACGCCGAAAGCCACCCAGATGCTGACGGATTTCCTAGGGACGGATTTGCACAAGGTGCGCAACGAGCTTGACAAACTCATCATTGCCCTGCCCAAGGCGAAGAAAATTGACGACATGGACGTGGAGCGCAACATCGGCATCTCCAAGGATTACAATGTGTTCGAGTTGCAGAATGCCATCGGTCGGCGCGACATCATGAGGGCCAACCAAATCGTGAACTATTTCGGGGACAACGGCAAGGACAATCCCTTGCTGGTTACTGCCATCAGCCTGTATGGTTATTTCACCAAAATACTCAAGGTGCATTATGCCACCGATCCTTCGCAAAACGCACTGGCTGCGGCTTTGGGTGTCAATCCTTTCTTTGTGCGTGACTACCAGATGGCGGCACGCAATTTTTCCATTGCCGACTGTGTGAAATGCATCTCGGTATTGCGAGAATTCGACTTGAAATCCAAAGGGTACAACAGCGGAGAGACCTCGGAAAAGGACCTTTACCGTGAAATGATCTTCAAATTGTTGCATTAAAAATTAAAAAATGAGAATAGTAGCGCAAAGGGTAAGCCGTGCCTCGGTGACGATTGACGGCCGGGTGAAGTCGGCCATCGGCCTTGGCATGATGGTCTTGTTGGGCATTGAGGAAGCCGACAATGAAGAGGATGTGGAATGGCTTTGTGGCAAACTCACCAAATTGAGGATCTTCGACGATGGCAACGATGCGATGAACTTTGACATCAATCAAGTTGGGGGCACTTTCTTGGTGGTGAGCCAATTTACGCTCCATGCCTTGACCAAGAAAGGCAACCGCCCGAGTTTTATCCGTGCCGCACGGCCGGAACAGGCCATCCCGCTTTATGAGCTGTTCGTTAAACGCCTGCATGAAATCTCGGGTAGGGAGGTCCTTACGGGTGAGTTTGGCGCCATGATGGAGGTGGAACTCATCAACGATGGGCCGGTGACCATCCTGATGGATTCAAAACGTAAGGAATGAAAAAAGGCGACTGTTCAGTCGCCTTTTTTCATCTGCTATGTTGAGGTAGCTTATTTGTCGTACTCGTAGTGGGTGGTGTACGTATACTCGCTATCTATTCTTGATCTGATGACCATGGTTGGATAACCATCGGTGTCACATTGATAAGTGAAGTTGTAGATGTCGTTTTCGCTGCCGATATAGCTCTCCATCAATTGAGTTACGTTGTTCTTGCTGTAGAACATGTAGGGGTCTTCGATGTTATACAGATTAAGATATCCCTTAAGTGGGTTGGTCTTGTTGTCGTAGGCGAGGGTGAAGGTAACCATTTCGCCTTCAGCGGTACCGATGATTTTTGTAATGTTGTCGTCAGTCCAAGTGAATTGATATGTAACGTTGATCAGGCCTTTGGTCGCATCGGCTTTTTCTGCCAGAACGTTCATGCTCTCAATAATCTCGGCTGGGATGGGGGCCATGAGATGGCTTTCGACTTTTTTGTCACCATATAAGGAATATACGACTCGAGAGACTTTTTTGCCATCGTATGTAAAGTTCAACGTTGATGCCAGTTGGTTCTTTTCGTAAAAGTTGTATGTCTTCAAGACGCTTCCGTCGTATTCATAGGTGGCGTATTCTGAGTGGCGGTAGTCATCCACACGGATCAGGCGATTGCCGTCGTAGCTAAAGGTCTCAGTGTGGCTAAGGCCGCTACCGGAGTAGTGGTCGACTGATTTGAGGAGCTTGTCTTCCCAATTCCAAACTTGTGACAGGTATTTGTCAGTGTAAGTGGACTCGCTGTATACTCTTTGGATTTTCTTTTTAGGGTTGTAAACGCCTTCCTTGCTGCATGAGGCCATGAAGGCAACGAACAACACGCCTAAAATAATGGATGAGAATCTAAACTTTTTCATGTGCTTATGTTTTTAATTGGTTAAGTTTTCAAAACGTTTAATCTGTGCAAAATTACCATAATATTCTTATATTTGCAAACTTTAACGAAAAAATGTTGAGACGATGGACAACAAACGGCTGGATAAAGTAAACAAGTTGATATTAAAGGAATTGGGCGATATTTTCCAAAAAGAGCTGAAACCTGCGGTACCTTCGCTAATGATCACGGTGACTCATGTGAAGGTGACTTCGGATTTGGGTTACGCCAATGTGTACTTGAGCATTTTTGGTGTTGACGACAAGAAAAAGGTGGTTGAAGAGGTGGGGACCAATGCCCGCGCCATCCGTGGCTTGCTCGGCAACCGCATCCGTCACCAAATGCGTGTCATTCCGGAATTGCGTTTCTTCGAGGATGACTCGTTGGATTATATCGAAAATATCGACAATCTTTTGCATTCCGGAAAGTGAGACTGCCACTGTTCATAGCAAACCGTTACCTGATCGGCAAGAAAAGCCAAAACCTGATCAATATCATCACGTGGATTTCCATAGTGGGCATTGGTGTAGGCTCTTTTGCACTCATTGTGGTGCTGTCGGCATTCAACGGGCTTGAGCAGGTGATCTCATCGATGAACAACCGCCTTACGCCAGACATTCAAGTGGCCCCTGCCAAAGGAAAAACGTTGGATCTGACTGCGTTTCCCTTAGGTAAAATCAAGGAGATACCCGGGGTGACCCATGTGGTTCCAACCCTCACGGAGGATGCTTTGTTCCGTGCTGATGACAAACAACATATTGGTCAAGTGAAGGGCGTTGGCGTTGAGTATCAAGAGATTGATCGGATGCATGAAGTGGTTTACGGCGACATGGGAATGCTGCTTTCGGAGGGAGAGCATAACTTTGCCATTCCTGGAACGGGAGTGGCGTGGCGTTTGGGTATTAATGCCTATAACCCCTATGCCATGTTGCGGGTGTATGTGCCTAAACGGGGCAACGCTTCGCAAATGAGCCTCGAAAACGGCTTCAATGCCGATATCCTAACGGTACAAAGTGTGTTCGTGACCCAACAGGAAGTGGATGAAAAGTTGGTTTTGGTGCCTTTTGAGTGGCTTTCGGATTTGTTGGAATACAAGGGCAAAGCCTCAAATGTGGAACTTTTCCTAGCGCCTAAGGCTGATGCCGTCAAGGTCAAGAAAGAGGTGAAATCCATGTTGGGAGAGGGCTTCATCGTGAAGGACCAACAGGAACAGCAGGAAACCCTCTATAAGATTATGCGTTCCGAAAAGTGGGCGGTTTATGTCATCCTTACGTTCATTCTGATCTTAGCCACGTTCAATGTTGTCGGGTCGCTGTCCATGTTGATGATCGACAAACGCAAGGACACGGAAATATTGAAAGCCATTGGCGCTGACAAGCAATTAATTCAAAAGATTTTCTTGAACGAAGGCCTTCTGATTTCAGTGGCCGGTGGCGTCATTGGGTTGCTGTTGGGCATCGTGGTGGTACTCTTGCAGCAACGGTATGGCTTTGTGAAGTTTGGCGGAGGTGGCAACTACATTGTGGATGCCTATCCTGTCATGCTAAAGCTGAAGGATGTGCTGCTGATTTTTGTCACCATTTTCGTGGTGGGCTGCACTTCGGCATTCCTCACGGTGCGTCATGCGATGCGGAGGAACTGATCAAGTTGGTCAAATCAATAAACTCTTTTACGGATAGTTGTTCAGGCCTTTTGTTGAAGACCTCGTTGTCGATAATGTCAGGATCGAGTAGGGGACGCAATGAGTTGCGCATGGTCTTGCGGCGTTGGTTGAAGGCCTGCTTGACGATGGTGACAAACAGCTTTTCGTCGCAACCCAAGTCGGTCGTGGCGTTGCGCCTCATCTTGATCACCGCCGATTTGACCTTGGGGGGCGGGTTGAACACGTTCTCGTGTACGGTAAACAGATAATCAATGTCGTACCAAGCCTGCATCAATACGCTCAAAATGCCGTAGGTCTTGCTGCCTTCCTTGGCGGCCATGCGCTCGGCCATCTCCTTCTGAACCATGCCCACCACTTCAATAACCTGCTCCTTGTATTTCAGCACTTGGAAAAAGATTTGGCTGCTGATGTTGTAGGGGAAGTTGCCGATAATGGCTGTGTTGCGCTGACCGTACTGGCTCAGGTCGGCTTTCAGGAAGTCGCCTTGGATAAGGTGGTCGCCCAATTCAGGGTAATGCTCTTGAAGGTATTCGATGGACTCTCGGTCGATCTCGATGACGTAAAACTTTTCCAGGATATCGTTGACCATAAATTGTGTCAACACACCGGTGCCGGCACCCACTTCGATCACGGTCTCCACGTCGGGCGAAAGCTGGTCAACAATCTTCTTGGCAATGTTCTGGTCGGTCAGAAAATGCTGGCCTAAGGCCTTTTTGGGTTTTACTTCCATTTTATAACTTCCTATAATATTTCTTGGCTTGGGCGGTGTAAAGGCTAGTGGGATATTGGTCAATCAGCTGTTCGTAATGCTGTTTGGCGGCTTCACGGTCCTTGAGTTGCTGATGCTCGAGCAGGGCGGCTTGCATCAGGGCGTCGTCGGCCATGTAACTGTCAGGGAACTGCCTGACGATCTGCAGGTAGAGGCTGTCGGCAGTACCATAATCCTGCTTCTTGGCTTTGAGTTCAGCCAGACGATAAAGGGCGTGAGGCTTGCTGATTTCGTTGCCGTCGAGGTTGATGGCTTCGAGGATGGGCAAGGCCTCGCTGTCTTTGTGTTGATAGATCTTGTAGTCGGCGGTGGCGAGGCGTTTGAGTTCCGTGCCCGTGGTGTCGTATTCGAGGTTGTCGCTGATGATGAGCGAAAGGCTCATGGCATCGTTGGCGATGAGTTTCGAGGTGGCGGCCTTCAGTACGTTGAGTTGGGTCTCGGCCCAGGCGAACTCTCCGATGAAATAGCGTAGCTGGGCGTTGCGGAAACGAGCCTCATGCCCTAGAGGTTCCTCTTTCATGCTCTTGTCAACCTGGCTGTAGAGCAGGGTGGCTTCCCACACTTCGTCAGTGAACAGGTAAATGTCGGCCAGTTTCAGCTTCAGCTGGTTTTGCTGGATTTTGCTTGTGGTCTGCCCAATGACCTTTTGCAGCAGTTCGATGGCTTGTGGAGCCTGGTCAAGGTGGTAAGCCATGATGTCGGCTTGAATCTCCGCCAAGTTGGGGTATTCCTTTGACCCGATTTCACTATAGGCATCCTCGATACGGCGGCTCAGGCGTTCGTAAGTGGCTTTGTCCTCCACGTGATTGATTTTGCAGAGCAGGTTCTCTGTCTTGACGGAGCCCACCACGGCGTCGCCATAATACGGGTTGATCTTGCCTTTGGCGATCAAATAGTCGTAGGCGTCTTTGGCCAGTTCGTATTGGGCGTTGTCATAGCAGATATGGGCTATGGTGATGATTTGGGAATCCTGGTCGTTGAAGCGCCTGTCAAGGCTTTTGCATTGCTCCAAAGCGATGTCGTAATCTTCCTGTTGGAGGGCAAGCCACATCAGCAACCGGGCGAACTCTTCGTTTTCGGGCTTTTCCTGGGTCTTTTTCAGCAGGGCGATGCGCAACTCGTCGGCGATGCTGTTGTTGACGTCATACAACAGCAGGGTTTGGAGGCGGTTTTTGACAACATTGTATTGCTTGGGCCTGGCTTCAAGCTCAAGGAGGTAATACTCAAAGGCTTTCTCGTAATCGAGTTTGGAATAATAGTAGTTGGCCTTCTCCGTGTAGTTTTCTTGAGCGGAGGCCGATAGGGAGAGGAAAAGGATGAAAAGACAGCAAACTTTCCTCATCTTGAGATGTCTTTACGGATGCTTTCCTTCAACGACTGCAGTGCTTGGTCTTGGGTGGAGAGCCGGTCCTGGAAATAGAGCACACGATGGTGGAGCGTGTCGGCTGAAGCGGTCTCATCGTTCAGGTAAACCATGCTGAGCGAGTCGCTGATGTAATGGGTGCTGAGGTCGTTCTGAAGGTTTCTTAGCTGTTGACGGATGTAGGCGTGATCACGTCGCATGACGGGCAACATCTCGTTGAATTGGCGCAGGTAGGCTTGGGCCAGGTTGAGCATGTCGAAGTATTCATTGACATGTTCTTTGGGGACATACAACAACATGGAATCGCACCACTGGAAGTCTTCCTGCAGGCGCTCTTGGTAGTTGTCTTGCAACTTGTCGAGCGCGATGCTGTCCTGTTTCAGCTGTTCCTGAAGTTGTGCGATAGGTTCTTTCCTGCTTTGGCACGCGATGCATGCCAAAAGCAGGAAAGCGAGGGCTAAGAGGTTACGAAATGATGTCAAAGCCGGTATATTTTTGGAGGGCTTTCGGGATGTGGATGCCCTCGGGTGTCTGATGGTCTTCGAGCAGTGCGGCCACGATGCGAGGCAATGCCAAGGCGCTGCCATTCAGGGTGTGCACGAGTTGGATGTTGCCATTCTTGTCCTTGTAGCGGAGCTTCAGACGGTTGGCTTGGAAGGTTTCGAAGTTGGAGACAGAGCTGACTTCCAGCCAGAGCTGCTGTGCTGCCGACCACACTTCAAAGTCGTAAGTAGTGGCGGAGGTGAAGCTCATGTCGCCACCACAGAGGTGCAGGATGCGGAAGGGCAATTCCAGCTTGCGGAGCAGTCCGGCCACATGGTTCTTCATGGCTTCGAGACGGTCATATGAACCCACTGGGTTGGCGATTTCCACGATCTCCACTTTGTCAAACTGGTGCAGGCGGTTCAGGCCACGGACGTTCTTGCCATAGGAACCGGCCTCGCGGCGGAAACAGTTGGAGTAACCCACGGTCTTGATGGGCAGTTGCTCTTCCTTGACGATGGTGTCGCGGAACATGTTGGTCAGCGGCACTTCGGCGGTGGGGATGAGGTAGAAGCCGTCAAGCGGCACGGCATACATCTGGGCTTCCTTGTCGGGGAGTTGGCCAGTGGCGTAGGCCGAGGCCTCGTTCACCACGACGGGCGGCTGGGTCTCGTTGTAGCCCGAGGCTGAGGCTTCGTCGAGGAAGAAGTTGATGAGGGCGCGTTGCAACTTGGCGCCTTTGCCTTTGTAGAAGGGGAAGCCGGCTCCAGTGACCTTGTTGCCGAGGTCAAAGTCGGCCAGGCCGTACTGGTTGAGCAGCTCCCAATGTGGCTTGGCGCCTTCGTAAAGCTGGGGCATGTCGCCTTCCTGATGCACATTGACGTTGTCGGCGGCAGAGGTGCCACGGGGTACGTCGATGCGAGGCGTATTTGGGATTTCCACGAGCTTGGTCTGGATCTCTTGCTTGATGGCCTCAAGCCTGTCGGCGAGGGTCTTTCCGAGTTCCTTCATCTCGTTGTTTTTTGCTTTCAGTTCATTGGCTTCGGCGGCTTTGCCTTGCTTGTAGAGGTCGCCGATGACTCGTGCGTTGTTGTTGAGCGCGGCCAGGGTTTCGTCGCACTGCTTTTGCGTGGCGCGGCGTTCGTCGTCCAGCTTCAGGATCTCGTCGATCAGCGCGACGTTGTTGAAGTTCTTGATGGACAGACGTTCGATCACTTCTTCTTTGTGGTCTCTGATGTAGGATAATACTAACATTGCTTGACGCTATTTGGATTTGCTCGCAAAGATAAACGAAAAAAACCGACCACCGTAATGATGGTCGGTAAAAAATGTATCTTAATGAAAGATTTTTATTCGGCGATTGTGCCTTCCACTGGGAGGACGGAAACGAAGGACTTGTTGTCTTTCTTCTTCACAAACTCGACGATGCCGTCGCACAAGGCATAGAGGGTATGGTCTTTACCCATGCCGACGTTCTTGCCAGGGTTGTGCTTGGTGCCGCGCTGACGGACGATGATGTTGCCAGCAATAGCAGCTTGTCCACCGAAAATTTTAACTCCGAGTCGCTTACTTGCGGACTCACGACCGTTCTCGGAACTACCGACGCCTTTCTTGTGTGCCATATCTTTTCAGTTTTTTCGGGTTTTACATTACGATGTTGTCGATCACGACCTTGCTCAGGTATTGACGGTGACCGTTCGAGGTTTGATAACCTTTTCTTCTCTTTTTCTTGAAAACGATGATCTTGTTGCCCTTGCAGTGCTCCTTAATCGTCGCCTCGACGTTGGCACCGGCAACGGTAGGAGTACCGACCTGGGTTGCACCATCGTTGTCAATCAATAATACTCTGTCGAAAGAAACCTTGCTTCCTTCTTCACCTTGCAGTCTGTTGACGAAGATCTCTTGACCGTTCGTGACTTTGAACTGCTGTCCTGCTATTTCTACAATTGCGTACATGTCTCTAAATTTTCGGACTGCAAAATTACACATTTTTTTGATTGTGCAACTAAAACTTTGATTTTTTACGAATTATTTTTTCAACAACGTTTCCAAAACCATGCTGACATCCGCTTTGGTAAAGCCAATCGGGAAGATGTGGCTTGGCTCCAAATAATGGATTTCATGGGCCTCCTTGAAGTGCTTTTCGCCTCCGCCGGTGATGTTAAGCATGATGATGTCATCGGATTTTACCTTATTAATATGAATGGCTTGGATGAGCGAGGCCAGTGCCACAGCGGCGGCATGGTAGATGTCGATGCCTTCGGTTTCCTCAAAGAGGGCTTTGGCGGCGTTGGCTTCTTCGTTGCTGACAGCGAAGATGTCGCCGTTGGTGTCTTTCAGGGCGTCATACAAGCCTCCGGCCAGGCCGTAAGGCGGCTTGCGGTTGGAGAGTACGGGGGCGCAGATCTTGGCGGCGTCTTTGCGGGCTTGGTCGGGATCGTAGGGTAGCAGGGCGCGAGAATCCTGCCGCCAGGCTTCGTACATGGGTAGGAAGGGCTTGTTTTGCGAGACGAAAAGGCGGGCCTTGTTGGTGCCGAACCTGCCGTCTTCAATGAAACGCAAGTTGGCTTCCCAAGCGGCGATGGCACCGGTGCCGCTGCCTACGGCCTGGAAGTAGAAGTCGGGGATGAGGCCAATGGTCGTGACAGCCGACATCATGGTGGTGCTCATGCCGTCGCGGCGGGCGATGTTCTTGGCACCGCCTTCGGCCAGGAATCCGGGCAGTTCACACACGTAATTCGAGAGCTGGATGGCATCGAAATAGTCGCTGCCTGAGGCCGTGGTGATCAGCTTTACGCAAGGATTCAACGGCTTGTCAAACCATAAGGCCTTGATGTTGTCCTGGGGTACGCAAAGCAGCAGCTTAATGCCGTTGTCGGAACACACTTTGGCAAAGGCCCTTGCCGTATTGCCCGCTGAGGCCACCACCAGCACTTGGTCTTGTAGTTCCTTGCCCAGACGGGCACAAACCGAATAGGCTTCGGTCTCCTTGAATGAGCAAGTGGTCATGTTGGCACCTTTGGCAGGCCACCACCCGCTGAAGGTGATGTACAGGTTGGTCAAGCCAAGGCGTCTGGCCAGTTGATCGCTTTTGTAGGTGACGGGACAGGAAGGGTGCTCAAGGGTTCTCTTGACGGGCATCCAGTCGGCGAATTTGTAAAGCCCCAAACGGTCATCACCCCAATGAAGCTGCTTCTGTTCGTAAATGGCTCTCACGAGGCTTGGCGTTTTGCCCTCAGGGTCGTCAAGAATCCAACCTTGATCCTCGAAAAGGCGGCCGTCAGCCACGTTCATCAATTGATATTTTCCCATTTTTCTGTTTTTATAAATCGAGCGCAAGTTACAATTTTTTTGATTTTTCCAACTGGAAAACAATTTTTTTGTACTTTTGACACCTTAAATAATTAACAAACGACAAAAATTACCTGTATTATGAATACCAAACTACCTGTACTGCTACTTATCTTGTTGGGTGTCAGTCAACTATTTGCCGCTCCAGTGGATGAGTCCACAGCGCGCAAAGCAGGAAAGAATTTCGCCCAAACCGCCTTGGTTTCCGCTTCGAAAACGGAAGAAATGCAACTTGTGATGACCACAGAGTCCTATTACGTGTATAATTTCGGCAACGCTGGCTTTGTCATCGTTTCGGCCGATGACCGGTTCCGTCCCATTGTAGGCTATTCCAACGAAGGTCCTTTCGATGTTGAGAATCCTTCGCCTGAGGCCATGTATTATCTTGGCAAAATCGCTGAGGCTCGCGCCAATGGCAACGCAGTCCTTTTCGACAACACGGCCGATGAATGGAAGAGCGTGTTGACGAGCGGCAAGCTGATTTCGCGTAACAGAGGCCGTGGCGTGGACATCCTCTGTGCCACCCGTTGGAACCAAAACTCACCGTACAACCTGTATTCTCCAGCTGCTTCTGGCGGTCCTGGCGATCGTTGCTACGCCGGTTGTGTAGCTACCGCCATGAGTCAGGTGATGAAATACTGGGACCATCCGCTGCAAGGCTCGGGAAGCCATTCCTATTACTGCCAAGGTTATGGCACGCAGACGGCCAACTTCGGCAACACCACTTACGATTGGGACAACATGCCCAACCGTCTTTCAGGGGCCTCCCAAACAGAGATCGAAGCTGTGGCATTGCTGATGTACCACTGCGCCGTGGCTGTTGAAATGATGTTCTCACCTTCGGGTAGCGGTGCCTATTCATGGGATGTGCCCGATGCCATAAAACAGTATTTCTCCTATTCCAACAACGCAACCATCCTTGGACGTGACGACTATTCCCTTGTCAGCTGGCAAAACATGCTTAAGGAACAGTTTGACTTGGGTTGGCCCGTGTATTATTCCGGTTACAGTGACAGTGGCGGCCATGCTTTTGTGTGCGACGGCTATGACGATGATGACTTGTTCCATTTCAATTGGGGTTGGGGTGGCAACAGCGACGGCTGGTTTGTGATTGACGAAATCGACTATGCAGGCTGGGCTCAAGCCATTTTCAACTATGTCCCGTCGGATGTTTACGATTACATGCCCTTGCAGCCCGAAAACCTTTCGGTGACTCCCAGCGGTGACTTCGATTACTCGGCTACCATCCAATGGACTAACCCCACCTATGATATCCATTCCAATAGCCTCACGAGCATCAACCAAGTGATCGTAACCCGCAATGGCGAGGTCGTTTACACTGAAGACAATGTTGCCCCAGGCGCTACCATGAGTTACACCGACCAATATATGCCCGCCATGGTGAAATATGGAGTGCAGGTCATCGTTCATAATGCCGCAAGTAAACAAACGCTTGCAGAGGATGTCCTTTTGGGTCCCACCTGCACGTGGACCGTTGAGATGGGCTCATCCGACAGCCAAGGTTGGCGTGAAGGAAGCCTTGGATTCGTCAATGAATCGGGCGATCAGGTGGCCAATGTCACACTAGAGTCATCCAGCGCCACCGAAACCATCGTGCTGCCGCTTGGCCATGTCGAAATCATCTGGAATAAACCGACACAGGCTGTTGACAGCCTCAATTTCAAAATCAAGAATTCGGTAGGTGAGGTCAAAGTGGACTTTGAAGGCAGCTCTCAGGCACTTGGCAAGGGTCTGTTCTACATCGTCAACAATACGTGCGACAGTCAGGACGAAGAGATCGATGGTCCTACCGCGTTGACGGTTCAAATCACCGACCATAGCGCGTCATTGAGTTGGGAAGCCCCAGAGGGACTGGAGGTGATCAATTACCATATCTATCGCGACAACGTGCTTTTCGCAATCACTTACAATAGAAGTTACACGGATGATCAAGATGTGGAAACCTTCCATAGTTATTATGTCACCGCCTTTACGGATCACGGTGAGACGACTGCCTCCAATAGGGTCAACATCGCTCCTGAATCGACGCTCCCCATTCCGACCAACATACACTACGAAATGACCGCACCCACTAAGGCCAAGATCATTTGGGATGCCCCCGAAGGCGAAACTCCTTCTTGTTATTTTGTGTACCGCCGAGTCAAGGGTACGGAGTTCACTCGTGTCAAGCTGGTTTCTCATCCATACTACATCGACAATCTTGCCGGTCAGCCAAACGATATTTTCGAATATGCCGTCACGGCTTATTATCAATCTGTTGGGGAACAGTCGGGTTATGGCACCTCACAAGCTAATCCGGAGATGCATTATATCCAGGTGAACAAAACCATCATTCCACAACACCTTACATACACCATTCCAGACGAGCATGTCGTCTTGCATTGGGAGGGGGCTTCGTTGGCCGAAGCATATGATATCTATCGTAACGGTCAACGGATTGGCGAAAGCTATGAAACGGAATTCATCGACTATGAGGCTGTCGCCTCTGAGGATTACTACTATACCGTGGTTGGAAAAACGGACTTCTTGGAATCCAGTCCGTCCAATACGGTTCGGGTGGATTGGACAACAATGGAAGAGATCTCCATCAGCCAACATTCGTCCATTTATCCCAACCCCACCAAGGATAAAGTCATCATTGAGGGTCTCGGCATCTATCAAGTTCGTGTTTTCAACATGATGGGCCAGGAAATCCAGAACCTGAATGTGAACCAAGACCGAGTCACCATTGATCTCGCCGCCCAGCCTTCAGGCTTCTATTTCATTGAGATCATGAGCGAACAAGGCGTGGAAACGAAAAAAATAGTGAAGAATAAATAATCAGAGACTATGAAAGGCATTTTGAAATTAGCGGCTGTTGCCCTGTTGATGGGAGCAGGTTCGATGGCTATGGCTCAGGAAACCGAGCTCCAGGAAGAGAAGCAACCATTATATCAAATCACGGAAACGGTTAAGGTGCCGCATACCGCGGTCGATAACCAAGGCAGTTCAGGCACTTGCTGGTGTTTTGCCGGCATTGGCTTTGTGGAGGCTGAGATCCTGCGTATGTACGGCAAGGAGTTCAACCTTTCGGAGATGTTTGTGGTTCGCAACGCTTGGACGGAGAAAGTGAACAAATTCGTCCGCATGCATGGCAACAGTACCCTGAGCCAAGGTGGAGAGGTGTGCGATGTGCTGTATATGATCAACAAGTACGGCATGATGCCCGAAGAGGCCTACACCGGCAAGGTGATCGGCGAGGAGCGTCACATGCACAATGAGATGAACGCAGTCATTGACGGTGTTGCCCGTGCCATCATCAAGAACGGCAACAAAAAGATCTCTCCTGCCGGTCCCAAGGCGGTTCAAGGAGTGCTTGACGCTTATCTCGGTGATGTACCGGAAGAGTTCACCGTGGATGGCAAGAAATATACCGCCAAGTCGTTTGCCGAGGCTTATCCGATCAATCCTGACAACTACGTGGAGATCTGCTCTTTCGTCAATGAAGAGAACTACAAGCCTTGCATGGTGGAAATCCCTGACAACTGGACTTGGACCCCGGCCTACAACATGCCTCTCGATGAGTTGATGGCCGCTGTTGACTATGCCCTTGAACATGGCTATACCCTTGGCTGGGCTCAGGATGTGAGCAACCCGGGTTTCTCGCGTAAGGAAGGCGTTGGCATTGTGCCGGAAGATCCCAAGGACGAGAACCTTTGGAAGGAAATCGTTCCTGAAAAGCAAGTTACCGATGAGATTCACCAAATGGCTTACGACAATTGGGATGCCGGCGATGACCACAGCATGCTTGTGGTTGGCATGGCCAAAGACCAGAATGGCAACAAATACTACAAGATCAAGAACTCATGGG
The DNA here is from genome assembly GCA_947302205.1 of uncultured Bacteroidales bacterium. Taxonomy (GTDB): domain Bacteria; phylum Bacteroidota; class Bacteroidia; order Bacteroidales; family F082; genus Limimorpha. The sequence continues at coordinate 21,581 of CAMYVD010000020.1, forward strand.
GCGCTGCAGGCCCTTACGAAGGCTATTGGTATTGCTCAGAACAGTACTTGCGCCAGTACACCATCTTCTTTACCTTGCATAAAGACGCCCTTTCCAAATCCATGAAAAAATCATTGAATCTTTAAATATTAAATTCTTAAATCATGAAAATCAGACATTTTATGACTGCTGCCGCCGTGATGCTCAGCATTGCTGCCATGGCACAACCTCAACCACCCATGCCGAAACCCGAGGAAAAAGAGGGCGAAGGCTTCAAGTTTGAAACCATCAAGGAATTGCCCGTCACTTCAGTGAAGGACCAAAACCAAGCCGGTACCTGCTGGTGCTATTCCTCATTGGCTTTCTTTGAGGCTGAACTGCTCCGTATGGGCAAGCCTGAGTATGACTTTTCGGAAATGTACATCGTTTACAAGACCTACCTCGATCGTGCAGAGGCCGCTGTCCGTACCCATGGCGACGTGTCGTTCTCACAGGGCGGTTCGTTTGGCGATGTCATCTATGCCATCAAACACTACGGCCTCGTTCCCGATGTGGAGATGCCTGCCGGTGCCATGCATGGCGACTCACTGTCGAACTTCACTGAACTCTCTGCTGTTACCGATCCATATGTAGCCGGTGTCGTCAAGAGCCGCAAGATCCAGATGGACCCTGATGGCAACCCGCTGTGGAAGAAGGGGCTCGCTGGCATCTATGATGCCTATCTTGGCGTGCCTCCGACCGAGTTTACCTACAATGGCAAGAAATATACTCCCATGAGCTTTGCCGAATCCACTGGACTCAACATGGACGACTATGTCAACCTGACTTCGTTCACACACCATCCATTCTATGAGAAGTTCGTCATCGAAGTGCAGGACAACTGGCGCTGGGGACAGGCTTGGAACCTTCCTATCGATGAGTTTATGCAGGTGATGGATAATGCTATCGAAAAGGGTTATCCAATCGCTTGGGGTTCTGACGTGAGCGAGAGTGGCTGGCTCCGTGGCAAGATGGCAGGTATCGCCGTTCTTCCCGACCTCGAAGCCAAGGGTCGCGACCTTCAAGGCAGCGACATGGCTCACTGGCTGGGCATGAGCGCCGCTGACCGCAAGAAAGAGGCCATGAACCAACCTACACCTCAGAAGTGGGTCACCCAAAAAGAACGTCAGATTGCTTACGACAACTATGAAACCGGTGATGACCACGGCATGTTGATCTACGGTACCGCCAAGGACCAAATCGGCAACGAATACTTCATCGTGAAGAACAGCTGGGGCGATGCCGGCCAGTATCATGGCATTTGGTACGCCTCCAAGGCTTTCGTGCGTTACAAGACCTTGAATATCATCGTACATAAGGATGCCCTCCCGAAGGACATTGCCAAGAAACTCGGAATTAAATGATGAAACTAATGATTGTGCTGGCAAGTTTGTTGACACTGTTCGGTTGCCAATCTCCCCAAAACGGCTTTGAAGGCGACACGATGACCTATTTTTCACTGTCAGAAGGCGGTGGAATGAATAGATTCGGTGGCTTCAAATACCAGATCAAGGAGACTAAGGAAGGCAAGGTGCATTTCCTTTTCAACGAAGGTTACCCTGATGAGAAGGAGTTTGTCCTGGATGACCATTCGGTGTTCGACAGCCTGCAGCAAATCGTTTTGAAGCATAAGATGTACAGGTATAAAGGCAACTATGAACCTCCGTTTCGTATACTCGATGGAGAATCATGGAGCCTGTACGTCAAATACGCCTCTAAAAAGACCATCAGCGCCGGCGGTTACATGGCCGGCCCTGATGGTTATCGGACGGCCTTTGAAGAGATCATTCGATGCCTCCAGCCTTGGAAAGATATTCCAGTGCCTGTCAACGAGGTGGTGTCGTTCGTTTATGACTATGGCAAGGAACACTATGCCATTGAGCGTAAGGATGACCATGCCATGTTGACTTACGACAATGATGAGACAGGTGAGCATCAAGTGTTTGAGAGGGATATGGAGTTGTTGGAACACCTCAGGGTTACTTTCAACGTTGAACGCCTGAAGATGAACAACACCAGAGGAACACTCGGTGAGGGATGCACCCCATGGATGTACGAGATCACCTACAGCAATGGCGACCATTACCGCTATGAGAGCTATGACGGTGACTTCAAGTGTGGCTACACCTGCATACTGCAAGGTTTCCTATCCATATGGATGACAAGTGAAGATGGCTCAAGAGATTGAAAGAAAATTTCTGGTCGTCGGTGATTTCAAGCGGGAAGCTTTCAAAGCCGTGCGGATCACCCAAGGTTATCTGTCAAGTGTGCCGGAACGAGTTGTCCGTGTGAGGTTGAAAGGCGATCAAGGCTTCATCACCATCAAAGGGGCATGCAATGCCTCGGGAGTTTCCCGTTTTGAATGGGAGAAGGAAATCTGCCGTGATGAAGCCTTGACGCTAATGCAGCTTTGCGAACCGGGAGTAATCGACAAGACGCGGTATCTCGTCAGCAATGCCGATGGCAAGCATGTCTGGGAAGTGGACGAGTTTCATGGCGATAATGAGGGCCTTGTACTGGCCGAAGTGGAACTTGCCGATGAAAACGAGTCTTTCGACAAACCTCAATGGCTGGGTAGGGAAGTCACTGGTGACCCAAGATATTACAATGCCGCATTGAAGGACCATCCTTTCAAGAATTGGCAATGATTGATATTCAGACCAAAATACACGATAAGTTCTCCATTGAGTTCAAGGTGGGATTCAGCGGAAGGGAAGGCGTCAAAGTGGACCATTTTGACGTCAACTCCTGGATTTTCATTCCCAATGGGCTGGATATCAACAAACAAACCTATAGCAAGGAACGCTTCTACGCCGACATGAAGTCGAACGTGCGTTTGCTCACTCCAGCCTTTACACTCAAGCAGATGCTGGAAGGAGAGGGGGCTCCCATCCTTCATGTGAAAAGGGCTTTGGAGGCGGTGGTTGCCGAGTCGGCGGAGGAGCGGATGAATGAGTTTGAGTTCCAATTGAAACTGTTCGCCTCCATCTTCAAGAGCTCCATCCGTAACGAATCGACACAGCTGATGAACCATGCCGACGCGCCCAATGTCGGTGAGCGATGCAAATCCTATGTCGATGATGTGTGCCATGTGCTTCAGGAATTCCGGAGCCTTCGCGACGGCATCAGTCGGGACCACGAGGAACTGATCGACAAAATGAACTTTGCCGATGAGTTCATCAGCCATCAGGCGGACATTCGGACGATGAAGGTGCTCAAGGCCATCAATCGTCCCGACCAACAGAAAATGGGAGGGGCTTTCGAGGCGATGGCTGACATGATTGCCGATGAGAAATCCTATAAGACTTCGCGGGGTTACAGTTATGCCGTCATAGGAGACTGGGACAACAACCGCCGTTTGTTGCACCGTCATAGCCAGCTCAAGAAATATATCGAGAGCGCCCTGTTCCTGAAAGTGAACACGACCCAAGACGGTCAGGCGGTCAAGCAAATCTCATTCAGCCTTGCCGCGGGACTTGCCATGATGGTCTATCTTTTGGTCACCATGCCCTTCCAGAAATACTTGGGCAACTATCCCAGCCTGATCTTCTTTATCCTGGTCCTTTTTTACATCCTGAAAGACCGTATCAAGGAGTTGACGCGTTGGCTTTTCGCCTATCAGCTGAAGGACAAGTACTACGATAACAAGACGGTGGTCAGCATCAAGAACAAATCCATCGGTTGGCTGAAGGAAGGCATGGATTTCATCACTGACGACAAGGTGCCTGAAGAGGTGCTTAAGCTGCGTGACCGCAACAGGCTTGAGACGGACAACAAGTTGCTTGATGAAAAGATCATCCTGTATCGCAAGCGGGTGGAGATCGACAATGCCGTGCTGCGCAATCAGTACAACTATGAGTTCAAGGGGATCAACGACATCATCCGTTACCATATCAATTACCTGACCAAGAAGATGGACAACCCTGAGTCGGAAATCACCTGTCTTGATGAGCAGAGGCAGATTCGGACCGTGACGGCGGAACGGGTCTATATCCTTCATTTTGTGTTGCAATTCAAATGGGAGGACCAAGTGGAATACAAAGTGTTCCATGTGGTTGTCAACCGCAACGGTATCATAAACATTAAGTCATGAAAACGAATCAAAAAAACATTCTTGCCGAGATTCGGCGCTATGTCATCATCACTTTTGCTTTACTGATGATGGCTTTCGGTTGGACAGGCTTCCTCATTCCCCAACATGTGCTTGGCGGCGGCGTGAGCGGTATCGCCACCCTGATCTTTTACGCCACAGGCATTTCCACGGGTATCTCCGTGTTTGTCATCAACGGCATTTTGGTGCTGATTTCACTGAAAGTGCTTGGGCCGTCGTTTGGCATCAAGACGGTGTACAGCATCATCATGGCTTCTGTGTTTTTCTCCATCCTGCAGCACTATATCACCGACCTGATTCTGGCTGGTGAAATGGCACCATTGGTGGATGACAAGTTCCTGTCATCACTGATTGGTGGCGCGTTGGCAGGCACGGCCATCGGCATCGCCTTCACTCAAGGCGGCAGCACTGGCGGTACTGACATCGTGGCGATGATGGTGTGCAAGTACCGCAACATCTCCCAAGGCAAGGTGATTTTGTTCCTGGATGTGATCATCATTGCCTGTTCCTATTTCGTGGTGGAAACCGACAAGGTCCAAACCATTATCTATGGCTTTGTGGTGATGGGCATTTGCAGTTATTGCATTGACTTGGTACTGACGGGTGACAAACAATCGGTGCAGGCTTTCATCTTCACCACCGAGCCCCAGAAAGTGGCTGAGCGCATCGGTACGGAGATGAAACGAGGCGTTACCCTTGTCAAAGGAACGGGCTGGTACACCAAGCGTGAAGGCGACATCCTGATCGTGGTCACCCCCAAACGAGAGTCGCAGCAGATTCTCCGTATCGTGAAACAGGAAGACCCCAAGGCTTTCATGACGATGAACATGGTGATGGGCGCCTATGGTAAAGGTTTTGAGATGATTAAGAATTGACATGGAAAAGAAAGAATTAAGGGCGTTGATCAAGACCCTGAAAAAACAACATACCAAGGAACAACTCCTTGAGCAATCGGTAAAGATTCTGGCCAAACTGGAACGGCATCCTGACTTCATCAAGGCGGAACGTGTAATGCTTTACAGCGCCCTCCCCGACGAGGTCCAGACCCAGGCGTTTTTGGATAAATGGCATCTGTTGAAGACCATCATCCTACCAACGGTGGTTGGTGACGACATCATCCCTGTGGAATACGGCAAGGACACCTCTTTTGCCGTGGGCGATTTCAATATCCTGGAGCCTCAAAACGAGCCTTATACCGGCGGCTTCGACCTTATCGTTGTTCCCGGTGTGGCTTTTGACCGTCAAGGCAATCGAATCGGCAGGGGTAAGGGTTATTATGACCGTTTCCTTTGCCAACATCTTGAAGTGAGACGCATAGGCATTTGCTTTGATTTCCAGCTGGTGGAGGAAGTTCCAACGGAGCCTTTGGATATCAAGATGGATGAGGTGATCAGCCTTTTCGACGTGGAGCAAGAAGTCTTTGAGCTATTGCGGCAGCGCCATCAAACCTTCGCTTCGGCGGAAAGTTGCACGGGTGGCAACATCGCCCATCGGATTACTTTAATTCCCGGTAGTTCAGAGGTGTTTAGGGGAGCGGCAGTTACGTATGCCACGCCTACCAAGACCAAGGTGCTGGGCGTACCTGCTGAAACCATTGAAAAACATACGGTGGTTAGCCGGCAGGTGGTCGAGGGGATGGCTCAAGGCGTCCGCGATTTGATGGAATCCGACTTTGGTGTGGCTACCACGGGGGTGGCTGGTCCGGGCGGAGGTTCGGAACTGACCCCGGTGGGCACGGTGTGGATCGGTGTAGCCACAAAAGACGGCGTTGTCTCGGAGTGTTTCAATTTCGGGAATGACCGCTCCACGGTCATTCGCAGGGCCACACAGGAGGCCTATCAGATGCTGAGACGGCAAATCATTTCGAAGCCGAGCTAAAACCTATTCTGTTTATTTCATTCCAAAGAGGACAACTTCATACTGGTGATTTTTCACTGGTAACGCATTTTTGTTGATAACTTTTATAAATTTTTGTTGGGGGGGGGGTAAAAATATGTATTTTTGCACAAATTATAATCATTAATTGTTCAATTAAATAGATATGAAGAAATTATTTTTACCCACCCTAGTTTTGTTGTTGTTTGCTTTTACAACGGTTAATGCTGAAAATGTCGCATTTGTAAGTCATGTTGCCGACTCATTGACAGAGGTCGATCCTTATTACATTGGGGTGTCGTCAAACCCTGTGCTTGGTGGGACCACTACAGGTGCTGGAAATTACAACAACGGTGAAACTTGTATTTTGATTGCAACACCTAATCAAGGATACACTTTCGCCAATTGGACGGAAAACGGCAATCCGCAAACCAGTAATCCTGTGTATAGTTTCACTGTTACTGAAAGCCGTAATCTTGTGGCCAACTTCACTTCGTTGACCTATACGATTTCGGCCTATGCAGATCCTTACATCGGAGGTTCTGTGACCGGTGCCGGAACCTATACTTTTCAAGAGGAATGCACTTTGACGGCAACCGCGAATCCTGGTTATGTCTTTTCTGGGTGGACCGAAAATGGCGCCAACGTTTCCAACAACGCCATTTATACTTTCACAGTGACTGCCAACCGCAACTTGGTGGCTACCTTTGTCGCTCAGTCATTCCTCATTTCCGCTACAGCTAACCCGACAAATGCAGGTGTCATTAGCGGCGCAGGTTCCTATTTCTACAACCAAACCTGTACTTTGACGGCCACCGCCAAAACGGGGTACAATTTTGTGTGTTGGTCCGAAAACGGGGTTCCGGTCTCGAACACTGCGACCTACACCTTCACAGTAACCTCCTCTCGTAATCTGGTGGCCAACTTCGAACCTCAAAACTTCATCATCTCCGCCGCCGTTAATCCTACCAATTCCGGTACGGTTACTGGCACGGGCCAATATTCATACGACCAAACCTGCACCTTGACTGCAACGGCAAATCCGGGTTATGCTTTCGACAGTTGGACTGAGAATGGCAATCCCGTCTCAACCAACGCCACTTATACTTTCCTGGTTACAGGTAGCCGCAACATCGTGGCGAATTTCACGTTGGAAAGCTATGAGGTTTCCGCATCAGCGAACCCTACCATCGGCGGGTCGATTACCGGTTCGGGAGTATTCCTCTATGGACAGGTCTGCACCATGACGGCAACTGCAGCGGAAGGCTATACCTTCCTGCACTGGTCGGACGATGACAACCAGATTATTTCCTATAACGCCACTTACACTTTCACCGTGACTGGCAATCGCAACCTGGTGGCCAATTTCTCTGCTTTGATGCTTGATGTTACCGTTTCCGCCAATCCGTCTCAGGCTGGAGTCGTTGATGGAGGTGGCACCTATTACCTTAATCAATTGTGTACAGTAACTGCAGAGGCTAATACGGGATATACTTTCGTCGACTGGACGGAGAATGGTGTTCATATGTCAAGTAATGCCACGTTTGAATTTGCGGTGACTGCCAATCGTGACCTGGTGGCCAATTTTACCGCTAAGCCCTATGTGATCTCTGTCAATGTGGCTCCTGAAAACAGTGGAACAGTCGTAGGCGTTGGCGGTTATGAATATGGTCAAACTTGCAATCTGACAGCTTCCCCGAATACGGGTTATGTATTCCGCTATTGGAGCGAGAATGGCACCATCATTTCTTATGATGAAACATATAGCTTCATCGTGAACGGGAATCGTGATCTGATTGCCCATTTCGAGAAATACCAATTGCAGGTGGATATTCAGTATGACCCCTTGATGGGTACTGTTGAAGGTGTCGGGACATACGATTATGGCGAGATTTGCACTGTCGTTGCCACGGCTAATGAGCACTATCATTTCTTGTATTGGATGGAAAATGGTGTGGTGGTCTCAACCGAAGCCGCATATCAATTCGTAATCACAGAAGACCGTCTCTTTGTAGCCTTTTTCGCAATCGATACCTATTTCATAAACGTCACCATTTATCCTGAAGATGCTGGTAATGTGATTGGCCTGGGTGATTATGAATATGGCGAGACTGTGACCTTATGCATCGAAGCAAACGAGAATTATCAATTCTTGAACTGGATTGTAAACGGAGTAATTGTTGGAGATTCCACTTGTTATACGTTTGTGGTAGAAGGCCCTGTTGAAATAGTGGCTAATTTTGAATACTGGGATGCAGTCGATGAGTTGGGTAATTCCAAAATAGAGGTTTTCCCGAATCCTGCAAAATCCTCATTGAGGATTAATGGAGAAGGCATTCGCAGTTTCAAGGTGTTCAATAGCTGTGGACAGATGATGGAAATGAAGGACGCCAATGGCCAGTCCAGCATCGAGTTTGACGTTGAGCGTTACGCTTCTGGCATTTATGTACTTGTGCTTGATACCGAAACAGGAGTGTCCGTCAGACGCTTTGTCAAACAATAAGTTTTTTAATGGTTGTTTTCTCAAAGGAGGATGACTGTAATGGTCATCCTCCTTTTTAACACATCATGTACCCGAGGCCGGGATCGAACCGGCACGCCTTTAAGGGGCAAGGGATTTTAAGTCCCTCGTGTCTACCAATTCCACCACTCAGGCACTTAC
>CAMYVD010000021.1 GCA_947302205.1 uncultured Bacteroidales bacterium
ATGTCTATGACCCCGCTGAGCACGATGGCGTGGCTTTCGAAGACCTGCCCGACGACTGGAAATGCCCGCGCTGCAAGCAAGGCAAGGAGAAGTTCAATAAAGCATAACGAGGAGAATTCCCTCAAAGTGAAACAGGCCTTAATAATTATTCTTATTTTTGCATTTTCAAAGATTCATTCAAAAACACAAAATGGTTATGTCGGCGAAGTCATCGTCTCCCCTATCATCTCGTTTGAGTTTGCCGTTTTTGCGAGCTTTCTCTTCTCCTATTACATGATGCTACTGTTGATTCAAGCGGTGACAAAATGGAAATTGGTGATTTTCAAGAAACAAAACAAATAATATGGATGTTACAATTAAAGAGGTCAGGACAAAAAGTGATTTGAGGAAGTTCGTGCATTTCCCCAATGTGCTTTACAAGGACAACCCTTACTATGTCCCACAAATCGAGTCGATGGACCGCGACACGTTGATGCCGTCAAGGAACCACGCTTTTGAGATTTGCGAAGGCAAATATTGGCTTGCATACGACGAAAAAGGTTGTGTGGTGGGGCGTGTGGCTGGCATCATCAACCGCAGTTACAACGAAAAGGTTGGAGAGAAAATCTGTCGCTTCGGATGGATTGATTTCATCGACGATCGCAGTGTGTCGGAAGCCTTAATGAAGACCGTGGAGAACTATGCCAAGGAAAATGGATTGGACATTGTCAGCGGCCCTACGGGCTTTTTGGAATTCGATGCCGCCGGAGTTCTCGTGGATGGTTTCGACCAGCTTCCAACGGCTTACGGTAAATTCAACGATCCATATTACGAGTACCATTTATGGGCCTTAGGTTATCAAAAAGAGATTGATTTTGTGGAATACCGCATCCTTGTCCCAGAAGTCATCCCTGACCGTTATGCACGAATGGCCAAAATAGTCTCCGAGAAATATGGCTTGCGCCAGGCTCCGCTTCTCAAGCATAGCGACATCAAAAACTATCTCGACGGCTTGTTCCAATGTATGAACGCCGCTTACTCAAATCTGCATGGTTTCTCAGAACTGACACCTGGTCAGTGCGAAGACTTGAAGAAACAATTCTTGAACAATGTCAGCGTGGATTTCCTATCCATCATTCTCGACGCCAACGACCAAGTGGTAGCCTTTGGAGTGGCGTTGCCATCCCTCTCGAAAGCGATGCAAAAGGCCAAGGGCAGTCTATTCCCCTTCGGGTTTGTCCATATCCTGAAAGCCTTAAAGCATAATGACACCATCGATTTGTTGCTGATTGCCATAGACGAGCGTTATCAGAACAAGGGCTTGAATGCCATGATTTTTGAAAAGTTTGTCAAGGGCATCAGAAAGAATGGCATCAAGTACATTGAATCGACGCGTGAACTTGAAGACAATACCAACGTGCAGAATCTCTGGAAGCATCTGGAACACCACATTCACAAGAGAGCCAGGGTGTACAAAAAAACTATTTGATGATGAAACGAATTTTAAAATGCTTGTTATTTGCCGTATTGGCGGTGTCGGTTGCGGGTTGCCAAAAGGACAACATCGTCCTGATCGACCCGGTTGAGACCGACGATACTGATGACTACATCGCCAATACCACATTCACCAAAACGGTCAGCGTGGTCTTCTCCACGGATGGGAACGCCACGGTCGCTGGAACCAACGACAACTTCACCGTGTCCGTAGAGGGCAACGATGTCACACTGGTATATACTGGAGAGGAACATGTGATGTATCATCTGTCCGGTACCACCAACGATGGCTTTTTCAAGTTGTATAGCGCCAAGAAACAAGGCATCACGTTGAACAGTGTGAACATCACCAATCCCAACGGTGCCGTCATTAACGTTCAAGGTACACAAAGCGAGCCTAACAAAGGCAAACGCACTTTCATTGTTTTGAATGGTGAAAACAGTCTCGCTGATGGCACTTCCTATACCGACACACCTAGCAATGAAGATGAAAAAGCAGCAATGTTTGGCGAAGGCCAATTCATTTTCAGTGGAGAGGGCAGCCTCTCAGTTACGGCAACAGGCAAGTCGGGCATCGTTTCCGACGATTACATCCATGTGATTAACGGCACCATTACGGTTCATGTGTCAAGTTCCGCCACAGTCGTTGGGAGCGATACTTTAAAGCCAGTTTGTGTCAGGGGCAATGACTATGTCATGATGACTGACGGCGCACTGAACCTGACCAGCACGGGAACGGGCGGCAAGGGTATCAGCAGTGATGGCAACGGTTATTTCTATGGCGGCACGGTTATCGTTACTGTAACGGGTAGCAATTTCGGTTCCAGTGGCGGCGGTTTTCCGGGAGGAGGCGGCAACTCCAACTCCAATGGCGTTTCGGCCAAAGGCATCAAGTGTGACGGCAACCTGGTTTTCAAAGGAAGCAAGGTGGTGGTGAACTGCACCGCTCACGAGGGTATTGAGGCCAAGGGAACGCTTTCCGTATCAGGCGGCGAGGTGTATAGCCATTCCCAGTCGGATGACGCCATCAATTCGGGCGGCAACCTCACCATTTCCGGAGGCTATGTCTGTGCCTACAGCCAAGGCAATGACGGTCTTGATGCCAACGGAAATTGCTATATCAAAGGCGGCGTGGTATATGCCATTGGCACCACTTCGCCCGAAGTGGCCATCGATGCCAATAGCGAAGGGGGTTACCAGCTTTACCTCACGGGGGGCACTTTGGTGGCCATCGGAGGTCTCGAAAGCGGTTCTTCGCTGACCCAAAGTTGTTATTCCGCCTCGTCATGGTCGCAAAATACCTGGTACGGTTTGACCGTCGGCTTTACGACCTACGCGTTCAAAACCCCGTCAAGCGGCGGTACGCCATTGGTCGTTTCGGGCAGCTCCTCTCCCACCCTTCAATCCGGTGTGAGCGTTTCCGGTGGAACGGCTTGTTTCGAAGACATGTTTTATGTTGACGCCTCTGTAAGTGGCGGCACCTCTGTCAGTCTGTCGTCCTACACAGGTGGCAATGGCGGTGGAGGCCCTGGCCCAGGTCCAGGTGGCGGTGGTCATGGACCGTTTTAGTTTTGAGTTGACAATTGTCAGTTAAAAGTTTTGAGTGATGAAAAGCAAACAAATTATCCTATTGATATTGGGGATGTTGATCCCAATGATGGCCTTCTCCCAAACCGATGTTGCCCTTGATCCCGAGTTCGGCGGCAGAGTATCCATAACCCTTGACAAGAAAATTACCAAAGGTTTGCACATCTCCCTTGAGGAAGAGGTGCGTTTCGACAACAATTTCGGCAGCCTCGATCGCTTGCAAAGCACTGTGGCCTTGAGTTACAAGGTGCATCCAAATATCAAGCTTGGTGTTGGCTATGTGTTCATCAACGGTTATGCGGCCAGCTCTGATTTGTTCAAGGAGCCTCGTCATAGATTTATGGTCGATGCCACGGGAACGCTGCATCTCGGCAATTGGAACCTCTCCCTGAAAGAACGCTTTCAGGTGACGCACCGCAACGGAGATTTCAATGTGTACCAGAATCCCCACAACGCCTTGACGCTGAAAAGCCGTCTGAAAGCACAATACAAAGGTTTTGGCAAGGTGCAGCCCTACGCCTATTTCGAGGTGCGCAACTATTTGAACGCTCCTGTCATTGAAGCGGCATACGATGGCAATGTTTATGTCACTCTGGATGATTATTCCGAGGAAGGCGAAGCTGGCTGGTTCCTGAAAGGCTTCAAGGGCGGATACGTCAATCGCCTGAGAGGGTCATTGGGCGCAGACATTAAATTGGATAAGCGCAACACGCTGAATTTCTACATCCTGTGCGATTATCTCATGGAAAAGCAAGTGGATGCCAACGCCGAAGGCACCAAACTGAAGTCCTACACCAGGGAAACTGGCTTCAGGGGCTGGATTGGTGCCGGATATGAGTTCGCGTTTTGATTCTGGATTCAGTCATGCGGCTTTCGGAATTTGTTGTAAGGAAACGGTTGGTGTTCTTCATAGCAGCGGTGGTGGTTGCCATCGCTTGCGCCTTGATGATTCCACGCACGAACATCAATGCCGACATGACCCGATATCTGCCTAACGACTCGCAGATGAAGCAAGGCCTTGACCGGATGTCGGAGGAGTTTGGCGCAGATGCGGTGGGCACCGGCATGATCAGGGTGATGTTTTGGTCACTTCCAGACAGCCTGAAGGCTGCCGCCAAGAACGAACTGTCCAGCATTGAAGGCGTCTCCAACCTGCTGTATCAGGAGGACAGCAAAGAATACAACCAAGGCGAAAAGGTGCTCTATGAACTGCTGTGTGGCAGTCAGCGGAGCCAAGAGGACATTGCCAATGAGATTGCAAATCAATACGGAGATCAGGTGGTCGTTGAGCAAAGCGAGAATGGCACTACGGCTCCTATAGGTGTGATACTCATCGCCTTGGTCTTGCTTCTGATCGTGTTGTTCATCATGTGTGAGTCGTGGCTTGAGCCGCCTGTTTTCCTTGCTGCCATTGGCGTGGCTGTGGCCATCAACATGGGCACCAATGCCCTGCTGGAGAGCGTTTCGGTTACCACAAACTCGATTGCCGCCATCCTTCAGCTCGTCCTTTCCATCGACTATTCAATCATCCTCATGAACCGCTACAGGCAGGAAAAATCTTTGGGAAATGGCGATAACATCACAGCGATGATCCAGGCGCTCAAAAAGGCATCGCCATCAATCGTGAGCAGCGCCTTCACCACCATCGTCGGCCTGTTGGCGCTCGTGTTCATGAAACTGAAAATCGGTGCAGACATGGGAATCGTTTTGGCCAAAGGCGTTTTTTGCAGCTTGGTTGCCATCTATACCGTGCTGCCGTCAATCATTCTGGCCTTGGATGGCGCCATAGAGAAATCGGCCAAAAAAGTGTTGAAAATCAAAACGGAACGCCTTGCCGGATTCAGCATGAAATTCCGCATCCCACTGGCCATAGTTTTCGTAATGGTTTTCGCGGGCTCGTACTACCTTCATAATAAGACTGAAATATCGTTTTCTTTCGAACAAAAATCCGAGATCGAAAAGTATTTCCCACCGAAGAACATCACCGTGCTCCTGTACGACAATTCCGATGCCGCAAAGGTGATAACACTGGCCGACAGCGTGGCTGCCCATCCGAATGTGAACTCTTTCATTTCGTATCCATCGCTGATGCAGAAAAAGCTTACGTCAACCGAAACCATGGGCATGGTTGACGGCTTGATGTCAATGGCTGGTGAAAATGATTTCAATCTCGCCGACTTTGACATCAACATGCTAGTGGATGCCATCTATTACATCGGTTCCAAGAATCCAGACGATGAAAAAATGAGCCTCCATGATTTTGCCACACTCGCTGCGAGTTTGAGTGCCGACACTACCCTATCGGCATTTTATGGGGCTGCATCGCAAATTAGCGAAGAAAACTTACAGTACCTTGATATTCTCGTTGCGCTAACCGATACCTGTCTTATCAACAGTAGGTTGACATCGAAAGAGATTGCCGACCTTGTCGGCATCGATCAGGAACTCATCGAGATGATTTGTCCCGTTGGCCCAAAAACCTCCATTCGTGAGATAATCAAAACGTCGAAGGAGCTGCTTAACGAGAGCATGATGCCTTCAACTAATAATATAAAACCTGAACCACAAATCGTTGAACATCAGGTTGTTCTTCCTGTTGAGAATGATTCCATTGAAACCACGGAGAACATAGTTCCTAACGAAGACCTGGCCGTTTCAGAAGAAGAGGATGAGGACCACATCTATAAGGATTCGACCATTTTCATGAGTCAGTATACATCGTCTGAAATCGCCCAAATGGTAGGGATGAATGCGAAAAGCGCCGCCATTATATTCAACCTTTACGGTCGAACCGTGAAGCAAAAGACAAAAACCATGTCGTTGTACGATTTTATCACTTTCGTCATCAACGACGTCGCCAACAGGAAGATGTTTGCTTCGCAGATCAACCAAGAAAGCCGCAGGTTGTTGAGGCATAAGGAACAGTTGATGGTGATGACCCTTCAGGCAGGTAAAACCGAAAAGGTTGAGGATGTAGTTGAGGAAGATCAAATGGCCGAGTTGGAGGAAAGCCCCGTGGAAATCATTGAACTCGTCGAAGAGCAGGGAGAAGAGGTTGCTGTTGCAACACCGGCTATTGACAAGGAGAACCTGGAGAAACTCAACATGGCCGAAAGGGTCATGGACATCGCCACTAAGGGAACCCTCTTTGACGCTTCCGAAATGCACGCCCTACTCACCTCTTTTTGTGCCGAAATGGAATTGCGCGACATTGAATTCGCTTACCTATACAACGGCATCCTCCATTTCGACGATGACCAAGTGAAAATGTCGGTGGAAGACATGCTCAGGACGATCAACGACTCTGTAATGAACCATCCTCGCTTTGCTTCGTTGATCAACGACGAAATAAGGTCTGGATTGGATACGGTCAATGTCCTGATTGATGAGAACTTCAAGCAGTTGCGGGGAAGCAAGTTCTCGCAAGCCATCGTTTTCACCGACCTGCCCAAGGAATCATACGCGACCCATGCCTTTGTAGAGGCTTTTGCGGCACAATGCGACCGTCAGCTTGATAATAGTCATTATCTTATCGGAGAATCGGTGATGATGAACGAAATGCGCAACCGGTTTGGGGACGAGATACTGCTGGTCTCGCTCATTACCATCTTGTCCATCTTCCTCATCGTGGCCCTCACCTTCCGCTCACTTGCCGTGCCTGCCATCCTGGTCATGACGGTGATGTCGGCCGTATATATCAACGTGACGGCAAGTGGCCTGAACGGTGGCAAACTGCTTTACCTCGCCTATCTCATCATGCAAAGCATCTTGATGGGTGCCACCATCGACTATGGCATCCTATTCACCAACAACTACCGTGAAGCCCGGGCCACGACAAGCAAGATTGATTCCTTACGCAAGGCTTATCTGGCCTCAACACATACCATTCTCACCTCGGGAACAATCATGACGTTGGCTCCTTTTGCCATGTCCCTATTGATCGATGACGCAAACATAGCAAAGATCCTGCAATGCATTGGAGCTGGCGCCTTGGCCGCTGTATTGCTGATCATCTTTGTTTTACCAGGGCTTCTAGCCGCATTTGACAAGTATATTTGCCGTAATAACCGTAAACAATAAAAACTATGAAGAGGACCATTGTTTTGCTTTTTGCCATGCTGCTTTCACTGATTTCGAGAGCACAGGACATCAATTTTGACCAATATTTCCTTGAAGAAGGGTCGTTGCGCATGGATGTTTTCCAATGCGGCACTTCCGAGAGTTCGCATTATGTGTTTGAGCGTTTCATTCTTGAGCCGCATTTTGGGGGCTCCAAGGTCAATCTGGTCGATCCATTCAATTTTGGAACCAACCGGGTGAAAGTGATTGATGCGCAGACCAACACCTTGATCTATTCAAGGGGGTACAACACGTTGTTCCGTGAATGGCAAACCACCGAAGAAGCCACAAGGATGGAACGTTGCTATGAAGAATCCGTGAATGTCCCGCTACCGCGTAATGAGGCGTACATCATTCTCGAAATCAGGAATTTCGATGGTGAGTTTGAAGAAGTGTTCTCCAAGCTTTACGATCCTGATGAGATATTCAACAGTACCGAACAGCGCTATATCTTCCCCGTCTATGATGTCATGGTCAACGGCACTCCCGAGAGCAAGGTGGACATTGTGATCTTGCCTGAAGGCTATACCGCGGACGAGATGCCCATGTTTGAGCAACAATGTCAAAACCTGGTCAATGTGTTTGCACAAAACGAGCCGTTTGCAAGCCATATCGACGATTTCAATTTTCGTGCAGTGTTGGCTCCTTCCGAGGAGAGTGGCGTTGACATTCCCGCTTCCCACACTTGGGTGCGTACCATTCTCAATTCGCATTTCTACACCTTTTACATTGATCGCTATTGCACTACCCGCAATTATTTCTCGGTGAAAGATGTGGCGGCCAACGCACCATACGACCAGATCTACATCCTGGTGAACAGCAATGTGTATGGTGGTGGAGGATTCTACAACTTTTACTCCATGAGCACGGCTGGCAATATGTCTTCCTCTAGTGTCATCGTGCACGAGTTTGGCCATGCCTTCGCTGGTTTGGCCGATGAATACGAGGAACCGGACAATCCGTTGGCTTTGCTTTACAATTTGGATGTGGAGCCTTGGGAGGCAAACATCACCACCTTGGTGGATTTTGAATCGAAATGGGCCGACCTCGTGGCACCAGACACACCAATTCCCACACCAAACACCAATCAGTATAACAATACGGTAGGGGCTTTTGAAGGCGGCGGCTATTTGACACAAGGCATGTATCGTCCGCAGCGCAATTGCATGATGCGCAATTATGCGCCTTTCTGTGCCGTATGCAACCGAACGATTGAAGCTGTGATCGAAGCCCATTCCGACACTCCAGTTTCGGTAAAACAGGAGGCTCTTCAGGCCGAACCGTCACTTCGTGTATGTCCCAATCCTGCCGTTGATTACATTGATGTCTATGTGCGGCAACAGGCAGACTGTCAAGCTGAAATCATCGATTTGAATGGAAAAACGGTCCAATCGGTTCAACTTAAGAACAAGGTAAATCGTGTTGAAATCAGCAACTTACCTGCTGGTGTTTATGTGCTTCGTGTGAATGGAGAGGCGCGGAAATTTGTGAAACAATGAAAAAAGTAGTATTCTTAACGTTCTGCCTCTGGGCCATGGCTGGAATAGGCATGGCCCAGGACATTTATACCTGTGGCAGTTTCGTCGATGCATTCGGCCAAAAGGGAGCCGGGGTTTTCAAAAACGAAGAGATTATTTTCAGCAAGACTGAGAATGGGAAAGACCTCTATTCATCGGCTATGGCTATTGACACGCTGACTGGCGACATCTATTGGTCAAGCAACTCCAATCCCACCAATAGCATCGCCGATGGTTACGGCTGCGTGATGAAAAATGATGAAGTAGTGCTTGACAACGTGATTGGAACTCGCATCAACGACATCTCATTTGACGGTAATGATATTTACTCCGCCGGCTACGCCAACGATGTTTATCAATCAATAGCCACCGTATGGAAAAACGGCGAAACCTTACCTTTGTACACCTTTGACCAAGGAAAACGAAGCGAAGTGCTTGGTATCGTAGCTGTTGACGGTGTCGTTTATGCCTGTGGTTACTATTCAGACGGTTTGGACTATGGCTGCGTTTGGAGAAATGGTGATTTGTATGCATTTTATCCGAACAAACAAGTTACAACCATCACTTATTATGAAGGCGAAATTTATTATCTGGTAGAGGATTTCTCAAGTATCATTTATCAAGGAGACCATGAATATTGTACCATTCATACCAATAGTAGTTATACGGTTGACACTTATGACCTTGAGATTGCCAACGGCGATTTTTATGTAGTTGGTTTTATGGGATTTAACGATTGCTGTTTGTGGAAAAACTGCGATATTCTATACCTTCATGCATACGCTCGTGACGCCGACTTCATGGCCTGTCAGTTTTATGACCAAAGCATTTATTATGTGGGCTGGGACTGGGAAGATCACGGCCTTGTGTTTAAGGACGGCGAACAGATTGGTTCCACGAAGTACCAATATTATTATGATGTTTGTGTCAGGCCGAATCCACTTGCCACGGAGGAGGCTAACGCACAAAAGATCACGATTTATCCTAATCCAGCTCAGGACAATATCGTAATCAAAGGCGCTGACAAAGGCGATTTAGTACGCATCTACAGCGCCACTGGCCAGTTGGTGATGACAACTATGGCTGAACCCGACAAAGAGATTGAAATAAGCAATCTCCCCTCTGGTCTATACATGATCCGCTGCGGCGGTCAGGTTTCCCGTTTTCTTAAGGAATAAAAAAAGAAAGCCCCGAGCGCTTTCGGCTACTCGGGGCTACCCCATCGATACAAATCTAGAAGAGATTATTTCTTCTTAAGTTTGCCTAAACGAGCAGTTACCTTGTAGGTGGTCTTTGAATAGATGTCAGTACCCAGGACAGGAGCGTGACGATATGATTCTACCTGAGGATAGATCACTACGTCGTAGCCGGGGTTCTTCTTCATCATATCATACAGAGCGTAGTTGGCGCCACCGATGATTTCAACACCGAGAACAGGAACGGTAGTACCCATGCTTGGGGTGGTACCGATCTTTTCGGTTCCAAAGGTGTGCTCCCAGTCGATAAAGAGGACTCTGGTAACGGTAGCTTCACCGTAAACAGCCTCTGAAAGATCGAAATCAGCAGCATAGTATTCGATGTGAGCGTTGGGCTCTCTCATGCTGTGATGATAGGTGTTGCAGCTTGCCATGAAAAGAACAGCAATACCGCAGATTAAGAACAGTCTGAATTTCTTCATGATAATTGGATTTTAGTTAACTAATTTTAATTATTTTGTTTTAAATGGGGTCAATAGTTAGTAAATGCTCATTTTCCTTGCAAAGATAAAAGAATACTTGTTAGGTGCAACCAAAAAAGCGAAAATTTTTATTTTCCGATGCAAAAACGGCCAAAGATGTTGCCAAGTACCTCATCGGTAGTGATTTCTCCAGTAATGGATCCTAAATAAAATAGGGCTTCGCGTAGATCCTGGGCGACAAGGTCTGTAGGAACGCTCCCATCCAAGCCGCGACGCACTGCTGACAGACTCTCCGAGGCATGTTTCAAGGCTTCGTAATGGCGCACATTGGTGACCATGACCGTGTCCTGGACCCCCATCATCTTTCGGCCAGCCTCAACCAGTTGATCGCGCAGCAGATCAAGGCCTTCGCCGGTTTTGGCGGAGATGGGAAGTGCATCAATGGAAGATACCTGACGAAGGTCAGTCTTATTAAGCAATAGGAGCATAGTCTGATGGCTTAGGTCAACACGCTCTTTGATGGATTGTATGCCGTGCTGTATGGCCTGCGGTTCTTGGGTGGCGTCAATCATGCCAATGACGATGTCGACCTCGCTAATCTTTTTATAGGTGCGTTCAATGCCGATACGCTCTATGGTTTCATCCGTCTCACGGATGCCAGCAGTGTCAATGAAACGGAACAGGATGCCGTCCAGGTTCATTACTTCCTCAATGGTGTCG
Organism: uncultured Bacteroidales bacterium; assembly: GCA_947302205.1. GTDB lineage: Bacteria > Bacteroidota > Bacteroidia > Bacteroidales > F082 > Limimorpha. Next base: position 11,095 of record CAMYVD010000021.1, read on the forward strand.
CGGGTGGTGCCGGCGATGTCCGACACGATGGCGCGATCTTCACCCAACAAGGCATTCAACAGGGTTGACTTTCCTGTGTTGGTCTCCCCTACTATGGCTACAGGGATGCCATTCTTGATGGCATTGCCTAACTTGAACGAAGCGATCAGCTTGGCAATATGGCCTTGGGTCTTGTCCAACAGCGATTTCAACTGGGTGCGGTCGGCAAACTCCACATCCTCTTCGGAGAAGTCCAGCTCAAGTTCAAATAACGAGGTGATGTTCAACAGTTGCGCTCTCAATGCCTGAAGCTCCTTAGAGAAACCGCCTTTCAGCTGGTTCATGGCCAGGCGATGCGCCGCCTCGTTCTGCGATGCGATGATGTCGGCCACGGCTTCAGCTTGCGCCAAATCGAACTTGCGATTGACGAAAGCCCTGCGGGTGAACTCGCCTGGCATGGCCATTCTTACCCCCGACTCCACCAGCAACTCCAGCAAGCGCTGCTGGATGAACACGGAGCCATGCACGCTGATTTCGACAGAGTCCTCACCGGTGAAGGAATGTGGGGCTTTGAAAAATGTGACCACCGCATCATCAAGGTCTACGATTTGTCCGTAATAAGCTCGATAGCCTTCAATCCGCTCCTTCTGAAACGGTTTGCCATGCTGGTAAAACAATCGGCAGACGATGTCATGCGACTGCTTGCCTGAGAGCCTGACCACGGCAATAGCCCCCATGCCAGGGGCGGTAGCCACGGCGCAAATGGTATCGTCAGATAAAAAACTCGTGATCATCTTGAAGATTTTGTTGGCAAAGATAGTCTATTTTGTATTTTTGTGACATGAAAAGATATTTTATCCATCTGGCATATAACGGTGCCAACTACTGTGGATGGCAAATCCAGCCCCAGTCGCCTAGCGTACAGGCTGAATTGGAACGCTGCCTCAGCCTGAAACTGGGCCAATCGGTCAGCGTCACCGGATGCGGTCGTACCGACACGGGTGTTCATGCACGAAACTATCACGCCCACTTCGATTACGATGGAGAAATCCAGGATGTTCAGGATCTCGCCTACCGCCTGAATATGTTCCTTCCAGCTGACATTGTCATCTATCGCATCTGGGAAGTCGCTCCAGACCTCCATGCCCGTTTTGACGCCGTTGCGCGCACCTATCATTATTACATCACACCAACGAAGAATCCGTTCCATCAAAACGACTCCTATTATTATTATGGACCACTGGATGTGCCTTTGATGCAACAAGCCGCCGACCTGCTGAAGGATTACACCGATTTCACCAGTTTCAGCAAGCTGCATACCCAGGTAAAGACCAACAATTGCAAGATCATGGAAGCCCGATGGTTTGAACAAGATGGGCTGCTGGTATTCCGCATCAAGGCGGATCGTTTCTTGCGCAATATGGTCAGGGCCATTGTGGGCACTTTGCTTGAGGTCGGCAAAGGCAAGATGAGCCTTGACGAATTCTGCGAGGTCATTGAGCGCAAAGACCGTTGTTCAGCGGGTGAGTCTGTGCCTGCCCATGCCCTGTTTCTTGAAGAAGTCGATTATCCAGAAACTGCTAGATAGCGCTTGATATCCGGGTATAATTTACTGATGTCCATATTATTGACATAACCATACGGAGGAATGTCTTCGTGCATCATTCCATCCCCATGGCTGTAATCCAAGCGTAACGACTGGATCGACTTCGCGTTTGGAATGGCTTCCAAGGACTTGTCGTAATACTCCGTCAACAGCTCGTACATTCCTTCAAAAGCATCGATGATACGGTCACGCATTAAAACATGGTCAGCGTCCAAGTCGAGGGCGGCTCCTGATTCCTGCATGGTAATGAACTCCAAGAAACGGTCCTTTTGTCGTTTGGTACTGACGCGATACATCACAGGAGACATGTCGAGCGCACGGGCCATAGCCTCTTGCGGAATGGCTTTGCCATGGTCGAGAAACGACAGCAGCATACGGTAGAAAACAAAGCGGTTCCGTGGGGTGAAGCGCTGGTCGGCGTAAGCGATAGCCGAAGCCAAAAACAGCATCATGGTCTCGTTGGGCAAGCCGCACTCCTCTCCTTTCGAGGATTGACGCATATGCTCCATCAGTTCCTTTTTGCGCATTTCTTTTTTTGACTTGTTGATCAGGAAATTCCGATAAGTGGCAATCGTCCAGCTGAAAAAAGTCCGTTGATCCTGAATCGGTAAACCATTGTCGTACAAGTAAAGGAAAAACTCGTCGATCGTGTCCTCAAAATCGTCACTCAATCCAAAGCCATACAACTCGTAAACTTTGCCCAAGGCTTTTCCCATGCGCTTCTTCAACAGATAATAGAGGGCTTCAGTGTTGCCCGAAACCACTTCGTCATAATAAGCCGACGCCGATAAGGCATCGTATTGATCCATTCTTTTCATAAAAACAATCCGTAATAATGAATACTACAAAATTACGGATTTATCAAGGCCATCAAACGGGATGGTGACAAGATTTCATATCTATTTTTTATACAGTTTCACCGTTTTGGTGGCTTTGTTACCCACGGCATCCTTGATCACAATCTTCAGGTTGTTGTCGCCTTGCTTCATATGTGAATCCACTTCATAATACAGCAGGTTGGATTTGGCGTCGTACTGACCTAGGATCCAAGCGTCGTTGGCATATAGATTGTAGCTGTCGATTCCCGTCATGTCGTCCGTAATCTTTATCTTTAAAGTGTTGCTTGAGGTAATCGTATCGTTTTCCTTAAAGTTCACTACTTTGATCTTAGGAGCAATGGAATCGATCTTCAAGGCGTAACGGCCCAAAGAACGAGTGGTGGTTTCCACATAGCCATCGTCCATCAACTTCCCTCCCAGCGACGACTCTTTCCCGTTGTCATCAAAATAGGCAATGTAGAACTTGGAGTTTTTATTCCATTCTTCATTTGGCTTGATGCGGACCTTGAACAACTTGAACACCGCCTGGGTGGATTTTCCGAACGCATAGCAACGCGAGCAGCAACCCTTGGGGTCCGTTTGTCCGGTCTTGATCCATGAATCCTTGAAAAGTGTTCCTTTCTCCAAATCCACTTCGAAATTCTCAATGACAATTTGGCTGTTGAGGCTGCCATCGGCCTTCACAAAATAGCAACTGCGCGAAAGCATTTCCTTTTCAACCTCCACCGGTGCGGTACCGACCACTTTGAAGGATGCCGTGGAGATGTTGCCCACATAGTCGCCAATCTTGAAACAGACTTCAAGCGTATCCCCCTCCTCTATCTCAACAACGCCGTTTTTCAACTCATACATGGAAAGCCTGTTGTAAGGATCGACCTCAGTACGGACATATCGATTGCCTATTTCCTTAAAACGCTTATAATCAATCAGGCTGTTAACGTATTTCGGCTCACTGTAGGAGAAACTGTCACATTCAAATCTGAAGCTCAGCACGTTATCAAGATACAATTCGTAAGTATAGGGTCCGTTTTTGTTGGTCGAAGTGCCTACCTGGTCATCCGTGTTGATACCGAATGCAATGGTGCCATTGGCGTGCACATAATCTTTAGAACTGAAATAATAAGGCACATCCTTGCCTTCCACGGTCGATGAGTCGTCAACGGGATAGACTGCCAAACCCTTGATACGCGGCTTGACGTCATCGGCGACCTTCAATCCGAAGAACAAAGGGTTAACAGGCTTCTCGCTTAAGGTATGGCGGAGCTCATAGTGAAGATGAGGACCTCCAGATCCTCCTGTATTTCCTGAATACCCAATGAAGTCGCCCGCTTTGATGGGGAACGTCTCTTCCGAGAGATAGATGCTGGCGGCAAAGGTCTTGTTGCGATACTGATAGTCCCTCACATATTTGGCGATGGCCTTGTTGAAACGTTGCAAGTGGGCATACACCGAGGTGTAACCATCGTTGTGCGTGATGTAAACCACGTGGCCATAGCCGTAAGGCGACACGCCGATGCGGCTGACGTAACCATCCGCCACGGCATACACGTTCTTGCCTTCCACCCCCTGCGTCTTGATATCGACACCGGCATGGAGGCTGTTGGTACGCAACTCAGCAAAGGTCGCACTCAAATACACCGGAATATCGACTGGCGATGGGTATTGAGGAAATGTTTCTTGGGCTTTGACCCCAAGGGTCAAAAGGATAAGCGCCACTATCAGTCCTGTGTTCTTCATCATGAAATTATTTTGCTGCAAATATACCACTATTAAATAAATCTCTATCTTTGCAAACTTGGTTATTTTCGAGAAACTAATGAACAACTATAGCTATAAAAAAAAGAAGGTCAATCTGTTTCAAATACCAGCGATTCAACTGATATTCAAATTGACGGTTGTCCTTTTTTTGTTTTCGATCAGTCGTTGGCTGATTTATCTCTTCAATGAAGAGTTTTTCCACCATCTGAACATTTGGCAGGCGTTGAAACTCTATTTTACAGGAATGCGTTTCGATTTGGTCGTCATCGCCTACGCCAATTTCCCTGTCATCCTCTATCACTGCCTTCCCAGTAAAGCCATATACAACAAGTTATTACAAGGTGTCGCCAGGCTTTATTTTATTATAGTCAACGCCATCATTGTGGTTTTCAACATAATTGACGTAATCTATTTCAGATTCATTGGCAAACGGATGACCTCGGAGTTTTTCCAGTTCTTTGGCAATTCCGACGAAAATATCTGGCCCATTGTAGGTCAAGTCTTTGTGGATTACTGGTTTATGTTGGTGCTGACGGCTTTGTTTGTGATGGTGCTGGTGGTCGTGGCGAACCGGACCCGATTAAATGAGGAGCAATCCACCAGCAACAATTGGTATTTCACCCAATGGATGTCGCTGATCATCTTTGCGACGCTCACGCCTATCGCTTGCCGCGGTGGGCTGCAGACCAAGCCGGTGAACATGACCACCGCTTTGAAGTATGCCGACTCGCAAAACGTTCCCATCGTATTGAATACGCCTTTCACCATCGTGAAGAGTTCCACCGGCACGGCTTTGAAAGAACTGCATTATTACGAGCCCGAAGCGATGGAATTCTCCCCCATCCATTACGACCTCACCCCCAACCGTTTCATCAGTGACAGCCTTGGATACCGTCCTAATCTGGTGTTTATCGTGTTGGAGAGCTTCGGCCAGGAGATGATCGGCTATTACAACCCTGACCGTCGTTATTCGCTGACGCCTTTCCTGGACTCACTCTTAGAAAAAAGCTTGACCTTCAACGGATTTGCCAATGGGCGACGTTCCATCGAAGCCTTGCCTTCGCTGTTCTCTGGTCTCCCCTCGCTGATGGATGTGGATTTCACTTCCTCTGCCTATTTCGGCAACCGGATTGACGGTTTGGGACTCTCGTTGAAGCCCTACGGTTACCATACCTCAATGTTCCACGGCGGCAACAACGGCACGATGAATTTCGACGTGTATGCCAAAAACGCTGGATTCGACTATTACTATGGCCGGGCGGAGTACAACAACGATGATGACTTTGACGGTCGCTGGGGCATCTTCGACGGACCTTTCCTGCACTATTGCATCCAAACCATCAACACCTTCGACCAGCCTTTCGCCACTTGCATCTACACACTCTCATCGCACCATCCCTACACCTTGCCCAAGGGTTTTGAATTGCCTCAGGAAAGCTATCTTTGGAGTGGCTTTGAGAAGACTGTTTTCTATACCGACAGTGCACTCCGCGACTTCTTTGACGAGGCCCAAAAACAGCCTTGGTTCGACAGCACCCTTTTCGTCATCACCGCCGACCACGCCAACACTGAACATTATCTGCCGGAATATAGCAACATTTGGGGCATGTATTCCATTCCCATCGCGTTCTATATGCCTTCTGCCATCGCTCCAGTGCGTTGCGAGGAATTGGCCCAGCAAACGGACCTCAACCTGTCTATCCTGTCGGCATTGGGCATTAACGACACGGTGTTCTCTTTTGGCAGGAACGTGTTCGACACCCTCAGCGAGCCTAGCGCCATTGCCTACATCAACCAAACATACCAGTACAGCAACGGCGTGTATCTTGTCCAGTCGGATGGCGACAATACCATTGGCGTGTTCAACATCCAGCGCGACCGTCAACTCAACGACAACCTCATTGAGCATATCCAATGCGCCGATTTGGCCAAGAAAATGAAGGAACGCATTCAGGAATATAACAACAGATTTATTTTCAACCAATTATACATTGACAAGGAGGCTTTACATGGACAAGCTGAAGATACGATTCATCATCAACCCGATCTCTGGCAAGACACACCGGAAGAACCTGCCCGACCAAATTGAGGAAATCCTTGATGAAAAGCGGTTCGACTATGACATCAAGGTGTCGGAATACGCTGGCCATTCCAAGGAGTTGGCACAGGAAGCCATCGATCAGCATTACAACATCATCGCGGTGGCCGGTGGCGACGGCTCCATCAACGAGGTGGGCTCCAAGCTGATTGGCACTGACATCGCACTTGCTGTGATCCCCTGCGGTTCTGGCAACGGCCTCTCACGCTGCCTCAACATCCCCCTGAGTCCCATCAAGGCATTGGAGCTGATCAACCGGAAAGCAGTATGCCAGATTGATACCGTCACGGTGAACGACGTGCCTTTCATCAGCATCTCAGGTACGGGTTACGACGCCCAGGTCGCCGACGACTACGCCAAGGACCGCCATCGTGGCTTCAACACCTATTTCCGCTACATCGTCAAGAATTACTTTACCTTGGGCGAAAAGGAATACACCATCAAGATTCAGGATCGCGAGATTAAAACCAAGGCGTTTTTCATCTCTTTCGCCAACTCCAACCAAATGGGCTACGACGTGCCTATTTCGCCAAGAGCCTCGCTATGGGACGGCAAGGTGGACCTCTGCATCGTCCGAAAACCGTCAGCCCTTGAACTGCCCATCGTCGGCAGCTATTTCCTAAGCAAAAACATGGACAAGTCGCCTAAAGTCGATATCATCCAAGTGGACGAAGCCACTATCATCAGGCCCGAAGCCAGCGTGGTGAACATTGACGGCGAGTCCATCCAATTCGAGAAGGATCTGCACATCAAGATCAACCCACTGTCACTCAATGTCATCGTCTAACCTCAACCCATTATAGCCATGTTCGAGAAAACCATACATTTTTTAACGAACTTTTTCCAAAGCATCAATATAAACAGCTACTATTCAACTGCTTTTGCTCAAGGAATCGCCTTTATCATCCTGTTGGTCATTGGCATCCTATTGTTGTATCTTTCCCGATTCATCATCAAGAAAACGGTTTATAGGGCCATTCTTAAGTCAGAATCGAAATACGACGACCAAGTCATCAACAACAAGGTGCTGATGCGTCTTTGCCTGATGATACCAGCTATTTTGGTCATGAAGTATCATACCGACATCCTTCCCAATTTCCCTAACGTGCAGCATTTCCTGCTCAATAGCTGTGTCGTCTATATCATCGTGGTGATTACCATGGTGCTGTTCTCTGCAGTGAATACCGCGAACGACATTTATAACATGCACCAGACCGCGAAGATCAAGCCCATGAACGGCGTGGTACAAACCATCAAGATCATCCTCATCGTGTTCTGTGTGCTGCTGATCATCTCTTTCCTGATGGGTAAGAAAGTCAGCTCGGTCATCATTGGATTGGGCACGTTGTCGGCGGTGCTGTTGCTATTGTTCCAGAACGTGATCCTTGGCTTTGTTGGCAGCATCCAGCTGACCATTAATGACATGCTTCGCATTGGCGACTGGATCACTATGGACAAGGCTGACGGCAACGTGATAGAGATCAACCTAACGACGGTGAAGGTGCAGAACTTCGACAATACCATCACCACCATCCCCACCTCCTCGATGGTCACCAACCAGTTCGTCAACTGGCGAGGCATGAGTGAGAGCGACGGACGACGCATCATGCGTAGCATCATCATCGATACCAGAAGCGTCAAATTCTGCACTCCCGAGATGATGGAGCGTTTCAAGCGGATCGAGCGTATTCAGAAATACCTTGATGATAAGGAGGAAAACATTGCCGAATACAACCAGGCCAACAAGATTGACACCACCAACATCATCAACGGTCGCCAGCAAACCAACCTTGGCGTGTTCCGCGCTTACATCCTCTCATACATCAAATCCAACCCGAACGTCAACCAAAACATGACCCGGATGGTTCGACAGCTACAACCCACCGAGTTCGGTATCCCGTTGCAGGTCTACGCTTTCAGCAAAGAAAAGGAATGGACCAAGTACGAAGAAGTGCAGAGCGACATCTTCGATCATATCATCGCTGCCGCTCCTTACTTTGACATTAAGATCTTTCAACGTTCGTGATGAGTCCAGGAAAAGCCTTTACCGAGCGTTATCTGAAGATGATGTTCGCATCGCTTCGTGACGCCACTCCCGAGCAGATTCAGGAGGAGTTGGTGCATTGTCGCAACATCAACCGAAAGCCGGTGCGGGTGCCTAAGATTCACCGTGTCCATTTCAGCGAGAGCCAGTTTATGGCATCTAACGGATACCCAATGCAAGTGTTCTCCACTGTCCCTTGGAATGACCTTGATCGAGTGATTGTCTACATCCACGGTGGAGCATGCATCTACCAACCCGTCTTCTTCCATTGGCGTTTCGTACACGATTTGGCGCTACGTACCCATTGTCAGGTGCTGATGCCCATCTACCCGAAATATCCCGATTACCATTGCGTTGACAACATGGCCGTGATGATGGATTATTACGAGCGGGTGATCACTCCGATGCAGGCGAAAAAGGTGGTGCTGATGGGCGATTCGTTCGGCGGCAACGTTGCCATGTCGATGACTCAGGAGATTGCCAAGCGAGGGCTGAAGCCGGTTACGGGCTTGGTGCTGATGTCGCCCTGTGTCGACAACGCCTTCACGCAACGCGACAAGATGTTGGCCCTGCAGCCATTGGATGTGATGATCAAACTTGAGCGCATCGAGACCATCATGGGTGGCTGGCAGGGTGAGTTGCCCTCGACCCATCCTTGGGTAAGTCCCGTTTATGGCAACCTCAGCGCTTTTCCTGATGACACCCTATTAATCTATGGCAGTGACGAGATCCTCAAAGCCGACGCTGAGCTACTGACCAATAGAATGAATGAATTAGGAAGGCCGATACGGTCGTTGGAATACCAAGGGATGTTTCATACTTTCCCCTTGTTCCCGGTTAGGGAAGGCTTTGACGCTATCCAACAAATTACAAAGCTTGTTTTATCCTAAGGAGTTTTTCCAACAACGCCTCTACCCTATCCAAAGCCAACATATTAGCGCCATCTGATAAGGCGTGTGCTGGATCGGGATGGGTCTCCATGAAGATGCCGTCGGCACCAGCAGCGATGCCAGCCTTGGCAATCAAGCCGATCAACTCCGGTTTTCCGCCCGTGACTCCGGAGGCTTGGTTAGGCTGCTGCAATGAATGGGTCACGTCAAGCACCACGGGAACGCCAAAGCCTTGCATTACGGGGATATTGCGATAGTCCACCACCAGATCTTGGTAGCCGAACATCGAACCACGCTCGGTGAGCATCACCTTGTCATTACCGGAGAGCCGAACCTTGTCTACAGCAAAGCCCATGCTTTCGCCCGAGAGGAACTGACCCTTCTTGATGTTGACCACTTTGCCCGTCTTGGCGGCAGCCACAAGCAAATCGGTTTGTCGGCACAGGAAAGCCGGAATCTGAAGGATGTCGGCATACTCAGCGGCCAGGGCAGCCTCTTCGGCGGTATGGATATCCGTGACCACGGGAACGCCGAATTGCTGTCGCACTTTACCCAACACCCGGAGGGCTTTCTCGTCTCCGATACCCGTGAATGAATCCAGACGCGAGCGGTTGGCCTTGCGATAGGAAGCCTTGAAAACAAAGGGGATATCGAGCTTTTCGGTGATCCGGACAAGCGTCTCGGCAATGCGCAATGGCGATTCCTCATCTTCCACTACACAAGGTCCCGCAAGCAGGAAGAAACGTCCGTCTTGATGGTATGGATACGTGATCATTCTTTTATTTTTTGCAAATCTATGATTTTTTTTATTAATTTTGGAGCTGTTTTGAAAAAAACTAAAGGAGGAAATCATGAAACACTTGAAAAGCGCATTTTTGCTGTTGGCCCTCATGGCTTTAGGAATGGGTAACGCTACCGCACAATACATCACGACACATGCCAAAGCGGCTACACCAGGCCAGCAACGAGGCATCTACTATGCCCTGCCTCGCACCGTCATCCAACTCGATTTCGTTATCGAGGAGATTGAATTGTTGCAAGGCCCTTACAGTGATTATGTGTATCTGATTGGTGCCGATGATTACATCACGGAGGATGGCATGGAATACCGCTTGGTGGATGTGGCAATGACCACTTATGCCGAAGCCGACCCCAACGCTACGTTTTTCGTTGAGATGAATGCCAAGAAAGGCGATGCGGCAGAGTTTTACATGACCCCAAAAGGCATCCTGCAAGGCGTAGGCATTGCCCCAACCAGCTCAACTGATTCTCAACCCACACCTCTCACCTCTCACCTCTCACCTCTCACCTCCCAAGACCGAAACTTCAAATACCAATACGGATCCAAAGCCAAGAGCCCTGAGCAGATGGCTTACGCCGCAGTTGAAATGATCAATCGCATCCGCGATGAGAAGATCAAATTGCTCACCGGTTTTCAGGAGACTGCTTTCACCCTGGAGACCTACCGTCAGATGTATGCCGACCTCGACCAAATGGAGAACGATTACCTCAGCCTCTTCGTCGGCAATCGCATCGTCAATACCGTGGTGAAGACCGTGTATGTAACCCCTTCGAAAGAAGTGACTTCGCAAAGCATCGCCAAGTTCTCGACCGACAATGGCTTCAGCACCGGCGTATCAGGTCCTGGCGACGTCATCACCTTACAAGCCCTTTCGTTGAAAACCACTGGCAGCATCAATGAGCCAAGCCAATCCGCCGTAGAGACCATCAGCCACGAAAACAAGCTGTTTTACCGGATCCCTGAGACGGCCAACGTAAAACTGACCTTGGGCAATAAAGTGTTGCTTGAAAAGCGTGTGGATATTGCTCAATATGGCGTGTTCATGCTGGCTCCATTGGGCAAGACTAAATTAGCCTTAGATCCCACAACGGGCCAAATCACCGAGATGAAGACGGAGTGATTTTCCGGCTGGCGATCATCAATCCCACAAAGGTCAGCAAACCATTGACAATCAAAATTTCAAAGCCAAATTGATATCCCCAAAGAAGCTCTTTGGAATAGAGTTTCAGCAGGTAACTGATGATCGGTGAAGCCACCGCGATGAACGGCACCGCCTTGTCGATCACCTTCCTATTCTTGACAAACAAGCCAAAGGTATAAAGGCCCAACAACGGTCCGTAGGTCAGTCCGGCAATGTCGAACACCTTGTCAATCAAGGATTCGTTATGGAAAGGCCTGAACAGGATGATCACCAAGAGATAAAGCATCGCAAACGCCACATGGATCATCTTGCGGTATTGGGTAATCTGCTGCTCGCTATAGCCTTTCTTTTCAAAATGCAGGAAATCGTAGCAGAATGTCGTAGTCAGCGCCGTCAAAGTGCCATCGGCACTGGAATAGCCTGCCGCGACAAGGCCCAGCACAAAGACTATAGCCGTGAATGAGCTCAACGAGAACGCCACCGAAGGGAAAATCTTGTCGTTGACCACTACCCCATTGGCATTGACAGGCAAAGCGAATCCCGTCTGTTGGGCATAGTAGATCAAAGCGGCACCCAGGCTCAGGAAGACGATGTTCACCAAGATGAACAAGCCACTCGAAGTCATCACGTTTTTCTGGGCATCGCGAAGGTTCTTGCAGGTGAGGTTTTTCTGCATCATATCCTGATCCAAGCCCGTCATGGTGATGGTGATGAAAGCGCCGCTCAGAATCTGTTTCAGCCAGAATTTATTATGCGTCCAGTCGGTTTCAAACAGCTTGGTATAGCCTTTTTCTGAGGAGGCTTTCAGGATGTCTCCAATTCCCATGTTGAGGTTTTTGGTGATGTACACCACCGTGAGCACCGCAGCCAAAATCAGGAAAGTGGTCTGCAACGTATCCGTCCACACCACGGTCTTGATGCCGCCCTTGAAGGTGTAAAGCAAGATGATCACGATGAAAACCACCGCAGGCACCCAGAAAGGAATGTTCCAAGCCTTGAACACATATTCATAGAGCACAAACACCACTAAATACATGCGCAAAGCCGATCCCAACAGCCTCGAAAGCAAGAAGAAAGCCGCTCCCGTACGCTCAGAATGAACGCCAAAACGCATCTCCAAATAGGAATAGATGGAGGTCAGGTTCAGCTTGTAATACAGCGGCAACAGCACCAAAGCAATGACGGCATATCCGATCACATAGCCCAATACAATGCCCATATAAGTGAACTGGCCGGTATACACACCGCCCGGCACCGACATAAAGGTCACACCTGACAAGGAAGCGCCAATCATGCCGTAGGCCACTACAAACCATGGAGATTTGCGGTTGCCTTTGAAGAAAGCGTCGTTGTTGGACTTCCTTGAAGTGAAATGGGCAATGACAAAAAGCAACGCCGTATAGATGACAAAGACGGTGAATATGATGGCTGGGGTCATGGTTGCAAGGATTTTGCAAAGTCAAACAAAGAGAGGAAACTATCGTCGGCATCAGGGTTTTCGTTGCCGATGAAGATGGTTTTGGTGCCGGCGTTGTGGCCGAATTCTATATCAGTCTGCCCGTCGCCTACCATGATGGTCTTGCTCAGGTCGATGTCGGGGCAAATCTCACAAGCCATATAAGCCATGTCGGGATTAGGCTTGCGGTAGTTGTCGGGGTCTGAAGCCAGCTGTGGGCACGCCAAAATGCCATCGATCAATCCATCGTGGGCCTCAATCTCGGTACACATCCGGTCATGGATGGCATCCACCTGCTCCATGGTCATCAAGCCCTTCCCTACACCTTGCTGGTTGGTAATCACGAAGATATATTTGAACCGTTGGGCAAAGACCTTCAAGGCCTCCAACACGCCAGGCAGGAACTCGAATTCCTCCCATGTAGTGACATAGCCGTCAATGATACGGCGGTTGATGACACCGTCGCGGTCCAGGAACAGTGTCCAGTCGTCCTGAACGATTTGATTCCAATCCTTTTTCATCCGAACAACTCCTTTTCGATATGCTCGCAAATGACATGACCGATCATGATGTGGCATTCTTGGATGCGGGGCGTGTCGTGACTCGGCACGTTCAGCAGGATGTCGCAACGATCGCGCAGTTTGCCGCCAGTCTCGCCCGTAAGGGCAATCACATGCATGCCCAGCGACTTGGCCATTTCAACCGCCTCAAGGATGTTGGTGGAATTCCCCGACGTGCTGATGGCAATCAACACATCACCCTTATGGGCGCAGCCTTGAAGCATACGCGCATACACCTTATCAAAGCCATAGTCGTTGGCCACAGCTGTCATAAAGCTGCTGTTGACGTGCAATGCTTCGGCAGGCAGTGATTTGCGGTCAAGGTAAAAACGGCCACTGAGCTCGGCTGCCAGATGCTGTGCGTCAGCGGCACTGCCTCCATTGCCGGCAAGCCATATTTTTCCACCCAACTTCAGCGAATTGACGCATAAAACAAAGGCTTCCTCAATACGATTCAACAGGGCTTTATCGTTGAGAATGAGCTGTTTTACAGCGATGGAATCCTGGATGGTTTGCTGTATTTGGTACATGTTCGTGTTCATGGCTGAAATTTTACGCAAAAATATGAAAAAATAAACTTATCTTTGCATCAAATTAACAACCGCGTTATGAAATTCTATGACCTTGATGACGTCTTCACTTTCGGAAAATACGAAGGCCAGACGATCGCTGAAGTTTTTGAGAAAGACCCAAAATACATCAAATATTGTGAAGAGAACATTGACGAGTTCTACGTTTCACCTACCCTGAAGCGCGACCTGAAATCGTTGGGCCGTGCCGTCAGCGACTCGGCTTTGCTCGACATGGATTTCGACAAGATGAGCGATGACGAGATTGCCTCTTTCATGAACAACATGGATGACGACAACGAGTTCAGCGAGGACCGGCTCGAGAAAGACTTCGACTGGGATAACGCCGACGACATCCCGGACGACAGTCCGTTTGACGAATTCGAGGACGAATACGACGAAAACGAATTTGATGAATTCAACGATGAGTTCGGTGACAGCTACGACGGTAGAATTGACGACCTTTATTAAATCCTTTCCGAAATAGAGTACACCCTCTTGTCCCTTTGTGTCGAGGTGATCATCTCGGCAAGGAATCCTGTGCTGAACAGTTGGACACCCACAATCATGGCGAGGATACCCAAATAGAACAACGGGCGGTTCGTCATGGCAACATAGTTGTGGCCAAAGTATTTGGTGAACACCAGATACAGGGAGATGATGAAACCAGCCAGGAACGACAGCGAGCCAAGCACACCGAAGAAATGCATGGGCCTGTTGCTGAATTTCGAGATGAAGTTGATGGTGATGAGGTCGAGGTAGCCGCGCACAAAACGGCTCATGCCGAACTTGCTCTGCCCAAACTTGCGCTTCTGGTGATGCACCACCTTCTCCCCTATGTGGCTGAACCCGTTCATCTTGGCGATGACGGGGATGTAACGATGCATCTCGCCATACACCTGGATACTCTTCACCACTTCAATCCGGTAGGCCTTCAGTCCACAATTGAAATCGTGCAACTTGATGCCCGACATCCGACGGGTAGTCCAGTTGAAGAACTTTGAAGGGATGTTCTTCATCAGTTTGGAGTCGTAACGCACCTTTTTCCATCCGGAGACCAGATCGTACCCCTCTTCCTTGATCATGCGGTAAAGTTCCGGGATCTCGTCAGGGCTGTCCTGCAAGTCGGCATCCATGGTGATGACCACGTCGCCCTGAACGATCTTGAAGCCTTCGTTCAACGCTGGCGACTTGCCATAGTTTTTCCTGAAACGCAAGGCATGTATGTTGGGATTGTTCTTGGCGAGCCCTTGAATGACGCTCCATGAATTGTCGGTCGAGCCATCGTCAACAAACACGATCTCATAGCTATATTGTTCTTTCTCAACGACTTTGCGGATCCATGCCTCGAGTTCAGGAAGCGATTCGGCTTCATTCAGTAAGGGTATGACGATTGAAAGGTCCATGCTTCAAAGATTTTTTTGCAAAGATATAAAAAAAGGGTAAGCTACTTACATCGCACCGCTACAACCGCCTACCCTTGCTACCTTCCGGTCCTGGGGGATTTCAGCAGGAGCTGGTCGTATAAGACTTACCCGATGCAAAAGTACAATCTTTTCTTGAACTGGCAAGCGTTTTTCCGCTTTTTTTATTGATGGCCGTAACTTGAGCCGTCAAAGCAATGGGTGCAGAATTGGCACTTGGGCAGTCCAATAGCTTTTTCAAGAATGTCGATGGTGTTGAATTTCAGTGAGTCAACGCCGATACGTTGCCTGATTTCCTCCACAAGGTTGGCATATTCCTTTGAGTTGTGGTCGGCATATTTTTCCAAGTTCTTGGAGGAGTCGCCTTCAAGCTTCTCAATGACCCGACGGGTGATCAGCTCCATCTCGGTCTTGGATGCGGAGAAGTTCAGGAACGGGCAGCCGTAGAGCAAGGGCGGGCAACTGATGCGGACATGCACCTCCTTGGCGCCATAGCCGTAGAGCATCTTCACATTGTCGCGAAGCTGGGTGCCGCGCACGATGGAGTCGTCGCAGAACACCACGCGTTTGCCCGTAAGCATGGCACGGTTGGGGATCAGCTTCATTTTGGCCACATGCTCACGCTGGCTCTGGTTGACAGGCATGAAGCTGCGCGACCAGGTAGGCGTATATTTCACCACACCTCTTTGATATGGAAGTTGCTTGCCGTTGGAATAACCCACGGCCATACCGATGCCTGAGTCAGGGATGGCTGAGACGTAGTCGGCTTCCACATCGTCGATCTTACCCAACTCGCGGCCCTCGCTGTAACGCATCTCCTCAACGTTGATGTTCTCGTAATCGGTAGCGGGATAGCCGTAATAGATCCACAGGAAAGAGCAAATCTGGCTCTTCGGCAGCGGTGCCGACAGTTGTTCGATACCATCGGCAGTGATCTTCAAGATCTCGCCAGGACCAAGGAAACGCTCCGTGGTATACTCGAGGTTGATATAGCTATGGCTTTCGAATGCTACGGCATAGCCGTCGTTGTCTTTACCAATCACAATCGGTGTACGTCCATATTGGTCGCGGGCGGCGATAATGCCGTCTTCCGTAAGGATCAGCATGGAGCAAGAGCCCTTAATCTTGCTGAAGACCTTGCGGATGCCATCCACAAAGGACTCGCCTTGGGTGATCAATAGGGCGACCAACTCGGTGGGATTGGTCATGCCCATGCTCAACTCGGCAAAGTGCTGGCGCTGGTCGAGGCAGTGCTGCACCAGATCATCCATGTTATTGATCTTGGCCACCGTAACGATGCCGAAACGGCCCAAGTGAGAGTTCACCACGATGGGTTGTGCATCCGTATCACTGATGACCCCGATACCCATGTTTCCCTCGAACTTTGGCAATTCATCGCTAAACTTCGTCCTGAAATACGAGTTCTCAATGTCATGGATCGAGCGGAAGAACTGGTCGCCGATGCGGGTGACCATACCTGCGCGTTTTGTTCCTAGATGTGAATGATAATCAACGCCATAGAAAAGATCAGTGGCGCATGGCCGTTTTGAAACGACACCGAAAAAGCCTCCCATTTTTTTAGTTGTTAGAGTGATAAAAACAAAAAACCATCTGCGGGAACCACCCCGTAGATGGACTGCAAAAATAGTTTTTTTCGGATGATTTCTCCAAGGATTTTTTTAAATTTTTTTGAAAAAAATCAAATGAGTGAAACCGCGACCAACAAGGTAGGGACAGCCACCGTAGCACCGATCTTCAGGAACTGGAGATAGCCGAATTTCAGGCCGTGCTGCTTGAGGATGGAACTCCACATGATGCCCGCCAAAGCCCCGATGGGCGTAAGGAAAGCTCCGATGTTGGAACCGATAACCGTGGCGTAAACAGCATCGGACAGCACTGCCGGATCGCACGACTGCATGATGGAGCAAAACAGCACGCTCATCGGAATGTTGTTCACGATGTTGGCAACCAAAAACGAACTGATACCATATTTATAAACGGTGTATTGCGATCCCAGCCACTCCCCAATGGCCGCCGTCACGCCTTTTTCATTGAGGTAGATGGTCAGGATAAACATGAAGAGCACGAAGGGCACCAACTTCCAAGGTGCGCGTTTTCCCAAAGCCACGAGTTCATCCGGCACATGATGACGGCTGAGGTCAATCACCAGGCACCAAACCACAAGGCTCCCTACCGCCAAGGCCGAAACCAGCCACATCTCCACGCCAATATAGGATGAGATGGCCAGCATGCACGTGCAAATGGACAAATGAACGATACCCACCCACAGGCTTAACTTATCCTTGATGACCACCTCTTCCGCCTCGCCTTGGATAGGCTGGCTCAGGTGCTTGCGCGAAATCAGGTACAGCATCACGAAAGCCGTCAGACCGGCACCCAAGGTCGGAAGCCACATCGTTTGGATGTATTCCAAAAAGCCGATGCCATAGGCCGTACAAAGGTAGATATTGGTAGGATTGCCGATGATCAGCGCCATCGACCAGGTGTTGGCCGCTACGAACTCCGCCGCCAGATAAGGAATGGCGTTGATCCTGGCGTTTTTGGCAAAATAACAGATGAAAGGCGTAAACGACAGGATGATCACGTCATTCGACGTGAATACGGTGAGTACCGAAACAATCAAGTAAAGATAGATGAACAGCTTCTTTTGGTTCTTCCCTGCCCTTTTCAGGGTTTTATTGGCGAGGTAACGGAAAAAGCCAAGTTCGTCAAGATAGATGGAAAGCACCGTCATGGAGATGAACAGCACAAGGATCATCAGCGGGTTAATGGCTGTGTCGCTTGTCAATGCATCCCATATCAATTGAATCTTCATTGCCTTGATTTTTCGGGCTGCAAAGGTACACATTTCGAAGCATTTTGTAACTTTGCGGCTTAAAATTTACGCCTATGTTTCTGAAGCTCTACCCTACCAATCCCAATCCCCGATACGTGAAGATGATCTTGGAATGTCTGCACGACGGAGGCACCATCATCTTCCCTACCGATACCATCTACGGCTTGGGAGGCGACATCCGCAGCCCCAAGGCTTTTGAGCGGATCTGCCAGATCAAAGGCGTGAAGAAGGAGAAGGCCAATTTCTCGTTCATCTTCCATGACCTCAGCATGTTGAGCGAATTCACCCGCCCCATCACCAACGAGGTTTACAAGATGATGAAACGCAACCTGCCGGGGCCTTTCACCTTTATATTAAATGCCAACAACAACATCCCGCGCATCTTCCAGAGCAAGAAAAAGACCATCGGCATCCGTATCCCCGACCAGCCCATTATCACCAATTTGGTGCAAGAATTGGGCAACCCCATCATGACTACTTCCATTGTTGACGAGGAAGACGAAATGGGCGGTTACCTCACGGATCCTGAGGAAATCAACGAGCGCTACAAAGACCTGGTGGACATCATCATCGACGGTGGCGCCGGCGAGCATGTAGCCAGCACGGTGGTTGACTGCACCGAGGACGAGGTCTACATTATCCGTCAAGGCAAAGGCGAGCTGGATTGAGGAAAAATAAAGTTTTTGAAATATTTTCTTGCGGATTGAAAAAAGTTTTGTACTTTTGCACCCGCAAATCGCAAAAGCGGTTGACTCGGTAGCTCAGCAGGTAGAGCACAACACTTTTAATGTTGGGG
>CAMYVD010000022.1 GCA_947302205.1 uncultured Bacteroidales bacterium
CTGCACTTCTACTTCTTGGGCGGCAAGGAGCCTGCAACGGCACCTACTGCGGGAACCACAACCAGTTTCACCATCAACATTGCCGACCAGCACGACAATCTGCCCGTGCTCTGCTACGGCCATTCGACCCAAATTTACGGGGCAAGCAGCAATTACTCTGCCGTTTTGGAATACAAGTGCGCCTTGGTGAGGTTCAATCTCAGCAACCCAACAGAATATGAATGCACCTTGTTGAAGATGCCAACTACGGCCACCATCAGCTTTGCCACGACTTCCAGTAATTTCACTCCGATTGCCAAGACCAATACTACGGGCACTATCAACCTTTACACAGAGGAAGGCAACACGGGCGTGAGATGGGCCATCCTGCTGCCTGGCACCAAACTTTCAGCCGACGGCCATGTGACCGGGACCGGGGTTAATGCTAATTCAGAAAATGTTACTGTTGGTACAGCACTTAAGGCAAACGATTTTATCAAATCTGGATTTACACTTCATAATCCTGAATTTGCTGCGCCTGCTTTAGCAAATGCTGTCAAGACAAGTGGGAATGTATTGACCCAATTCTCGGTGAGTCCCACGCAGAAGGTCTATTTCTCGAGGGCCAACTTGAAGTATAACACATCAGAAGGGTGGAGTTTCCACGAAAAACAGTACGACGAGTGCTTTGGTGTTAAAATTTACACCTCTTCGACTTCCCCAGCCGATCAAACTGGGAGTGGTAGTAGTGGTGTTCAATATGGTAGCGACGTGGAAATGGACCGATTCAGTTGGGGTTTTCAATACCCTACTGTTACAGGAGAAGACGATTGGGTGAACGGAACAAGGAATCTGAGTTGGTATGATGGAACAGACTGGGGATGTGCATTGACGGGCGAAGGGAACGACCATTGGCGCACACTGACGTATGAAGAATGGGACTACCTTCTCAATAATACAAGTAGAGGAGATAGGCGTTTCTTGAAAGCACGTTTTCAAGTGAGTATAACAAGAGATGGGGTGACTTATAATACGTATATGTGTGGCATGTTCATAGCGCCTGATGGCTATAAGGGAGACCTCACTGCTAGTTCATGGAATAAGCTTACAACTTATTCTCATACTACTATCGCAAATTATGTTAATAAGCTTTTTAATGACGGATGTGTGTTCCTGCCTGCCGTCGGCTACCGTAATGATTCTTATTACTATGATTACAATTGCTACACTAGTACTAGCGATTTCATCCAGGGTTGTTATTGGACGGCCACTGGTGTGACACAGCAACCTAATTCGGCAGCAACTCCACAAGCGTATGCTATGAAATTTGATAAAACGACAAATGGATATGCAGCTAATGAGAGCTATCCAACACGCGATCTTGGCATGTGTGTCCGTTTGGTGTGGGATGCATACCCGAAATATTAAGTTGAGTTGTGTCGCGGGCGTTTTTACCCCCCCCTGGCCCCTTAAAAGGGGGGAAGCGCGTTGCGGCATGAGCGCAGAAGAGACTAAAAAATGATTGAGGCGGCCTTCTTTTTTGGGAGAAAGAAGGCTGCCTTTTTTTGTTGCAGGAATCAAAAATAATACCTATCTTTGCAGCAATTATCATCAATCGATGGTATGAAATATTTAAGCCGGAAGATGATGAGGATCAATAAAATATGGTTTGACGGAGAATGGCTGTATGGTTTGGGCGACGACGGGAAGACGTATCGGCAGTCGTTGCTGTGGTACAAGGAGTTGGCAAATGCGTCCGATGAGGAACGCCGTGAATATGAGATCAGCACGATAGGGATACATTGGCGGAAATTGGATGTGGATGTCAGCTTCGAGAGCTTCACCTACGATGAAGCGGAGCCTTCAGAAATGCAACGTTTCTTTCTGACGCATCCGGAGATTAATGTTGGACGGTTTGCGGAAAAAGCGGGTATCAACGCAGGCTTGTTGCGCAATTATATCAATGGCTTCAAGAAACCTTCCAAAGAACGTGAGCAACAGGTGTTACAGCAAATCCACCAATTGGGCCAAGAATTTGTAGCTGTTGAATTCTAACCATCCCTTGAAATCCCGCAATCTTCGCATGTGTGTCCGTTTGGTGTGGGATGTACCGACGAACTAAACGAGCTGTGCGGTGCTGCGCCTCAGAACTAACCTTTGTTTGTTCCGTCACGGGCAAGACGTGCAAAAAAAGTTGTCAGGCGTGGGGCGCGCACGGCAGTGCGCACGGAGGCTCCACGTCTGGCAACTTTTTCGCTGCACAGAAAATGCAAGCCTGTGCCAAATCGCTGCACAGGTGACAAACCGGCACAAATAGTTTGCAAAAAAGCTCAGTTTTTCTGGTTTATAAGATACTCTATTTTGGCAAGCTCTACCCAAGGAGTTCCCAAGGTGATGGCAAGGACTTGGCAAGGACTTGGCAAGGACTTGGCAAGGAGTAGCCATAGTCTACCCATACTCTACCCATAGTGTAGCCATACTCTTGCCATACTTTAAAGTATGGCAAGAGTATGGCATCAGTATGGCATTAGTATGGCATCAGTATGGCATCTCCTTGCGAAAGGCGAAGGAAGTGCGGGGGGAAGTTGGGGATTTTCTGACAGGAAAACACGGGTTTTGGTCGAGAGGAGACCAATGGAACACTTATGGAGGGTAAAGGAAAACGGTAACTTTTTTCCTCAACCCACAGTCTCTTTCACGAAATAGGCGTACTTTTGCAGGTTATGTAATACAACATCATGTCTGAAACTTTCAAATCTCAAGCCCTTGAGGCCAATCTGGCACAGACCAGATACAAAGATATCTTCATCCCTGAAGAACACCAACAGTTTATCGCCCTGTCGGCCAAATACTTCGGCATCAACAAACGGGCCAAGGAATGTATCACCGAATACCATCACCCACTGTCGAACCATACTTTCGTCACGGAAGAGCTGCGCAAGATGCTCCTCGACGACTTTTGGTTCTACACACGCGACGACATCCCCGCCGATGCATTGCACATCCCCTTGGAAATGATGCACAGCCTGCTGAAACCCGATGTGGCGGCCAAACTGCGCCTCAACATCGTCATCACCTTGATGGAGTTTGCCAACAAAGTGATTGCTGAATCGCCGAAACATGTCGAATTGATTTCGTTGGTATTCAATATCTTGAACGATGCGTTTGAAACCAACAAAGACGTCTTTATCCTGGCCACAAAACACGCGGGCCGCTATCTTGACAAGGTGGCGCACGACGAGCATTTTGCCGATGCAGCCTGTGGCCTGCTTCGCAAGATGCTTCAGGAGAACTATCGCTACTGGCAAGAGACCTCGCAGGTGGAAAACTGGGTGGAGAGCAAGAAAACCCTGCTGACCGATGAAGAAATCAAGAAAGTGTGTGAGGAAGTGGGCAAGCCGTATTTTGAGCAGCTGAAAGCTGACTTGAACGCTGCCGACACATGGGAGAAGCTGACTGACATGCCCAACTTCGAGCAGGTGGCCAAACGCTTCACCGAGTCGGAGCAGGCCTTCCCGCATTTCATTACCAAGTTCCATTACGTCTTCTTCCTGCTTCATCTGCCGGGTATGGAGAACCAGCGCGAGCGCCTCATCTGGAACATGGACCGCATGATGCGCGACGCCATCGATGAGATGCCGCAAGAGCAGCTGATTCCTTTCATCGACACCATCTTCGACCTCGCCGAGGAGCTGCGCAAGGACTACATGTCGGCTGTGCTTGACTTCCAACTCACCTTGGGCCTGAAAGTCATCGACGTCGACCAGACCGAGATGAAGGAATACGTCAACTACTTCGAGAAGAAACTCATCGCCTTTGGCTTCGTCACGCCAGGCAATGTGTTTGTGGGCGAGGATTGGCAACTTTCTGTGGATGAGAACCATATCAAGAATATCCGTGTATGGCTGGAGCTCATCGAGCACTCCAAGTTCCCGATGGAAAAGTTGCTTTCTTCTTTGATTGTCAACCTCAAGTTAGGCGGCATTTTTCTTAGTGACACCGATCTTTTCCAACGGGAAATTACTAAAATCCTCAACTCCAATATCAGCCCATATTATAAAAAGGTAAAGCAACTGACCCGCATCTTCCCCGTCTATTTCAATGAGATTGGCGCCGAGGGCGAGATCCGTAACGTCACTACCAATATGGACGAGATTTCGGGTCGTGAAGACAAGTTAGTACACTTCCTTCGCAAGCAAGTGCATACCGAGAGTAACAACACATTGATCGGTCTTACTTTCAGCGTGTTCCAATTCTGGAGCGATGGCATCAAAGAAAACCTCAGGGCGATTCTTCCGAACAACGTTTACGACAGCATCGACGTCAACAGCGAGTGGTTCACTTACGTGCACAATATCACTGTTACCATGAGCGAAACAAGTTGTCTCGATGCTGAAGACCTGCTCATGCTCTCGAGAGACGATTTCGATAAACTCATCGGTCGTGCCGCTGAAAAGTTGCAACTCGACCAAGCTATCGCCGACCGCGAACATGCCCGACTGATGGATATCAAGGATCTTTACGCTTTCCTCCGTGAGAAGTATTCGTTCGAATCGGTCAACATCTTCAATTCGCTCAGAAATTATCCATTTATTGCAGATAAGGACATCGACGCTTTTGAGAAGGCCTACAAGAAGAAAGACATCGGCACATCGTTGAAGATGATCTACGCCTTCATGGAGAAGCTGAAAGAAATCATCTTTAATCCCGAGGAGAGCGAAGGCTGGGAGAATATCTATCACAAGCGTCATATCGCCATTGGCATCCCTTCGATGTACGGCACTTATCGAGAGAATAAATTTGAGGCAATGGGTTTAACATTCAGGCTCGAACGTGTGGCTACCCAGCTGATGGAACAGGTGGTGCAGGGTATTAACTTGGAGTATATCTCAGCCCGTACGTTGGAGGTGATTTACGACATCCTCGAATATTTCCGTGAAGGTCTGGAACTTGACGGTATCACCAACCAAGGCCTGAACGCAAAACTCCAAATGCTCAAGTATTCGTTGACATCCCGAAGCTTCTCGTTTGACCAATACATCAATATCTTCGGCTTTATTTCCGAGGACGTCAGGCGTATCGTCATCAACTATTTCCTGAAGTCGTATGAATACCCGCTGAAAGTCGTCGTTCCGCAAATCTTCGATCCGGAGGGCAAGCTCGATGAGCGCGAGACCGCCGCTTTGATCAGTAAGAAATCGGAGGAATTCCACCGTGACCTTTTATCGGATGCCTTCCTGATGCAGCCGCTGGACAACTTCATCGCCCGCATCCTGAAGTCACTGAGGGGCATGGCGGCCGATCTGGACCAAAAGCTGATCAACGATATCATGACCTACAACTCCGAGATGCTGATCAGCCCCTTCTGGAAAGCCACTCCCAAGATGGATAACCAGGTGTTTATCGGCAACAAGGCCTATCATCTGAAGAACCTTTATCTGAATGGCCTGCCGGTGCCTCCGGGCTTCGTGATCACTACAGAGACTTTCCGTCGTAACGACACCATCAATACCATTCCTGAACTACGTTCCGAGATTCACGGCATGATCCGTAAGTTCATCGGTGGACTGGAAGGCATCACCCAAAAGAAGTTCGGTGATCCCCATAATCCTCTGCTGCTTTCGGTGCGTTCAGGGACGGCTATTTCCATGCCCGGTGCCATGGACACCCTCTTGAATGTGGGCTTGAACGATGAAATTGCCGAGGCGGTCGCCCAAGATCCCGAAAAGGGCTGGACCGTTTGGGACTCCTACCGTCGTTTGCTGCAGAGTTGGGGCATGGCCAAAGGCATCGAACGTGACGTGTTTGATGACGAAATCAATGCTTACAAGCAGCAGACTGGCGTGGTGATGAAGGCCGACTTCACGGCAGCCCAGATGAAGGAGATGGCGATGGCCTACAAGCGTATCTTGGCAGAGCATGGCGTGGTCTTTGAGCAAGATTCCTTCAAGCAGTTGATCGAGTGCGTCAATATGGTCATTGACTCGTGGAACAGCGAGCGTGCTTTGGCGTATCGTCGCCATTTGGGCATCTCGGAGAACTGGGGGACCGCCGTCATCGTGCAGCAGATGATCTTCGGCAACCGCAGCGCCACTTCGGGCACTGGCGTGGTGTTCACCCAGAACCCCAACCGTGAGCGTCCAGGGGTACATCTCTATGGCGACTTCACCTTGCGTAGTCAGGGCGAGGACATCGTGGGTGGTTTGGTGAAGCCACTGCCGATAGGGGAGACCCAGCGCAAGTCGGCCGGTCTCGAAGGCCCCTCGATGCAGATGCTGCTGCCCGATATGTACAAGAAGATCTACAGCACGGCCGTGAAACTCACCGAAGATTTGGGTTACAGCCCTCAAGAGATTGAGTTTACTTTCGAGAGCGACAACCCCGATGATTTCCATATCCTCCAGACCCGTGATCAAGACCTGAAGACGGAGGAGAAGCCGGCTGCCTTTGTGCTGTCGCCCGATGAGATGCATCCCGTTGGCCATGGTATGGGAATCGGCGGTGGAGCCTTGAATGGCCTCTGCGCCTTCAATCCGCAACAGATCGAGAGCCTGCGTAAGCAATTCCCTGATGAGCATGTCATCTTGGTTCGTCCCGATACGGTGCCTGACGACATCGGTATGATCTTCGATTGTGATGGTTTACTCACCGCTCGTGGTGGTGCTACTTCCCATGCTGCTGTCACGGCAGTACGTCTTGGCAAAGTCTGTGTGGTCAGCTGCGACGGCCTTGAGGTTGACGTCAACGACGAGTTCGGCGCCATCAACGGCCATTCTTTGCAGATGGGCGATAAGATCGCCATCGACGGGAATTTGGGATTGGTTTATTTGGGACATTATCCTGTGGAGTGATTATTGTTGCTATCCACGAACATGAAAAAAGCGAGTGAGAAAATATTCAAATGTAAATAATAATTGAATAGTTTACTATGTTGGGGTTCCATTTTGTGACTTACCAAAATGGGTTGCTCCTAACTTGAACGGTTGAAAAAGAGAAAAGCGATGATGCGAGTCGTTGTCTGCTCATTCTTGCGGTTTTCTGAATGCTACAATAGTTTAAAAATAATCAATTAATTAATATATGCTATTATAATATTCTTGCTATCTTTGCGGTCTGAACAAAATAATGTGTTATGGAAGAAAAAACTTTGACGGTTCTGACTGAGGAGTATTTAATGTCGAAAATCTACATTGTTAGGGGTGTTCAGGTGATGCTGGATGCCGATTTGGCGGAAATATATGGATATACTACTAAAAGGTTCAATGAGCAGGTCAAAAATAATATTGAGCGATTTGACGAAGAAGATAGGTTTCAACTAACTGATAATGAGTTTAGAATCTTGAGGTCGAAAAATTCGACCTCAAGATGGGGCGGGACAAGATACCTTCCTTATGCCTTTACGGAGGAGGGAATCTATATGCTAATGATGGTGTTGAAAGGAGATCTCGCTATTAAACAGAGCAAAAAGCTTGTTAAGCTCTTCAAGCGAATGAAAAACTTCATTACTCAGCTTCAAAACGTATTGCCTTCCTCTGAAATCAAAGCGTTTTTTATCCAAACCCAGAATAATGCCGAAGATATCCGTCAAATAAAGCAACAGATGGTCACACGTGATGAACTCTCCGTAGTCATAAAGGATTTCACTGACCCAAACATCAAGAAGGATTACCTGTTTTATAATGGTCAAACCGTAGAGGCTGATTTGGCTTATGCCGAAATCTATTCCTACGCCAAGAAAACCATTCATATCATCGACAATTATATCAGCCTGAAATCATTGGTGTTGCTTAAATCGGTGGCATCAAGCGTAAAGGTGACTATGTTTAGCGACAATGTCAATCATGGTCTTCATCAGACCGAGTTCGCTGATTTCCAACGGGAATATCCCAGCGCTGACATCATTTTGAAGACCTCAGGTGGTATCTATCATGACCGGTATATCTTCATCGACCATGGGACCAAGAACGAGATGGTATTCCATTGCGGAGGCTCGTCGAAAGATGGCGGTAAACGCATTACCTCCATTAGTAGGGTTGAAGATGTGATGCTCTATCAAAACATTGTAGGAAATCTGCGGAACAATCCGGTGCTTCAATTGTGAAACGGTGAAAGGATAAGCCTTTGTCATTAGATTACTTTTCCATCAATGGGAAAAGTAACAGAAAAAGTTGTATCTTTGCACCCCATGAAAAACATCCGAAACTTTTGCATTATCGCACATATCGACCACGGCAAGTCAACCCTGGCCGACCGTCTGCTTGAACTCACCAAGACCGTCAGCGAGAAGGAACTCGTTGACCAGGTGCTCGACGACATGGACCTCGAACGCGAGCGCGGCATCACCATCAAGAGCCACGCCATCCAGATGAAATACGAATACAAGGGTGAGATCTATACCCTTAACCTCATCGATACCCCAGGTCACGTCGACTTCTCCTACGAGGTGTCACGCTCCATCGCCGCTTGCGAAGGCGCTCTGCTGGTCGTCGATGCCACCCAAGGCATCCAGGCCCAGACCATCTCCAACCTATACATGGCCTTGGAACACGACCTGGAGATCATCCCCGTGATGAACAAGATCGACATGGATAGCGCCATGGTCGACATCGTGGAGGACCAGATGGTGGACATGCTCGGCTGCGATCCTTCGGAAATTCTCAAGGTGAGTGCTCGTACGGGCGAAGGCGTGCCTGCCATCCTCGACGCCATCGTGGAACGTATCCCTGCACCCAAAGGCGATCCAGAAGCGCCGCTTCAAGCCCTGATCTTCGACTCGGTGTTCAACTCGTATCGTGGTATCATTGCCTATTACCGCATCATGAACGGTACCATCCGCACCAACGACTTGGTGAAGTTCTTTGCTACAGGTAAGGAATATAACGCAGATGAGATTGGTGTGCTTCAGCTAAGACAAGCACCGATGAAGGAACTCTCGGCTGGCAACGTGGGCTACATCATCTCGGGCATTAAGACCTCCAAGGAAGTCAAGGTGGGCGACACCATCACTCACGTGGAACACCCCTGCGACAAGCCTGTGGAAGGCTTCGAGAATGTCAAGCCGATGCTGTTTGCAGGTATCTATCCCGTGGATGCCGACGACTATGAGGAGTTGCGTGCTTCGCTTGAAAAACTGCAGCTGAACGACGCTTCCTTAGTTTGGGAACCTGAATCCTCGGCTGCATTGGGCTTTGGCTTCCGTTGCGGCTTCCTTGGCCTGTTGCACATGGAAATCGTGCAGGAACGTCTCGACCGTGAGTTTGACATGGACGTGATTACCACGGTGCCGAATGTTTCGTTCAAATGCTACAAGACTGACGGCGAAATGATTGAGGTGCACAACCCCAGCGGCTTGCCTGAGGTCACTAAGATCGACCATATCGAAGAGCCTTATATCATTGCCCAGATCATCTCCAAGAACGAGTTCACAGGCCCGATCATGACACTCTGCATTGAGCGCCGCGGTGTGCTCAAGAATCAGGTCTACCTCTCTACTGACCGTGTGGAGCTGACGTTCCAGATGCCGTTGAGTGAGATCGTGTTCGACTTCTATGACAAACTGAAGTCGATTTCCAAGGGCTATGCTTCATTCGACTACCATATCGCCGGCTATCAGGATGCCGATCTGGTGAAGCTTGACATCATGCTCAACGGAGAATCGGTCGACGCCCTCTCCACCTTGATCCATCGTGGACACGCCTACGACTTCGGCCGCCGCATGTGCGAGAAGCTGAAAGAGCTGATCCCCAGACACCAGTTCGATATTGCCATCCAGGCGGCCATCGGAGCCAAGATCATCGCCCGTGAGACGGTGCGTCAGGTGCGTAAGGACGTGACGGCTAAGTGTTATGGTGGTGACGTCTCACGTAAGCGTAAGCTGCTGGAGAAGCAGAAAGCTGGTAAGAAGCGCATGCGTCAGATCGGCAACGTCGAAGTGCCTCAATCGGCATTCCTTGCCGTGCTCAAGCTCGATTAACGTTAACACCGCTTGTACCGTCTCCCTGGTAGGGCCATCACAATTCCGTCGAATTCAAGGTTGAGTAGTACACTGGCCAGTTTCGTCGTCGGCAGTCCCGTGCTGACAATCAAGTCGTCGAGGCTGATAATGGCCTTGTCGCCAAAGCAGTCCATGATGCGTTTCTCATCGTCGGTATAATCGCGAAACAACGCCGTTTGGCGTTCCTCGCTTGAGGGTCGCTCCCATCGCATGACATAACGCAGGTTGATGACGCTCTCCATGAGGTGGGCGCGGTTGGTCCGGATCAGGTAGTTGCAGCCTTGGCTGTAGAGATCCTTTACCCGACCGGGATAGGCGAACACATCGCGGCTGTAGGAGTTGGCCAGGTCAGCAGTGATCAACGACCCGCCTTTCAAGGCGGATTCCACAACGATGACGGCATCGGCCATCCCAGCGATGATGCGGTTGCGTCGTGGGAAGTTCTCCTTGATGGGATTCATGCCACTCATGCACTCGGTGAGCAACCCGCCATTGGCAAGCATCTCTGAGGCCAGTTTTTTGTTTGCCGCTGGATAAATCTGCTGCAAGCCGTTCCCTAGCACGCCCACGGTGGGGATGCCTGCCTTCACCGCCGTTCGGTGCGCCATGGTATCGACGCCGTATGCCAGTCCGCTGACCACCAGCACGTGGTCGTCGATAAGGTCGTTCACCAACTGGGCGCAGTTCTCTTTTCCGTAGTCCGTGATGTTACGGGTGCCGACGATGGCCACCACACGATTGGCATTGAGGTTGGCGTTGCCTTTGTAATACAGCATCAGAGGACTGTCGTCACATTGCAGAAGCCGTTTTGGGTAGTCTGAATCCTTGTAAAACAAGGGTTTGATGCCGTTTTGTCCGATGAACTCCACCTCCAGTTCGGCACGCTTCAATAAGTCTTTCGGGTTGCATAGCGCATCCACGGTCACCTCTCGCATCCCGTTGATCTTCTCCAAGGTCTTTCTGGTTTCCTTGAATACCGCTTTGGCGCTACCACAATAATCGATGAATTTCTTGCCGCTGATGTCACCGATGCCGGGAATCAGCGTGATGGCAATTTGATATAAGATTTCGTCATTCATAATTAATAGTTTTATTGATGCAAAATTAGTAAGGAATTTTATATATCAAATAATTCAATAAAAATATATTTTAAAAAATTCTGACTTCTAACTTCTGACTTCTGACTACTTTTCATTACTTTTGCATCTTTATGAACGGTAAAGTCATCAAGTCAACGGGAAGCTGGTATATCGTCCTCGATGAGTCGGGGCACCAATGGGAGTGCCGTCTTCGTGGCAAGATCCGCCTCGACGGGCTTCGATCGACCAATCCTGTAGCGGTAGGCGACAACGTTGTGTTTGAACAGGAACCCGGCAAGGACACGGGCGTGATCAAGAAAATTGAGACACGCAATAACCTCATTGTCCGCAAGTCGGTCAACCTGAGCAAAGCCTCACACATCATCGCCGCCAACGTGGACTTGGCCATCATTGTGGCCACCGTGGCCAATCCCCGCACGTCCACGGGTTTCATCGACCGTTTCATGGTCACCGCCGAAGCCTATCACATCCCTACGGCGTTGGTGTTCAACAAATGTGATCTCTATACCGACGACCAGATAGGGGAGATGGCCGAACTCATTGAGTATTATTCTGGCATTGGCTATACTTCGTTCGGTGTGTCGGCCAAGACGGGTTTCCAATTGGATGAGCTTAAAGCTTTGATGCAAGGCAAGATTTGCCTTTTCTCGGGCCATTCCGGAGTGGGGAAGTCGGCCTTGGTGAATGCCCTCGATCCTCATCAGCACCTGCGCATTGGTGAGATTTCCGATGTGCACAACAAGGGCAAGCATACCACGACCTTTGCCGAAATGCATCACCTTGAATTCGGCAGTTGGATTGTGGATACTCCTGGCATCAAGGAGTTTGCGCTGTACGACATGGAGACCGATACGCTGGCACAGCGTTTTCCCGAGATGCGCGGCTTGATGAGTGAGTGCCGCTTTAGCAACTGTACGCATACCCATGAACCCGGATGTGCCGTGAAGGAGGCCGTTGAGCGAGGCGACATCGCTGATTGGCGTTACAACAACTATCTGAGAATGTACAATAATGAGGACTGGAGCTATGGAACCGACGATTAAGGATTTGATGCTGAAGAAATTGGAAGATGAGCAGGCTTGCGTGATCCAGCTTGAGATGGGCGCTTACGACTATAGTCTGTCGGAGATCGCGAGGATTGTGGAGGAGAACGACGCCAAGATACTGAACCTGACGGTGGACGGCATCCCTGAGGATCCCGGTCGCATCATGGTGAGCATTTTGGTCAACAAGTCGGATTGTACCGCCATTGTGAAAAGCTTTTATCGTTATAACTACAACATTGCCAACACTTTCAGCTCGCCCGATGAGGACAGCGACCTGCGCGACAGGTACGCCCTGCTGATGAGATACATGAGCGTTTAACAAGCATAGCCTATGAGAATCGCGATTTTTAGAAAGACCATCGCCCCGGAAAACGAGGTGTACCTGCAAAAGCTGATTCAGGAACTGACGGACAACCACGTGGAGGTGGTGGATTGCCTTGCGCGCCGTGATGAACTCGACGGCCGCGTGGACATGCTGCTTTCCATCGGTGGCGACGGTACCATGCTTGATGCCGTGCCGTTGGTGGGCAACTCAGGCATCCCGATGCTGGGCATCAACATGGGCAGGCTGGGCTTTATCTCCAGCGTGGCCAAGGAAGAGATTCACGAAGCGGTCACACAGATTGTCGCAGGCCGTTTCACCACGGAATCCCGTACCTTGCTGGAATTGGTGGCGCCGCAAGGCGTCTTTCATGACAAGGTCAACTATGCCTTGAATGAGATCAATATCATCCGAAACCCTGAGCACTCGTTGCTGGCCATCAAGGTCTTTGTGAACGATGTCTTCCTCAATACCTACTGGGGTGACGGCATTTTGATGGCTACCCCGACGGGTTCCACGGCCTATTCGCTGAGTGCCGGCGGTCCCATCCTCACGCCTGACTCGCACTGCTTCGTCATCACCCCGATAGCCGCCCACAACCTCACGGTGCGCCCCATCGTCATCCCCGACGATAGCGTCGTCCGCATCCAAGTCGAGGGTCGCGAGAAGAAATTCGTGTTCAGCATGGACTCCCGTGTGTGCGCCCTGGATACCTCCGTGGAACTGGTTGTGCGCAAGGCAGACTTCTGCATCAACACGGTCAGGATGGAAGGAACGGATTTCTTCAGCACGATTCGTAACAAACTATCGTGGGGCAAGGACAATAGAAATTGATTTTCTGCGTTGTCACATAAATAAAAAAGTCTTATTTTTGCAAACTTTATGAAAATGAAGAAAAGACTGCATATTTTGCTGACAGCGTTTTGCCTGATTTTATTGGGTCAGGCTGGTAGTCGAGTGTATGCCCAGAACCCCAAAACCATTGAGGTCGGTCCTCATGCCGGTATCACGTCTTATGTCGGAGAACTGAACGTTTGGAGGAACCTCGGCCAATGGCAATGGAAGGAATTGAACCAGTTCAGCTACGACTGGGGTGCCTTGGTGCGTTTCAACTACAACACCCGCTGGTCGTTCCGTCTGGATTACACCCACGGCCGGTTCAGGGCCAGCGATGCGGTAACGGCATGGCGTCCGGAGGCGGAACTCAGTTTCAAGTCGACGGTGAACGACCTTGCCCTGATAGCGGAATTCAACTTTCTGGACTACTATACCGGGCATATCAAAAACACCATTTCGCCGTATATCTTCGGCGGTATTTCGGGCTTTATGTTTGACACGGAGCCCAAGAATGTCGAACAGAATCAAAATTACTCGGAATATGCCCTATCCGTGCCTTTCGGAATGGGCCTCAAACTGTCGTTGTCAAAGCATATTGCCACTACGGTGGAATGGCGCATGCACTATACCCTTACCGACTATCTCGATGATGTGAGTGGCGTCTATCCTGACGGTGATGAGAACTTCCCTGTAGGTTACCAGAGGGGCAATTCACAGACGAATGATTGGTTCGGAATGGTCAACGTGTCCTTCACCTGGAAGTTCGTGATTCCCAATAATTCTGCTTGTAAAATGAACCTTGAATAGCCATGTCATTGAAAGATCAAATACAGTTGGAACGTCTGCCCAAGCACATCGCCGTTATCATGGACGGCAACGGGCGCTGGGCCAAGGAACAGGGCAAACCTCGTATCTTCGGTCACCGAAATGCCATTCAGGCAGTGCGTGAGGTGAGTGAAGCCTGTGCCGAACTGGGTGTTTCCTACCTGACCCTTTATACTTTCTCCACTGAAAACTGGAACCGCCCTGCCGATGAGGTGAGTGGACTGATGACACTCCTTGGACAAACCATTCTCAAAGAGACCGAGACGTTGCTGAAGAACGGCATCAGGCTTTCCGTATGTGGCGACACCGACCGCTTGCCCAAAGCGATCTTTGACAAGTTGCAAGAGGCAATGGAGATCACCGGCAAAGGCGAAAGGATGGGACTCAATCTCGCCCTGAGTTATTCCGGACGAT
This sequence comes from uncultured Bacteroidales bacterium, assembly GCA_947302205.1. GTDB lineage: Bacteria > Bacteroidota > Bacteroidia > Bacteroidales > F082 > Limimorpha. The sequence goes on from CAMYVD010000022.1 coordinate 14,518, forward strand.
GGGATATCACCCAAGCCGCGCGTAAACTGGCACAGCAAGTGAAAGAAGGCAAGCTGAACCCTGAGGATATCGACGAGCAAACCTTTGCCAAGGCACTCACCACCGCTGGCATGCCTGATCCTGAACTGCTTGTCCGTACCAGTGGAGAACTCCGTATCAGCAACTTCCTGATGTGGCAGCTGGCGTATTCAGAGCTTTATTTTACCGACAAATACTGGCCCGATTTCAGGAAGGAAGACCTGTACGAGGCCATTTTGGATTACCAACATCGCGAACGCCGTTTTGGCAAGACCAGCGAACAACTTAGCAAATGAAAACGATGAAGAAATATATACTGCTTGTGCTTTTGATGATAGGTTGCAACCTGATGGCTCAGGTCAGGATTGGCGACGACCTGTCGGATATTGACTACAACAATCCCCAGAAATACGAAATTGCCGGTATCACCGTCGAAGGAACGAGTTACGTAGACAAAAACGTTCTCAGCATGCTCTCGGGTTTGAGAGTAGGGAACGAGATTACCGTTCCGGGAGACGATGTCGCGATGGCCATCCGTAAGATTTGGGACCAGGGCATGTTCGAGGACGTGGAGATCAACGCCACCAATATCCTTGGCAACAAGATCTTCCTCCAGATCATCGTTCAGGAACGCCCTCGCGTGTCGAAGTTCTCCTTTAGCGGTGTCAAGAAGTCGGAAGCGGACGACATCCGCAACAAGATCAACATCACCAGAGGCGACATCGCCACCAGCCATCTTGAGAACAAGACTCGCCGGATCATCGAGGATTACTTTGCGGATAAGGGCTTCTATAACGCCAAGGTGACCATCCAGCAGGTGCCCGACACTACAAGGGACCATTATGTGGATTTGATGATCGACATCGACAAGGGTAAAAAAGTGAAGATTGGCGCCATCAACCTGAAAGGCAACCAAGGCCTTTCCGATGCACAGATTCTCTCGGCCATGAAAGAAACCAAGGAGAAAGGCGTGTTCAATCCGCTGGATCCGCTTGGTCCCATGGTAATCAACGCAGTGGCTGACGCCATAACGCTCAAGCCCCTTAGGGCCATTACCGATGTGGAGGAATACTTCTACGAAAACTACCGTCCCCGTATCTTCAAGAGTTCCAAGTTCCTGGAAGCGAATTATGAGGAAGACAAGCAAAACATCATTGCCAAATACAACGCAAAAGGTTACCGTGATGCCATCATTGTCAATGACTCGGTCTATAGTCTCGATGACGGCAACATCGGCATCGACATAGAAATCGACGAAGGCAACCTGTACCACTATCGCGATATCAAATGGACGGGTAACACCAAGTACGACAGTGAGACCTTGGGCGGTATTCTTGGCATTAAGAAAGGCGATGTCTACAATAAGGAACTGCTGAACGCCAACCTTACCTACAGCGAGACCACGCTTGACATTTCGTCGCTTTATATGGATGATGGCTATCTGTTCTTCCGAGTGGATCCTGTGGAGGTCAGCGTTGAGAATGACTCCATTGATTTGGAAATTCGCATGCAGGAAGGTAAGCAGGCTCGTATCAGCAATGTCACCTTGAAAGGCAACACCAAGACCAACGACTACGTGGTGATGCGTGAGATGTATTCCCGCCCCGGACAGCTTTTCAGCCGTAGCGATGTGCACCGTACCATTCGTGAACTCGCCACGCTGGGTTTCTTCAACCAAGAGTCCATCAATCCTGATGTGAGACCCAATTATACCGACAACACTGTCGATATCGAATATCAAGTGGAGGAGGCCAGCGCCGACCAAGTGTCTTTCTCCGCAGGTTGGGGACTGAACATGCTGATTCTCTCGGCTGGTGTCTCGTTCAACAATTTCTCCATGAGGAATATCTTCAAAAAAGATGCCTGGAAGCCTATCCCATCTGGCGATGGACAGAAGTTCTCATTGCAAGTATCGACTTATGGCACCCGCTACATCTATTATGCAGCCTCGTTCACCGAACCATGGCTGGGCGGGCGTAAACCCAATGCGTTGACGACCTCTATTTATCAGTCGTTCTATAGCAACGGATATGAGCGAAAAGACGAGAATTTCGGCTATTTCCGGATGACTGGTGTGACGGTAGGGTTGGGCAAGCGCCTGACATGGCCTGATGACTACTTCACGCTTTATCATGGGTTGTCCTATATGAATTATCGCCTGAAGAACTATTCAAGCATTTATAACTTCGGTACGGGCAACGGCTATTTCAACCTGATCAGTTACAATATCAACATCGGCCGTAACTCCGTCAGCCAGCCTATCTACCCGAGAAACGGATCGGAGATCATGCTCTCACTGGAGATTACGCCACCCTATTCGCTGTTTTCGAACACGGACTATTCCACGCTTCCGGATGATGACAAATACAAGTGGATTGAGATGCACAAGTGGAAGTTCAAAGCGGTCTGGTTCTCTGAATTGTATGAGAAGTTAGTGCTGATGACCCGCGTTCGTTTTGGATATCTCGGTTATTACAACGACCAGATTGGCCCCACTCCGTTCCATCGTTTCTATCTTGGCGGCGACGGTCTCTCGACGGGCGGAAGCATGTTTGACAGCCGTGAAATCATCGGCATGAGAGGTTATGCGAACGAGTCGCTTACCCCGAATCTTAACAGTACTTCGGGCGTTACCGGAGGCAGCATCTTCACCAAATATACCATGGAGCTGCGCTACCCCTTGTCGCTGAATCCATCGGCCACCATCTATGTGATGGGCTTCTTGGAGGCTGGTAACTGTTGGGTCGGCTTTGAGAACTTCAATCCGTTCAAGGTGTACCGTTCGGCTGGTGTGGGCGCCCGCATTTACCTGCCGATGTTCGGTCTCCTCGGTCTCGACTGGGGCTATGGTTTCGACGCGGTGCCGGGCAACAGCAGTGCTAACGGCAGCCAGTTCCACTTCTCCATCGGCGGCTCCATTGATTAATGCTTTCGGTGGAAATCGGCATGGTTATTGTTGAATAGCATATTTTGGATAACAAATAAACAGACATAAAAATGAAAACATTGAGATCATTGCTTTTGACCGCAGCCATCGTTTGCTGTGGCGTTTTTAGTGCCAATGCACAGATTGGCGGACAGAAATTCGCATACGTCGATTCCGATTACATCTTGAGCAATATTCCTGAATACGCTGATGCACAGGAGGAGCTCAACACCCTTTCGACCAAATGGCAGAACGAGGTGAAGGCAATCTATGACAAAGTGTCGGAAATGTATCAGAAATACCAGACAGAGATGGTGCTGCTTTCAGAAGACCAAAAGCGTGCCCGTGAGCAGGAAATCATCAACAAGGAACAGGAAGCGAAGACCCTTCAGATGCAGTATTTTGGCGCTGAAGGCCAGCTGTTCCAAAAACGTACCGAGTTGGTTCAACCCATTCAAGAGAAGATTTACACCGCATTGACCGAACTGGCCCAGACCAAGGGTTATACCTTCATTTTCGACATGGCTTCGGGTACCTCAATCCTTTATGCCTCCGACAAAGTGGATGTCAGTGACGATGTCCTCGACCAGCTGAGCAATGTGATGCAGACCGTCCGTCGTGAAGACCGCAAGCGCGCTGCGGCCGCTGCTCCAGGCAAGACTGGCTCTTCTGCTGGAAAGTCCAATGCTCCCGTAAAGGCCGGAAAAAAGTAAAAACGATTCGGCCTATCGGAATTTTTGCTATCTTTGCACCCTCAATGAAGAAAACAAGAATAGTTAAATCATAAATAGTCATAAAATGAAGAAGTATTTCAAAGTATTGTTTTTGGGAGTGGCTCTCTTTGTGTTGTCAGGAATGGCCAACGCCCAGATGAAGATTGCCTATGTCAACTCCGCCGAGATTGTGGAATCCATGCCTGAAAGCGCCAAGGTGAAGAGCAATTTGGAGTCCTATTACAACGAGTTGCAGTCACAGCTCCAGACCATGTTGACCGAGTATTCGAGCAAGGTTCAGGATTATGAAGCCAACCAGGCTACCTTGTCGAACTTGGTGAAGCAATCCAAGGAAAAAGAGATTGTTGACATGGAAAATCGCATCCAGCAGTTCCGCGCCAACGCTGAAGAGGAAATGGTCAAGAAGCAGGAAGAGTTGCTGAAGCCCGTCCTTGAAAAGGTCCAAAACGCCATCAACGCTGTGGGTAAGGAAAAGGGTTACACCTATATCATCGACAATGCCGCTGGCACCATTATTTACATGGGTGCCGATGCCATCGATGCTACAAAGGATGTCAAGGCTAAGCTTTCTGTCAAGAAATAAGAAATAGCTTTTAAAGAGAAAAAGCCGCTCATTCGAGCGGCTTTTTTTATTTGATATGTTCTCTCTTTATTTTGGCAAACCGTAGCAGTTTGAGAATGCCGAGCGGTTTGTGGTCGTCTTTATTGGCTAGATTGAGATACAATCCCAATTTCTTGATGATCGGGATCTTGAAGGTCTCGACGAACTCGATGAGTGTGCCGTCGGGGTCTTCGACGTAAGTGAAGTGGCCGTTGGCTTCGCCCATGCCGAAATCAGCGCCGCTGTCGCATACAAAGGGATGTCCCATGGCTTCGGTCTCGGTTTTGACAGCCTCCATGTTGCGCACATCAAAGCAGAGGTGGATGAATCCGGGATCGCCCCAATAGCGGCCTTCGAAGAGTTTCTTGCCAGGGCCGTCCACGGCTTGGATCAACTCCAAATGCGAAGTGCCCATGATGCGGCTCAAAGGACCTTCGATGGGCTTGGAACGCTCAAGGATGACACGACGCAACTTGCCATCGCCTCCAGGAAGCGCATTCAGGTCATCAAACACCGCTGTTTGGTCAAAAACGATCTTGTCATATTCCAAAAGCTTCATGTAGAAGGGGAGGGAACGGTCCATGTCGCTCACACCGATGACGGCACCGTTGGCACCACCAGTGGTCTTTTTCTCATCAACGAAGACATAGTCATCCTCCTCCAACTCAAACAGGTTGCCGTATGGATCCTTCATGAAGAAGTGCTTTTGGCCTGTCGGTGCGGTGAAGATCTCGCTGATGACATCAGCACCTTTATTAATAAAAGTATTAAAGGCGTTTTCGATGTCGGCCGTCTTGACTTTGGCGATAAGGATGCCCAAGTCGCCCAAGCGAAGCGGCTCTTTCAGGTAGTTGAGCTCACGGCCTTTGGGCTGCCAGATTTCGAAACCGCCACCGCCGCGAATGTTGACGGCTATGCCCGAACGGCGGGGCTGGGGCTTGCCTCCCGTGTATGGGAGCATGCGCTCTGCCACACCCTCGTCATCAACGATTTTCACCTCGAAGCCGAAATTGTCGTAATACCATTTCCAGGCTTCCACGAAGTCGTTGACTCCGATGCCCACCTGCTGTATGCCACAAATCACTTTCTCTTTCATGTCGCTGAGATTTTTCTGGATAGTTTGTAATAAAGCGGCAGGCACCATTTGTGAATGTGCGCCATCAGCAATTCAGTCTTGCCGATGAGTTTACGGTGTCTTTGCCGTTTGATGGCTCGCACTGCGATGGCTCCGCATTTGTCCACATCCATGCCATTGGCTTGTCCGGCGTCCATCTTGGCGTGAGCCGTGCCGTCGCCCATCAGGGCGCTCTTGCTGATCTGTGTGTTGATGCGGCCGGGGATCAGGAAGGTGACGTTGATATTGGGATATTCCAGTTCCAACGACTCATAGAAGCCGAACAGGGCGTGCTTGGCGGCACAGTAAGCTGAACGTAATGGAAATCCGAATAATCCTGACAATGAAGTGGTTACAGAAAACTGTACGTGTTCCGCAGCCTTGATCATATCACCGAATTTCTTGACGAGATACACTCCGCTCAGGAAGTCGATCTTTAAGATTTTCTCATCTACACTGAAGTCGGTGTCGAGTGCCTTTTCGCGTTGCGAGATGCCGGCGTTCAGCACGAAAAGGTCTATGTTAACGCCGAGTTTCATCACGTAATCATGGAACTCATCGATGGATTTGTAGTCATCAAGTCGGGTTTCCGTGGCCCAAGCCTGAACGCCAATGGCCTCACATTCGCCTTTCACCTTGTTCAAATCGTCGATGCCTAACCCAGTGAGGATCAGGTTGCAGCCTTCTTTGGCCAGATGGATGGCGATGGAACGCCCGATGCCGGTACCTCCACCCGTGACAATGGCATGTTTGCCTTTCAAATCCAACATGGTTTCTTATTTTTTTGCAAAAGTATAAAATCTAGGCTTGTGGATTATCAATATATTTACTAATTTTGTAATCTTAACCGAACAACTGATCAACTGAACAACTAACAACTTATATAAGATGGATATCTTTGAAAGAATAGCAAAAGACTCTGGCGGTCCGATTGGGCAGTACCGTGAGCGTGCTGATGGTTATTTCGCTTTCCCCCGTTTGGAAGGTGAACTTGGTCCCCGTATGGTTTTCAATGGCAAAGAAGTACTTTGCTGGAGCTTGAACAATTATCTTGGCTTGGCCAACCATCCGGCCATCCGTAAGGCTGATGCCGAGGGTGCCGCACGTTGGGGCCTGGCCGCTCCGATGGGAGCTCGCATGATGTCGGGTCAGACCCGCATGCACGAGCATTTCGAGAAGGAGTTGGCCGACTTCGAGAAGAAAGAAGCCGCTTACCTGTTCAATTTCGGCTATCAGGGCATCGTTTCCACTATCGATACCCTTACCAGCCCCCATGATGTCATCGTTTACGACAACGAGGCTCATGCTTGCCTGCTCGACGGCATCCGTTTGCATCTGGGCAACAAATACAAATACCGTCACAACGACATGGCCAGCCTGGAACAGAAACTGCAGGTGGCCACTGATGTGGTGAAGGAAACGGGTGGCGGCATCCTCGTGATCACGGAAGGCGTGTATGGCATGACCGGCGCTTTGGGTGATCTGGCGGGTATCGTCAAGCTGAAAAAGAAATACAGCTTCCGCATCCTTATCGACGACGCACACGGCTTTGGCGTGATGGGACCCACGGGTCGTGGTACCTCAGAGCATTTTGGCGTGATGGATGACATCGACATCTATATCGGTGCCTATGCCAAGGCGATGGCCATCATCGGCGGCTTTGTGGCTGGCCCTAGACATGTAATAGAGTATTTGCGCTACAACATGCGCTCGCAGATGTATGCCAAGAGCTTGCCGTTAGCCATTGTGGAAGGATGCGAGAAACGTCTTGAAATCATCCGTGGCGAGGAAGGCGACCGTTTGCGCGCCCAGCTTTGGAAAGTGACCCGTACCTTGCAGGAAGGCTTCCGCAACATGGGCTTTGACATCGGTCCTGCCGAAGCCTGCGTTACTCCAGTACATGTAAAGGGTGACGTGGTTCAAGCCACCAACATCGCCAAGGACCTGCGCGAGAACTACCGCATCTTCTGCTCGGTGGTGACCTATCCCGTCATCCCCAAGGGCATGATCATCTTCCGTATCATCCCTACTGCCGCTCACAGCATGGAGGATGTGGAATACACACTGAACGCCTTCAAGGAGGTCAAGGAAAAACTTGACAAGGGCGTGTACGATGGCACCGAGGTGCCCAATATGGCCATTCCTTATAACTATTAAGCTATGATGCTCATCAAACAGGTTGGCGTTCTGGTCAACATTCTCAACTGCAAGTTGAAAAAACATATCTCTTCGGTCTTCAAGAAAGAGGAAATCAATCTTACGGCTGAACAGTTCTTGGTGATGGATACGCTTTGGAATCAAGGTGAGATGACCCAGCAGAACATTGCGTACATCATCCAGAAGGACAAGAACTCTGTGACCCAGTTCATCGACAATCTGGAGAAAAAAGGCCTGGTACAGCGTGTTGTTGACACGACGGACCGCCGTGTCAACAACATCAAGCTCTCCAAAGCCGGGCTTGCCATGAAAGACAATACCAAGAAAGTGGCCATTTCCGCCGTCAACGATATCTTGGAAGGTATTTCGGAAGAGGAATTGAAAGACTTCGTGAAGGTGCTGAACAAGGCTTGTGAAAACATTGAAAAACTTGAACCATGAAAAAAATTGCTGTTTTAACTATGGGATTCGCCTTGCTGCTGGCACTTTGTGGCGCCTGCAACAACAAAGAGGGTGAAGGTGGCACCGGGACGGTGCAGGGTTATGTGAAACTCATTCATCATCCCGATGATGACTACAACTTGAATGTGGATACCTTGGACGCTTCCAAGACGGACGTCTTCATCGTTTATGGCGATCAGGCCTTCTACGGCGATGACGTGGAAACCGGTCCCGATGGCATGTATCAGTTCGAGTATCTGACACCGGGCGAGTACACCGTGTTTGCCTATTCCACGCTTGCGACGGGCGAGAAGGTTGCCGTTGCTGAGACGGTGACCCTTGAACGTGGCCAAGTCGCTAAGGTCCCCACCATCTACATCCATGACGGAAAGTCATACGGCACCTCTGTCATTCAAGGCAAGGTCTGGGCTTTGTATTTCCATGGTGCGAGCCCACGTGGCTCAGGATGGGCCTACGAGCATCGAGTCTACCTTCGCAAACTCGGCGATACTTACCACCAAGATGATGTCCGCGTGGGACTTGGTGGCGTGTTTGCCTTCCAAAAGGTGCTTCCAGGAACTTACGAAGTGTTTACTTACACCGAGGATGCCAATGAAGTGCCCTCACCGATGATTGATACCGTCACTGTTGGCGCCAATGAGATCTTGCAAATGGAACCTGACACTACCTTCGTGGTATGGGTCCAAGTTTAGTATAGTTTAAAACCTGATTTACCATGAAGAAATATCTGATTATTCTATTGTTGGCTTTCGTGGCGCTACCGGCGTTCTCGCAATCCGTTTCCGATGCCACCATCCAAAAGCGTGAGAACCGCAGAGGCATGGTGTTGAAAGAGTGGAACACGGCAGCAGGTGCTAAGATGCCATTCCTTGACCATGTCACCACCTACGATGAATTGGGCCGAAAGATCGAGGAAATCGAGTATGCCAGCTACGGCCAGAAGTCACGCGTGGTCAGCGAATACCCGCCTGACAGTGACATCACCGCCAAAGTGGTGCGCGAGATTGAGTATAACGATCGCGACAAGGTAGTGCGCATCCGTAAGTTTGAGTATAACGAAGACGGCTCGAAGAGTCGCCAACTGAACTATTATCCCAACGGCAAGTTGGAATCCGTCAAGGTTTTTGAATACGTGGCAAAGTGAATCCTGAAATCCTTGACATAGTAAATGCGATGCTCCCCATCACCCTCGATGAGATGAAGGATGTGAAGCTCATGAATAGGGTAGACACCAAGTTTTTGGTGACCTCCAATGAGTTGATCGCTATCCTCAAGGGGATTCGTGACCATTACTATGCCCAGGAAGTGGAAGGAAACCGCCTTTCGCCATACAGCACCGTGTATTACGACACGCCTGATCTCAAGATGTACACCATCCATCACGATAGGCATCTGGTACGCGACAAAGTTAGGGTACGTACCTACGTGGATTCACAGTTGACCTTCTGTGAGGTGAAGCATAAAAACAACAAGGGACGCACCAAAAAGAAACGCATCGAGGTAAGGCCAGGCACCGATGTGACCAAAGATCCTGAAACAGTGTCATTCTTAACGGAGAAACAACCATATCCCGTAGAGAGCTTAAGCCCAAACTTGGAGACGGCTTTTGATCGTTTTACCTTGGTCAATTTTGAAAAGACAGAACGCCTTACCATCGACTGCAACCTGCATTTCAACAACTTCGTTTCAGGCACCAAGGCTTCGATAGATCCGCTGGTGATTATGGAACTCAAACAAGATGGAAGGGCTCGCTCATTGCTGAAAGAAGTGCTGTTCGACCTTCGCATCAAGCCTTATAAAATTAGCAAATACTGTATCGGAACGGCCATGACCCGTCCTGAGGTCAAGCAGAACCGATTCAAGAAAAAAATCAGACGAATCAATAAACTTCAAACTTCCTCCATATGAAACTATTACAAGCTGTTCCCGGGTTTGATCCCGATATTGCCCGTGAATTCGGCGCGGCTCCAGGCGTCTCGGAGATGAATTTCCTGGGTGTTCCGTTGTTTGACTCAACGAGCTTTTGGACCCTGCTGTTCCGCTTTGTGTTCAACTTCCTCGTATGCTGGATCATCATCCGTTGTTTCTATTACAAGAAATCGCAGCGGCGCGACTATTATTTCACCTTTATGATGTTTGCCGTGGTAATCTTCTTGATTATTACCTTGATGGATAACATGAAGATGAATGTGGCCTACGCCCTCGGACTTTTCGCCATTTTTGGCATGATTCGATACCGAACCGAGACGTTGCGCATCCGTGAGATGACTTATCTTTTCGTTGTCATGGGCGTCTCCATCATCAACGGCCAAGCCTTGACGACCAGCTATGTTGAGCTGTTTGTCACCAATGCCTTGGTGATCCTTGCCATTTGGGCTTTCGAAGGCAGCAGGCATGCAAAACAGATGGCAGAGAAGGTGATCCTTTACGACAAGATCGACTTGGTGAAGGCAGGACGGGAAGCAGAGCTGCAAGCAGACTTGGAGGAACGTACAGGCATCAAGATCGAAAAAATGGAGATTGGCCACATCGACTATTTGCGTGACGTGGCTTTCATCAAGATATGGTACAAACTGGTACCTGGCGAGACCAACACGATTGGCACTTTTACCAAACTTAAAGATTTTTAATGGTGAAACACGGAAAACGGAGAACGGTATTCTTGGTTATGGCCCTGCTGATAGCGTGGGCGCTGCCTTCGTTTGCCCAGAGCGAGCGTACCACTGACTTTGGTGCCATCCTCAGCGGTAAGTTCGATGCCAATTTGACTGATCGTTGGGCCATCGAGATAGAGGAGGAACTGCGTTTTGACCATAACTGCACCCAGTTCGACCGCTGGCTCAATGAGGTGACTGTTGAATATCCGTTCCTTCACAACCGCATGCATGTGGGCTTGACCGGAGGCTACATCCGACGTCACAACGATAAAGACTACTTCGAGAACCGCTGGCGTGCTGGAATTGATGTCAATTATGCGGAAACTTTCAGGCAGTTTAAGTTCTCTTTCCGAAGCCGGATCATGGCTACTTTCAGGGATGAAACCGTAGCCGACTATCGCGTCAACCCCAAGCTGTATTGGCGCAACCGTCTTCAGGCTAGCTATCAAGCCCCCAACAGCCGGTTCAAGTACGCTCTTTCAGTGGAGCTGCATTGGCTGCTCAACGACCCCAAAGCAAGTGTGGTGGACAACGTGCGTACGGTGCTCTCAGTCGATTATAGGCTTTCGCGCCGTCAGCACCTCGAGTTCTCTGCCCGCATGGATAATGATATTCAAGTAACAAAGCCGGTGGATCGCTTCTATTTCGGCGTTACATACCACTATAAACTTTAAGCTATGGAACTGTTTAAAAAAGGAGATAAGATCGGTAAATATACCGTGAATTCATTCATCAAGAAAGGCGCTTTTGCTGAGTCATATACCGTGTATGGCAGCGACGATATGCTGTATTTCTGCAAGGTGTTCGACATGGGCAACATGGGCTCGTCGCTGTTGTACGAAGGAAAAGAAGTGTTTGAGATCGTGTTTTGCAAGGAACTGAGCGAGGATGCCAATGACAACGTCATCCGTTATGTCGATAACGGAGGTTTCCATAAAGGAAACAAGGATTACCATTATCTGGTAACGGAGTTTTATCAAGGCGAATTGCTCGACCAGTCCGTGGAGAAGGATGGCGTTTTCGATATGGAGGATGCGGTGCAGATCACGTTGTGTGTGCTGAACGGACTGCGTTACATGCATTCCAAAGCTTTGCTGCATAACGATATCACGCCGTCGAACATCATGCTGAAGGAGCTTGAAGACGGCATGTTGCTGCCTACCATCATCGACCTTGGTCATGTTTCGACCATGGTGTTGGGCCGTCCCAACTTCTTCCTGGGTGACTTGGCGCCGTTTTTCCGCGCACCGGAGACTTTCAGGGGCATCTTCACGCCCAAGTCAGACGTGTTCTCGGTGGGTGCATTGCTGTATTTCCTGCTTTTCGGCAAAGCGCCTTGGGAGGTTGACCTCACCGATTGTGGGGATGACAAGAACCTGATCAAGGCTAAAGTCAGGGAAGCCCGCAAGGAGCCGTTGGTGCTGGATACTGATCAGGTCCATTTGCCTGACTTCTTGAAGGAGATCCTGAAAAAGGCTTTGGCGCTTCGAGTGGTGTCGCGTTTTTCATCGGCAGATGTGTTCTTTGATACCCTGGTTGAGCGATTGACCCCGGAGAATGGCGTTGGCGATGAAGTGGTGGGTACTGGAAATGGATTCGATCAGGTTGCCGGTCGCGACGAGCTTAAGGAACAACTCCGCAAAGAGGTGATCTTTGCCTTACAGCATCCCGACAAGGCCAAGTTGTATCATCTGCCTCCAGTCAACGGCATTCTGCTGTACGGTCCTCCCGGATGCGGCAAGAGCTTGGTGGCTGAGAGTTTTGCCAACGAGTTGGGATTCACCTACATGGTGTTGAAAGGCTCGGAATTCGGCAATATCTATCAGCCTGGGGCACTCGACAACCTGCAGCGGATCATTGATGCGGCTACGCTTAAGGCGCCATTCGTGTTGGTCATTGACGAGATTGAATACTTGATCCCCAATACGGGTACGGAAAACATCACCAAGGAGAGTGTGGCCACTTTGAGCTTGATGAGCAATTGCTCCGAGAAAGGCATCCTGCTGGTGGCTACTTCCAACCAGCCCGATCAGTTGGATCCTTTCCTGATGCGTCCTGGCTGCATCGATAGGGTGTTCTTCGTGTCGCAACCCGATTTTGAGGCCCGCAAGGAAATCTTCAAGAAGCATCTCACCGACCGTCCCTGCGAGGAAATCGACTATGACGAGTTGGCCAGGCTGTCGGAGGACTTCGTGGCCGGCGATATCACGGAGACGGTCAACGAGGCAGCCATGACTGCCGCCTACATGGATGTGCCCATCTCGCAGAAGATCCTTGTGGACGTGCTGAAGTACAAGAATCCTACCTATTCTACAAAGACTAAAATCGGATTCAACAAATGACGGTGAGGAAAAATGTGGCAAAGAACCTGACGCTTGCCTACCTGAAAGCCCATGGCATCGAGGCTAGAAACTCAAAGGTGGGAGTCAATTTCGTGTACGAAGGCTGGAACTTCTTGCTGTGGCATGATGCCGACGACCCTATGTTTTTCCGCTTGACGCTGCCTGGCATCCTTGACGTGACGGACGATAACTATGCCCAGGCGCTGATGGCCTGCAACACGCTCAACTGGAACTACAAGGTGGTGAAAGCCTCCCTTTATGAATACGACGAAGCCGGTAAGAATCGCGCTTCGGTGTGGGTGTGCTTTGAGCAGATGCTCGACGGTACAACCATTTCTGAGGAAATCGTTGGCCGAGCCATCACCGCATTGCTGGATGCTGCCGAACAATTTCAGAACTTAATTGCTTGATAACCATGAAACAACTGCTGATGACTCTACTATTGCTTAGTAGCTGTGCCGCTATGGCCCAATACGCCCCTGCGGGTGACAGGATCAAGACCCGCTGGGCCAACGAGGTGAAGCCTGACCAAGTGCTCCCCGAGTATCCACGTCCACTGATGACGCGTGAGGCTTGGCAAAACCTCAACGGACTTTGGAATTACGCCATTACCCCGAAGGATGGGAAACAGCCTCAGGCGTATGAGGGTGAGATTCTGGTGCCCTTCTGCATCGAGTCGTCGCTGTCGGGCGTGCAGAAAACCGTTGGCACCGGCAAGATCCTGTGGTATGAGCGGACGTTTACGGTGCCTAAGGCTTGGAAAGGCCAACGGGTGCTGCTGCATTTCGGTGCTGTGGATTGGCAAACCGATGTGTGGGTGAACGATGTCAAAGTGGGTAGCCATACTGGAGGCTATACGCCTTTTTCGTTTGATATCACCCAGGCTTTGCAAGCCAAGGACAATACCTTGGTGGTGCGTGTTTGGGATCCAACGGACGATTCTTACATCCCTCATGGCAAGCAAGTGAACAAGCCCCGTGGCATCTTCTACACCTCCGTTACTGGCATCTGGCAGACGGTATGGATGGAGCCTGTGCCGCAGAGCTATATCGCTTCGGTGAAGACTACCCCCAACCTTGAAAGAGGCACGGTAACCGTGGTGCCTGATTTCAAGGGCTTGACTTCGGACGACCTTTACCAAGTGGAGGTGAGTTTCGATGGCAAGAAGGTGGCCGAAGGCAAGGCTCTCGGAGGTCAACCCGTGGAGGTGATGATGCCCGATCCACTCATGCTTTGGACACCTGACCATCCGTTTTTGTATGACATGAAAGTGACGGTATTGCGCAAAGGCAAACCCATTGATGCGGTAGGAAGCTATTTTGCCATGCGTTCATTTGGCACCCAACGGGACGACAACGGCATCGTTCGCCTGACCTTGAACGGCAAGCCTATCTTCCATTTCGGTCCCTTGGATCAAGGCTGGTGGCCTGATGGGTTGTATACCGCACCTACCGACGAAGCCTTGGCATTTGATGTTGAGAAGACCAAGGAATTGGGTTTCAACATGATCCGTAAGCATGTTAAGGTGGAGCCTGCCCGTTGGTATTACCATTGCGATCGCCTCGGGATGATTGTGTGGCAGGATATGCCCAGCGGTGGGAGAGGACCTGGGTGGCAGACCGACAAGTACTTCGACGGTCCTGAGAGCCTGCGCTCGATGGAGTCGGAGGAGTGTTACAAGAAAGAGTGGAAGGAGATCATAGAGAGCCTGATTTCGCAGCCCTGTATTGGCGTATGGGTGCCTTTCAACGAGTCATGGGGCCAATTTAAAACCCCTGAGATTGTAGAAATGACCAAGAGATTGGATCCGACCCGTTTGGTGAATCCTGCTTCGGGGGGCAACTTCTATGCTTGTGGCGATATTCTTGATTTACATCATTATCCTGAACCGAAGATGGTGCTGTACGATCCCACAAGGGCTACGGTACTGGGTGAATATGGAGGCATCGGTCGCAAGGTGGAGGGTCACACTTGGGTGAAGGACCAGGGATGGGGTTACGTGGAATTCGATACCGAGGAAAAGGTGACGGATACCTATGTGGAATATGCCAATCAACTTTACAAGATGGTGTCACAAGGCTTTTCCGCTGCGGTTTACACCCAGACTACCGACTGTGAGACTGAGCTGAACGG
>CAMYVD010000023.1 GCA_947302205.1 uncultured Bacteroidales bacterium
CTCGGTTGTCGAGATAGTCCTCAATCTGTCGGGCAGAATTGTAGGCGGTTTCAGCGTCATAATACACGGGCTTCCTTGAGAGGTGCTCGTTCACCCAATGCCAAAGGCCTTTTTCATAGTCTTTGGTGACATAGTAGAGCCAGGTGCTGAATTTGTTGGGAAAACCTACCCTGTGAGTGCCTTGGATGATGTAATCAGATACTTCGGATTTGGTGAACTCCACCGGTTCGGCACCTTTGGCTTCTTCGATGATGACGGTGTTTTTGTGCAAAAAATGCTGTCCTTCAGGCACAAATTCACTGATTGAACACGATGCCAAAAAGGTAAGTGTAAAGCAGGCTAGTATGATATGTAAAAGCCTTCTCATACAACTTCTGCAACAATGAAATTGGATCCTCCGATGAAGACGATGTCGTCAAAACTGGCGTCATTCAACGCTGACAGGTATGCGTCTCTTACGGAATTGTACACCTTGCCCCTCAGTCCGAGATCAAAGGCTTTTTCAGCCAGGATCTTGGCGTCGAGACCCCTTGGGATATCGGCTTTGCAAAAATAGTACTCACAGCTATGGGGGAGCAGTTGCAGCACGTGGTCGATGTCCTTGTCGTTGACCATGCCGATGACGAAATGCAGTTTGCTATAAGTCATCTCGGCCAGTTGGCTTACGACTTCGCGGATGCCGTCGACATTATGACCAGTGTCGGCGATGGTCAGAGGGTCTTGGCCAATGATCTGCCAACGGCCCATGAGATGGGTGTTTCTGATCACGTTGGCGATGCCGCTACGGATATCATCATCGCTGAGGTCGAACTTTTTGCGAAGCAGGTCGGCGGCACAGATGACCGTGGTCAGGTTTTTCTTTTGGTAGTTGCCCATCAAGGGAATCTCACAGGCTTCCAGATAGAGTTCGTTGTTTTTCCAGATGTCGTATTTTTGTTGGGTTTGCGACTCAATATGAATCTTGTCGCAATCGAAGAGCTGATCGGCGAAATAAATGGGGCTATGACATTCCTTAGCCTTGTCTTCAAACACTTGATGGGTTTCAGCTTGAGTCTCACCAATGACTACTGGGATGCCTTCCTTGATGATGCCGGCTTTCTCGCCCGCGATCTTCTCTAAAGTGTTGCCCAAAAACTGCACGTGGTCAAGTCCGATGTTGGTGATCACGCTCACTTCAGGGGTGATGAGGTTGGTGGAGTCCAGACGTCCGCCCATGCCTACCTCAACAATCGCAATGTCAATTTTTTCGCTTGAGAAGTAGTCAAAGGCCATGCCTGTCGTCATTTCGAAAAAAGAAAGCTCCATCTTCTCGAATTGAGCCTTGTTTTTGTCAATAAACTCAATGACGTGCTCTTCTGGGATCATCTCGCCATTGATGCGGATGCGTTCCCTGAAGTCGCGCAGGTGAGGCGAGGTGTAAAGGCCTGTCTTGTAGCCCGCTTCCTGAAAGATGGAGGCAAGCATGTGCGAAGTCGATCCTTTGCCGTTGGTGCCTGCCACGTGCACAGTCTTGAAGTTGTGATGTGGGTTGCCCAAATGCCCCAGAAGGGCTATGATATTGTCTAAACCGGCTTTATAGGCGACGCCTCCGACGCTCTGGTACATCGGGAGCTTGTTGAACATCCAATCGAGTGTTTCCTGGTAGTTCATGGTAGTGGTTGCTTATTGGTTTTGAACGAAGGTATAAGTGATCGTTCCTTTTTGTTCTTCGGGAGCGGTAGGGTCAGCGACGAACTTCGACCTGCGGGCGGCTTCCAACGCCATGTTGCGCATCTCCGTATTGGTGATGTCTGTGCCCTTGGCGATGTTAGCCCTGATGACATTGCCGTCTTGATCCACAAAGATTTCCACGACGATGTGCCCCTCTTCGGGGAAGTCCTTCGACGGGCGTTGGAGTGATTTGGCTCCGCGGCCTCCCAAGTCATAGCCTGCGCCGTTGCCTTGTCCTCCGTGTCCCTCGTATTTCTTCACGCCGGCCAATCCGTTGGGATTCCCTTGGTCACCAGGATGATTGGTGATGCCTTCTGAACCGCCTTCCTGTGACTTGTCACTGCCTTTGAACAAGGCTTTGGGGTTCACGACGGGCTTCGGCGTTTCTTCCGGCTCTTTGGGTGTTTCCTTCGGTTTGGTCGTGGTTTCTTCTTTTTGTTCTTTCTTTTTCTCGGTTTTGAGGGAAGGAGCCTCTTCCGTGTCCTGCGTCACAATGTCGTCCTTGCTCTTGATGGTTTTGTCCTCGTGGGGTTTGGGTGGCATCGACTGCTGCGGGATGGCTGATTTCTCAGGCTGCACTTCGCCCATGCCTTGGTTGTACAGGCCCAAATCGACCTCAACGCCTTCCTCGCCGGGAAGTGGCAAGGGCGTGCGGAACGCCATCAGAAATAGCGCCAGCACAATCAAGGCGTGAACCAGGACGGTTCCGACTGCGGCAATGGTTCTATCTTTCTTTTCGTTGCTCATTTTTTCGGTGATGTGGCCAAAATGACTTTGTGGTTTTGTTGGGTGGCGTTGTTGATTTCGTTGACGGCATCAATCACATTGACGACATATTGCACAGGAACCGACTTGTCGGAACGAAGCACGATGGTGGCGTCGGTCTGTCCTTCGATCTTGGCGCTGATGCTGCTGGCAAGCTCTTCGTCAGGAACGGGAGTCTCTTCAACGTAATATTGGAAAAGGTCATTGATATAGACGGTGACCGTTTGCTTGGCCATGGTTTTGCTGTTGCTTGACGGCAAAAGCAACTTGATGGCGTTGGGTGCCACCAAAGTGGATGTCAGCATAAAAAAGATCAATAGCAGGAACACCAAGTCTGACATGGACGAGGAGTTGAAGCTGACACCGATCTTGTTTCTTGTCTTGATTGCCATAGCGTTAAGGTTTTATGCGGGCTCGTTGAGAACGTCCATAAACTCGGTGGTCTTTGATTCAAGCAGGTTGACCACAACTTGGATCCGGGCTACGATGATGGTGTAAAACACGTAGGCGATGATGCCTACAATCAAACCGCCTACCGTGGTGACCATGGCTTCGTAGATGCCCGACGAGAGCAGCTCAATGTCTATGTTGTTGCCTGCCATTGACATGTTATAGAAGGCACGGATCATGCCGGTCACGGTGCCGAGGAAACCGATCATCGGGGCGGCACTGGCAATCATGGAAAGCAGGGTGACTCCTTTCTCCAACTTGGCGACCTCAAGGTTGCCAACGTTCTCAATGGCGGTGTTGATGTCGTTCAGCGGACGGCCGAGGCGCGAGAGACCCTTCTCAATCATTCTGGCAAGGGGCGTGTCGCTTCCATGGCACAGCGCCTTGGCGCTGTCAATCTTGCCGTCCTTGATGTATTCACGGATGCGCTCCATGAAGCTCTTGTCGATTTTAGTGGCACGTTTCACCACGATGAAGCGCTCAATGAAGATATAAACGGCAATGATGGATAGGATGGCCAAAACGATCATGATCCAGCCGCCTTTCATGGCGAGATCCAAAATGGAGAGTTTGATTTCTGTTGCTTGTTCCATATCATTTCAAAGTTACGAATTCCAAATTTCAAGATTTGAAAAACAAAGATACAACAATAACCAAAATTGTACCAAATTATTGTTGGTTTTTTGGTTGTGGATGCCAAATTTTTCCACTGCAACTGTCGGTGGGAGCTCCAGTCACGGAACAAAGCACATTGGTTTGTTCTTCCAAACGAAGCAATCCCAATAGGGCGAAGATGAGCGCTTCTTTGTAATCAACGGTTTCAAGGTCAGGCACTACGACCTGATGCTTGGTGTGCTGTTGGATGCGTTCAATGAGGTATTTGTTGCGTGCCCCACCGCCGGTGATCAACATTTTGCCTTGGGGGAGCCCGGCGATGGATTGACCTATTTGTTGAGCGATATGCTCCACGCAAGTGGCCAGGGCATCTTCGGTGTTGTAGGCTCCAATGGCTTGTTTCTGGTAGGTCTCAAAGAATTCACGGCCTAACGATTTGGGCGGTGCTTGACAGAAAAACGGATGGTCGTTGAGCTGTTGCAGCAACGGGTCAATAATCTTGCCTCTTTGTGCCATCAGTCCATCTTTGTCGTAGGCAAGACCTTCCCGTTGGGCAAGCCAATTAAGCGCTTGGTTGGCGATGCAGATGTCGTAGGCGATGCGCTGTCCATCAACTTCGTAGGATAGGTTGGCAATGCCGCCGATATTAAGACAGATGTCGTAATCGCTGAAAAGCAGCTTGTCTCCAATGGGAACCAAGGGAGCACCTTGTCCGCCTTTGCTGACGTCCTCTGTGCGGAAGTCGTTGACGGTGAGAATGCCACAGTGGTTGGCTATCGCTTGTCCGTCACCAATTTGAAGGGTGTATCGCAACGCTGGTTTGTGAAAGATGGTGTGACCATGCGAGGCCACAAAATCCGGCTTTACCTCACATTGCTTGACAAATTCCGACACCCTTTGCCCGAGATAGGCTCCGTATTCCTTGTCAAGGGTTACCAGATCTTCCGGCTTGGCGAGAAATGCGTTGGCCAGTCGTTGCTGCCATTCCTCAGGATAGGGCAGGGTATTGGCATTGACAATGTGATAGGAGTAATGGTCTTCGTCGTAGGTAAAACACACCAAGGCGAGGTCAATGCCATCGAGCGAGCTGCCCGACATGAGACCTATGGCTAGCGACTCTTTCATTGGATCAAGGGCAGGGTTTTCTCAAGCTGTATGCCTCTTGAGCCTTTGACGAGGATGGTGTGATGCTCGACGGGATGCTTTTCAAGGTATGCCGCAAGATCGTCAACGTTGGCGAAAGTGAGATAATCGGGGTTGTCGTTGTATTGGCTGAAACATGGGCCCACCAAAAAAGCCTGCTTGAATCCTGAATCCTTAAGCAATCGAAGGATGGCTTTGTGCTCTGGTTCGGAGGCATCACCCAACTCGCGCATGTCGCCTAGGATCAGCAGTGCATTGTCGCCACTGATGTTCCTGAAATTCTTTACCGAGGCGGTCATGCTGGTAGGGTTGGCGTTGTAGGCATCCATGATGATGCGGTTTTTGCCTTCAATGACCTGTGAGCGGCTGTTGGTGGGTTGATAGTTTTCCAGCGCTTCCTTGATGGCAGTTTCGTTGACGCCGAAATAGCGGCCCACAGCAATGGCTGCCGCCACGTTCTCGAAGTTGTAGCTGCCTACCAGATGGGTTTGTATGTCGAGGCCATTCCAAACTACAGAAAGATACGGGTCGCAACTTCCCAACTTCACCACGCAGTCCGCATTTTGGGTGCCGTAGGTGGTGTGATCCAATGCTTGTGCCAAGTCGGTCAGCAGGGGATTGTCGCCGTTGACGAAAGTGGTTTTATGGTTTACTTTGAGATGGTCATACAACTCGTTTTTCGTTTTGATGACGCCCTCAAAACTGCCGAAGCCTTCCAAGTGGGCTTTCCCGATGTTGGTGATGATCCCATAGTCGGGGCAGGCAAGGTTGGCCAAAGTCTTGATTTCGCCAGGATGGTTGGCGCCCATCTCCACAACGGCGAATTCGGTCTCAGGAGTAATGCGGAGCAAGGTGAGGGGCACACCGATGTGGTTGTTGAAATTGCCTTGCGTGTAGATGGTTTTGAACTTTTTGCCCAACACGGCTGACACCAATTCCTTGGTCGTGGTCTTCCCGTTGGTTCCGGTAATGGCCAGCACCTTCAGCTGTTTCATCTGAAGCCGATGATGCTTGGCTAAGGATTGCAGGGCCTCTAAGCTATCATTTACTTTGACGATACGTGGATGATCGGGCAGTGATTGGCGATCGGCCACAACGAGGCTGGCAATGCCTTTTTCCGCTACTTCGAGGGCGAAATCGTTGCCGTCAAAGCGCTCTCCCTTAAGGGCAAAAAACACCGCAGCAGGCTCGATGAGCCTGCTGTCGGTACTAATCTTATAAGATTTACAGAAATAATCGTAGATTTCCATGGCTTATTTGGTGAAGGAACTACCCACTTTGTTCATGGCGCAACGGAAACCGATGGATGCCGATGACTGGTTCTGGTTGAGGTAGCGTCTGTTGCCTGGGCTCAGGTAGTAAGGGCCGTCAGCCCATGAGCCGCCTTTGTACACGCGTGATTCGTCGCTGATCAGCGTGGTGCCCGGGGTTTCGTTGGTGGCGTAATCATACATGTCCTTGGTGTAGGTCTTCTGGTCTTCTTGTGTTTCAGTCCAGTTGTTTCTGATGTTCGACATGTAGTCGCCATCGGCGTAGTTGGAATTGAAATAGGTACGGTAGTTCTGACGTTTGGCGGCCTCTTCTTGTGAGATAGGCTCTTTCTGAATACGTCCGAGTGAATCTTTCCGGGCGATAAAGCCATCTTCGTCACGCTTGGTTTGCATAAAGACGTTACCGCGGAACGGGCTGTAATCAGCCATGTCTTCGAAGCTCAAAGGACGGTAGACATCAGCCACCCATTCGGAAACGTTGCCAGCCATGTTGTAAAGGCCGAGGTCGTTAGGCCAATAGGAACCGACGGGAGAAGGCATTGCGGCACCATCATTGAGGTTGCCGGCTATACCCATGTAGTTGCCAGGACCAATCTTGAAGTTGGCCATAAAGCTGCCACGATATTTTTTGTCGTCGGTGCGAAGACCGTCACCGTTCCAAGGATAAACTTTGCGCTGAGAAACGATCTCGTTGTTGGTGTTGCCGATCAGGCCGACAGCGGCATATTCCCATTCTGCTTCCGTGGGCAGACGATAGGAAGGCAGCAAGAGACCATCCGACATGTTGACGTTGCGGATTCCCTCGCCGTTTTGTTTGCTGAGGTCCTTCTTGCCGTTCTTCACGTTGCCGATATATTGTCCGGCAAGATAGGCGTCGGTATTGAAGTTTTCTTCATCCTGCTGGTTGGGGTCCCAATCCAGGACACCAGCCTTGATGAGCATCAGCTCATTCACACGGTCGGTACGCCAAGTGCAATAGTCGTTGGCTTGAACCCAGCTGACACCTACCACGGGATAGTCGTTATAGGAAGGATGTCTGAAATAAACCTCAATCATTGGCTCGTTGTAAGTCAATCTGCCACGCCATACCAAAGTGTCAGGCATGGCATTGCGGACCACCATGGGATAGTTCTGGCCGTAAACACGGTTCAGCCAATAAATATACTCGCGATAATCCACGTTGCTGACCTCTGTACGGTCCATATAGAACGAAGGCACAGTGACCTTACGTGGCAAATTATCCCAGCTATATGTGAGGTTGTCAGTGGTTCCACCCATAACAAAGGTGCCACCTTCAATGGCAACCAAGCCAGGGCCGACCTGTTGCTCGTTGATAGTTGTCACCTCGAAACCGCCGTTCTTGGGATCGTTGTAGGCCCAACCGGTGGTTCTTGAGGTCTTTTTGGCACATGAGGTAAAGAGAATGCCTGCCAAAAGGCAGATAGTCAAAGCTTTCAATCCTGATTTGATCATCATTACAAACAATTTTGTGCTTTAAAAACTAGCTTATGTCGCTTTTATTGTGCGCAAAATTACATTTTTTTTCGTTTTGTAAGAAAAGCATGCCTAAAAATAATAAAAAAGTAGTAATTTCGTTCTCCCAAAATAAGACCTAGATTAATATGACAAAGAGAATAGCCATCCTTATATTGTTGTTTGTGGGATATTGCCTTGGGGTACAGGCGCAAGATGGCTCGAGATATGCCTCCAAATCGGTGCTTTCAAGCGGGAATTGGTATAAGGTAGGCATCTCAGAGACTGGTATTTACAAGCTTACCTATTCAGATCTGTCCACCCTCGGCATGGATGTGGACAACATCGATCCACGTCATATTCGAGTCTATCATAACGGAGGCGGTTTGCTGAATGAAATCAATGCTCCCACACGGATCGACGATCTGATGGAGCTGCCGATTGTTGTGGTCGGCGAGTCGGATGGCAAGTTCGATAGCGGAGACTATGTGCTGTTTTACGCCCGAGGCCCTGTGACTTGGAACTATGACTCGAAAAAAAGCGCCTCGGTGCATCATCCCAATGCTTACGATGATTATTCCTATGCTTTCGTTACCGCAAGCCTGGGCTCTGGAAAGCGATTGTCGGCTGATGTCCAACCTTCGGCTACAGCAAATGAGACGGTGAACGAATTTCTTGATTATCAGGTTTATGAGAATGATAAGTATAATATCATCAATGGCGGAAGAACCTATTATAGCGACATCATAGAAGGTAATGGTGCGGTAACCCAAGACTTTGTCTTCAAAAATGCCAGAACCAATCGCTCATGCACTATTAGCGTGGCGTTGGCAGGCAGGAATGTCAGTGCGGCAAGTTTCCAACTTTATGCGAACGACAAAATGCTCAAGTCCTATTCCATTCCCACTACCACGCTGTCATCCGACAAGCCTTTTGCCTACGAAGTTTTTGGCACGGCTACCGCTCCGATGGCGGGGGATAATGTCAAGGTTTCGCTGAA
Organism: uncultured Bacteroidales bacterium; assembly: GCA_947302205.1. GTDB lineage: Bacteria > Bacteroidota > Bacteroidia > Bacteroidales > F082 > Limimorpha. The sequence continues at coordinate 8,428 of CAMYVD010000023.1, forward strand.
CCACGTGGGCGTAGCCGGGACCACCTCCATCGGCTATGTCGATTATATCGAAGTCAATGCATGGCGTTCGTTGTCGTTCACAGGTTCGGAAATGCTTTTCCGCAATCCGGAGGCTTCCGATGAAGCGAAGGTATATCTGTACAAGGTCTCAGACATGTCAAACTCGGTGCAGGTGTGGAATGTGACGGATTCCGTCTGCCCGAAACGGATCAACGGTCAGCTTTCGGGTTCAGTCTTTAGCTTTAAGGTTCAGGGAAATGCAAAAAACGAGTTTATCGCTTTTGACGGCTCATCGTTCCATACGCCGGTTTTGGTGGGTGCTGTTGCCAATCAGAACCTTCATGGCGACAGGAACTACGATTACCTAATGGTGGTTTATCCTGATTTTGTGGGACAAGCCTCTCGGTTGAAAGCCATACATGCTCAGTATAACCCGGATTTGAAGATCAAAATCGTGACTCCGGAGATGATTTACAACGAGTTTGGCTGCGGTGCTGTTGATGTCACGGCCATCCGCGACTATTGCCGTATGTTATACACGGACAACCGTCCGCTGCGATACCTGTTGTTGTTTGGAGACGCTTCTTTCGATTTTAAGAATAGGACGGAAGTCGCAACCTTTGTCCCAACCTATGAGGCTCGGCAAGCTGCCGACATTCACACTAGTATAGCCACTGACGACTATTTCTGCTTTATGGATGATGGCGAAGGGGCCATGTCGGGTTCCAAGCCTGATATCGGTGCTGGTCGTTTCCCCGTTTCGACGCTGGAGCAAGCCACCCAAATGGTCGATAAGGTGGAGCGATATCTTGAGATTAACGAAACCACCATGCAGCCTTGGCGAAATGTCATCACCTTTGTGTGCGATGATGCCGAAAGCAATGAATTCATCAACCATTCCGAAGGCTATGCTGCGCAAATCAAGAATACGGGTGGCGAAAACTTGGTGGTTGACAAGATCTATCTGGATGCTTATCCACAGGAAAGCACGCCTAACGGACAATTGGCGCCAGAGGTCAATAAAGCGGTGAACGACAGGATGGAAAAAGGCACATTGGTGCTCAATTATGTAGGTCATGGAGGCGAGGTCCAACTGGCGGCTGAGCGCATCATCCAACGTATCGATGTGAACTCCTGGCGCAATGGCCCCATGTATCCCCTGATGATCACGGGAACCTGCGAATTCAGCCGATATGACGACCATAAAAGGACTTCTTTGGGGGAATATGCCTTTTTGAATCAATATGGTGGCATGATCGCCATGTTTACCACGGCAAGAGTGACCTACGGACCAAACAACCAACAGTTTATCTCGGCGGTGTATAACCATCTTTTCGAAATTGAAAACGGTGAGCGCCGTCGCTTGGGCGATGTTTATAGAATGGCAAAGCAAAGGGGTAAGGAATATGAAAGGAACTATGTGTTTTTTGGCGATCCCGCTCTGCGTCTGCCGTTGCCTACGTTGACCGTTGAAACCACGAGCATCAGCGATACCATCAGGGCTTTGCAGCCCGCCACCATCGAAGGCGTGGTCAAAGACTTGGATGGCACCGTTGACGATTCGTTCAATGGCGTTGTCTATGTCCGGGTGTATGATAAGGCGACTACCTATACTACCTATGGTGACGAAGGAACGCAGCAAAAGTCGTTTGACTTGCGTCAAAGTGTGCTGTATAACGGCAAAGCCGAGGTGGTGAACGGGCGTTTTTCAGTGGACTTCATTGTTCCACGAGACATCGCCTATCCCTTCGGCAAGGGCATGGTGAGCTATTATGCCACCGATTACGAGAAAGACGCGGCGGGCTTGTTTGAGGACTTTGTGATTGGCGGATTTTATGACGATGCCGAATTGGATGAGACTCCCCCTGAGATACAACTGTTCATTGACGATGAAAAATTTGTCAGCGGAGGCGTCACTGGCGACAGCCCAACGCTGATCGCCTATGTGAATGACAAAAGTGGTATCAATACCACCGGAGCCGGTATCGGTCATGACATTATCGCCACCTTGTATGGACCTTCCGACGAGACGTACAATTTGAACGACTATTTTGTTGCTGAAATCGGCAGCCAGGGGAAGGGAACCATTCAATACCGCATGCAAGGCTTGGAAGAAGGCGATTACACGCTGACGTTGAAGGTTTGGGACATTTACAACAATTCGAGCATGGCCACGATTGATTTCAGAGTGGCCAGTAGTGATTTGATGGTGATCGAAGATCCCATCTGTTTCCCCAATCCTTTCCGCGATGAGACTTATTTCAGTTTCGGACATAATCAGATTGGTAACAATATAGACATCCAAATCAGCATCTTCGATATTATGGGACGGCTTGTGGCCATCCTTGAAGATCACGTTGCCGGTACCTCGGCACGGACCAACCCTCTCCAATGGGACGGCCGCGCCAACAATGGACAACTGCTGCCGGCAGGAGTTTATGTATATTGTATCACCGCCACCAACGACCGGGAGGAGAGGGCTTCCGTCACTTCAAAACTCATCATTACACGATAATCAACTATGAGTCATAAGAACAGAATATACCTTGTTTTATGGATGGTGTTGGCTTGTTGCTCATCGCCTTTGCATGCCCAATGGCAATTGCATGAATCTGTCTTGAGTAAAAACACTTGGTGCAAGATAGGCGTCACCGAAGACGGTGTGTATGCCGTCAACAGCACCATGCTGCAAGCCGCAGGCCTGGAAACTGGCAGTGTCAATCCCGATCGGATCCGCCTGTTTGGCAATGTCACGGGTGCGCTCCCCGAAGGGAATGACAATGAACGTTTCGATGACCTTACTGAAATTCCCATTCAAGTGACCTCCGCTGCCGACGGATCGTTTCAGGTCTTGTTTTATGGCCAGGGTCCCGTCAATATGGTGATGAATAAGTTGGATTTTTACAACTACGAGCCGAACCTCTATACGGACACAACCTTTTATTTCCTGTGCCTTGACGGGGATGAGGCTGGACTGCGCATCCAAGACAATCCACTTGTGACTACAACGGCTACAAGTCCCGTTATCAGTAGCTTTCCCGACTATCTCTACCATGAGAGCGAGGAAATGTCACCATACGCTTCGGGAAGGGTGTGGTACGGTGACCTTTTCACAGGTCAGGACGGTTCCAAGGAGTATGTCTTCAACATTCAGGATTTTGACAACTCCATGATGTGCAGGATCGAGTCGAAGGTGCTTGGCCGTTGTAAGACGGCGTTCACCTATAACCTGAAGCTTAACGACACTGTCATCGTGAATCAATATACGATTCCCAAATTCGGCGATTATGACTATGGCAAGGAACACAAGATCTTAAGGAATGTGCGTGTCTATTCTGCCCCATTTGTCGTTCGTTACGAGATCAACCCGAGTTCCGCCAACCCCATGTTGTTCAACGACTATATTGTTTTGAACTTTTGGCGTTTTCTCCGGTTTCATGGGGGAGACATGGCATTCAGGATCCTTTCGGGACAGGTGTCGGAACCGATCGTGAAGGTACAACTGTCCAATGTTGGGCCACAGGCGGTTTGTTGGGAAGTCTCTGATCCGTTGCGCCCATCGTATCAGCCGATGGATTTTGAGGCGGATAACGCGTCGTTTGGCATTGCCGATCGAACGGAACATCGATTCCATCTGTTCGAGCCTGCTGGGGTGAAACAAGTGGCTTCGCTCTGTCCGATCCATAATCAAAACCTCCATGCCATCACTGATGCGGAACTGCTGATCATCACGCCTCGGGTTTTCTGGACCCAGTCGGAGGCGCTCGCTGAATTCCATCGCACGGAAGACGGCATGAATTGTGTGCTGGCGGATATTCAGGAGATTTATAACGAGTTCTCGACGGGTGCAATGGATCCTACGGCAGTCCGTGATTTCATCAGAATGGTGTATCTTCGCAGCCAGGGTAACTTGAAATATGTGTTGTTGATGGGTAAGGGTACCCATGATTATAGGGATGTCAAGGGAATACACAATAATTTTGTCCCAACCTATGAAGTTGCTGATCTAACGTTTGACGAGGTGAGTTCCATGTGCTCTGACGATTATTTCGCCTTGATGGATGAGAATGAGGGAAAAAATTGTGAGGGGAGGGTGGATCTTGGAATAGGGCGCATCCCTATCACGACTCCCGAACAGGGGGATGGTGTGGTCGCCAAGATCAAGCATTACGCAGACCTTTCGGCAACGCACGGCATTTGGAAGAACAATCACCTTCTGATGGCTGACAACGATACCAAGACCTACGCTACCCATGCCGATACGTTCGATTATATGCTCGATACTTCTTGGAGCGTGGCCATGACCAAAAAACTGTATATCGATTCTTATCCCATCATTAGTACCGCAGTGGGACAGCGAATCCCAGAGGCGAACGCCAAACTCATGGATTATTTTAACAAGGGTGTCAGTGTATTGAGTTATACAGGACACGGCGGTGTGAAGAGTTTGAGCTCTGAATGGGTGCTGAGTGTTTCGGACATTCTCGCTCTTGACAATTACGACCGTCTGCCTTTCGTGCATACTGCCACGTGTGAATTCAGCAAGTTTGACAATCCGAATGTGGTTTCGGGTGGCGAGTTGCTGCTTTTCAATGCGCATGGCGGCGCCATAGCTTTGCTGACTACCATGCGCCCCACTTTGGCGCCCAAGAATTTTGAGCTTTCAAAATCATTGCACAAGCATCTGTATAGAAAATTGGATCATCAGCCGCAGCGGTTTGGCGATATCTACCGAGCCGTGAAGTCTGATCCGCAGTACTACAAGAAAGACAATTTGGTGTATGTGATGTTTGGTGACCCTGCCTTGCGTTTTTCCTATCCGTCTCAGGAAATCCAAACAACGAATGCCGTAGTTGAGGCCGGTCTGGGTTCCATTGAAGGCTATGTTTCGGGTATGGACATGGAGATTGACACCTCGTTTAATGGTGTAGTCGAGGTTAAGGTGTATGATGTCAAATCAGAATACACTACCTTGGGCAATTTCGGATTTCAATACGAATACTCTTTTTATAACGATGTGATTTTTGAGGGTAGGGCTTCAGTCACCAAAGGCCGTTTCAGCTTGCAGTTCCCCATCCCTTCAGATGTCAAACAGGGATCGGGAGCCGGACGTGTGAGCTATTACGCCTACGATTCCATTAGGAAGGTGGATGCCAATGGCGTGTTGGAGCGACTGGTGGTCAACGAAATGTTGGATGTAGCCGACCATCAAGGGCCTGAGATCAAGCTGTATTGGAACACCCCTGATTTTAAGGACGGAGATGTCGTTTGCCGTAGAGGGGTGCTCTATGCCGACTTGTATGATGAGCATGGCATTTATCATTACGATGTGAGTATTGGAAGGGACATCGTCCTTAGAAGTAATTTGAATGGCTTTGAAAACCAAATTCTTAACGATTGGTATGAGCCTGCCCTGGATGACTATCAGCGTGGGCGTATCGCTTTGCCGATGGCGGAATTGGAGAATGGAGTTTATACGTGTGCGCTGAAGGCATGGGATACCCAAAACAATTCTTCAGAGGTGGAGATCACGTTCATTGTGCAGCAAGGAGCCATCATAACGCAGGTGCGGAATTTCCCGAATCCGTTTGACCATGAAACATGGTTCGTTTTCGACCATGGCGACATGTCGGATCACCTTTCCGTAACGATTGATGTATATGACGTCATGGGACGTCAGGTGTCTTCCATTCAACAGGAGACCGATACTGAAGTGGGGGTGGTGACTCCAATCCATTGGGATGGAAGTTTCTTGAAACCAGGTCTTTATGTGTATCGTGTCACGGTGACTGATTCCAAAGGCAAGACCGCTTCCATGAGCCAAAGGATGTTGAAACAATAAAAAAACCTAGGCGACATACTAATTCAAGGAGTTTATCGTTATTTTTGCATGTCATTATATCAGAAAATAATTTTATCCGTATGAAAATTAAAGCATTTCTTTTGTTGGCCGTGATGGCCGTTGTGGGAGTTCAATCCTTCGCCCAGCAAAGTACTACGGTGGTGCGTGAGCCTAATGTCATCACCACGGCAGTTCCTTTTGTGTCCATCGCTCCTGATGCCCGTGCCGGTTCCATGGGCGATTGTGGTGTGGCTTCGGATCCCGATGTTTACAGTATGCATTACAATCCAGCCAAGTATACATTCATGGAGTCTGACATGAGTGTCGGTTTGGGTTACAGCCCTTGGCTGCACAACTTGGTACCTGATATGGGTTTGGCTTATCTTGCTTTCGCCTACAAATTGAATTCCTCTTCGGCTTTGGCCGCCACATTGCGTTATTTTAACGTAGGTGAGATCACGTTTAGGGATGCCCAAGGTGAAAATCCTTATGTTGTCAAGCCGAATGAATGGGCTATTGACGTGGCTTATTCCAGAATGTTGACGGATTATCTCTCGGGTGCCGTGGCGGGTCGTTTCATTTACTCCAACTTGACCCAAAACACCGAAGGTACCAATGCCGGTTGGTCTGTGGCTGCTGATGTCGCCATTTACTACAAGCGTCCGGTGGAATGGTTCCGCGATATGGATGCCGATTTTACCTGGGGTGTGAACATCAACAACATCGGTTCAAAGGTGAGCTATCGTGAGTACGTTGTTTCCAGGGATTTCATCCCAACCACCTTGCGTTTTGGCACTGGCCTTAAGTTGCAACTTGACGAATATAACTCCTTGGGCTTCATGGTGGATGTCACTAAGCTTTTGGTTCCCACCTCTCCCATTAGGGATCCTAACACGGGCGATATCGTTTATGGCATGGACGACAATGTCTCCGTTTTGGCGGGTATGATCCAATCGTTCTACGACGCTCCTGGCTATGACAGATTCGGTAATGGCAGCGGCCCATTTATGGAAGAGTTGAGCGAGTACAACTTCGGTATTGGCGTGGAATATTGGTACAACCACGTTTTCTCTGTCCGTGGCGGTTATTTCAATGAATCAGCCATGAAAGGTAATCGTAAGTACTTCACCTTGGGTGCTGCTTTAAAGTACAATATTTTCGGTCTTGATGTCTCTTATTTGATTCCTATTGGAAACACCGTCGGTGTAAGTCCTTTGGAAAATACCTTGAGATTCAATCTGACTTTGGATATCGTTTCCAGTAAATAAGTTTTGTTTGGGGTAAATAAAAATGGCCTCGCTGGTATCAGCGAGGCCATTTTTTTGTTGGGCAACGTGATTACTTCGTCACGTTGAGGTGCTTGGTGCACACGCCCTTGTCGGTAACGATTCTTACCAGGTAGGCACCTGCTGGGAATGTGCTCATGTCAACGCTGAGCTGGTCGGCATCAACATCGGTGTCATACACCAACTGTCCAATGGCATTGATCACGGTGACATGGGTCATGCCAGCGACTTCGATATGGACCTTCCCTGAAGTCGGGTTGGGGTAGATCTTGGTGCTGTTGGCCACTTCGTTCACGTCGTAGGTGTTCCTTACTACGATGTTCTTGGTGCCATTGTCGATGTAGCAACCTTCCATAGGAACAGCTGTAAGCACAGCGTTTCCTTTATAGGTTTCGCTCCATCTGATTTCAACACTCTTGCCGTCGTTGGCGGGAATCAAGGTGCCAGCGTCTTCCGGTTCCAAAGAGAAGTCAACCATCACGTCGCTGTTGACGGTGTAGGTGGTAGAGGAGATGAGGTAAACATCAAGTTCTTCAACACCTTCGATTTCAGGAGCGGCTTCACCTGGTATCACGTTGACGGTGAAAGTAAACTCACCTTCTGCGTAGGTCACATGGCAGAGTTGGTTTTGGATACGGCTGATGTTGATGATGTGCTCACCAGGCTCCATGGTGCCAAGGTTGAGTGAGTTGGCTCCGGAGTGGAATTCATCGTAATTGACTCCGTTGACTTTGATGACGAAATCTGGTTCTGATGGGATGTATGTATTGCCACCTGACAAGGTGAAATTCATTACAGCCTCTTCGATTTGGCAGATTTCGATGGATTCTTCGGCAAGGGTCATCTGTGGCAAGGACTCAAACCAGATGGTGTAATCATAGCTTGTAGGACCGCAACCTGCACTCTCAGCCACGGCGATGATAGGCGCATAACCGTTGGCGAGGTCTTGAGGTCCTGGAGTGTAGGAGGTCTCTAATGCGGAGGCATTTTCAAATGTGCCATCACCTTCGGTGGCCCAAATGAAGGCAGTGTAATTTCCAATAATGCTTACAGCAATCTCTTTCGGGCTGTTGTCTGCGCAATAGTAATAATCAATCAAGGCGTTCTCAATATAGAGTGGGCTTTCAAAACTCAGCGTCATGTCGTCCGAGAGGGTCTCGGTGCCTTTATAGGCAGTGATGGTGAGCACGACGCTACCGTTGGCGATGTCCATTACGCCAGGAGTATACATAGGAGTTGGGCTGGTGGCATCGTCGAAAGTGCCGTCACCGGTGGTAGTCCATTCCAAAGAGCTTTGGTTGGCCGCATAGCCGTTGATTTGGGCAGACGCATCAATGCAAGTGGTCATGTCAAGACCTGCACTGACGGATAGGCTCATATCGCGAGGCAGGATGACGAAGTCGAGCCAGCAGCAGTCGCCGCCACTTGATACACTGCCGTCTTTCACATATTTCCATACAAAGGCGTGATTACCAACAGTTACGGGGTATTGGGCCCTGGTCCAAGCTACGGAGCCTGACCAGTTGCCTTGCTCTTGGCCGTCAATGAAGAAACGCATTTTATCATAACCTGATTCGGATGACACCTTATAATAGAAGGCAATAGAGTCGGGCTCGCCTACCTCAAAGTTCAGCGTTAACACGGTCTCCTGACTGTCGTTGATTTGTCCTGATTTCACGCAGTATTGGCCTTCGTAAGGATCATCGGTTACAAATGTCCAAGGATAAGGCAGGTCGTTGGTCCACAGCGTTGTGTTGAACTGGCCAGCTTCAAAGTCGTCGACGTTGAGTCCGATCTTCGACATGAAGTCTTTCGAAGCGGTGTAAACGCCTGAAACCGCATTCAAGGTGTATCCGGCTGAGAAACCGGAAGGAGCGCCACCTACATAAACTTCATATTCCACTGCCGTTGTCCCGTTGGCATTGATGCTATTGACGGTAATCAAAGGATTGCTGATGATTTGCATGAAGACGTTGTTCATCACCAACTCAATGTTAGTTTCTCTTGAGGCAGCGTTACCTTTGTTCATGACAGGGAATCTCAAGCGGACTTGCTCGCCTGGATCGAGGCGGCCGTTGCCGTTACCATCAATCTCGGTGATGGTGACGTTGCCGATTTCGAAGACAGGTGCATAGGCTTTCATGGTGATATGATTCTCGTAGGTGTCATCGCCACTGGAGATGGAGATCGTGAAGGCGATTGGGGTGTTGTTGGGGACTTCGTCGGAGATGGTGAAAGCAAAGGCCTCTGACAGGTCAAGGACGTCGTTCGAGTTGATGGAGGTGAATTCAGCGGTGCCGTCAGTGATGCTCACATACTCCGATTCAGAGGTAAGTGTCATGGTGCCGGCTGGAGCTGTTGAGTTGCCAACATTCTTGAGTTGGATGTTGAATCCCGTATTGTCGCCGAAGTTGAGTTGCGCAGCCTCATCGCTGAGTGCATACTCGTTGACGATGATGTATGGGCCGTCGGCAGGAATCACCTCGATGTCAGCTTCATAACGGAAGTAGTTTTGACCGGTTACGGTGAGGTGTAGTACGGTAGGTGGAACTTGAGAAGCGATCTCTATCGTTTGGATGGAGCCCGTAGCCGTTGCCACAGCCACGATTTCCAAGTTCTCGCCTTCACCTTTGGTCAGTGCAATGGTGGTGCCTTCGGGAGCTGTAATCTGGAATTGGTTGAGGCCAGCCAGTTGTATGTTCTGGTGATTCACGGCCATGTCTTGGGGAACCTGTGTGAAAATACGCAGGAAGGCATCGCAGTGTGCGGTGAACATCGTGTAGGTGATATCCTTGGAGTCGGCGTTGTAAGGCCATGAACTCTGATCGAGGAAGTATTTGCCAGCTACGTTGCCGAAAGCGGGCATCCAGTTGCCGGTTTTGGGAGCAGCAGGCTGGTAGGGACCATAGTCGGGCATGAAGTCGCCGTCGAAGAGGTCGTACACGCCCCAAACGAAAGCGTCGTTGACGAAGGAGTAGGATACCTCAGTGGGGCTGAGCACACCGACGGCACCGGCGTTCTCGCCGTTGTAGGTGCGGCGCATCCATTTCTCAGTGAAGCAGTTGCCATTGGATCCAGTGTAGTTGAACATACCGGTCTGGCAGTTGATTGACATGACGAAAGGAAGCTTGCCCACGTTGTTCATCTGGTCAATGTGATTGTTGCGCACAGCTGGCTCACCCCAACCTTCGTCGAGGCCGTGATCGCGGTGCTGTACCCAGAAAGTACCTGCGTTGATAGCGTCAACAACTTGTTGCGGCGTGCCACCGGTCCAACCTCCCATCTCTGATGGAGTGGCAGGGATGTAATTCTGACCGGATGGTCCGAAATAGTTGACGACTGCTGATGTGTTCTGTGCTGATGACCATGAGTTGCCTGGGGTACCTGAATAGATGCAGTTGATGCGTTGTGGTTCGTAACCGTGGTTGCGCATGTAGCCGCCAAACACCTCTGAACAGATTTGGAACCAACGTTCAGTTTGCCAACCCAAAGCAGTGACGGGAGCATGGTAGAACGAAGCGTCGGTGTTGGGGTTGGTTTCGTAGTCGATCTGCTTGCTGACAAAGACGGGAAGCTCCGTTTCGTTTTGGGCCACCAGACGGGAGAACACCATGTCAGGCAGGTTGTCGTTGCCCGCTGCATCGGAATAGAAGTTATCGGTAATGCAACTGCCGTTGTAGGGGTGGTCGGTTGTTTCAGCGGGAATACCCTGAGACATGTTGGTGTTGTGGTCGCCGAGCAGGCACACGGCCACAGGAGCGATTTCCCAAGTATCGTATGCATTGTGGAACCAAGTCTTCATATCATTGGTAGAGGAGGCGGGCATCTGATCGAGGCGGTAGACCTCAGTGATGATGCCTTGCTTGGTGCGGAATTCCTTCAGCTGTTGGGCGTAAGGCTCCCAAGCGGCGTTGTTCGGGATGATGATGAGGTACTCAGCGCCATCGCGATTGTTTCTGATCCAATCCTGCATGCGTGCTTCATAGTCGATCACGGGCAATTGGTCATAGTTCATCAGTTCGGCGGCGAGGATGGGGTCCCAGTAGGGAGAGCGGAGACGGTCTTCACCGAAATGTCCGTTGCCACCTTCATAGTTGACGGAGAGCTCAATGTCGGTATACACCACCAATTCCTTGGTGATAGGATTGTACTGGAAAGGAGTGATGGCCACGTTGATGGCATTCACGCCTCGGATGTACGACTCGCTCACAATGAAAGGATTCTCGGGATAGAAAGCATTTCTGGCATAGACCTTCATGTCTTTCTCATAATTCATCTCGGGATCTTCGTTTTCTGCCTGGAGGCGAAGGGCGGGAGCGATGTTCACGTTTTGGAAGGTCTGCTTCTCAGCGCGAACCACGTTGATTTGAGCCTTGGCACCTTGAGGGATGGCAATCATGCGGCTCTCCACGGGAAGGTTCGGAAGACCGGCATCATTGGGGATGCAGATGGCGTTGATGCTGATTTCTGACATCTCCTCGCCACGGTATTCGACTTGGCTCAAGGAGAATTGTCCCAGCTCGTAATTGATACGTGCGCCGTTCCTTGTGGATTGCGTCAGGGTGAAGCCCTGGGTACCTTTCACGGGGAAGGTGTACGTCTGTGCCACAGCCATGTTGGCGGTCAGTGCCAAAATGGCGATGACGAGTAGTTGGAGTAATGTTTTTTTCATTGGTTTATAGATTAAGATGTTTTGTTTTTTGTGATTATCGTGCAATGTAACAAGCGTCCTTCAGGCTCTTCTTCAACGGGAATATAAAGGTAATGGTCGCTGCGGCTTCAGCATCGAAGCGCTTGTTGTAGAATTCGTTTTCAAGTTGTTTCTTGGTGAAAGTGTTCAGGAAGTTCCAGTTGGCCAAAGCCTCCGTCTTGATCAGGAAATAGTAGTAAGCCGTATTGATGCGGAACTGTAGGCCGGCGCCAATGGTGGCTCCCACATTGAAACTGACATGGTTGTTAGGAGCGATCCGGCCCGTCGTGTCAATGATACTTTGAATGGATGAATCCTGTAGGTAATCCTTGACGTTTTGGGTAAATTCTCCATTAATGATGTATGAAAAACGTGGTGCAATATAGAGGTAGGGCCTGACCACTTCTTTGACGTTCAAGAAATAATAGGTCAATGGCACAGTTGCCGAAATGGTTTGGTAATCGGCGGTGATGTTGTATTCACGTTTAGAGTATTGAATACCATTGTTCCAACCATTGGCAAATCGGTCATTGATGTATTGCATGCTGATGTTATGCTGGGTATAGAGGGCGCTGATGCCGACGGACCAATGCTTGTTTAGGATGGCTTCAAAATAAAGCCCACCAGTGTATTTCAACTGGAGCTGATGGGTGTAATCCTTCAAATACCATTTGTCAACTTCCGCCACATTGATATGATGCCAATGAGTGATGCTTGGACCGACGATAATCCCAAGGTTGAACATGGCCTCATCCGATTGCTTCTTAGGTGCCGACAATGGCTTTTTGAATTGTGCCGTAGCTTCAACTGAGAGTTGAATCAAAACAAGGAATAATATGTAACGGAAAGCCTTTTTCATCTCAGTCGTTGTTGGTTTGGTCAGGTGTCCAGTAGGTGAACGGCATGAAGTCCTTGTAGTAAACCTCGATGTCGCCGATGTTCAGGCCGCTAAAGCCGGGGGTGAATCCGCCTGCGGCAAGGTTGGCATAGCCGGAAATCTTGATCCCAATGTAAAAGTCTTCAATGCCTTCTTCCGTGACTTTACCTGAAAGAATGACGGCTTGTTTGGGTTTGGGGTCGGGGAAGATATTGCCATAGATGACTTTGTCGGTCTGGATATCTTGAAAATAATAGGCAGTGAAATAAGGTTTCTCTCCCATAATGAAAACAGAGTCGTGGCATGTTGCCGTCTCAATGAAATGGTTTTCGGGACCTTCGTCGAGCTTGGGACTTCTAAAATGCATGGATGAGATGCCTTTATGCTGTTCTTTGATGAGGAATTGATAGGTGTAGAAGATGATGGTGGGTGCCGGAAAAGCAGTGGTCGGATCCGATTTGATGTATTTTTTCAATTCCAAATGGCTGTTACAGAACCCCAAGGTGTCCTTACGCCCGTCAGTGGTGTCAATGGTGTAGAGCTTTGGAGGGTTGTCTCCGAAGTGTAGCTGGTCAAAATCATTCATCGCCGTAATGAGGTCATAATGATCTTTAAAGATGGTGGCGATGTCGGGAATCACCTGAACCGAATAATCCAATGGCTCAATGCTGTCCTCTTTTTGGCACGACAGGGCCATAAAGATCAAAAACGAGAAGGAGGCTATTTTGAGTATTCGGGAGATCATGGCAATTAGTTGATGATGACGACTTTTTTGGTGATGCTACGTTTGCCATCGGTGATGACGAAGAAATAAACGCCGTTGCCTAGGCGCTTCATGGAGTAGTCGTAGGTTTCTCCGGCCTGGTTCGTGGTAATCTCGAAACTGTCAGCCAAGATGCCGGTTGAACTAAAGACCTTGATGTTGAGCTTGCCTTCAATGTTTTCAAAACGCATTTGCATTTGACCATTGTTGGGATTCGGGAAGATGCTCACTGCGGCAGGGTAATATTCCTGCTCCTGAACGCCATAGAAGGAAGGAATGAGGTAGTAGGATGTTTCAATGCCGACGGATTCGCAAATGTTCTTAACCTTGCAGGTCAGCCAAACGGTATCGGTGGACCAATCCATGGCAAACACGTCGCATGTGAGACCATTAGGCCTGATGGGCCAAGTGTCTTTGGTGATGCTCCATTCACACGTGTAGGTGTCAGTGGTGTGAGGATCGGTAACGGCATAGGTGTATTGGTTGACGTTGAACTCAGTGGCAGTGATGGGATAATGGGGATTGGCAATGCCGTTATCGGTACAAACAATCCGTGGTATCGGGGTGTATTTCATGTCCTCAACCGTCAGGATGAAGGTGCTGTCGCAACCATGGACGGTAAGGCCGTTGTTGAACTCATAGATGCCGTTCTCATGATACCATTCGGTCTGACCGAACCAATTGAAAGAAATGGAGTCGCATTGGCCGGAAACAAGATCGCTGCCTTGGTCGGAATAGTCTACCGTAAGATGCAGGACAAACTCCCGGTCACAGTCAAATCGGGTTGACGGATCGCTGCTGTCATAGTAAATCGGAATGGAATACGAATACTCGCCGGAGGTGCTGTAGTTGCCAACGGTGACACCTTCCACAACCCAAGGGTAGTTGTTGCAAGCATGGACGGTTTCGTGGACCACTTCAGGCTTTTTGAGTTGGTGAACTTCGAGACTATAGATGCCTTGGCAGTTGCCGTAAGGCAGAATGTCCGTCTGAACGATCAGCTCACCTTGGTAGGTTTGGCCGTTTGCGCTCCAAATGAATGGAGGCGGGGTGTCATCGTTATAACAGAGATAGTGCCGTTCTGTTGGTAGGATGGTGTACTCGTTGATCGTCAAGACGAACCTTACAAGGCTGTCGCAACCGTACATGTCCTGCATGGTGAAGATGGTGTCAACCGCATGGTTGAAACTCACTCCGTTGAATTGGTAGGGAAGATCGGCTTCGCATGTTGTCCAGGGGTGCTCGGTCACGCCGTTGTCGGGATATACCGTGAGGTCGAGCCACACGATGCTATCGCATCCGTGAACGGTTTCCAGTGTGTGGGAATAACGTCCTGAAGTGTTGTAGGATTGCCCATGGAAAGGATAGTTTTCACCATGGCAGATGGAAGCATAGGTAACGGATCCTTCAGCATAGGTGGGGTAATGGTGCAAATGCAGGGTGATGGCTTTATAGCATCCTTGGGCAGTTGTTGTCTCATACAGGTAATCGCCCTCTTCGGTGTAGTATTGGCCGTTCCATGGGTAGGGCTCATCGGGACAGGTATAAGCCGTTTCTTCAGAGTATTCAGGATGGTTGACGGTGATGGTAACTGTACCGGATAGGGTGGTGTAACCGTCAGTTGCCGTGCAAGTGTAGGTTGTGGTAGTGGTCGGCGATGCGGTTGGAGTAGCAATGGTGGTGGAGTTAAGGCCCGTAGAAGGTGACCAAGAATAGGTGAAGTTGCCGGAGCCGCCACTTGCGTGGGCGTTGAGTGTGGTGGAGTTGCCTTCGCAGATGGTGGAAGGGTTGGCGTTAGGAGACAGGGTCATGTTGCTGCCTTCAATGTTGATGGTTACATCATCGGAATCAGAACAGTTGCCTTGAGGATTGGTGACGGTTAGCGTGAACGTTGTCGATGCGGAGAGTCCAACGGTTTGGGTGCTCTGTGCATTGGGGTTAACCACCAGGTTGGCAGGTTCCCAATGGTAGTTGAAGCTGCCGTTGCCTCCCGAACCATTGAGTTGCGCCGTGGCACCGTAGATGATGGTTTGGTCGTTGCCGGCATTGGCTACAGGTAGGGCATTGACGGTGACGGTTTGTGTCTTGGAGCTCGTGCAAGATCCATTGCCGATACCCACGGTGAGGGTAACAGTCTTGCTGCCTGCATCGGCATAGGTATGGGTGGGGTTCTGTTGGGTTGAGGTTTGACCATCGCCAAAGTTCCACAAATAGCTGGTGATGTTTTGTCCCGAAGGGTTGGTGGTGGAGGTGCTGGTGAACTGTGTCGCCTCTCCTTTACACACTGAAGTGGCGGTGAAATTGGCCGTGGGTTTGGCATAAACCATCACTTCGGTGGTGGCGTTGTTGGATTGGCCGTTCAAACTGATGGTGCAGACATAGGAACCTGAGTGAGACAAACTGCAGTTGTTGATGGTGGGGTTTTGCTGGTTGGAGGTGTAGCCGTTGGGACCGGACCAAGAGTATGAAGCTCCAGCTTGTCCGTTGGCAGTCAGGTGGATGGCGTCACCTACGCAGAAAGGACCATCGTTGTTGACCAAAGGAGGCATAATGCCGCAGTCAGTGGTGCCGTTACCGCTGTTTTTACTGAACGTGATGTTGCAAGTTTGATTGGAGAAGTTGGTGATGACTAAGATGTAGTATTGGCCGGTTTGTGCAGAGGATGGAATCTGGCAGGTTTCCGTAGCTGCTGGACTATAGCTGCACGATACTACCTTGGCTGCAGTGAGACCATTGGGGCATGGTGTCACTGGGTCGTCAAAGGGTCCCCAACAGCAAAAGTCAATATCTTGGCTTGGGGTACTGTACATGTAGATGTTAATGTTGCCAGGGTTGCCGATTCTCATGTAATACCATGCGGGATTTGGCCTGGTGCTCAAGCAGTTGTAATTTGGACCTGATTCACCTGAACCGGCATTGACGCCAGCAGGGAACTGGTACAAGCCATTATCAGTGCAAAACGGGTCGGCGTTTGCACAAAGATTATTCTGTCGTGAACGGATGTAAACGTCCATCATCAGGGAGTGAATCATCTCTTCAGCAAGAAGCGACTTGTATTCAAGGGCGATTTCAGTGGAATCATCCTTGTCCATTTTGGCAAAAGCTTTGGCGTTTTGCTCCCTGAAATCAGCGAAGGTACTCTTCAAGTCCATGCCTTCGAAAGCGGGATCGGCACTGATGATGAAAATGCCTTCTTGCTCGCTGTTCACCACGTTGAAACGACTGTCATTAAGCAGGTTGTAAAGGAAAATGATTCGTTCGTTGAAAATAGCGATGTCGGTGATGTCGAAACTAATGGTCGTCTCATGCTGGGCCATCTTGGACTGCTGTCCATAGTGGGCGTTAGGAATGGCCAGTAAAATCAGGGCAATCACCAAAGTTCTTATGAAAAGACGTTTCATACGTATTCCAATTTAATAATAACAAACGCCAAATATACATCTTTTATTGGAATTACGCATTGTTTTTTGCTAGAAATGAAAAGAATCGGGATGAAAAATGCTTTTCATCCCGATTCTTACTTCTGTCTACAGTCTTCTATACGACTTACACGATTCCTGTGAATCCCATGAAGGCCAAGGCCAAGATTCCAGCGGTGATCAGGGCGATAGGGGTGCCCTTCATGCCCTTGGGAGGCTCCATCAGGTCGATGTGCTCACGGACACCGGCAAAGATGACCAGCGCCATGGCGAAACCGAGGGCGATACCCACGGCATAAACGACGGATTCACCGAGACTCAGCATGTGTGCCACACCACCGTAGTTGAATTCCTTGGTGACCACGGTCAACGAAACGCCCAACACGGCGCAGTTGGTAGTAATCAGGGGCAGGAACACGCCGAGGGCGGTGTAGAGGGACGGACTGATCTTCTTCAGGATGATTTCCACCATCTGTACCAAAGCGGCGATGATGAGGATGAAGGCAATGGTCTGCAGGAAGGTCAGGTTCAAGGGGATCAGGATGTACTGGTTCGTCAGCCAAGTCACGAGGGTGGCCAAAGTCAGCACGAAAATGACGGCGGCGCCCATACCCAAAGCGGTCGAGGTCTTCTTAGAAGTGCCCAAGAAGGGGCAAATGCCAAGGAACTGGCTGAAGATCACGTTGTTGACCAAGATGGTCGATAAGATAATGATGAGGTATTTCATGGCTTAGTGACTTTCTTTTTTGAATTTGTTGACAATAGCGATGACGAAACCGAGGCAGATGAAAGCGCCTGGAGGCAGGATGAACACCAGGATGTTGGCCGTCTCAGGCAGGATGCCCATTCCGAAGATGGAGCCGCTGCCCAGGAACTCGCGGATGCAACCCAACACGGTGAGGGCCAAGGTGAAGCCCAATCCCATGCCGGCACCGTCGAGGATGGACGGGAACACAGGGTTCTTGGAGGCGAAGGCCTCAGCGCGACCCAATACGATGCAGTTCACCACGATGAGGGGGATGAACAGGCCGAGGGTCTCATAAATGTCAGGCACGTAGGCCTGCATCACCAACTGTACGATAGTCACGAACGAGGCGATAACGACGATGAAACAGGGGATGCGCACCTTGTCGGGGATGAAGCCCTTCAGGAGGGAGATCACCAGGTTCGACATGATGAGCACAAAGGTGGTGGCCAAGCCCATCGACATGCCGTTGATGGCGCTGGTGGTCGTTGCCAAGGTCGGGCAGCAGCCCAAAAGGAGCACCAGGATGGGGTTCTCTTTGATGAGGCCCTTGGTGAAGGTTTGCAAGTTGTTACTCATGGTCAGTTCCTCCTTTCATGAATTCGCTTTTATGTGCCTCGAAGCTGTCGCAGGCGAGTTTCACGGCACCGGTGAAGGCGCGTGAGCTGATGGTGGCTGCCGTGATGGCATCCACATCGCCTCCGTCCTTCTTGACTTTCAGGTTGAATGATTCGGGGTTTTTGCCGTTGAACTGGTCCTTGAACTTAGGCTGGACCATGTTGGCGCCCAAGCCAGGAGTCTCGCTCTGTGAGAGCACTGACACGGCGTTGATGGTGCCGTCGGCCAAGATGCCGACCATCAGTTCGATGCGGCCGTTGAAGCCCGTGTTCGAGTAGGTCTTGACGGCAGCGCCGAGAAGGTTGCCTTCAGCGTCGTAAGCCAAGTTGCAAGGCAATTCGCCTACAACAGCTTCCTCGATACGCTCGATGGGAGTGCCGGTGTTGAGCACCGCCTCAATGGCGGCTTGGTTCTTCTTCAGATCCACCTCGGCGATGGCGTCTTTGGTCATGCCATAGACGAGGCCGAGCAGTCCGCCTGATACCGCCGTAATGACGAACAGGGCGACCAGCATGTTTTTAAGTGAGGATTCTTTCTTTGCCATGGCGATCATTTTTTGGAAGGTTTGACAACACCGAAAACTTGAGGCTTGAAGGCCTTGTTGATGAGCGGCGTGAAGGCGTTCATGATCAGGATGGCGAATGACACGCCTTCGGGGTAAGCACCCCAGAGACGGATCACCACGGTGATCAAGCCGACACCGAAGCCGAAGAGTATCTTGCCCTTGACGGTCATTGGGGTGGTCACCATGTCGGTAGCCATGAAGAAGGCGCCGAGGATAAGACCGCCGTATACCAAGTGGTACCAAGGAGCGATAAACGTCTCGTGGTCGATCAGGTGGCAGATGCCAGTGAACACGAACACGGTGAGCAATATGGTCAGCGGAGTCTGCCAATCGATGACTTTGCGGATGAGGAGATAGATGGCTCCGATGAGGAGGGCAATGGCGCAGACCTCGCCGAAAGCGCCGCCGCGGTTGCCAAGCACCATGTCAAGGAATTGCATGTCGCCCATCTCAGCCAGGGTGCCAGCACCCGACTCCTTCAGGATACCGAGAGGCGTGGGACCTGTGATGGCGTCAGCGAAGAAGCCTTTTTCGAAGATGGGATTGGCCTGAGGCCAGGTGGTCATTGCGGTTGGGAACGACACGAGCATGAACACTCGGCCTACCAAAGCCGGATTAAAGGGGTTCTTGCCCAAGCCGCCGTAAGGCATCTTGCCGATGCCAATGGCGACAACGCTGCCCACAATGGCCATCCAGATGGGAAGGTTGGCAGGCACGTTGAAAGCCAGAAGCAGTCCCGTCACGGCAGCCGAGCCGTCGTTGATGGTCAAAGGCCCTTTGATGAGGAACTTCTGGATGATCCATTCGGTGAGCATGCAGGCGGCAACCGTCACGATGGTCAGCCTAAGGGCATACCAGCCGAAGTAATAAATAGCCACAAGCAAGGCGGGAACCAAGGCAAGGAAGACCCTGCACATGATTTTCTGGGTGTTCTCCGTCGAATGAACGTGCGGCGAGCCTGATATTGTGTAGTTATTCATAACTTTTATCTTTTATCTCTTAACTATTATCTTATTTCTGACTTCTAGCTCTGATAATCGCTCCGGTCTTGGCTTTGCCGTAACGGATGTAGTCGAGCAATGGGATGTTGGCGGGGCAGGTGAACTCGCACGAACCGCACTCAATGCAGTCCATGACGTGGTTGGCCTCGGTCTCGTCAAAGTTGTTCTGTTTGGCCAACTTGCTGAGCAGGAAGGGTTGTAATCCCATCGGGCAGGCCTTGGCGCAGCGGCCGCAGCGGATGCAGTTGGTCTGGTGGCGATCCTGAGCCTCATGAAGGGTCATCAGCAGGATGCCCGAGGTGCCTTTCATGGTGGGGAAGCTGGTCACGGAGACGGACTTGCCCATCATCGGGCCACCGTTGATGACATCGGTGATGTCCTCAGGCATGCCGCCCGCAGCCTCAATCAAGAGGTCGGCAGGCACGCCGAAACGGCAACGGAAGTTCGAAGGCTTCTTCACAGACTTACCGGTGACGGTGACGATACGCTCAATCAAAGGCTTGTTCTTTTGGACAGCCTCGTAGATGGCGAAAGTCGAAGCCACGTTGACCACCACGCAACCTGTCTCGATAGGCAACTTGCCTGAGGGTACCTCACGGCCGGTGATGGCTTTGATGATCTGCTTCTCACCGCCTTGGGGATACTTGGTTTTCAGCGGCTGTACCTCGATGCCTGCAAAGAGGTCTTGGTGTTCGCGGATGGTCTTGTCGAGCAGCTCGATGGCAGGCATCTTGTTGGTTTCGATGCCGATGATGCCTTTGTCGGTGCCCACGCCCTTCATCACGATCTTCACGCCAACGAGGAACTCCATGGTCTTCTCAAGCAGCAGACGGTAGTCGCAGGTGAGGTATGGCTCACATTCGGCGGCGTTGATGATGACATATTCGGCTTTCTTGCCTTCAGGCACCATCATCTTGATGTGGGTGGGGAAGGTGGCGCCGCCCATGCCGACGATGCCGCATTCCTTTACCTTATCAATAATGGCTTTGCCGTCGAGTTTGATGTCGGTGATGAGTTCATCGGTGTTGATGACACCTTCAACCCACTCGTCTTGTTCCTCACGGTCAATGAAGACGGCGGGTTTGTAGTAGCCGGTGTGGTCCATTACCACATCCACCTTAGCGACGGTGCCGGTGGCGGGGGAGTGGACGTTGGCGGAGACGAAGCCCTTGGCTGTGCCGATGAGTTGTCCGGTCAGCACGCGGTCGCCTTTGTTGACGATGCACTCAGCCGGTGCGCCAAGGCATTGTCCCAGCGGGACGATGATCTGCTTGGGCATCGGGAAGTCTTGTATGG
>CAMYVD010000024.1 GCA_947302205.1 uncultured Bacteroidales bacterium
CATGATGTACATGAAAGCGCCGAGGTCGAGGTCGCCGGTGCGGCTGCCCATCACAAGGCCTTCCACTGGGGTGAAGCCCATGGAGGTCTCGACGGACTTGCCGTACTGCACGGCGGCGATGGAGGCACCGCTGCCAAGGTGGCAGGTTACAATCTTGGTCTTGTTCCAATCCTTGCCAACGAAAGCGGCGGCCTTCTCAGCAACGAACTTATGGCTGGTGCCGTGGAAGCCATAGCGGCGCACACGGTATTTCTCGTAATATTCATACGGCAAGGCGTAGAGGTAAGCCTCGGGGGGCATGGTGCTGTGGAACGAGGTGTCGAACACGGCAGCCATCGGGATGCCGGGAAGCACTTCCTGCATGGCGGCGATGCCCTGCAAGGCGCCTGGGTTGTGCAATGGAGCCAGATCGCAAAGGTCTTTGATCATGTTGATGACGTTGTCGTCAATGCGAACGCTCTTGGAGAACTTCTCTCCACCGTGAGCCACGCGGTGACCGACGGCGTTGATCTCCTTCAGGTCTTTGATGACACCCATCTTCGGGTCCACCAAAGCCTTCAGCACCAACTTGATGCCTTCGGTGTGGTTCGGGATGGGAAGTTGCTCATAATACTTCTCACCGTTGTATTTGTGGGTGAACTCGCCCATTTCGAGGCCGATGCGCTCCAGCAGGCCTTTGGCCAGCAGATGGGCGCTATTGGCGTTTTCCATATCCAGCAGCTGATATTTAATGGAGGAGCTGCCGCAGTTTAAAACTAATATTTTCATGGTTATTTCTGTTTTTGAGCGATTGCTTGGTTACATGTGATGGCCACCAGTTTGTAAACGTCGTCGATGGAGCAGCCACGGCTGAGGTCGTTGCAGGGCTTGGCGAGGCCTTGGAGCACTGGACCCACGGCTTCGGCACCGGCGAGACGCTGGACGAGTTTGTAAGCGATGTTACCCACTTCGAGGCAGGGGAACACTAGGGTGTTGGCCTTACCGGCGACAGGGCTGCCCGGAGCCTTGCTTGAACCCACTGACGGGACGATGGCGGCGTCGGCTTGCAACTCACCGTCAAGAACGAGGTCAGGACGACGCTCCTTGGCGATGCGGGTGGCTTCGATGACCTTGTCAACCACCTCATGCTTGGCGCTGCCCTTGGTGGAGAAACTCAGGATGGCGGTCACGGGGTCGATCTTGGCGATGGCCTTGGCGGTGTCGGCGGTGCAGATGGCGATTTCAGCCAGCTGCTCGGCGGTCGGCATGGGGGTCACGGCGCAGTCGGCGAACACCATGCGGCCGTCGGTGCCGTAAGGACAACCTTCGGGCAGGAACATCGTGAAGGCACCGCTGACGCAACTCACGCCGGGAACGGTCTTGATGATTTGCAAAGCAGGACGGAGCATGTCGCCCGTGGTGCTTCGGGCACCACTGACGAGACCGTCGGCCTCACCGGCCTTCACCAGCAGAATGCCGAGGTACATGAAGTTGCCAGCCAGGTCGTAAGCCTGTTCGGGGGTCATGCCCTTGGCTTTGCGGATCTCGAAGAGGAGGTCGGCATATTTCTGACGCTCAGGGTTGTTCATCGGGTCGATGACACGAGCTTTTCCGATGTTTTGGAGGCCAAACTCGGCGGTCATCTCTTTGATCTTCTCGGCAGGTCCGATCAGTATGATGTCGGCGACACCGTCGGCTAATAGACGGTCGGCGGCTTTCAGGGTGCGAGGTTCGTCACCTTCGGGGAGCACAATGCGCTGCTTGTTGGCTTGGGCATTGGCAATGATTTCATGCATTAAATCCATGTTATTCAGTTTGAAGTTATTAGTTGATTAGTTATTCAATATTTATAAAGCGCAAAATTAGGAATTTTTATTATTTTTGCAAACGTTTTTTAGCATTATTATGAACGAAGTTTCAGGGTTCATCACATCGGGTTTCGGGGGCATCATCAGTCCCATGGAGAGGGTCACCCATGAGGTGCTGGAAGAGTGGAATTTGATCGTGTTGGCGGCAACGTTATTATTGGCCGTACTCAACAAACAGCTGTATCCCAGACAGTTCCGTCAGCTACTGGCCGTCCCGGGAGGCGTGGCTCACACCAACCAGTTGCTCCGTGAATGGACACCAACCTCCAGTTTCATCGGCTTCTCGTTTACGGTATCGTACATTGCCGTGGCCGCCCTGTTTCTCCAGAAGACCTGCGTGATCTTTTCCAATGACATCACCCAATACAACAGCATCCATGTCTTTGGGGTGCTTTGCGCCATCACGGCGGGATGGGTCCTCCTGCGACATCTCATCTTGGCGCTGATGGGATGGCTGTTCCGGCAAAACGAAGTCGTCATGCGCCAAAACACCGTGGAACTCTCCGTATCCACGTTCAGTTTCCTGGTTTTGGAGATTATCTTGCTCTTGGTGTTATACATTCCCAACTCCATTTTCGTATGGATTGGCATCGGTATCATTTTTGCAGCCGCCTTGACAAAGCTGTTTCTCAACTTCAACGAGACAAGAGTTTTCACAAAAATGCCGACGTTATATATTTTTTTGTATTTTTGCACGCTCGAAATCGCACCCCTGATCCTGCTCCTTGTAGCAGGGATGCGTTACTTCACATATAACACTGTATTATAATCAGTTAGCTAATGAAGATTAAATCCATTTTGGTGTCACAGCCACAGCCTGCGGATATCACTAAGACCCCGTATGGTGACATGATGAAGAAATACGGCGTGAATTTCACTTTCGAGAAGTTCATCAAGTTAGAAGGTGTCACGGCCAGTGAACTTCGTCAGGAGCACATCAAACTTCCAGAATATACAGCCATCATCCTCTCAAGCCGCAATGCAATCGACCATTTTTTCAGAGTCGCCAAGGAAATGCGTTATGCTGTCCCTGAGACCTTGAAATACTTTTGCATCAATGAATCAACGGCCCTTTACCTGCAGCGTTATGTCCAATACCGCAAGCGCAAGGTGTTCTTTGGCAACCAGACTTTCCCCGACCTGTTGGAGATCATCAAGAAGCACAAGGACGAGAAGTATCTTTACTGCTGTTCTGACATCAGTTCCGACAGCAACATGGAACTCCTGAGCGAGGCCAAGATCAACGCCACGAAAGCCGTGATGTTCCGCACCGTGTCGGCCGATCTCACCCAGACCATCAAGATCGAGGATTATGACATGTTAGTATTTTTCAGCCCTGCCGGAATCGAGTCGCTCAAGGCCAACTTCCCCAAGTTCAAGCAAAAGGAAGTCGCCATCGGCGGTTTTGGCGAGGCCACCTGTCATGCCATCACCGAAGCTGGCTTCAATCTTGACTTCCACGCTCCCACGGAGACAGCGCCTTCGATGACCATGGCCATTGAGGAGTTCATCGCTGCGGAAGTCAAGAAGAACAAGAAAAAATGATGGAGGACTTCCCGAAATACGAACACATCTGCAAAGAGAACGACATCCAGTCCCTTTTCGCGAAAGGGGCTGGTTTTTCGTGTTATCCGTATCGGGTTGTCTACCTGTTCAAGCCCGTCGGCGACAAGCCCGTCACCTGCCGGCTACTGCTTTCCGTGTCGAAAAAGCGCTTCCATCACGCCTTCAAACGCAACCGCGTGAAACGGCTCATCCGCGAGTCATGGCGCAAAAACAAGCAGGCGCTCTACGAAATCTGCGAAAAAGATACTATTTCCGTTGATGTGGCGTTAGTATATAACGCGACCGTCATCCACTCCTACGAGGAGATGTACCGAAAAACCGCCAAAGCCGTCCAAGAGCTTGTCAACAGATATGAAAAGGAGATTCAGGCCACTCACTAAGTTACTCATCGGGCTGATCAGGGTATACCAGATCACGCTGTCGCCTTGGTTCGGCAAAGCCTGCCGCTACACGCCGACCTGCTCCAACTATGGCATCCAAGCCCTGGAGAAATATGGCGCCTTCAAAGGCAGCTGGCTCACCATCAAGCGGGTGCTTTCGTGCAATCCTTGGGGAGGAAGTGGTTATGATCCTGTTCCGTAAAACATTGACCCTATGAAAAATATAAGACTTTTACTGATCGCTCTGCTGATGCCCATCGCTATGATGGCTCAAGTAAAACAAAACAACTTCGAGATTTCGAAGAGCATCGACATCTACAACAGCCTGCTCCGTGAACTGAACTTGAATTATGTTGACGAGATCAACCCGGCAGAATTGAACGAGACCGCCATCAACGCCATGCTCAAGGAGATGGACCCCTACACCGTGTTCATCCCCGAGTCGGAAATCGAGAGCTACAAGCTGATGACCACCGGTGAATATGGCGGCATCGGCGCCTTGATCCAGTACGATGGCGAATACACCCGCATCTCCGATCCTTACGAGGGTTGGCCAGCTCAAAAAGCGGGCATCCAGGCCGGCGATGCCATCCTATCCGTCAACGGCGTGGACACCCACAAAAAGCCGACGGACCAAGTCAGCGAACTGCTCAAGGGACAGCCTGGCACCGAAGTGACCATCAAAGTCAAGCGCTATGGCGTTGAAAAGCCCATTGAATTCAAGCTCAAACGCGAAAAGGTCAAAATCGAAAACATCCCATACGCCACCGTGTTCGACAACGGCATCGGCTACGTGAGCCTTGGCAGTTTCACCAAAGATGCCGCCAACGAGATGAAACAGCACCTTGTGGAAATGAAGAAAAACCATGATCTCAAGGGGTTCATCATCGACCTCAGAGGCAACGGAGGCGGACTCATGAACGAGGCTGTTGACATCGTCAACCTCTTCATCCCCAAAGGCAAGCCTGTGGTTTCCACCAAAGGCAAGTCGCAACATGCCGGAAGCGTTTACAACACCAACAACCAGCCCATTGACGAGCAAGTCCCGGTAGCCATCCTGGTGGACGGCAGCAGTGCCTCAGCCAGCGAGATTGTGGCAGGCTCCATCCAGGATTACGACCGCGGCGTGATCATCG
Organism: uncultured Bacteroidales bacterium; assembly: GCA_947302205.1. Taxonomy (GTDB): domain Bacteria; phylum Bacteroidota; class Bacteroidia; order Bacteroidales; family F082; genus Limimorpha. The sequence continues at coordinate 4,930 of CAMYVD010000024.1, forward strand.
GCCAGCGCACCTTCGGCAAGGGCTTGGTGCAGAACATCCTGCCACTGACCTACAACACCCAGATGAAGGTCACCATCGCCAAGTACTACATCCCCAGCGGACGCTGCATCCAGGAAATCGACTACTCGAAAAAAGGAAAGCAGAAAAACGACACGCTCACCTCTAACCACTCCTCCGACACTTTGGGCAAGCCTTTCAAGACCGAAGCCGGACGCACCGTTTACGAAGGCCACGGCATCATGCCTGACGTCAAGATTGAGCCCAAGCAATATGCCACGGCTACGGCATACCTCTACGCCAAAAACTACATCTTCGACTACGCCACCAAATATGTTTCCGAACACAAGACCATCGCCCCTGCCAAGGAATTTAAAATCGATGACGCCATCTATAACGACTTCATGGCGTTCGTGAAGCAAAAAGGATTTTCCTATACCACTGAAAGCGAGAAGAAGCTGGAGGAGCTGAAGAAAAAAGCCAAAAGCGAAGGCTATTACGAAAGCATTAGCGCTCAGCTTGAAAGCCTTGAAACGCAACTGAAAGCCGACAAGGAAAACGACCTGACAAAGAATCGCGCCGACATCGAGGACCTGCTGCGCCTTGAGATCGTTGGACGCTACTATTATCAGGTGGGACGCATCATGGCTTCGCTCGAAAACGATCCCGAACTGAAAGAGGCCTTCAGCATCTTACTGGATCAAAACCGTTACCAATCCATCCTGAAACCTTGAGTTGGCGGGAACAGACACGGCAATACGAGCCAACAGCCTATTGGATCTGTTTGGCCATGATGGCGATAGGCCTCACCCTTTCGCCATTCCTGATGAGTGTATCGCAGTTTTTAATGCTGATCGTATGGCTTTTCATGGGCGACCCCGTCAAGGAAAAGTTCCAGCGTTTCATCCATAACAGGATCGCCGTTCTGCTGGTCTCGCTCTACCTGCTTCACGTTGTCGGTTTAGTTTACACCTCCGATTTCGGATACGCCTTAAAAGACCTGAAAGTCAAGCTTCCGTTGTTGGCTTTCCCAATCATTCTTTCCTCCGTGAAGCCCTTGGACCAGAAGCGTTTCGACGGGTTGATGTTGGTTTATGTCATGGCGGTTTTTGTGGCCACCTGCATCAGTTTCGGCACCTACCTGAAGCACGACTACGGCGACATCCGTGAAATATCACGTTTCATCAGCCACATCCGTTTCTGCCTGAACATCGTGCTCGTCATCGGAATCATTGCCTATTATCTGTTCACAAGGCCTGCGCCGTGGTGGGAAAAGCTTTTGCAGACAGGGCTTGTCGTTTGGTTCCTATACCAACTCTACATCTTCGAATCTATTTCGGGGTATCTGGCCCTGATCGGCATGGTAGCGGTTTCGCTGGTTTATGTGTTTTTCAACAAAGTCCAAAGCGCACGCTGGCGGACGGTCTTCTTGATTGTCATCATCGGCTTGCCCACGGCAGCGGGCATTTACGGCTACCGCCTTGCATCCTCACTGCTTACCCCTCCTATGGTGGATTTCGCAAAACTAGACAGGAAAACCGCACAGGGCAACGATTATTGGCATGACACCATCTCCTTCCCTGTGGAAGACGGCAAGTATATCGGGCTCTATTTCTGTCGTCCTGAAATGCGGGAAGCTTGGAACAGCCGCAGCGAACTCGATTACGACGGGTTGACGCTCAACGGCGAGAATCTGGAGGCTACCTTGGCGAGATACCTTACCTCAAAAGACCTTAGGAAAGACGCCGATGGGGTCGCTGCCTTGACCGACCAAGACATCCAAAATGTGGAACAAGGCATCGCCAACTATGTCAACTGGAGTCATCCGGGAGTTTACGCCAGGCTTTCTTCCACGCTCTTCGAATACGGTTTGTATCGACGCTCCAACTATCCCAATGGAGGATCGTTGTCGCAACGCCTCGAATACACCAAGGCTTCGGTCTACCTCATCAAAAAGCATCCTGTCTTTGGCGTGGGCACCGGCGACATCCCCAATGCCTACATGCAAGCCTACGACGAGCTACAATCGCCCTTGCACCAAGAGTTCAGGCATAAAGCCCACAACCAATACCTATCCATCACCGTCGGGTTTGGCATCGTGGGTCTGTTGCTATTCCTGACCGTCCTGCTGTACCCCTATCTTTCCACGAAGCGCCATCGCACGTATCTTTACACGGTTTTCCTCGTCATCCTGCTGATTTCCATGTTGCCGGAGGACACCATTGAAACACAAGCCGGTGCATCGTGGTTTGCTTTTTTCAATACTTTGCTTATCTTTGCGTCACAAAACAGGGATTCGCATCCCGAAACCAAATAACATGAGAAAAGAACAATTCATTTCGGACTACGTCGTTTACGAGAACGAGAAGGAACTTGACGCCAAGGACGCCGAGTTGCTTCGTTGCGCTCACGAAGCGGCGAAGGACTCCTATGCCCCCTATTCGAAATTCCACGTAGGAGCAGCCGTCAGATTGGCCAACAACGTCATCGTCAAAGGCAATAACATTGAAAACGCCGCCTATCCCAGTGGCTTGTGCGCCGAACGCGTAGCCTTGTTCAGTGCCCAGGCTCAGTACCCTGATGTTCCAGTGGAAGCCATTGCCCTCACGGCGGAGTCCGAACACAGCAAAGTCAACGAGCCCATTCCACCTTGTGGTGCCTGCCGTCAGGTGATGGTCGAGACCGAACAACGTTCCAAACAACCCATGCGCATCATCTGCCAAGGCGACACGGGCCCCATCATGGTGTTTGACGGCGTCGAAACGCTGATGCCCTTCATTTTCCTGGACAAATTCCTATGATTGAGCTTAACAAAGGTTTCCTTCTGAAATTCCTGAAGTTCGGCGCCGTAGGCTTCTCCGGCGTGTTTGTGAACTTTGGCGTAACTTGGTTTTTCAAGGAAATCTGCAAGCTCAACAAATACTTCAGCAACATCCTCGGGTTTGTTTTCGCAGCCACAAGCAACTATTTACTCAACCGTTACTGGACTTTCCAGAGCACCAATCCGCAAATGGGCGCTGAATTTGCCAAATACTTCCTGATTTCAGTGGTTGGCTTGGGCATCGACACCCTGACGGTGTATCTGCTCAGCGGCAAACTGAAATGGAATTTCTACCTCAGCAAGGTCTTCGCCGTTGGCGCCGCCATGCTGTGGAATTTCTTCGGGAATCTTTTATTTACCTTTGCTTGATTACCCCCTGTCATAATGGGGCATCTCCTCAGGAAGAATGATGGAGAACTCCACCAAACCGGCAGGAGTCGTCTTGGCATCGTCATCATACCATGGGGTCTGATAAATCAATTTCTTCTTCCCTTTTTTTGAGATGGTATAAACATTCGAGACGTTCGCTTCGAGCATGTGGCAGATCATCTCCCAAGAATGAGGGTTGTGGCATTGCTTCAGGTTGCGTCCACGGGCATCCCCATTGACATCAATCGAACTGTCGTTCTGGTAAATCACGTTGCCATCCTTGTCACTGACGGTGATGGCGATATTCAATCCTTTGTAAAAATCCATAATCGTTTATTTTTCGAGTTTTTTGTTTCCTGATAAATCAATCGTCATGACCACAGGCTTGCTCTGGCCGCTCACGATGCCCACGCCGTTTTCGACATTGGTATAGACCTGCACCGGCTCGGCGAACATGCCGACAATGCCATTGGGATCATTCTCCTGGTATTTCTTGGAGGTCTTTTGGTATTTGTAAAGACTCTCATTCACACGACTCATCTCGATTACAAAAGGCTCCAAGAACTCAATATCCCAGGCGTAATACGTGAAATTCACCGTATAGGTCCTGCCGTCAAAATAAGTGTCGGAAAACACATTGTAGAGACCTCCGCCATAGTAATCGCTGCTCTCACCCATCAAATCATCCGCTCCCATGTCCAAGGGTTCCGTAAACACCGGATCGCTGGAATAAAAGGAATAGATGGAATACTCCGTTTCAATGGCATTGTAAAAATAAAGGCTGTAGAAATCGGCACCGGCAGGATCGTCGATCTCCACCGCAAACTCGATGGTGCCATAGTCCAAATCGACGCTCACCGTGTCGAAACCGATCACCGTGGGAGACACTGGCAAGGTCAACTCAGCGTATGCTGTCTCAAATTCGCTCGATCGCACCTCAAAACGCAACCTATCGCCTTCGCAAAGCTCATACTGGCCTTCGCAATAGGAAAAGGCATAATCCGTTATGGAATCACGCACTTGAAGTGACTCCTTGAAACTGCCGTTCACGTAAAGGTCAACCTCCACATCCTTTACACGGAGATCAATTTCCGAATTCAGGAAGAACCAGCTCTTTTCGATATATAAATTCGCTGTCTTTCCCGCCTGTTGAACGCCATTGACCACCAATATGGGATCGGATTGCTCGCCGTTGAATTCCACATCCTTGACGCATGAAGCCATGCCGCATAGGAGCACGACCAAAACCAAAAATATCTTTTTCATATCCATAATGCTCAGAATTTATATTTCCAACTCAACGTCGGGATGATTGGGAAAATGCACACCTGACGCAATTTGCCATTCATGGGGATCACCACAAAGGGATTATTGTGCGAATAAGTGTTATACACGTTGATACTGATGATATTTTCTCCAAGCTCATACTTCCAGTGGAAGTTGGCCACCAGGTCGAGCCGGTGATAGTTACTGTATCGGTAGTTATTGCGGTTATTGATGTAACCAAGCGATTGAGTAAAGCTCCAAACATCCAAGCCATTGAGTCCATGATAGTTCTGGAAAGCCAGCGTAGCGCAATTACCCGTGCTGTAAACCCATGTGGCTCCTACATCAATGTGGTCGTTGAACTCATACATCAGCACCACGCTCAGGTCGTGACGACGGTCATACTTGGCCGGGAAGGGCTTGCCGTTGTTCAGCTCTTGTCCCGGGCGGTCGAAGAGGCGGTCCGAATGCGACCAGGTGTAACCCAACCAACCGGTGAACTTACCCACGTTTTTCTGCACGAAGAACTCAATGCCGTAAGCCCAGCCGTCACCCATCACTACCTTGTCCTGCCAATCGGTCTCGTCGATCGAGAAGAAAGAGGCGCCGTCCTTGTACTCCAGCACATTGTTCATTTTCTTGTAATAGCCTTCCAACGAAAATTCATAGCCCTTCCATTCGTAGAAAGCGCCCAAGGCCACCTGGTGGGATTTCATCGGAATGATGTCGCCGGTCACAGGTACCCAGAGGTCTGTCGGTAGGCTAATGGCATTGCTCGAAAGCAGATGGATGTACTGGCTCATGTAGGCATAACCCGCCTTGAGCGAGAGATTTTCGGTGATCAGGGAACGCAGGCTCACCCTTGGCTGGACACTGTGATAGGTTTTTTTGTCGACGGTGAAGGTAGAGTAATGCACGCCCAAATTCAACTTGAAATAGTTGCTGATGTCCCAGTTGTCCTCCACATACAGATCGGTCTCCAGGGCCCTGATGCGTGCATCGTTTGTCACGGTATCGTACTGGAATCCTTCCTGACCGCTCTCCTCCTCAAGATGGACACCCAAGGTGGTGGGCTTATAGGTGTGATGCGTGAGGTTAGCGCCAAACTTCATATCGTGGTTATCGAAAGGCTTGTAGTCAAAATCGGCTTTACCACTGAAATCGTAGATACTTGAGTTCAAGTTCATTTGAGCGCTTTCCGACGTGTTATAGTTTAATTGGTTTTCCTGATACCAACTGGCACTGCCGATATCGGCGCCCAAATTATGGCGATACTGCGTATAGGCCCCTGTAACGTTCATGAAGAGGTTCGGACGGATGACGTGGTTCCAGCGCAGTGCCGCCACGCGGTTGCCCCACTTCCAATCGAGGTCTATGTTTTGCTCTGAATAATAGACGTAATCACGTTCGTAATACTCCTCGTCCTTGGACCTGACGCGGGCATACACCTTGTCGTCGCCTGAATAAAGGCTGAAGAAAAGGCGGTCCTTGTCGGAGAACTTATGGTTGATTTTCAGGTTGAGGTCATAGAAATAATAACCACCCCAGATGCTATTGCCTTCACCCAGTTCCCCGCTCGTGACAAGGGCGAGCAACGGAGCGGCAATCAGGTCAAAGTAGGTACGTCTGAACGAAACGTTGAACGAGGTCTTGCCTTTAACGATAGGGCCTTCCACGTTGACCTTGGCGGCGATCAGGCCAAGGCTGACGTTACCGTGGTACTCATACATGTCGCCATCTTTCATGCGTACGTCAATCACCGACGAGAGGCGACCTCCAAAGCGAGCCGGGAAGTTGCCTTTATACAACGTGACGTTTTTGATGGCATCCGAGTTGAAAGCAGAGAAAAATCCAGCGGCATGGTTGACGTTGTAGAGCGGCACGCCGTCGAGCAGGATCAGGTTCTCGTCAGGGCCGCCGCCACGGACATACATGCCCGCCGAGCCCTCGGTTCCACTCTGCACCCCCGGTAGCAACTGCAAGGCCTTGATGACGTCGGTCTCGCCAAACATGGCCGGAACCTTCTTCAGCTGGGTCACCGGCAACTCGATGGTACTCATCTGGGCACCCTTCACATGATTCTCAATCGCCCTGCCTGTCACCGTCACCTCACTCAGCTGGAGCGACTGTGCCAAAGCGATGTTGATCACCGTGTCGTTTTTCAAGTCAAGCAACGTGTCAAAGGACTCAAAGCCGACAAACGAAGCCTTCAACCTAACCTGACCTTCAGGCAATTTCAAGGTATAATACCCGAAGTTATTGGTGACGGAGCCTTTCATGGAAACCGTCTCGTAAACCGAAGCCCCCAGCAAGGTTTCCTGACTTTTGGCATCCGTCACATAGCCACTGATGGTGTGCGATTTCTTGGCATGTTGCGCAAAAGCGGAACTTGATGCCACTAGCACAAAAAACAATAATAAAACTTTAGCTTTCATGTTGCAAAAGTACGAGAAAAAACCATATCTTTGCATTAATTCTCAACTAGTGAAAAAGCTCTATAAACTCATATTAAGCTCATTTCTCGGCAGCTTCATTTTCACGTTTTTCATCGTGATTTTTGTGCTGTTGATGCAGTTTTTATGGGTTTATGTGGACGATTTGGTTGGTAAAGGCCTGTCATTCAAGATCCTCATGGAGTTGTTTTTCCACGCCTCGGTCACTTTCGTGCCCATGGCGCTGCCGCTGGCCATCCTATTGGCATCGATCATGAGTTTCGGCGACCTCGGGGAACATTACGAGCTGGTAGCCATCAAGGCTTCGGGCATATCGCTATGGACCGCCATGCGTCCACTGCTCATCTTCTCCATGATGCTCAGCGGACTCGCCTTCATCTTCTCAAACAGCATCAACCCCGTAGCCATGCTGAAATTCAAGACCTTGCTATTCGACATCCGAAGGCAGAAACTCGCTTTTGACATCAAGGAGGGGCAGTTCTACAAAGACATTGAGAACTATGTCATCTATGTAGACAAGAAAGGGAAAGACGGCAGTACGATTTACGGAGTAAAGATTTACGACCACACGGAACGCCAAGGCAACACCAAGATCATGGTGGCCGACTCGGGCATGATGTCGCTCAGCCCCAACCAACGCACCATCATCTTCACCCTTTACAACGGGCACAATTATACCGAAGACATCTCTGAAGAAGCCACCTACAGGACCAAAAGGCCGTTTGAGCGCATGTCGTTCAGGGAAGAGCAAATCAAGTTCAGCCTGGAAAGTTTTGACCTGACAAGGTCCAACGAGGACATGTACAAGTCTTATCAAGCCATGATGAACACGCATCAACTCAGTATGGCATTGGATTCCTTGGAACAACGGTACGACGACAGGCAAGAGAGCTTTCGCGTCAGCTTCAGGCAACGTCTGAGCAACTACGAAAGCAGGAAACGGCATGACACCCGCGATACGACGCTCAACGCCCAACTTGAATGGCCGCTACTGGATCATCTCGATCCCAGCAGCCGAAGCAACGTGATTGAAACAGCCGTGGGCCTCTCACGCAACGCCAAGGAGAACGTCTCGTTCCACAAGCAGGACTTTCAGGCACAGACACTGAACATCAAGAAACACAAGAAAGAATGGCACAAGAAATTCACGCTGAGTTTTGCCTGCCTCATCTTCTTCTTCATTGGCGCGCCCTTGGGAGCGATTATCCGCAAAGGAGGAATGGGGCTTCCCGTCGTGATTTCCGTGCTGTTCTTCGTCATTTATTATATCATTTCAACCGTGGCGGAACGGATGGCGGAATTCGGCGACCTGAACATGTTTTTAGGCGTTTGGATCTCATCGATCATCATCTTCCCCATCGGCCTAATCCTGACTTTCAAGGCCACAAAATACTAAGCCTATGAAGATTCTACTGCTCTGCAACAAATCACCCTATCCGGCCTTCGAAGGCGGTCCCATGGCCATGAACAGTATCGTCACAGGACTGCTCAACGCTGGACATCAGGTCAAAATCATGGCTGTCAACAGCAAGAAGTTCAACGTCACGCCAGAGGACATCCCTGAGGAATACAAGCAAAAAACCGGCATCGAGCTGATTGACGTGGACCTGCGCGTAAGACCGTTCCAGGCCTTCAAGAACCTCTTCACCAACAAGTCGTACCATGTGGAGCGCTTCATCTCCAAAGACTTCAACAACCGCCTGGTCGAGGTGCTGAAAGAAGATCTCTATGACGTGGTGCAACTGGAGACGCTCTTCATGGCGCCTTACATCGACACCATTCGCAAATACTCCAAGGCAAGAATCGTGTTGCGTGCCCACAACGTGGAACATCTCATCTGGGAACGCATCGCCAAAGGCACCCGTTTCTTCCTGAAGCGAGCCTACATCAAGCATCTGGCCAGGACTTTGAAAAACTACGAGCTATCGGTCATCAACAAGGTTGACGGCATCGCCGCCATCACCCGAAAAGATGCCGCATTTTTCAGGAAATACTGTGCCGCCAACACCATCGACATCCCCTACGGCGTTTATCCCGATGAATTCCAGCCGAGTTGCGCCGTCGAAGGAAAGCCGTCCTTCTACCATATTGGTTCGATGAACTGGATGCCCAACGTGGAAGGCATCAGGTGGTTCATTGACAACTGCATGGAAGCCGTGACGGCCAAGGTGCCCGACTTCGTCTTCCATCTGGCAGGACGCCACATGCCTGAATGGCTGAAAACCCTGAAAAACGAACACGTGGAAGTCGTAGGCGAAGTACCGGATGCCAAGGCGTTTGTCGCCAGCCACAACGTGGCCATCGTCCCATTGCTCTCCGGCAGCGGCATCCGCATCAAGATTATCGAGTCCATGGCGCTGGGCAAGACCGTCATCACCACGATGGTCGGCGCCGAAGGCATCCTTTACACCGAAAATGTCAACATCATCATCGCCGAAAACAAAGCCCAAATGGCCGAGGCGATCCGCCGCATCAACGAGAATCCGGCCATGGCCGAAGAAATTGGCAAAGCGGCACGCAAGTTGGTGGAAGACGTCTACGACAACCGTAAACTTACCGAGAGGCTTCTGATGTTCTACGACCAAATCAAGCCTACTTCGAAAATCACATTCGTATGAAAATCTTCGTTCTCCTACCCCGCATACCTTATCCGCTTGAAAAAGGCGACAAGCTCAGGGCTTACCACCAAATCAGGCAGCTCTCGAAAAACAACGAGATTGTGCTTTGCGCCCTGAACGACAACGCAAAGGTCGATGAGCAGAAAGCCTTTCACGCCCTTCAACCCTATTGCCAGTCCATCAACTTCATCAAGATTTCCAAGCTTCAAATCCTGATTGGGCTGATTCGGGCTTTCCTGAAAGGACTACCCATGCAATGCGGCTATTTCTTTAACCGCAAGGCATCACGCAAGGTTGACGAACTCATCCAAAAGCACCAACCCGACATGCTTTACGGACAGTTGTTGCGTGTCGCAGAATACATTCGGCACAAAGACATCCCAAAAGCCATTGATTATCAAGACATTTTCTCCTACGGCATGAAACGCCGCCGCGATATCGCCTCGAGAATCACCCGACCCGTGTTCAACATGGAATACAAACGGCTCTGTCGTTATGAGGCCGCCATTTTTGACGACTTCGACGTGAGAACCATCATCAGCGAGCCCGACCGCAAGCTGTTCCCACATCCCGACCGTGACAAGATCCTCATCATTCCCAACGGCGTGGATCATGAGTTCTTCAAACCTCAGCAACAGGAAAAGGAATACGATGTGGTGTTCACGGGCAACATGAGCTACCCACCCAATGTGAATGCCGTGGATTACCTCGCCAACGAGATACTCCCCATCGTTTGGAAGACGCTCCCCGATACCAAGATGTACATCGCTGGCGCCAACCCCGACCCGAAGGTCAAGAAAGTTGCTTCGGACCGTATCATCGTCAGCGGCTGGCTCGACGATATCCGAGACGCCTACGCCAAGAGCCGTGTGTTTATCGCTCCCATGCGTATCGGCACCGGACTTCAAAACAAGCTGCTGGAAGCCATGTCAATGGGTCTTCCAGCCATTACCTCACCCCTAGCAAATGCCTCACTCGGCGCCAAGCCCAACGATGAAATCCTGGTCGGCAGCAACGCCGAAGAACTGGCGCAGCACATCATCACCCTCTTGACCGACAAGGCCAAGGCTGAACAAATTGCCCAAGCAGGGTTTGACTTCACCAATCGGGTGTATGATTGGGGCAAGGCCACGGAAATATTAGAACAAAAAATGAAAAAATATGGCACAAGTTGACGACAAAAAAATCATCTTCTCAATGGTAGGCGTGAGCAAGATCATCCCGCCTTCAAGACAAATTTTGAAAGACATTTACCTCTCCTTCTTCTATGGCGCCAAAATCGGCATCATCGGTCTAAATGGAGCGGGTAAGTCCACCCTGTTGCGCATCATCGCCGGCAAGGAGAAATCCTACAATGGCGAAGTGGTGTTCTCGCCCGGCTATTCGGTCGGCATGCTCGACCAGGAGCCACAATTGGACGACAACAAGACGGTCCGACAAGTGGTGGAGGAAGGCGTTCAGGAGATTGTGGACATCCTCAAGGAATACGAGGAGATTAATAATAAATTCGCCGAGCCCGATGCAGACTTCGATACATTAATCGCCCGCCAAGGCGAACTGACCGAACTCATCGAACAGCATGACGCTTGGGAACTTGACAGCAAATTGGAGCGTGCCATGGACGCCCTCAACTGCCCTGATGGCGACACCCCCGTGCGTAACCTCTCAGGAGGCGAGCGCCGCCGTGTGGCGTTATGCAGACTACTCCTACAAGAACCTGATATCCTGCTCCTCGACGAGCCAACCAACCACCTCGATGCTGAAAGCATCCAGTGGTTGGAGAGCCACCTGCAGCAGTATAAGGGGACCGTTATCGCCGTCACCCACGACCGTTACTTCCTAGACCATGTGGCCGGCTGGATCCTCGAACTCGACCGCGGCGAAGGCATCCCGTGGAAGGGCAACTATTCGTCGTGGCTTGACCAGAAGACCGCCCGCCTTGCCATGGAAGAGAAGACCGAGAGCAAGCGCCGCAAGACCCTCGAGCGCGAGCTGGAATGGGTGCGCATGGCCCCGAAGGCCCGTCACGCCAAGGGCAAGGCCCGTCTGGAGTCGTATGAGAAGATGCTCAACGAAGACGTGAAGGAAAAGGAAGAGAAACTGGAAATCTATATTCCCAACGGAGACCGTCTCGGTGCCAAAGTCATTGAGGCGCACAACGTCACCAAAGCCTACGGCGACAAGCTTTTGTTCGAGAACCTCAGCTTCAGCCTGCCACAAGGCGGCATCGTAGGCGTCATCGGACCGAACGGTGCCGGTAAGACCACCCTGTTCCGTCTTATCATGGGTTTGGAAAAGCCTGATTCAGGCACCTTCGAAGTCGGTGAGACGGTGAAAATCGGCTATGTGGACCAACAACACGCTGACATCGATCCTGAGAAGACCGTTTGGGAGGTCATCAGCGGCGGCAACGAACTGATTCAGTTGGGCAAGCGCAGCATGAACTCACGCGCCTACGTCTCCCGATTCAACTTCGGTGGCAACGACCAGCAGAAGAAAGCCGGCGTGCTCTCAGGCGGTGAACGCAACCGCATGCACCTCGCCTTGACCTTGAAACAGGAAGCCAACGTTCTCCTTTTGGACGAACCCACCAACGACATCGACGTGAACACGCTCCGTGCCTTGGAGGAAGGTTTGGAGAACTTCGCGGGCTGCGCCGTCATCATCAGCCACGACCGCTGGTTCCTTGACCGCGTGGCCACCCACATCCTTGCTTTTGAGGGCAACTCGCAGGTCTACTTCTTTGAGGGTAGCTACTCTGAATACGAGGAGAACAAACAAAAACGCCTCGGCAATGTAGAGCCGAAGCGTTTCCGTTACAAGAAATTAAAGGTCGACTGAACTATTACTCATTGTCCGTATCAGGCTGGCTGACAGGTTGCTGTTGGCCAACTGGTTGCTGTGGCATCTTGTAGAAGATGTTCTTGAAAAACTTTATGACGGCAATGATGCCCAAGGCGAATGTTCCGAACAGGGCAAGAAACATTGCGGCAAACATAACAACCATAGCTGCCAAAATAACAAGAAAGCCCATGACGACAATTCCAGTAATGGCATGAGTAACACCGGTTCCAACAATTTTGTATACCGTGCTCCCGATGGTCTTTACAGCAAGGGTTGGATTCAACGCTTCGCCGATCATCTTCGGAATAGCGAGAAGGATAGCACCGATCGTACTCATAATAAGTTTGAATACGGAAGACGCTGTGGATCCCACAGTACCCATCACAGTGTTTCCAGCCTCTTTGCTCGCTTCGATTTCTTCAGCAGTAGCTGGAACAAAAGCGATGACAGAATAGCAAATGTAAAGCAATACCGCATAAAACAGCAAGCCCAAGCCACCCCACTCAGGACGGTACGGTCTGTGTTCACTGATAATGGGCAAGGGCATGATAAAGACGAAAAACAAGATTGCTAGAACGGTGATCACAAACAGCCAAGTCACCCAGGTCTTTCCATTATAAATATAACCTGCCGCTTGGGGATCTGGGTTTTTGACTCTTTTGTAAACGGAGTAAATGGCCAATCCCACACCTCCGAACAAGGCAACGTAAACAAAAATATCCAATAACATAATGATTGAGGTTTTAATGAAACATTATTTGAACTATTCGGTGTAAAATTAGTAAAAATATTTATAAGTCATTATAAATGAGCAAAAAAATTGTTCTATTCCTTTTCCTGCGCGTTCAAAAACCTGTTGTTTACTGAATCCATAATGCGTTCCAGCGTCGCCAAATCATGCGAATAGTATTCCATGTTCGCATCAAAAATGGAATCCGTAATGCCATAATGATCCATCAGTTGGTCGTAATAGGCAGTTTGCAATGAAGCCACATTCTCCCCTGCGGTTTTCTTTTTGTTCAACATGGACTCAATGAGATAGCTGTCCGTCAGCACATCGATCATCTGCTGTTCTGTCAATAAGGGTTCCGGCGCCTCAAGCTTCTCCTTGCTGCTACAGGACACAAGCAGCACCAACGCGAGGGCCGAGAAAAGCAAAAACCTCCTCATAACGGCATCAGTTACCGACATCCGACATGAACTTGATACGCATCAAACGGACTTCTTCCTCGCTGTATTCATCCTCACCAAGCTCGCGGAGCGCTTGTTGTACGTCATCCGACTCTGCCTCCTGGAAGTAATCCAAAATGTCTTCCTGATGATAGATGTCAATATTATCCTCGATGTAATAATTCAGGTCAAGTCGAGTACCGCTGGAGACGATGCTCTCGATTTCCGACAACAGTTCGTCAAACGAAAGGCCCTTGCCGTAGGCAATGTCTTCCAAAGGAATGCGCTTGTCGATATTCTGGATGATGTGGATCTTGAGTGCCGACTTGTTGACCACCGACTTCACCACCATGTCGTTCGGTCGAGTGATTTCGTTCTCCTCCACATATTCCTTGATCAGCTTGATGAAAGGCTCGCCGAACTTTTCGGCCTTACCGGCACCCACACCCGCGATTTGGGTCATCTCCTCCTTGGTGATGGGATATTGGATGGCCATATCCTCCAGCGAAGGATCCTGGAAGATGACGAAAGGTGGAAGGTTGTTTTGCTTGGCGATGGTCTTGCGGAGATCCTTGAGCATGTTGAACAAGGTACGGTCGGTGCCGCTGTCCTTGCTCATGCCCATGGCCATGGCTTCGGCTTCCTCGTCGTCATCGGCGTCATAGTCATGGTCTTTGACCAACATAAGCGTGTATGGCTTCTTGATGAAGTCCTTGCCTTCCTTGGTAATTTTCAGGACGCCATAGTTCTCGATGTCCTTGCTCAGCAGCTTATGGACCAAGGCTTGACGGATGATGGCCGTCCAATACTTCTCGTCGTGGTCGCCACCAGCGCCGAAGAACTCGCCATTCTCCTGCTTGGCCGCCTTGATGTCGCCCGTCAGCTTACCGACGAGCAACTCGGCGATCTGCTTGGTCTTGAAGAGTTGCTTGGTCTCTACCACTGCTTCAAGGATCATCTTCATGTCTTCCTTGCCGTCGAACTTCTCCTTGGGATAGCGGCAGTTGTCGCACGAACCGCAGTTTTCCTTGTCGTATTCCTCGCCAAAGTAATGCAACAACAAGCGGTGGCGGCAAACGGCCGACTCGGCGTAGGTCACCGTCTCGTTCAGCAGCTCGCGGGCAATTTCCTGCTCGGCCACATTCTTGCCTTTATTGAATTTCTCCAGCTTGTGGATGTCTTCGTAATCATAGAAAGCGATGCAGTTACCCTCACCGCCGTCACGGCCGGCACGACCCGTCTCCTGATAGTAGCCCTCAAGGCTCTTCGGGATATCATGATGGATCACAAAACGCACGTCCGGCTTGTCGATACCCATGCCGAAGGCGATGGTGGCTACGATAACGTCCACCTCTTCCATCAGGAACTTGTCCTGATTTTCCTTACGGGTCTGGCTATCCAATCCGGCATGATAGGGCAACGCCCTGATGCCATTGACCACCAAAGTCTCAGCCAATTCCTCCACTTTCTTGCGGCTCAGGCAATACACAATGCCCGACTTGCCTTGGTTCTGCTTGATATACTTGATAATGTCCTTGATGACATCTTTGGTCTTGGGACGTACTTCATAGTACAGGTTGGGGCGGTCGAACGAGGACTTGAAGACCTTGGCATCCATGATTTCCAAGTTCTTCATGATATCCTGCTGCACCTTCACCGTGGCCGTCGCGGTCAACGCGATAACTGGCAAATCCTTTCCGATAGCGTTGATGATGGGACGCAGGCGACGGTATTCCGGACGGAAGTCATGTCCCCATTCCGATATACAATGCGCCTCGTCAATGGCAACGAACGATATTTTCAAGGTCCTTAAAAACTCAACGGTTTCATCTTTGGTCAGCGACTCAGGAGCTACATACAGCATCTTGGTCTTCCCGCTCTTCAGGTCATCCTTCACCTCTAAAAGCTCAGCTTTGGACAAGGATGAATTCATCACATGGGCGATACCCAACTCGGTACCGAAATTGCGAATCATATCCACTTGATTCTTCATCAAGGCGATGAGGGGCGAGACCACGATGGCCGTACCTTCCTTCATCAAGGCAGGTAACTGGTAGCAGAGTGACTTACCTCCACCGGTGGGCATCAGCACAAAGGTGTTGTTGC
Source organism: uncultured Bacteroidales bacterium (assembly GCA_947302205.1). Lineage (GTDB taxonomy): Bacteria > Bacteroidota > Bacteroidia > Bacteroidales > F082 > Limimorpha. The sequence continues at coordinate 20,574 of CAMYVD010000024.1, forward strand.
CCGCAATAACGCTCTTGATGATGGCTTCCTGGTTCCCCTTGAACTGGTCGAACCCGAAAACTTCCTTCAATAACTTGTGGATCGATGTCTCTTCTTTTTTAGCCATAAGTTCTCATTTTGGTTTATCCAAACTTTTAAAGTATATTTGCAGTCTCAAATAAAAAGTTTTGTTGTTGTTACAAAATTATAATAAAAGCAGTTAATTTGTCAAGAAAAATCAAAGAAAAAATGATTTCTTTTGAAGATATCCACAACAGCGCCGTTCAAGTCATTGAAAATGAAGCCGCTGCAATAAAAAACCTTATCCCGCTCCTGGATGGGAATTTTGGCAAGGTGGTCCAGCTCATGCTTCAAAACAAGGGAACCGTAGTGTTTTCAGGGATCGGCAAAAGCGCCATCATCGCCCAAAAGATTGCGGCGACCATGAATTCCACTGGCACTTCATCGGTGTTCATGCATGCCGCTGACGCCATCCACGGTGACTTGGGCATCATCCGTGAGAACGACTTGGTGGTCATCCTGTCAAAAAGTGGCGAGACCCCTGAGATCAAGGTGCTGGTACCCTTGATCAAGCTTCGTGGCAACACCATCATCGCCATTGTGGGCAACCGCGAGAGTTACCTTGCCAAGCAGTCGGACTACATCCTTGACGTCACCGTCGATAGCGAAGGCATTCCCGGCAACCTCGCCCCCACCAGCAGCACTACGGCACAACTGGTCATGGGCGACGCCTTGGCACTGTGCCTGATGCAATGCCGAGGTTTCTCCAACGCCGACTTCGCGAAGTTCCATCCTGGCGGTGCCTTGGGAAAACAGCTTTACTTGCGAGTCGAAGACCTATACAAGAACAACGAGAAGCCCGAAGTCGGTCCCGACGACAGCCTCGCTCAAGTCATCATTGAGATGACCAAAAAACGCCTTGGCGCGGCAGCCGTCACCGATCAAGGCAAACTGATCGGCATCATCACCGACGGTGACCTGCGCCGCATGTTGCTGAAACACGCCGACATCGAGCATGTCAAGGCCAAGGAGATCATGACCCCCAACCCAAAGACTATCGACGAGAACGACCTCGTTGCCGACGCCCTGCATAAGATGCGCAACAACAGCATCACCCAACTTCCTGTGCTTCGCAATGGCACCTACGTCGGAGTCATTCATCTGCACGACATATTAAAAGAAGGAGTCCTATGAAACTGAACACAGAACATTTGGTCAAGAAATACAAGCAACGTACGGTAGTAAACGACGTCAGCGTTGAGTTGCAACAAGGCCAGATTGTGGGGTTGCTCGGCCCCAATGGTGCCGGCAAAACCACTTCCTTTTACATGATCGTCGGACTGATCAAGCCCTACTCAGGAAAAGTATTCCTCGATGGCAAGGAAATCACCAACGAGCCCATGTACAAACGCGCCCAGATGGGTATCGGCTACCTCGCCCAAGAAGCCTCCGTATTTCGTCAGATGAGCGTTGAGGACAACATCTACTCGGTCATGCAATTCATGAAAAACATGACCAAAGCCGAACGGATGGCGAAACTCGAAAGCCTGTTGGATGAATTCGGTTTGCAACACGTCCGCAAGAACCTCGGCATCCAACTTTCAGGTGGCGAACGCCGCCGAACCGAGATTGCCCGTGCCTTGGCCGTCAACCCTAATTTTATCCTTCTCGACGAGCCCTTCGCCGGTGTTGACCCCATCGCCGTCGAAGACATCCAAAAGATCATTGTCAAGTTAAAACAGAAAAACATCGGCGTACTCATCACCGACCATAACGTCCACGAGACGCTCTCCATCACTGATTACGACTACATCCTCGCTGACGGGAAGGTGCTTATGTCAGGCGCGCCCGAAGACTTGGCCGTGAACCCACACGTCCGCGATGTGTATCTCGGGCACAACTTCGAATATAAGAGGAAGGTTTTTTAAATCACCCCTTATAAAATAGCACCGACATCAGGATGTAAACCAAAAGAATAAAAGGCAGCGCCACGAAACGGAACACGGCGAAGCCCACTATCGCTATGATCAGGAAGATCCAACGCACCTCGTTGCCTTTCCACGACACCGATTTCATCTTAAACGAAAAGAAATGCAGGTTGCAAACCATCATCACTGAGAACAGGATGACGATACCTAAGCACAAATAAGGATTCAGCACTAGTTGGCCCAGCAATCCCAACTGCCATAACGCCAAAGGCAGCGAAGCCATGAAGATGGCCATGGGTGGCGTTGGCAACCCAATGAACGAAGTGGTTTGGCGCGTGTCCACATTGAACTTCGCCAACCTGACCGCCGAAAACACCGGAAGCAGAAAAGCAAAACAGGCAAACAGCGAAATCCCGCCTACAGGCCAGATTGGCTCCGCCATGCCACTGCACATGACATGGTACATGATGAACCCCGGCGCCACACCAAACGAAACGACATCCGACAGCGAATCCAAGTCACCTCCTATGGGAGAATGGGCATTGAGCAAACGGGCTGTGAAGCCATCGAAAAAGTCGAACAGCCCAGCGACAAAGATCATCACAGACGCCATCACCGGCATCCCTGAAAAGGAGAACAGGATTGAGAAGCAGCCCGAAAGCAGGTTGCAACAAGTGATCGTATTCGGCAAGTGTTGTTTCAAACGCATCTTATTTCACAGCTTTCAACGTACAATTTCCAAGATTGCTATTGACCTCAATCAGATAGACACCGGCTTTGACGCCCTCCACAAGGCTACCTATTGGCAAGACTTGAGTGCCGCCTATAGGATAGGTCTTGCTTGTGTCACAACGTCCGGTCATGTCATAAACCGACACCTTCACCTCCCCTTTCACGCCATCGTTAAACACAATACGGCTGTCAGCGTTGAGCGGATTGCCTTCCAACCGGGCATACGCAACGGGACGATGCTTGACAAGGCCGGCACCTGAATACTCGTATGGTCCAATGTCCACGCGTTCGTTGGACACACGGGGCATTTTACCAAGGTCCAAGCCGTCGAGCACATACTGAGGCGTATCCGTCGCACCGGCATCACGGCAAGGGCTCCCCTCTTGCAGGTGAAAATCATGGTGCTCGGCATCTACAAACAGTGGATCGGCATCGATGACATGCTCAAAAGCAGTGATGTATTCCGGCGAATGGATGTATTTAAACCCGCCTTCCACAAGGCAATTATGGAACTCCGGACCGAAACCCTCAAACGTCCAAACCCACATCTGTGTCGTATCGACGTGACTGTTGTCATCGCTGGGATAATTACCATAGATGATGCAGTTCCTGAAGACCGGAGAACTTTCCTGATAGAAGAAAATGCCGCAGCACGACACCCCTGACGACTCGTTGTTGGTCACGAGGATATTGGAGATTTCAGGCGCTCCATCCGATACGGCAAAGCCACCTGCGAAATGCCCTGAAAAATTGTCATCAAACAACAAGTTGGACATACGGCACTCCTTTTCGAAACTCCGCATCAAGTACATCCCACCGCCATTGAGGCCGATATTGTTCACAAAGACGCCTCTGTCAAGCGCCAACGAGCAACTGTCAAGACTCAAGGCGCCACCGATGCATGATGGGCCGTAGTTCGACCGGAATTCCATGCCTGTCATCTCCACATCGCATTTCAAGAACTGGGCGGCACCGCCATACAAGGCAAACGTGTTATCCAAAGTGTAAACCAGATTCTCGTACAAACGGCAATTCGTCATGGTCACTTTGGAATCAACGCCATAAATGGCGCCGCCTTGCTCACGTGAGAAATTCCTCCGGAAAGTGGTATTGCCAATCTCCACATCCTCAGTCATCTTGATATTCAAGGCTCCTCCAAATCGGTCCAGCGTATCGGCAGCCTTGCCGTACTCAAGCACGCAGTAATCCATCAGGAAATGGCCCGTCTTGTCCAGATGGAAGCCGTTCCATCCTCCCTTGCCGCTATTATAAATGTGAAATCCCGTAGTGTCAGCCACCGTAAACACGACACTGTCCTCCTTTGCTCCCAAGGCCTCGAACGAAGCACCCTTCCCCACCGTGATGCTGTAAAACCCGTTAAACAAAACCTTTGTGCCAGAATGCACCTGCAACGATTCCAATACCGTCACATCACCCGTCACCAACACCGTGTCGGCATTCCATTCACCAGCCTGAACCCCGCTCACTTGGATGGTTTGAGCCTGAATGGCAAAACAGGATAACAAAAACAAAACGAGAACTGCGTGTTTCATGAGAATTAGTTTTAACGATGTTGCAAATTTAGCAAAACTAATAGTACTTTTGCAAAAATTTTTCCGGATGACAGACATTAAGAACCTCTCCATTGACGAATACGACTATCCATTGCCCGAAGATCGCATTGCCAAATATCCTTTGGCCGAACGCGACGCTTCCAAGCTCCTGGTACTGAAAGACGGTAAACTACAAGCCTCACAATTCAAACACATCGGTGAGTTCTTGCCCGAAAAGGCCTTGCTGGTCTTCAACGAAACCAAGGTGATCCGCGCACGGCTGCAGTTCCGCAAGGAAACAGGATCGCACATTGAGATCTTTTGCCTGGAACCCGATCAGGACTATCAGATCGCTTTCAGCAGTCCCTCACCCGTCCGTTGGAAATGCCTGGTAGGCAACTCCAAACGTTGGCGCGATGGCCTGTTGCAGATGAAGCTGTCCGCACAAGGCGAGGAAGTGACCCTGTATGCTGAACGCATGGAACGAAACGACCAGTATTCGGAAATTGAGTTCTCCTGGACGCCTGCCACGCTCCCCTTTGCCACCGTCCTTGAGGCAGCAGGTGAGATTCCCTTGCCACCTTATTTACATAGGGATGCCGAGCCCGAGGATCGCGACCGTTACCAGACCGTGTTTGCCCGTTATGACGGCTCTGTGGCCGCACCCACGGCGGGACTGCACTTCACCAAGCCCCTGCTGGAACAATTGAAAGCCAGCGGCTTTGAGCTCGACGAAGTCACGCTGCATGTCGGTGCCGGGACCTTCCGCCCCGTGGCCACCCCCACCATCGGCAAACACGCCATGCACTCCGAGACCGTCATCGTCCGCAAATCGTTGATTCAAAACCTGCTCAACCACCTTGGCGGCAGCATCATTCCCGTTGGCACCACCAGCACCCGCACTTTGGAAAGCCTCTATTGGATTGGCATGATGCTTCATGAGGAAGGCACCGCCTTGCGAGACCTTCATGTCAACCAATGGTACCCCTACGAAAGCCATCCTGACCTGAGCACCGGCGAAGCACTGCAACTCATTATTAATTATTTGGACCAGCATCAGCTCACCCGACTTGAGGCCAGCACCGCCCTCATGATCGCCCCAAGCTACCAAATGAAGGTTATCACTGGGCTGATCACCAACTTCCACCAGCCCAAGAGCACCCTATTATTATTGGTCTCCGCACTCATCGGCGACCGATGGAAAGAAGCGTACCGATTTGCACTTGACAACGGTTTCCGTTTCCTAAGCTACGGTGACAGCTGCCTGTTTTTGTAACTTTTTTGGTTTTTTCTTGATTTTTTGGTACAGTTATTGTATTTTTGCTTCATTGAAATCACAAACAATTTTTATTAACCATTTAAACACACATCATTATGAAAAAAGCATTAGTACTCGGAGTTTTGGCATTCTTTGCCATCAACATTGCAAGCGTTCAGAGCGTCAGCGCTCAGGATAGAAAAGCAGCCCCTACTTCCACCGTGAAAAAAGAAGCCAAGCCTGCAGGAGTTAAAAAGGAAGCTAAACAGACCGCCAAAACCGCTGCAAGTGCCACTACCACCACAGCAACTGAACCAAAGACCGTAAAGCCATCCGCCGCAGCAAGCAACAAGGCAACGGTAGGAAAAGAAACCAAGTCCTGCTGCAAGGAAGACGGAAAGCAAAATGGCCAAACTCTTGGTACCGCTAGCCAAAATGTTGACCCAACCGCAAAGAACAAAAAGGCCACTCCTGAAATCGGCGTTCCTCCAACCCCACAGAACACCGCAAAGAAAGGCACTGCCAAAACCACAAACGGCAATTCAAACGCAAACCAGAGATAATCAGGTTTTTCAACCCATTAAAAAAAGCAGGTTTTTCAACCTGCTTTTTTTATTTTTCCCTGCCCGAAAGCAAATCTGCGTAGTGCCTTAAATGTGCTTTCCGCTCCTCGGGAAGCTTCACGGCATCCAAACATGCCGAAGCCTGACGGAAATACTCCGCCATCAACTGCTCAACAGCCTCCTTCACATGCAGTTTGTCGTACATCGCAATCACCTCGTCAATCTTTTTCTGCGGATTGATGGTAACCTCGCCTGAGAACAAGGCCTCCAAACGCTCACGATCAGCCACAGGAGCCAGCTCCAACGCCTTCAGGTACATCATGGTCTTTTTGTTTTCCACAATATCGCCGCCCGTCACCTTGCCAAACACCGCCACATCGCTGTAACAATCCAAAACGTCATCCTGCAACTGGAACGCCATACCCAACGCAATGCCGAAATCATACAGGTTCTTTTGATCCTCTTCATCCGCACCTGCAATCACAGCACCCATCTGAAGACTGGTAGCCAACAGCACCGCCGTTTTCAGCCGAATCATCTCCAGATACTCCGGGATGGTCACCACAGACTGGGTCTCGAAGTTCATGTCGTATTGCTGTCCCTCTCCGATTTCGATCATCACTTTATTGAACAAAGTAACCGCCTCCAAAGGCTTGGTAGTACGCATCACGAACTGGTTGGCCATCATCAGGGTGACGTCGCCCGACAGGATGGCCGTGTTGGTGTTCCACTTCTTGTAGACCGTCTCCATGCCTCTGCGTAAAGGGGCCTGATCCATGATGTCGTCGTGGATCAGCGAAAAGTTATGACCTGTTTCCAAGCCCAAGGCAGGATACTTGGCATCGTCGAAGTCGCCGCCAAACATGTCGTTGGCCAACAGGCAGAGCATCGGACGAAGGCGTTTCCCCTTTTGCAACACCGTATAGGCTATAGGTTCGTAGAGTCCTTTGGGCTCTTTCACGAATTCCACCGTCTTCATGAAGTCGGCGAATTCACACTGTAGTTGCTTGGTCTTTTCCATACGGCAAAAATAGTAAAATTTAGGTACGATATTTGTATTATACTTTATTTTATGACAAAACCTCCGACTATGAAACGTTCCCATCTTCTGATAGCACTGTTGGCCTGTATCTTGGTCACTTCGTGCAGCACCACCAAAAGGCTTTATAATACCGGCATGGCCTATCATCAGGCCAACCAAGCCGACCACGAACGCATACAGGCCCTGAAAGCCACGGGCAGCCCTGACATTTGGTTCGAAGTCTTCGAACGCTACTGCAGCATCAAAGGACGCAGTGACGAAATGTCGCATTTCCCTCCCGAGGTCAAGAGGCAAATCAACTTCCGACCGATCAACGTGGACGACGAACTGAACGGCGCACGCAACAAGGCGGAGGCTTATTTGATGGCCAAGATCAACATGGAGCTCAACAAAGAAACGCCCGACCTTGACTATGTCGACAAGCTCATCAAGGATATGGAGCGCGTCAATCGCGACAATTCCCGTCTTGCCGATTTCAAGCTGAAATCCATGGCCCTGCGTTTCGGCGGCATCGAAAGGCTCATGCACATTGAAGTCTTCCAGCAGCAGGTAAGCCCCAACCGCGACGAATCCGTCTCGTTCAAGGAAACCAACGGCAATCTCACCGCCACGGTTACCGATCACAAACTCAGCAAAAGCGCCACGATCAAGGGTCAGGTCAACTTCATCAACCCAAGAAACAAGCGCCTGTTGCTCTCGATGCCTTATGAGATGACATCCAAGTTCGAGCATACCTTTTCCACTATCGAAGGTCCCCAAGAGGCTTGCTCCGAACAGACCTTGGAAAACTTAAAGCAAAAACCTGTGCCTTTCCCCACCGATGAAAGCTTGATTCAGGACGCCAAACAAAAAGTGGTGGAAATGGTTTTTCGAAAGATACAATAAAAAAAGCGAGGCTTCAGCCTCGCTTTTTCTTTACCATTTCAGGATTTTCCTGAAGTCATATTCTTCCGGATTCGGGAGATATTTCTTCGCGGCTTCGTAGTCGGCAGGAGTGAGGTATTGCAAGCCTTCGTCAAAGATCAACTCTGCCTTTGGGCCATTGAGGTTGACCAAACGCGGCTTGATCTTGCCATTCTCATCCTCCACATCCTTAAGGTACAGCGGGATGATCTCACCCTTCGGGTTGGTGGTGACCATGGCACCGGTGACGCCTTGCTTGAAGAGTTTCTTCACGCCATAGCCCAACAACGAGCAGTAAGTAAGGTCATAGCCGTTTGGCTGCACGCAGCGGATGCCGTAGCCAATCTCCACGGGACGGCTCTTCACGCTGAGGCCGAGGAGCTTCAAACGCTGTTGCAACAACAGGTTGAAGATATGAGCCTTGCTCACGTTGCCCAATTCCGGATGGCCGTGTTCGTCGTAGGTAAACGCCACACCCGACTTCTCGATCTCAGCATCCGTCATAAAGTGGAACACACCTTCACTGATGATGATGACACCGTATTCCACACCCAACAGCTTACGCTTGACGATGGAGCTGACCATCAGGTTGATGAT
>CAMYVD010000025.1 GCA_947302205.1 uncultured Bacteroidales bacterium
TGGCCACTACGTTGATTGGCGTTGCCCTTTTCGCTGTGGCGGTGGGCATCTTCGTCGATGGCGCCAAGAAGATCGCTTTTTGGGCCAAAGGAGGTGCCTTGACGCAGCCCGGCCTGTTGGCTTTGGTGGCCGCTTTGGTCTCTATCGTCCTGAAGGAGGCTATATTCCAATATACCAAACGGAAGGCGGACCAGCTGGATTCACAGGCGATGCGAGCCAATGCATGGCATCATCGGAGCGATGCGCTGTCCTCCATCGGAACGGCTGTTGGCATCGGAGGAGCCATCCTCTTGGGTGAACGTTGGGCCGTGCTGGATCCCATTGCCTCCATCGTTGTCGGGGTTCTTATTGTAAAGGTGGCTTTCGACTTGCTCAAAAACGGCATGGGAGAATTGATGGAACAGTCGCTTCCAGAAGAGGTGGAAAATGAGATCATGACTATCGTGAAGAACGTGCCCGGCGTATTTGAGCCGCATGACCTGTGTACCCGCCGCATTGGCAACCACTATGCCATTGAGATGCACATCCTGATGGATAAGGACATCGCCTTGAAAGAGGCTCACGACAGAGCGTCGGAGATGGAACGTTTGCTGAAGGAGCGTTACGGAGAGGAGACACACATTTCCATCCATGTGGAGCCCAGGGAAGCATTGGCGGTGAAAAACAAAGTCCGAATCACCGCGATTCGGCGGACAGCCTATCCTGATTTGATGAAGCGATATGAGAATCCCATTGAGCATGCCTGCGAGGTGGAGGAGGGCCAACAATGGATCTCCGTGGATGGCCAGTGCCCAGAAGGTTTCTGCCCGTCGGCTTGGGATGTAATGCGTCCTTTCGTGGAGTCGCTCGCCTGCGGTGAGGGCGATTTCTTCCAAGGCTGGATGCAAGATTCCATGAGCGCCATGCTCAGCTGCAACGACGGGTTCCGCCCCGTTTCCTTTTACATTGAAGTGGTCAAAGAGTGAAATCAGCACAGGTCTGCCACGGTCATCCCGACAGCCTGAATCAGGTCTTGCGGATTGATCTTGAATTGAAGTCCCCGCACACCGGCACTCACGTAGATGATGTCGAACAGCTCGCAGGTCTCGTGGATGAAAGTAGGGAAAGGCTTCTTCATGCCGATGGGAGAGCAACCGCCACGAATGTAGCCCGTGAGAGGTAGCAACTCCTTCATCGGGATGAGGTCACAGCTCTTGTTGCCCGTGACTTTGGCGGTCTTTTTCAGGTCTACTTCCTCGTTGCCGGGAATCACGCAAACGAAATACCCAGTCTTGTCGCCTTTCAGCACCAAGGTCTTGAACACCTGGTCGATGTCCTCGCCCAATTGGTCGGCGATATGCTGTGCCCCAAGGTCGTCCTCATCGACTTCGTAAGGAATCAGCTCGTAAGCGATTTTCTTCTGGTCGAGCAGCCGGCAGGCATTGGTCTTGTTGATCTTATCTTTAGGCATGGTCTTCCTTGGCCTTTTCTTCTTCTTTGCTGTTGCTGTCTTCGTGGATCAGATGCACGTCGCACTGCGGGAACGGGATGGTGATGCCATTGGCGTTGAGCGCCTCGTAGATGGTTTCCTTCGTGCGGTCAATGAAGCCGAGGCGTTCAGGAACCAACACATACTGCTTCACGGCGATGTCCACAGAACTGTCGCTCATGTCGCTTACGACCACCTTGATGCCATAGTTGGGTTCCACGATCTCACGGCCGTAGGAATCCTTGGTGCGCAGTTTCTGCATGGCTTCTGTCAGCACTTCACGCACTTTCTTGACATCGGTCTTGTAAGCCACACCGCAAACGATTCTGGTATATTCGTAAGAATTGTTGCGGGTAAGGTTGTTGAAGTTCTTGCCGAAGAGCGAGGAATTAAGGAACGACATCTCTGTGCCTTCAGGGATGGTCTCCACCTGCACGCATTGATAGTTGATCGCGACGACACGGCCGCGCACGCCATCGCATTCAATCCAGTCGCCCACGCGCAAACGGCCACCCATCAGCTGGATGCCATAGATGAAGTTGTTGATGATATCCTTGAGGGCCAAACCGATACCAGCCGACAGACCTCCAGCCACCAGTGTCAGCGAACCCATCGGAATCCTCAACACGGAAACCACCACAACGGTGTAAGTCATCCAAATCAGAACGCTGAGGATGCTGTTGCCCAATGAAAGGTTGATTTCATTAGCACGGATGCTGTTGCGGTTGTGCTTGCGCATGAATGTGGCGTAGCGTACATATTGCCAAATGGCGTGAATGGCTCTGTTGAAATAACGCAGGGCGAAAAACAGAATCAGTAGGCCAATGATGCTTCTGCCAGAGATACAAAGCGAATCATATCCGTTCTTATCCATCATATGGACGAAGGGTTCGTTGAATATCTTTACGTAAAGATCATTGAAGTCGAAGACATTCAGTGACATTTTTATGCAGAAAGGCAGGGAGACCAGCACCAAGGCGGGGATGGCCACATCCTTGATGAGGTCATGGAACCAAGTGGCTCCAAACAGCAATGATTCTCGGTCGTTGCCCGTAACATAGGTAATGCGCTCTCGCATTGAATCCACGCGTTTGTTCAACCTCTTTTCCTTGTAACGGCCTAACAAGTCCGAAATGCATACAATGGTCAGCAAGGCGGCCAGTTGGAAATACCACCAAACCAAGATGAGCAAAGCCACGAAAGTGTAGCCGAAGAAAGAGAAACCAAAGGAGACAAGATAGATCGCCAGCGAAATCCATCCCAAGGTGCTGTCGATATGTGTGGCCTTTCCACTTTCCCTGATGCTGAATAGCAACTGCCTCAGCACAGCAAAGGCAAGCATCGGTGGGAACAGGATGTTCATCAGTCGGTCGGGAACGAAAGAGATACGGCATATAATGATCACCAACGCGATGACGAAGGTCGGGATATAAAGCCGGAAGCCATTCCTGATTTGCTCAGGTTTCACACGCAGCAGCAACGATCCGGAGATGGCGATGAGCAGCCATAAGAAAGTGTTGATGTGTTTGACACCCAGCTGGATGTACTCGTCGCCTTTCAAGAAGAAACCAATCATAAAGAAGTACAGAATCGTTCCCACAAACAGCGAGAAAATCGGCAGCTTATTTTTAGGAATGACGCGTTGAACAAATCTATTGTGTCTGAAAATGCGACTAATTAACAGTAGCAACAAGAGAGTCAAGATCCAGAAGAAGGCCAAGGCGACAATCTGGAGGGAGGCGACAACCACCAACAAGGAATTCTCACCCTTGCTGGAAAGATTGGCATAAAACGAATCATCTACCTCCTCAGAGACTTCCTCGGTAGCAGCGGTAGCAGTGGAATCGGCAGGTGGCGTGTTATCTTTGAGAAATTCTGTAAAATCATACTGTCCGCGTAAATCCACCATGACCTTATCCCAATAGTACCCGGGATTCGCCAAGATTTCAAGGACAGGAGTCTGTCCCTCCACAAAGATATAGTTTTCCAATTCTTGATAACGGGTCTGGGCGTAGTCGTAAGTTTCCTTCATGCGCAAATAGGCTTCCTGATAGTGTGTGCTGTCGGCAATCACGGTAGCACGGTTGTCAGCATACATCTTCAATAGTTCTGAAGAGTAGCGGATGCAGGAGTCACGGAAAAGCTCTCCATTTGCATCTAAAAAGAAGGGAGCGAGCGTGTCCTTGACCGCTATGCGGATAACCTCTTTTTCCAAAGTAGAAGTTGTGTTGGAGAAGTGCATGTCCAACGAATCGTTGTGATACATCAAGCTGTCGGGCAGAATCTCGATTCCAATTTCCTTCATCACGGGAGGGAGGCGGCGAAGAGCCTCAATGAGGCGGGCGTAGCGGTCGATTTCAATGTTCAACCCTTTCACGATGCGGGAATACGGCTTCACGTCTTTGTTGAAATCCTTGTAGTCGGAAGTCACTTTTTTCAAGGCGTAGGCCAAGTTGAAAGTCATGTTTTGTTCCTGCGTATATAACAGGATGGAAAGTTCGTTGGAATTGGTGATGACGTCAATCATCTTTTGATGTTGACGCTCATAATCTTCCATGAAACGTTCTTGAGCGTCCGAACGCTGAAGGTAGGCTATTCGTAGCTCTGTCCAAAGGTCTTTGAGTGTGCTGGTCAAGGAATGACCACTAACAATGGCATAGAGGGGGAAGGAGAGCACCATGAGTGCAATTAAAAATGCCAAGAATCTATTTTTTTTGTTCATAGAATGCTTCGTAAAATAAACTACAAAAATACGAACAAAAGCTGAAAGTTCGACGGATAACGACAATTATTTTGCTTATCTTTGCAAGCAAAAGGGAAAGTGGTTAACAATCAATCATGAAGAAGCACTATACTTTCAGTACGGGCGAGACCATTGAGGCCGATTTTGACGATCTGCGACGGCTTTTGGCTGAAAACAAAGGCTATTTGGAGAATTACGCCGAAGTGTTAGGTTCCCTTGAAGACGACGACTACGTAGCTCGCGGCAACGGCTTTTGCGACCGGAAATACAGCGATGACTTTATCGAAGGCCAAATCGAGAAGTATGAGAAAAGGGTGAAGGAAATTGAGGGGTGGATTAATAGTTTTTGATCCTTATCACGAACTGAATCCGATGGGGTAGGGCTCATATTATGATAATCAAGCCATTATCCTAGTATTACAACCGCATCTTATAAAGGCTTCGCCTATCCCGTCCATTGATAATACCTCATTTCCCCAATGCCTCATCAATGCGCTTATGTTCGTTCTCGACGTATGTTCCCAATGTTTTTGCGATTTCAGGATAGAAATCGTTGAAGGTAGGATATTTGTCGCGATGGCTAGTGTATTCCTTTAGAGTGCCCACTAATTCCGGCATCCAATGAAAGCCGCGACCAAGTTGGTCGTACATCTCAGCCTTTATTTGTTCGGCAGTGAAGCCATTTTCTTCCATATAGATGATGACGGCTGCACGGACAATGCTTTCATTGAGTACGGTTGTTGCATTCTTGTACGCTTGCCAATTCATCAGTTGTTTTGTCAAGGCATATAAATCCTCTGCTATGGAATCGAGCAGGGCCTTGTTTGCCTCCTCATCAAGGCGCGGATTGACAAACGAATGGTTGAACTCGTGAATCAAGATGGAAGCTATTGATACACTGTTTTCAAAAGCCTTTCCCGTTTCTTGGTCCAGATAGTAACCACAAATGGCAAAGACTTCCTTCCCTTGGCCAGGTAATTGGCGACTTGGTCCGTAACAGTTACCTCCATTGGTGAATCCAATAATGACCCTAAAGGTTTCTTCAGGAGCCATACCATAAAAACGGGCGTACCAGTCTTGGTGGAAATACTGCATCACATTGTCTTCGAATGTCCTAATCCCTTCGTTGTAAAATTCCTCATGCTGCACGAAAAACTCATGGAAACGTGTGTCAGTATAGAATTGGTTGATGTACATCATGCAAGAGTCGAGATTGACACTCTTCCATCTCTTTTCAAGGGTCGCGGCATCTATAAGGCTGACGATGTTTCCGTCCGTTTCGATATGCAACGACATGCTGGCCACGGCGTCATAACTGATACCATATCTCGATTTAAGACTTTGCATATAAGCCACCGCAGGATGTGACTCGAAAGCTGTAAACCAGGCCTCGGTCTCTTCTGTGTATTTTCCTGCCATGTCCATGTGATATTCCCGAAAGCCAGCTGTGCGAGCCATAATGCTCATCAGTTCAATCGTTTCAGAAGCCTCAACCTTCACTTGTTGGGCTTGCATTTCCCACCCGCTCATCAATAACAGGGCTGCAAACAAGGTGTAAAATCTCGTTATTTTCATTGTCCTATTGGTTTTTATTAGTTTTTCAGTCATATAAGTCCTATCCCTTTATTCTATCTTCACCCGATTAATCACCCCGCGATTGCTCCCCGAATTGAAATACACGCTGTAGGCATATCCGTCATGCACCTTGAACACCTTGGGATAAACCTTTTTGCTGGCCTTTTGTCCCATGCCTACAGCGCCTGCCTTGGGATCGTATAGACCGATATGATATACCCCGTCATCCACAAACAGGCCGAAGGTCTTGCCTGTGGCCTTGTCGGTGAGGAACTCGTTTTTGAAAAACTTCTCTCCTGAAATGATTTTCAGGGGCTGTCTTTTCGCAATCTTGAAGTCGGTGCCGATTTCCACGAATTCGCGGTTGTCTAAGCCGATGAATTGCAGAAAGTCGCTGAATATGAGAGCTGTAATGCTGTATTCTTTTTTCGCCATGATAGAGCAATACCATTGTATCTTGCCCAGCAGTGATGAGTTTTCGGCTAAGCGCATCAGGTTGCCGTCCCAAGTGCCTTCGTTGATGAGGTCGATGCCGCCTTCCTCCGCCACAACTTGATGGAATTCGTTTTGGATGGACATCCATTGCGATTGGCAGGCGCGGTAGCCTAGGGTGTCGATGAAACTGCACAGATACTGTGGTTTTTCCATCGAACCGTCTTTCATCACATACAAGAAGTCTTGGGTCTTGCCGTGGTTGAATTTGAGCCAATAGAGGCCGCGGTCGTGCACAATGGTCCTGATAATGTATGCGCCATTGAACTCACACACGATTTTCAGCAACTTGTTGCGATAGTCGTCGCGTGAGAAGGTGGAAACAGGTTGAATGCTTTGTTTTTCATCCAGATACACCTGCAAGCAACTATCCTGCCCAACGAGGATAAGGTCGTTGAAAGCGTCAATGTGCAGCTTTTCAAAGAGTTGGTCGAAATCTTTGCGTGCCAACTCAACGCCGTCGGTGTCTAAAACGACCATCGAGGATGCCTTGGGGCGGTTTTCAAGCATGTAGATATTCCCGTCCAAAAAGGCCATGTCGGCGATATTGCGGTTAGTTTTCGTCCTGTAGAAATCCTCATAGGCCGTTACGCCAACTTCCTGAAGGTCGTAACTCATCTTCCGCATCGTAAAACTGATGTTGATGGAATCGCGTTGCAACTGTCGCGGCGTGAGGCTCACCAACGTGTCTTGATAGCCAATGCAGGAATAGTACAGGTTGACGGTTTCTGTGCGGTCATAAAGCGGTAACTCATAGCAGCCTTTCGCATCTGTGCTGGTGCCGTATTGCGTGTTAACGATGCTGATGTTCACGTTCTCCTCGCCGAGGTTACCGTAGACGGTGGCTTTGGTTTGGGCGAAAAGTGAGAAGGTGCCCAGAAAAGTAAACGCCGCCAAAAGCAATAGAATGAAAATTTTCTTCAAGGAATGTGTGTTTGAGGATTAAACTATTTAATAATGAGGTTAATTACTACAAAAATCGTGCTGGTTTATTCTGGTTCTGATTGTCTTTCTCCAAATCCTCCAGCACCTGTTCCAGCATCAGCTCGACATCTGGCGAGACGCACACGTTGCTGATGTAATAGCAAACCCACATGGCGAGGGCAATAAAGCAACACACAATGAAAACAACAAGGGCTTGTCCTAAATTCGACGAATGGGAGACAAGCACGTAGACGAGCACGTATGTTCCAAAGGCCAATATAAGCAAAATGGATAGAATCCACATGATCTTGTTGGCTTTTTTGTAGGTTTTCAGGGCTTTACGGATTCGTTGTGTGTATTCCGTCACAGTCATAGAGACCGAATATGCTTTGTTGGTTATTCGATAAACATAAATGCTTAAAATCACTATTCCCATGCACCAAAGCCCGAAATATAGCCCGAGAAAATAATATAAAAAAGGAGCCAACACACCAAATAAGACGATTCTTCTAATCAGTTTCCGCTGTAATTCTGATAAATGTTTTTTTGTGGCTTCACTAAAATGCCTTTCGTCAACGATGCTTTCGCTCTCCAACTTCTCGTTCAAGGTGGCCAGTTGTGCCCGCATTTCTTCCAATTCGTCGTTTTCCATGTTTTTGCGTTTTAGTCGTTTGACATTTTCTTCAGTTGTTCCTTGATTCTGACCAGTTTAACGGAGACATTCTTGGTGGAGATGCCGATGATCTGCCCGATTTCCTCATAGCTCATGTTCTCGAGCCATAGCAGGATGATGGCCCTGTCGACCATGCCAAGTTTGTTGATGCGACGGTAAAGTTGCTGGATCTGCTTGGTGTCATCGTCGGTGTCGGTAAAGAGGTTGATGTCCATGTTGAGGGGAACCGTCTCGACACTGCGTTTCTTCTTGCGATCGAAAGAGATGCAGGTGTTAAAGCTGACCCGCCAAATCCATGTTTTCACGTCACATTTGCCTTGGAAAGAGTCAAACCCTCGCCAAAGGTTGATTAGTGTCTCTTGAAAAAGGTCGTTGGCTTCCTCCTGGTCTTTCGAGAAGAGGTAGCATACGGTGAATATCGTGTTTTTGCACCTTTTGACAATGTTGGAAAAAGCCTTTTCTTTTTCTTTCATGGTAAGAATCGTTTCCCTATTAGACGCAAAAAAAGCGGAAAAACTACACGGAAAGAAGTTTTTCTTTTGGGGGTGTCCCCCGGCGGTCATCATAAAAACTCGCTGATCCTATCTTCTCTGATGATCTTCGGTGCCGACTTTCCTGCCAGCACCAGCACCTTCTTGCCATTACGGTAAATATGAAGCTGCCTGGAGCGAACCACAGCTGTCAGCTCAGGGTCGTCCTGCATCGCAAGCCAAAGACGATGATAAACGCCATCTTCCTCAAACAGCTTTCTTTGCAGGTGCGAACACATATTGGTGGTGTCAATGTTCATCGTTCATCTCCTCCATGCTCCAATGATTTCGCCGATATAGACGGTGTGAATGCCGGCGTCAAAGCCATCATACCACTTTTTTGGCGTATCATTGCGGAAGTCCTGCTCTGTCTGGTGCCATACGGACATGGTTTCACATTCAATGACCAGATTGGCTTCTTCGTAATAAGGAGTGCCGTGTTCGGTGTAAGCCACGTGAAGGCCGAGAGCGGCGGCTTTGTCGCCGTCACGTCCGCTATTCCTACCCAGATACACCCAAATGTCGGGGTCATCGAACTGCATGATGGTGAATCGCGGATACTTCTCCATAAACTCCCAAGTGTAGCGGCCTGGAGCCACATACACCGTCACCGCAGGACGGTCGTGCCCCAGATAGTTGCCGATGCCGCCCCAACCGATGGTCATGGCGTTATTGCGTGTAGTGTCGCCACTGCAGAGGATGAGGTTTTCGGTAAACCAAGTGAATCCGTTCTTTTCAAATTCCTTTTGAACGTCAAAGGCGGTCAGTTCTCTGTTCTCTTTATTCATGGTTGGTTGTTCTTGTTTCTGTTGGTTACAGCCCGTGGCAATCAACAGGGCGAGGGCTGTGATGATGAGTTGTTGTTTCATTTTGTTTCAATCCAAAGATTAAGGCAAAAATAGTCATTTTTTCAATTGGTTGAAAAATTGCTTAATTTTGCAAGCAATAGGGAAGAAGTCAATAATCACTTATGGAAAGTAGAAAACAAATCGCAGCCGAAAAACTGATGTGTGGCACCCATAATTGTGCCCAAGCGGTTATTTGCACATACGCGGATATCATTGGAATCGACGAAGAAACAGCCCGCAATTTAGGCAATTCCTTTGGCGCAGGTATGGGAAATATGGAAGGCACTTGCGGAGCACTCGTTGGCGCAGGCATTGTGCTGGGCATGGCCACCAAGGATAAGGCTATGGCACGAAAAGGAATGAGGCAGATCATGACTCAGTTCCAACAAAGTAACGGAGCCACTCAATGCAAGCTGTTAAAAGGCGTCGGGACTGGTGTCGTCCTTCGTGAGTGTTCAGGCTGCGTAGCTGATGCAGCGGAGTTTTTAGAGGAGCAGTTATAGGCTATTCAATCCATCGGTTACTCAGCGTCTCAAACACCGCTGGAATGACAGCTGGGCCATTGTTGCTCAAGCCGATCCTAACCATAATTAGGTTTTTGTATGGGTTGACATAAAGAACCTGATTACAAATGCCTAATGCGTAAAAGCCCGGATACGGCCCCGTTCTAAAGTTTTCATACCGAATATCATACCAACTGTAATGATAGCACAACTTGGGATTAAAATCAGTAGTCAGGTGTATCCATTCCTCGCTGACGATGCGTTTTCCGTCCCATACGCCAAGGTTCAGATAGAGGCGGCCGATTTTTGCCAGGTCTTTCAAGGTGCAGGTAATGCCACCGAAGGCGTGGGCGACATGGTGTTTGCGGCTGTCGATATTGATTAGCGCCACCGACTCCATCTGGAGGGGTTTCCACACCTTCTCACTGAGATAATCGGCATAGTGTATGCCCGTGGCTCGTTCGATGACCACGCCGAGGATGGCGGTGGTCATACTCTCATAACGGAACTCGGTACCAGGCTCACAGCGGAATTTCAGCCCTTTGATTTGCCCCATGATGTTGTGACCGTAGTTCAATCTTGCGATGGCGTTGACCGTTTTCAACTCCTTGATATTGAACTCATATTCGTCATCGAAGTCCAGCCCGCTCTCCATATTCAGCAGATGGCGGATGGTGAGTCGCTCCCACCTTGGGTCTTTCTTTTTCAGTTCCGGCAAATACTTGGTGACGGGGTCGTCGATGCTTACGATATACCCCTCGTCCACTGCGATGCCGCACAGAAGTGAGGTGATGGATTTGGACACGGAAAAGATGGTGGCTAGTCGGTTGGCCGAAAAGTCGCCCCAGTACTTCTCGTACACGATGCTGTCGTTGTGGATAATCAGCACTCCCTGCGTTTTGCTGGCATCTTTGATTGCCTCTTCAAAGGTCATATTGACGCATCTCTGTGCCTCATTGTAGAAATGCAGCGTGTCAAGCCAGTCGGGCCTATTTATAGCGACAGGAAACTGGAACGATTGATCGCCTTTGGCAATGGTGTCGTGTTCGCAATGCTCAAAGCTGAAGATATTCGGTCCGTTCAAGCCATCAGCTCGATAGCCTCTGATGATGGCACAGGAGGACAGAAATAGCGCGCATAAGGCGACAGTAATGGTCTTGATGAAGGATTTCATAATAGCCTTTATTTTTGGAGCAGTTCATCAAGCATTACGTCTAATTCGTCGGTTTTTTTGTCGCGGGCGATGATGATTCCAGTCTGACAATCAATCAGCACCGTTGTTGGGATGCCTGAAAGGGAATAATCGTACCATGCCTTGCTGTTTTGCTTTCCTCCTCCGCAACCTTCGCACACGTTGATCCATGCAAAGTTTTTAGCCTTTACATATTTTTCCCATTCCTTTGGATAAACATCCATGGAGACGCCGTATAATTCCAGTCCCTTCTCGTGGTATTTTGCATAAATCTCTGCCAATTCAGGTAATTTGACTACGCAGGAACTGCACCATGTCGCCCAAAAATCGACGAGGACATAGCGGTTGTTGTGGTTGTTGACGACCGAACTCAAGCTGATCGGGTTGCCGTCCACGTCCGGATACTCCATGTCGATATACATGCCGCCAGCTTCAGTATTCAGGCGGCGGATCAAATCTTCCCTAAATTCGGCGACAAATTCCAGATTGGCCAATTCAGGCGTCAAACGGTCCAATACACCTAACATCTGTGCGGTTGAATCACAAATGTTATGAGCGAAATCCAAGGCCAAAGCACCTGTTTGTTCGGTACCTAGAATAGAGTCCATTATAGCTTTGGCGGCCTCGTAATCTCCATTGTCGGCAAGTGCTCTAAATTTGCGTTCTATATCGTTAGAAGGAGTTCCTTGGGCACCATAACGGTAATCCTCTTCATCATCGGCATCCACTTCGACGAGAATGGTTCCTGGCTCCAAGATGAAGTCTTTCAATTGTTTTTTGTTAGTTACATACAAATATACATGAGTGGGTGACGAAATGTCGGGATGAAACTCGAAGGCTCCATCTTTCACAGTGGTGTTCGCTATCACTTTGTAATGCTGGAACTCGTCCTGCAGTTCCAGTTTTGTTCCGTTTTTTAGGCCTTTAACAGTACCTTTGACAGTGCAATAATCAGAATGGTTTTGATTTGAATGGCATCCGCTAATAGCAATGAGTAGCAATAATGCAATAGTTGATAATAGTTTTGTTTTCATATAAATAGTTATTTAAGAGCTTTCACAGGACATTCTTTGGTGCACTTATGGCATAAGATGCACTCAGTGGCGTTTTCCCGTTTTCGAGAATCCTTGTTTACTTCTACATTCATTGGACAGACTTTCAGGCATTTGCCGCATTTGATGCATTTGCTTTCGTCGCAATGGATGCGGAGCAAGGAGAAGTAACTCATCGGCTTGAGGAAGACCGTGATGGGGCAGATATATTTGCAAAAGGCGCGATTGTCCTTGAAAAGGATGGCGAGGAGGATGCCCACCACATAATAGACTATGTTGCCGATAAGGAAGAGTATGAACATGGTATGCTTGGTGGCTTTACCAAAATGAAATAGCAGTAGGACGATGATAAGTGCCAGCGCGAACATGATGTATCGGATGAAACCGATCTTCTTTCTTGGGCCTTGCGGCTGTTTATATGGAAGTAGGTCGAGAATCATGGCCGTCCAACAAGCATAGCCGCACCAACCGCGACCGAAGAGCAAAGGTCCGAAGATCTTGGCGATGGCGTAATGCAACACGCCTGCTCCGAAACCTCCGGATAGTAGATAGTACCAAAAACCTTCAATCTGCATGTTTTCCCTGCAGATCAGTCCAAGGAAAACGAGCATGTAGGCGCCCACGCCGAACTGGATAAACTCCCTGGCATATTTCCATCCTGCCCTTGACAAGGCCAATCCAACACCGATGCAGAGTCCGATATAGCTGAAGTTGAGTAAGTAGAAGAGGCTTTCCGTTTTCAGCCAAAGCGAAATGGCGATGGCCTCGAATACGGCAAATAGAATAATAGCGGTTTTGAATTTTTTCATTATTAAGATTTTTGCTTGAAAAAGTTTACGTCGTCGTATTCCGGATTTTGGAATTCCTTGACGGCGTATGAGCAAACGGCATGGATAAGGATTCCGTTTTCGCGGGCGTAATTGACAGTGGCATCAAGCAAGGCTTTGGCTACGCCGCGTCCACGATACTCAGGATTCACTACGGTATGCATCAAGCCAAGAAGGTCGGGCTCAAACCAGTCGTATGAAATATAGCCGATTCTTTGGCCGTTCTCCTGGGCGATGAACAAGCCGTTCTTGGCGCTGTTTTTATGAACAATCTCCATGGCCGTTATTTGTTCAGCTTATAAGTCAGAGCGCCAGATGGACAAGCCTCAATGGTTGCTATCAACTCTTCGGTGGAGGCGTTGTCAGGTTGGCACCAGGGTCTTGTCTGGAGATTGAAAACTTTTGGTAAAGTGCGTACGCAGATTCCTGCATGTGTGCATTTTTCAGGTTGCCAAATGATGGTCAAATCTTTAGTTTTGTATTCTTTAATCATGGCTTAATATGTTTTAATTGGTGGCTTTAATTCGTCATTGCTTTTTTATAATCCTTCCAAGCATCTTGAATCTCTTCGGCGCCAAAATCGCCATTGAAAAACTCCACTTGACAATCTTCCTTAAATGGAGTCCAGTTGCCGCATACGATGCCGTCGTGGGTGATGATAGGTTGGAAGATGCCGCTGTTGTTGTGGGCACGGTGACGGTGTTCAGGAGGTAGCACGATATCGCGACTCTTATAGCCGATAAGGTATTCATCGTAAGGAGGGATCAAGAGGAACTTGTCTTTTCGGAACCCTCGTGTGCGGCAATCATCGGCCAAATAGAAGTCGCGACTTTTCCATCGTTCGATATGGAGGGTGTCGCCCAAGAGTTCGATGCCTTTGCGGCAGTCACTAATGTTCAAGCCTGACCACCAGACGAAATCTTCCAGCGTGGCGGGTTGTCGGCTTTGGAAATACTTCTGGGTGAAGCGCATCAAGGCTTCGTCACGATCCGTTTGCCCTTGGGACTTTACCTTGCTGGCTGTGAGTGCGTATGAGGCTTTCATGGGGAGAAGATCGCCACTGCACAGCGTTCCTGAGAGCTCGGCCATGCGGATGTGATACGACAGCCGATGGTCGTCCATGTGGATGTCTTTCTCAGCCAGCGCTTGAACGAAATCCTCCTTGGTGACGCTCCTTTTATCAGCTGCCGTTTGAGCCAATATCTCGCGGATGCGCATCAGCTCGTCGTCGGGGATGCTGATTTTATTGCTGCTCATCCAGCCTTTGGTCACGGCGATGGCTTTGGCTGCACAAAGCTCAAGTATCGGCCAATAGTCCTCGGCGGCCACCAACTGCCAAGTCCCTCGCATCAGGTGCAGACGGATGATGCGACCATCGTCGAAGGCTTTTTTAAAAGCCTTCGACGATGGCTTCTTGGTGCGCATTGCCACTGCCCATCGCATCAGACGGTATTCCTGAGCCTGGATGGCGCCTAGATGGTTTACCACTTCGGCGGGATTGCTGAACTGGGGTGCGGCAAGTTGCTGGTTGAGCAAACGGATGGCGACGGGATTCATCTTATTTTGCCGGTTCCCATTTGCAGCGGACGGGCGACACGATGGCGCCTTCTTTCTTCAGTGCGTCAAAGGCCTTGTCCACCACCTTACGGTCGAGACCGGTTACTTCAGCGATCTTACCAGCGTTCACAGGTGCGCCAATTTCGCGCATGGCTTGCAGTACTTGTTCTTTAGCTTCCATAGTTTTAATTTTAAAGGTTGGAAATGTGATAACAAACTAAATTGTGGGCCAAAAATACAAAAAAATGCAAACATTAACTATTTGACGGTAGGTAAGTTGTGCTATCTTTGCAAAAAAATCACCCATGCTAAAGCGAGAAGAAAAGAAAGTCCATACTCTGATTCTGTTGCATCTGGCCGTTTTTCTGGCTGGGTGGACAGGCGTGTTCGGGCGTTTGATCTCGCTGAGCGGGCTGCCGCTGGTGTGGTACCGCATGTTTATCAGCATCGTTACGCTGGCTCTGGCCCTGCTTTTCATGCGTAGGTTGCACGTCCCAAAATGGAGACAGTTGGTCCGTATTTTCGGTTGTGGCTGCATCTTAGCCACGCACTGGGTAGCATTTTACGCCAGCATCCAGGCGTCGAATGTCTCAGTCGGGGTGGCATGCATCGCTACCACCAGCTTCTTCACCGCCCTCTTGAATGTGTTTTTCAATCGAAAAGAGGCGTCGTGGAAGGAGTTTTTGATCAGCTTCATTTCCATCGTTGGCGTCATGCTCATCTTCAGTTTAGATGTGCGTTACAGGCTCGGCATAGCTTTGGGTCTGCTTTGTTCTTTGGCTTATGCCGTCTTTGCGTTGACGCATATCAAGACGGCTGAAAAGGTAGGGGAGGACAGTGCTACCATGTTGCTATATGAACTTGTCGGCGGATTCATTTTCCTTTCACTTTGCATTCCTCTATTCCTGAAACTGATGCCTAATGAGGCTATCATTCCAACTGGGAAAGATGTCGTATGGCTAATGCTTTTAGGCTCTATCTTTACAGTCTTGCCATTTCTTCTGCAATTGCATGCATTCCGTCGGGTCTCAGCCTTCACGGTAAACCTCGTTTACAACTTGGAGCCCGTTTACAGCATTGCTTTCGCCGCCCTCATCTTCAACGAATTGCAAGAACTCAATTGGTCCTTCTGGCTGGGCATTGCCCTTATTGTTACCTCAGTGGTCATTCAAACCCTACGGGTGAAAGATAGGTAAAATAAGACTTTATATATTAGAGCGCTTCATTCATTAAGTAGCGATAATTAGAGAATGTTTTTTGTTATAGATGAAACATTTTCGAAAAAAGGATACTTAATGATGAGAATTTAAGCAACTAATTAGGGTAATGAGGATACAGTATATGAGCGATCTCCATTTGGAGATGATAGCTAATTCGGATTATATAAAGACGAAAGAATTTGAAGTTTGTGGAGATGTTCTAGTTCTGGCAGGTGACATAATATACCTAAGAGATATCGCTGCGGTTTATAACGGTTTTTGGGATTGGGCAACAAGAAACTACCAACGAGGCGATTTTATTGTCAATAGCCGCATCGACTATTGGATTTATGTTCATTCCCACATCAAAGCATTTAAAAGTTAGACTTAAGTTAGAGTTAGGTTAGACTTAGGTTAGAGTTAAAAACTTTTTTTTTGCTGCGTCTCAGTGCTACAGTGCTACAGTTCTCAGAGAGTATCCAGAAAACAAAAATTTCAAAGAACGATTTCGATTTTTTAGTGGACACTAGTTGTTCAAGATATAGTTTGATAGGCTTATGCGAACAATTAGTTAACTTTCACAAAACACATGGATTACCTCATGGTTGCTCCGTGGCAAACAGGTAATTTCCTCGACTGTTATTCGTTTGTTATTCGATTGTTATTCGTTTTTTAATCGAATAACAATATAACAACAAATGAAGAATAATGTAGTAAATCAGGGAGCAACAACGGAGCAACTACGAGGCTAACACGAAGCAACCACGGTATTGATAACAATGAGCTGTTATGATTCGATTGTTCTATTCTGAAAAGTTTCGGGCTGTGCTCTGATTCGGCACAGGCTTTCTTTTTCTTTGCAGCGTAAAACTTAAAAACGCTACGAGAATGAAATACAATGTTCCTTTCGATGTTTCCCTGCATGATTATGAGGGAATGATGAATAATCGTCAATATTGGGATGACCTTGGTGCTGAATGGAGTTGGAGTACCATGGAGCAAAAGCTCGTGCGACTGGCAGGCTTTGTCAAACTGGGAGGTAACCTCAAGAAAGTGCTCAACCGCTACGCCAAAGAACATGACGAACGCTACAACTGCCGCATCCAGTATTGTGTTCTCTGTTATATCCTCAAACTCATGGTAGGAAACCGAATGCATTGGTATGAGAATGACGAACCATTGGTGAACCGTATCAAATGCCTGAATAAGGATGAGTTGGTGCGATTACTCACTGCGGAGCTGAAACGCGATGTGGTACCAAGTTGCCACCTCGACAAGGATGGCAGAATCCATGACCATTGGGAACTCCTGTCGGATAAAGAGTGGATGAGCGATGTCAATCTTGACCGTATCGAACGTCACCACTGGCGCACCAATCCCCAGGAGTCGGCATCGCTATATTTCGGTAGAGCCAAATGGTGGTGGAGCAACCAGAAGTATTTGTGGTGACGGTGATTTTTGTTATCTTTGCAATCAAACAGAAAAGCCCATGACCGTTTCAGAACTGAAAACAAATAATCCTTGGCGTGTTGTTGCTGACAAGTACGATCCCGGCAAGTCCAATTGCCTCTTTTTTGAAGATGGCAATACTGATTACGTACATCCTGAAGACCTGGATAGAATCATCAAGTTCAACAGTTGTAATCCTGACAAAGAGTATCGCATTGTCACCAACACGCCTCCTGAACCTTGGCGTGGCAATCCACTCTCCGCTCGTCTCATCATCCTAAGCTTGAATCCAGGTTACATCCCAGAAATCAACATGACGTTGGCCAAGCTCCTCCAGTCAAATTCTGCTTTGAGGAAGGATCTGATGGCTTTCCGTCAAAAGACCCTTAATCTGGAGGCCAGGTCTTTGCTACCTCTTCCTGAAGATGAAAGTGGCAAAGGCCCCATCACTTGCAAGGAAGCTGAGGACATGCTGGGTGGCTGGTACTGGACATCTAAACTGAAAGATCTGAGAAACGAATTCTTTGGCGGCCAAATCCCAACTTCAAAGGAAGAAGACAAATTCTATAAACGCATTGCCCTCATCGAGTTCCATGGCTACAGCTCTATCCGTGCAAAAGAAAGCTTCCCGCCTAACCGAAAGAAAGGGGAACTATTCCTGAAAACCCAAGAATTCGTAGCAGAATTGATTGAGTACATAGCCGGTAACAAGTTGAACGATGAAGTCCGTTTCCTCATCATGCGCTCCAAATCTCGTTGGGAGTCCTTGTTGAAATGGAAAGGCATCTGGGATGAGCCTGATTTCCAAAAGAAACTCATCGTTAAAGAGGGCAGTCGCAACCAAGCCATATCGAAAAACAATCTGGGTGATAAATATGACAAGATCCTAGAAATTGTAAAAGGTTAACACGAATCGCATACCATGCTGAAATATATCAGTGATAAAGCCCATTACACCGAAGTCCTTGTCTGTGTTCCCAAGGTAAAGCGAAGCATTTGGATTGGCACCGCCGACGTCAAGGATCTCTATGTCAAAGTCGGTTCCGAAGCAAAGCCGTTTCTTGCAGTTTTAGCCCAGCTCATTAAAAAAGGGGTCGAATTCCGTCTCATCCACGCCAAGGAGCCCGGTCCAGTTTTCCGTGAGGATTTCGACAAATATCCGGCATTGTTCGATGGCCTTGAGCGTGTGTTATGTCCAAGAGTCCATTTTAAGATGATGGTTTTTGATGGCCAGCTTGTCTACATCGGCAGCGCCAACCTCACGGGTGCAGGCATCGGTATGAAAGGAGAAGACACTCGTAACTTTGAAGCAGGTATCCTTACCGACGATCCCGAATTGGTTGAGCAAGCCATGAATCAATTCGACAACGTATGGATTGGCTGCCACTGCAAATCCTGCAAACGCCGTGACTTTTGTTCTGATCCAATAGTCTAAAGAACGCCAAATCTTACCCTCGGCTAAATAATTGAACATTTTTTCCAAATTCAAACAACAAAGCGATGAGTAAGGAAAATACAGCGGAGATTTTACCACATTTAGATAGTAATTGTGAAAATTGTCGGTGGTACTTGGGCGATCGTCAGTGCCCAGCATTTGAGTTGCAGATACCAGACAATATTTGGCTTGGTGAACATAATATGGTTATGGATGATCAGGTTATAGATTTGATTTTTGAAGAAAACGGGCCGTTATTATAGTTCTCAATAATAATCTTGTGCTCTGAGTTGGCACTTTTTTTCAAATTAAATGAAACATCCGTCATTGTTTTGCTACTTAATGATGAAAGCAAAACAATGAAAACTATGGCAAGAATTGAGAAAAACGAAAACACTGAAAAGAACCAGTTGGAAATCCCTGTGGGGAATTCTGTTGAAGAGATCAATATCAGAAAAAAGATCATTCTGGAGTTCTATCGGGAATGGAAACAACAAAACCCGACCCAAAGGAAATACAATGTGTCGCTAAAAGAATACGTTAACATTAGAAACGTATCAATTAACGAGACTTGTTTCCGAGCTTCGAAGTCCTATCTTTCCACTTTGGCCGTTCTTCAACTTGATGCGGTTCTGACGATGGCAAAGAAGATAAAGATGACCAATGCCAAGCCCAATGACAAAAACCAGAAATCTTTCAATAAGATGATCTTAATGGAATGTAATCTTCCCGGAATTGGCAAAGTTAAGCTGACAGTCGGAGTCAAAAGGAGGTCTTTCGAGAAGATCCAGTACTGCATTACAGCCATTGAGTCCCAATAAAAAAGGCACTCAAAAGTGCCTTTTTAGATTTGCCGCAAAATGCGGGCGGCAGTCGTACTGAAACGATAGGCCTCCGCGCGGACTTGGCGGATGGTCGTGCCGAACTCCCGGCTTATATCTGCTGCAAAAGTACAACTTTTTTCGTCATCGCAAGGTTTTTGACCTAAAAAAATCACTTGTGCTATGATTTGGCACAGCCTTTTTGTATCTTTGTCCCGTCTAAACAAAATTGACTATGTCAAAAAACCAAATCAACAAATACGTATGGCTCGTTGAAACCCTCTACAAAGCCAAGGAAATCACCCTGAAGGAAATCAATAGAAAGTGGACACAGACTGAGTTGAGCGAAGGGGAGGAGATCCCTCGTCGTACCTTCAACAACTGGAGAAATGCTGTTGAGGAGATGTTCGGTCTGGTGATTATGTGCGATAAGCACGATGGCGACCGGTACTACATCGAGAACCGTGTTGATATGGATGAAGGCGGATTCCAACATTGGTTGCTTAGTACCATTTCGGTGAATAACACGTTGATTGAGAACAAATCTCTTAGCGACCGTATCTTACTCGAAAACATTCCGTCTGGTCAGGATTATCTCGCCACCATCATGGAGGCGATGATGCAAAGCAGAGCGCTTGAGGTGACTTATAAAGGCTACTGGAGCGATCGTGAACATTCCTTCCCAATAGCGCCCTATTGCGTGAAGCTGTTCCGTCAGCGGTGGTATGTGGTTGGCAATAGCGTCTACGAAGATAAAATCCGCATCTATGCCTTGGACCGTTTCTTGGAGGTCAATCTCTCTGATGAAGCTTTCAAATACCCGAAGAAGTTTAATCCTGAGAACTATTTCAAGGAATGTTTCGGGATTATCCATGACGATGATTGTGACTTGGAGACCGTAAAGCTTAAGGTTGACTCGGGTCAGGCCAATTACTTCCGTTCATTGCCAATGCATCATTCGCAAAAGGAAGTGGAACGCAACGATGAATACAGCATTTTCACCCTATATCTACGGCCAACTTTCGATTTCCAGCAAGAAATTCTTTGGAATGGTGATGCGGTGGAAGTCCTTGAACCTCTTTGGCTTCGCAGGGAAGTCGCTGGCATAACGAAACGCATGTGGAACAAGTATAAAGGCGATAAAAAATGAAGAATTTCGCTGCCATCGATTTCGAGACCGCTAACAACGAGCGCACCAGCGTGTGCAGTGTGGGCGTGGTGATCGTGAGGGAAGGGGAGTTTGTGGATTCGTTCTACTCGCTCATCCAGCCGGAGCCGAACTACTACCTCTTTTGGAATACGATGGTACATGGCATCACCCAAGCGGACACAGAGGATGCACCTGTGTTTCCTTACGTCTGGGAGAAAATTGAGCCACTGATCGAAGGCTTGCCGCTGGTGGCTCACAACAGTCCTTTCGACGAGGGTTGCCTCAAAGCCGTCATGCGCTGCTACCAAATGGATTATCCTGATTACCAGTTTTACTGCACCTACCGGGCGTCAAGAAGACATTTTGGGCATCAACTGCCGAATCACCAGCTTCACACTGTTGCTGCCGCATGTGGCTATGATCTAATCAATCATCATAACGCCTTGGCCGATGCCGAAGCTTGCGCTTGGATTGCCAGGGAGATTTTATAGTTTTCAACATTGCTATTTGATAAAAACAGTTTTTGGGATGTTGCGCCTTTCTCAAAAACTCCCTATTTTTGAAAATTGAAAACGGAGAATAGCTCTCAACTCTAACCTCCCAACTCTCAACTACTTATGTTTTTGATCTTCGATACTGAGACCACAGGTCTCCCGAAACAATATAACGCGCCGCTCACCGATTTCGACAACTGGCCGAGATTGGTGCAACTGGCTTGGCAGCTTCATGACGACAAAGGTCGGCTCATCGAGAATTATAACCTGCTGGTGAAGCCTGAAGGGTTCGTTATCCCCATTGACGCCAAGATGGTGCACGGCATCTCCACCGAACATGCCTTGAAATATGGCCAGCCGCTGCACGAGGTGCTCGACATCTTCCTGCAATCGGCTCAAAAAGCCAAGTACTTCGTGGGCCACAACATCGACTTCGACCTCTGCGTCGTAGGTTGCGAGTTCCTTCGCGACCGCAATGAAAATCCGCTGTTGGCTTGGCCTCGTGTGGATACCTGCACCGAGAAAACGGCGGAGTTCTGCAAGCTGCCAGGCGGCAAGGGGGGCAAGTTCAAACTGCCTAAGCTGAACGAGTTCCACGAGATCTTGTTTGGCTCAAGGTTCGACTCGGCACATAACGCCTCGGCAGATGTGCAGGCTACGGCCAGAGTGTTTCTCGAACTCATCCGCATTGGCGTTCTCGGTCGCAACGAAATGCCTGAATCGGCGCAGTTCTTCGAGGATTTTCGTGCGGCGAACCCCGATAAGATCCAACCTGCCGATATTGTAGTCACCAGCAACTTCGATGAAGAGGAACTGGCCGAAGAGCATCAGGAGGAGCAGCGTGAAGCTGGGAATTATGTGCCGGAACACTTCACTCACCTTCATGTCCACTCGCATTACTCCATCCTCGATGGCATGTCGAAAGTACCGGATCTGGTGGACAAATGTCTCAAAAACGGGATGTATTCCATCGCGTTGACTGACCATGGCAATATGTTTGGCATCAAGGAGTTTGCCGACTATGTCGGGAAGGTCAACGGGAGGGTGAAGGACAAGATCAAGGAGCAGGAAGCCATCCTGAAAAAGGAAGAGGCTACCGACGAAGAGAAACAGCAAGCCCAAGAGGAGATCGAGAAGCTGAAAACACAGTTTTTTAAGCCCATTTATGGCATCGAGACCTATTGCGCTCCGGTAAGCATCGACAAGCGTGATGGCCGTCAGGATCGTGGCTGGCATCTCATCCTGTTGGCGAAGAACAAACAAGGCTATCACAGCCTCTGCAAACTCAGCTCCATCGCATACACCGATGGTTTCTACTACAATCCGCGTATCGACCATAGCTTGTTGGAAAAATATCACGAAGGCTTGATTTGCTGCTCGGCATGCTTGGGTGGCGAGTTGCCTCAGAAGATCATGAATGGCGACATGGTGGGTGCAGGCCAAACGGTGATGTGGTTCAAGAATCTCTTTGGGGACGACTATTACATTGAGTTGCAACGTCATAAAACCGACAAACCTGGCGGTGACAAGCAAGTGTATGAACGTCAGAAAGAGGTGAACAAGGTGCTGATTGATCTGGCACGCAAGACCAATACCAAGATCATTGCGACCAACGACGTCCACTTTGTGGAAGAGGATCACGCTGAGGCTCATGACCGACTCATCTGCCTTAGCACGGGCAAGGACCTCGACGATCCTTCCCGTATGCATTACACCAAGCAGGAATGGCTGAAGACTCCCGCCGAGATGGGTGCCATCTTCAGTGACCTTCCGGAAGCGCTTGAAAACACTCAGGAGATTGTTGACAAGGTGGAGACGTATAGCATCGACTCCGACCCGATCATGCCGGTGTTCCCCATCCCGGAGGACTTTGGCACCGAGGAAAGCTATCGCCAAAAGTTTACCGAGGAAGACCTCTTCAATGAGTTTACCCGTGATGAGCACGGCAACGTGATCATGAGTCAGGAAGAGGCCGAGAAGAAAATCAAGAAGTTGGGGGGCTATAACCGCCTGTATCGTATCAAGTTGGAGGCCGACTATCTGGCCAAGTTGACTTGGGAAGGGGCCAAGATGCGCTACGGCGATCCGCTCACCGACGAGCAAAAGGAGCGTATCATCTTCGAGCTTCATGTGATGAAGACCATGGGCTTCCCGGGCTACTTCCTCATCGTGAGCGATTACATACGTGCCGCTCGTGAGGAGCTGGGCGTGTCAGTCGGTCCCGGCCGTGGCTCCGCAGCTGGCTCCGTGGTGGCTTATTGCTTGAAAATCACCGACCTCGACCCGTTGACCTACGATCTCCTGTTTGAGCGTTTCCTCAATCCCGACCGTATTTCACTGCCTGATATCGACGTGGACTTTGATGATGACGGTCGTGAGCGAGTGCTCGACTGGGTGACCAAGAAATACGGCAAGGAAAAGGTGGCCCACATCATTACCTACGGTACCATGGCGGCCAAGTCGGCCATTCAGGACGTGGGTCGTGTGCAGAAGGTGCCGCTCTCGGAAGTGGCTCAAATCAAGAGTTTTATTCCTGACCGTGACTTTGACGAGGCGGCGGTGAAGGCCGTGGAAGGCGAGCTTCCCAAGAAGATGCCTAAGGTCAACCTGAAGAACTGCTATAAATACGTCAAGCCACTCAAGGACATGCTTGAGGGCAGCGATCCCAACATCACCTCCATGCTGACCTATGCCCAGGAGCTTGAGGATACCAACCGTCAGGTGGGCATCCACGCCTGTGGTGTCATTATCGGCGCCAAGGACCTCACCGAGGTGGCTCCCGTGGCTACCGTGGAGGATCGAGAGACCAAGGAACGTGTGGTGGTGACTCAATATGACGGCCATGTGATTGAGACCGTGGGCCTCATCAAGATGGACTTCCTTGGGCTGAAGACGTTGACGTTGATCAAGGATGCCTTGAAGAACATTAAGAAGACACGAGGCATCGACATTGATATTGACCATATCCCGATTGATGACCCCGAGACCTACGCTTTGTATTCCGCTGGCAACACCATCGGCACGTTCCAGTTTGAATCGCCCGGCATGCAGAAATACCTCCGTGAGCTGCAGCCTTCAGTGATTGGCGACATCATCGCAATGAACGCCCTTTACCGCCCAGGCCCGATGGACAACATTCCTGACTTCATCGCCCGTAAGCAAGGTAGGCAGGAGATCAGCTACGACTTCGACTGCATGGAGAAGTACCTGAAGGATACCTATGGCATCTGCGTGTATCAGGAGCAGGTGATGTTGCTCTCGCGTGAGTTGGCCAATTTCACCCGTGGTGAGTCCGATACCCTTCGTAAGGCTATGGGTAAGAAGCAGCTGGCCAAGATGGAAGAACTGTACGGCAAGTTCATGAAACAAGGCGTGGAGAAGCTCACCAAGACGGAAAACCTGCCTGAGGAAGAGGTAAAGAAACGCCTGGAGAAGATCTGGGAAGAGTGGAAGAAGTTCGCTTCGTATGCCTTCAACAAGTCGCACGCCGCCTGCTATTCATGGGTGTCGTATCAAACGGCTTATTTGAAAGCCCATTATCCTGCCGAGTTCATGGCGGCGGTGCTCAACAACGAATTGGGTGACATCAAGAAGGTGACCTTTATGATGGAGGAGTGCAAGCGCATGCGCATTGAGGTGCTTGGTCCTGATGTCAACGAGTCGGAATACGAATTCTCCGTCAACGACAAAGGCCAGATCCGCTTTGGCATGGGCGGCATCCGCAACGTGGGTGAGGCGGCCATCTCGGGCATCATCGAAGAGCGCACCAATGGCGGCAAGTTCAAGGACTTCACCGACTTCCTGTTGCGTTGCGCCGACAAGGGCTTGAACCGTCGTGCCTTGGAAAGCATGGATACGGCGGGTTGTTTCGACTCGTTCCCGGGATTCCATCGCGCCATGCTGTTCTATGTGCCGATGAACGACTCGGTACCTTTCAGCGAAAGGGCACTTCGCATGGTGGCTTCCTACAATGAACGGAAGAACTCGTCCCAGATGGACCTTTTCGGCATGGGTGGCGGTGGTTCAACCGAGACACTGACGCTGCCATTCCCCGACTGTGAGCGCTGGTCGAAACTCAAGGAGCTCCAGATGGAGCTTGAGAGCATCGGCTTCTACATCAGCTCGCATCCTATGGATTCATTCAAGATACAGCTCAAGTTCTTTACCAATACTACGGTGGAGGCCATGAAGACAGCCATGGGCAATCCCGAGAAGTACGACCGTTTCAACGTGCGGCTTGGCGGACAGATCACCAAGGTCGAGCATCTGGTCTCCAAGAAAGACACGCCATACGGAAAGTTCACCATTGAAGACAAGACCGGAGCATTCACGTTTAGCCTTTTCAAGGAAAATTACTTGAATTACAGGAACCTGCTGGTTGAAGGCCAGTTCGTGCTCCTGATGGGAACCCTCTCGAAGCCTTACTGGAAGCAAGGGCAAGAGCAGGATGCAGTGCCGAAGGATCTGGAGTTCCGCATCTCTGAAGTGCGGCTCCTTGACTCGCTTTTGGAGAATACTGGCAAGAAAATTCTGTTCAAGCTCGATGTGGCTCAGATGAATTCCGAGGCTATTGACGACTTTATCAAGATTGTGAAGGAGCATCCTGGCAAGCAGTCGTTCAGCGTGCAGCTCTTCGACTCCAACATGAAGCTTTCCTGCAACATGACGCCTTTTGCCGGTGGTGTGGCCGCACACGAGATTCTGCCTATCGTGGATCAATTGCCGTATGCTGATTTTGACATGAAATAGTTATGAAACACAAAATCCTTTTTGTCTGTCACGGCAACATCTGCCGGAGTCCCATGGCGGAGTTCGTGATGAAATATTTAGTGAAAGAGGCTGGTTTGGAGGACCAGTTTGAAATCGCTTCAGCGGCGACTTCCACTGAGGAGATTGGCAACCCTGTTTATCCGCCAGCGCGACGTAAATTAGAAGAGCATGGCATCAGTTGCGAGGGCAAAAGAGCTCGGGTGATCACAAGGGATGATTACCATTATTATGACCAAATTGTTGTCATGGACAGCGAAAACATTCAAAGTTTGAGATGGTTGTTTGGGAAAGATAAAGATCCTAAAGTCAAGCTTTTGATGGATTATACTGACCATCCCGGCGAAGTGGCCGACCCGTGGTATACGGGAGATTTCGAAGCCACCTGGCAGGATGTGTCGGAAGGATGCAAATCATTGTTAAACACATATAAATAGACTCTAAAACACTATCAAATGAAACGAAAACTCCTTCTTCTTGTTTTGACTATCGCCTTGGGCTTTCAGTCGGCCTGGGCCTGTACCAATTTGATTGTTGGTAAGAAAGCGTCTGCCGATGGCAGTGTGATGTGTACATATAACTGTGACGGATTCGGTTTTTCAGGATCCTTGTTCTATAGTCCGGCGGGACGGCATGCCGAGGGTGAGCTCATCGCTATCCACGGTTGGGGTCCATCGCACGAAGGACAATTCGTCAAGCAAGTGCCATATACTTATAATGTAGTGGGCTTGATGAACGAGCGTCAAGTGACCATTGTGGAGACCACTTTCGACGGACGTTTGAAGTTGGTCAACAACGAGGGCTTGCTCGATTATTTCAGCCTGATGCGCCTGGCATTGCAACGCTCGTCCACGGCTCGTGAGGCCATCAAGTGCATGGCAGAGCTGGTGGAGGAATACGGCTACAACAGTAGCGGCGAGACCATCACCGTTTGTGATCCCAACGAAGCTTGGATCATGGAAATCGTGGGTAAAGGCCCTGGCAAAAAAGGCGCCGTTTGGGTGGCATTGAGAATTCCGGATGATTGCATTTGCGCCCACGCCAACCTGAGCCGGATTAGGCAATTTCCGCAAGAAAAGGGGAGGAGCATCAATGGCAAGCAACTCAATAAGATCAATAAACCTGAAGTTGAGTGTGTTTATGCATACGACGTCATTTCCTTTGCCCGTGAAATGGGCTTCTTCAGCGGCAAGGACCGGGATTTTTCGTTCCGTGACGCCTATTGTCCCATTGACTTCGAGAACGTGCGTTACGCCGATGCCCGTGTGTGGAGCTTCTTCCGTCATCATTACAGTCATGAGGAGATGGACAAATACCTGCCTTACATCAATGGCGACTTCGAGCAATATGATCACCTGCCTTTATGGATCAAACCTGATAAACCTCTTACTATGAGAGATTTGCAGAATGACATGCGTGACCATTTTGAAGGCACCGCTCTTGATATGACCGCTGACATGACTGCTGGTCCTTGGGGCATGCCTATCCGTCCGTTGCCGATGCATTTCAAGGATAGCGACAGCATCCCATATTTCCGTGAACGCCCCATCGCCACACAGCAAAGCGGCTTCACGATGACTTGCCAGATGCGTTCATGGTTGCCCGACGATGTGGGCGGCGTCACCTGGTTCAACTGTGACGATGCCAACATGGTGGCTTACGTGCCGCTCTATTGCTGCATCACGCAGGTACCTGACGCTTTTAGGCCTGAGAATAATCCTCGCAATGAATTTAGCGACCAATCTGCTTTCTGGATGAACAACTGGGTGGCCAACATGGTTTATCCCCGTTACTCGATGATGATTGGCGACCTACGCAAAGCTCAAAAAGAGTTGGAGGACTATTACTTCGCCGATCAAGACCAGGTGCTTGTTGCCATCAATGACATGACGCCCGCCGATCGGCAGAGTTACCTTAATAAGAAAAGCATCGCCTATACCGAAAAGATGATGCAACGTTGGGACAAGTTGGCGAAATACCTCATTGTGAGGTACAACGATCAGGTCGTGAAACGTACCGACGAGAACGGACAATTGACCCGTTGGGGCTATAATACGCCTGGTTACGACCAACAATTTATCGACGCTATTGGCAAGTCCACCGGCGACCGCTATCGCCTGAAAGAAGTGATCGATAGAAGAGAACGGTAAGGAATCTTCCTTAAAGGCGTGCTTTTTTTGAAAAAATGCTTATCTTTGCATCACAAATTTTGAAAACGAACATAATTTATAATCATCTTAAATTGACTAAAAAATGGCTGTAATTCAAATGACTGACGACCGTTTCGAAGAAGTCGTCCTGAAATCAGAACTTCCCGTGATGGTGGACTTTGGCGCTACA
Source organism: uncultured Bacteroidales bacterium (assembly GCA_947302205.1). Classification (GTDB taxonomy): domain Bacteria; phylum Bacteroidota; class Bacteroidia; order Bacteroidales; family F082; genus Limimorpha. The sequence goes on from CAMYVD010000025.1 coordinate 28,040, forward strand.
TGGTGTGGCCCTTGCAAGAAAGTGGAACCCATTGTTGATGAGATCTCCGAGGAGTATGCCGGCAAGATGATCGCCGTGAAGTGCGACGTTGAGGAGTGCCCTGACACCGCTGCCAAGTTCGGTATCATGAACATCCCAACCGTGATTTATTTCAAAGGTGGCCAGCCCGTTGACAAAAACGTTGGCGCAGCCCCCAAGAAGGTTTTCGTTGAAAAGCTGGAAAAACTGTTTTAATTGAATTTTTCGATTGATCGGAATCGGCTTGCCCAGTTCGGGAGCCTTGAGTTTTTAGCAAGACAAATTGTGGAGGGCTTCATCACGGGTCTCCATAAAAGTCCATTTCATGGCTTCTCGGTGGAGTTTGCAGAGCATCGGCTCTACAACACGGGCGAGCCGATTCGTCATATCGACTGGAAGCTTTACGGCC
>CAMYVD010000026.1 GCA_947302205.1 uncultured Bacteroidales bacterium
TGTCGGTGATATAGTTCTCGATCTTTTCGTCAAGATAGATCTCGCGGCACACCTCACGGGCACGAATGATGTCCTCAGGCTTGATAACGGCATTGATCTTGGCAGCAGCGTTGCTGATATTCTGACGAAGGATGAGTTTTTCCTCTTCTTTCTTAGGATAGTTGATCACGACCTTGAGCATGAAACGGTCCACCTGGGCTTCAGGCAGCGGATACGTGCCTTCCTGTTCGATGGGGTTCTGGGTGGCCATTACGAGGAAAGGATCCGGCAGTTTGAAGGTCTCGTCGCCAATGGTCACCTGATGTTCCTGCATGGCTTCGAGCAATGCGCTCTGCACCTTGGCGGGAGAACGGTTGATTTCATCTGCCAAGACGAAGTTGGCGAAGATAGGACCGCGACGGGTTACAAACTCCTCGTTCTTCTGGCTGTAGATGAGGGTACCGATCAAGTCGGCAGGCAGCAAGTCAGGGGTAAACTGAATACGGCTGAAGTCGGCATCAATAGCCTGAGCCATCGATTTGATGGCGAGGGTCTTGGCCAGTCCAGGAACACCTTCAAGAAGGATGTGTCCGTTGGCCAACAGGCCGATCAGCAATCGTTCGGTCATCTGTTTCTGTCCGACAATGACCTTGTTCATCTCCAGGTTGATCAAGTCCACGAACTGGCTCTCACGCTGGATTTTCTCGTTCAATTCACGAATGTCAGTTTCTATCATTTCTTAGTTGTTTAGTTGTTCAGTGAATCAGTTGTTCAGTTGACGGGCGATTCGTCAAAAAGTATGCAAAAATACGCCTTTGTCAGATAAAAAACTCCTATTTAATAATTTTATTGTTGGGACTTTATTATTTTTGTACGTTCATCAAGCAGTAATGTCATGATCAGAAAAATATACAAATTCGGTGGTGCGTCGGTGAAAGATGCCGAGGCCGTCCGTAATCTTAAGAATATTGTAGCCCAGCATAAGGATGAGGACATCTTCCTTGTGGTGTCGGCCATGGGCAAGACCACCAACATGCTGGAAAAAGTTTTGAAAGACTTTCGTGAGCACAATGGCGAGCTTGGCATGGACGCCCTACATGAGGTCATATCCTACCACGATGGCATCATTGAGGGGCTTTTTGGCGATAAAGTCAATCCCGATTTCACCGAAAACATCGCCGGACTCTTCATTGAACTTTGGGAGAAGCTTCAGAAAACCGACCAACCTTACGATTATCAATACGACCAAACGGTGAACTATGGCGAGCTCATCTCCACCACCATCATTCAGGAATACCTGAACCATTGTGAGGTTCCCTGCCGCTGGTTGGATGCCAGAAAATACGTACTCACCGACGACCGCTTCCGTGCCGCTTCGCCCGATTGGGATGAGACCCGGCTACGCATCACCAAACTCAACGACGAGCACATCCACGGCATCGTGTGCATCACCCAAGGCTTCATCGGGGCTACCACCGACGGCAAGCACAGTGTCACCTTAGGCCGCGAAGGCTCCGACTATACCGCTGCCATCTTCGCCAACTGCCTCGATGCCAAAGAAGTTACCATCTGGAAAGATGTGGACGGATTGCTCAACGCTGACCCAAAGCGCTTCGACGAGACGGTCCAACTCCCTCACATCACTTATTCTGAAGCCATCGAGTTGGCTTTCTACGGTGCCTCCGTCATCCACCCCAAGACCATCAAGCCGCTACAGAACAAGAATATCACCCTTAAGGTGCAGTCGTTCCTAAACCCAGACCATCAGCCCTCCGTCATCGACGGCAATGCCGACCGGAACATTGAGAAAATCCCGTCGTACATTGTCAAGGACGACCAGACGCTGGTGTCCATCTCGCCCCGCGACTACTCGTTCATGAACGAGCATAACCTGCAGATGATCTTTGCCGCCTGCGACGAGCTCAACATCCACGCCAACGTCATCCAAACCTCCGCCTTGATGCTGTCGTTCTGCTTCGACCACGACGAATTGAAATTGAAAGGGCTCCTGGGAGCGCTATGCGAGACTTTCCAAGTGAAATACAACAAAGGCCTGACGCTATTTACCATAAGGCATTACGACTATTCGTACACCATGGGCGACCGCTTCCTTGAAGGAAAGAAAGTGTATTTGAAACAGAGCAGCAGAAGTACTTTGCAGTTTGTAGTTGGGAGTTGATCAGTTAATCAGTTGGAAATCAAAGCCCCATGCGCATCATTGCGAAGATACACACCGAGTTCCCGACAAAGTTTGGGATTCCACGTCAGAGCGGCATCATTGAATCGCTCCAGGGAACCATTGTGTTTGAACCGGAATACCGCAACCCTGAGGCGGTGCGAGGCTTAGAGGAATTCTCGCATCTCTGGTTGATCTGGGAGTTTTCCGAAGCCGTAAGAGACACTTGGTCACCCACGGTGCGTCCACCACGACTTGGAGGCAACACTCGCAAAGGCGTCTTCGCCACCCGGTCACCCTTCAGGCCCAACCCCATCGGGCTGTCATCGGTGAAACTGGAAAAGATCGAAATGGATCCGAAACTCGGCCCTATACTTCATGTTTCAGGGGCAGACCTGATGGATGGCACCCCCATCTACGACATCAAGCCTTACATTGCTTACACCGACAGCCATCCAGATGCTATCAGCGGATTTGCCCAAAAACCGGCAGAATACCTATTGGAAGTCTCCATTCCCGATGAGCTTCTTGACAAGATTCCCGAAACCCAGCGAGAAAGCCTCATCTCCGTGTTGGCCCACGATCCGAGACCCCAGTACCAGGACGACCCCGAACGGATTTACGGCATGGCGTTCGCAGGTTGGGAAATCAAATTCAAGGTAAAAGGAATGCAGCTCTACGTAATCAATCTCAATAGCCTATGAAAACAAAAAACGGACTTGAATACATTGGCGGCTATCAGTTCGAAGACGTCATTCGACAGGAACTCCGAGGCCCCATAGGCCAAGGCACAGTGAAATACCCCAACGGTGATCGCTTCGAAGGATCTTTCCATCTCAGCTATGCCCATATCAACGGACCAGCCTACGCTGCAGATGGCAGATACCAGTTCGCCGACGGTTCGGTCATCGAACATGCCTGGATCAACACCTCGTCGGACCTGGCAGTCATGGATCTCATCGGGGTTTACCGCATCAAACATCCCCAAGGTCCTGATACCCTGACGCCCTTCTATCGCCACAAGCGCAACGGCATCGAGGTGGTACTAGCCGAGAAACCCTATGCCATCGAATGGTACGAAGACGAGAAGCAGCAAGAGCTGGAGATGGATTCCTATAATTACAAACAAATCGATAAGGACCGCTCTATTCTGACCGTCAAACTGAAGAACGGTACCGTTGTCAAGCATTGCAGCGGTGACTTGGAGTCGAACGACTATGACCATATGGTTTTCAAAACCCATTTTGAAAGCGAGGTGCATTACCCTGACGGCAGCTTCATCGACTGTTACGGCTACCCGCTCCGGAACCTCAAGCCTTACGACGGCTATCTTACCATTCACAGCACCAACGGCAAGCGTCACAATGAAAACTGGAAAGAGGGCCAACTGGAGCAATCTGAAGAAGAACGCTGGGACCAATGGGGCGCCAAACGTGCCGAGTTGCCGGATCCGTTTAACAAAAGCAATACGATGGAGGCCTCGGTCTGGGATGGACACATTTGCTACCGCTACAGCACTTGGATTTACGACGGCGAGATGAAAGACGGCTTGCCCAACGGAATCGGCATGCTCGTTGGCGACGATATTGACACGAGAGGCCGCCGTTACGAAGGCGAGTTCAAGGACGGGCTGTGCCATGGCCACGGGGTATTCAGCTACCCCGAGGGTGGCTTTGTGCAAGACGGCGAATGGGTGGAGGGCGTGTTCCAAGAAGAAAACGCTCCCATGGAACCCATCATGCTGAATGTCCGGCTCAGCGGCGATGACTCCGACAAACAAACGGTGGAGGCCCAAGTGGGCCGGTTCCCCTACTTCACGGGCTTTGGTGGGCTGCGCATCGACCGTATCGAGAAGCGCTGCATCACCTTCTCCTTCTATGGAGATGTCTACCTACTCACCCCGGGAGAATCACTCGATCTCGACTCTGAGATTGACGGTCCCGAGGACTCACAAGGATGCGTATATACTTCCTACGACTATCACCTGCATATCACCTGGAAACAGCACTGATTTCCAGTCGTTTACTTGATTTTCACCATATCCGTCTGCATGATCTTGCCATCAGTCCTGTCATAGATGTAAGTCATGATATAGCACTGATCGGCATTGTAGGCGGGATTCAGTTCGATGCTGTACTTGTAGGTATACTCATCGTCGAGATATACAGGGCCTTCATGGAAGATATCGCCATCGGCACCGTTTAGTGTGCCACGGAACACGTTGCGGAACACATACGCCGTGTCAACGCCGCCTGGAACCACCTGACGACCCACGATGCTGTCTTCCAATAAGGATACCGTAACATAGAAATTGCCCTCCGTTTCCGCAGTGGCCACTACATCGGCCACAACGTCCACTTGACGAGTCTCTTCATCATAAGTGGCTTCAGTGAAAATCTCAAAAGTCTGAGCCTCGAAGAGTGCATCAGCCAGAGGTGTGTCAACCTGTTCCACATACAAAGTGTTACCATCGGTTAGCGCCACATGATCCACAGAGAACAACGGATTTGACTCATTACCATTGTACCATTCAGTACCTTCAGGCGTGGTGAAATCAGGGAACTGGCCAACAGGTTGTGCCAGAAAACCCGCATGAACACTCATGATGTAGACGTTATCCTCGCCCAGCGCATGCTGAAGCTGATGGACCAACTCTGCAGCAGCAGGGCAGTTTACGCAGCGTACGCCTGTGAAGTCCTTAATCAACACAGTCTTGCCTTGACCAGAAGGGTTGAAAGGCTTATGGGTGTTGTTGATGTCAATTTTATCGCAACTGCTCACAAACAGCATCGTGGCTGCGACTAAGAATATGAATGATAATTTTTTCATATTTTACTGATTTAGAAAGAGGTAGATACTGTTAAAGACACACCACTTGAAGCGGGAACGGTGCGGCAAACGCCACCCACACACACCACGCCTTCGCTCTGACGACCACCGCTCAGCATGATTCGGGTAGCCTCGTGAATGTAACTCACAGTGCCAGTGAAGTAATGGTCGCGGAACTCAGGTACTGGGTTGCCATAGTTCCATTTATCAGCGATGGAGAAAGACCAGTGCGGATTAATGGTATATTCGATCAAGCCGAAAGCCCAATCGCCACGCTTTTGGTAGTCTTTCTTTTCACTCTCATCGTATGCATAGCCTTTCTTCACTTCCTTCTCCCACAGGCCTTGCAACTCGAGGCGAATGCTCTGCTTCTTGTTGATCTTGTAGGTCACATCGAGGAAAGCAATATTGGCTTGAACCGGCGGAGCACCAGCATGGCCTTCGATAGTCTCTATATCATAATATAGATTAATGTATTGAGCGGTCAAATGCCAGTCGCGGCTGATCTTCTTGTCGATCTCAAAATTGATGTCACGGAAGAAGCGATGGTCACTAATAGCGAAGAAGTTGGATGCGTAGCCCAAGGTGCCTCTCTTGTTGATGGTCATCTGCCCTTGATCCATAATGGAGTCACGCACGATGTCGTTCACCTGGCTCATGTTAAGAGTAAGCTTGGTACCATACTTACCACCGAGCCAAGTACCCTTCGGGATGGTGTAGTTTACCTGAAACTGTGCAGCCATTTCGCCGTTAGGTTGGGTTGAATAAGTGTACATCGAAGGCAAGCTGTGGGTGTGCGTGTAGTTGATGGGCGGGATGAAGTTGATGTCGAGGTCGTTCTGCTTGGCCGTGTACATCGACTTGAAGCTCATATTATCGGTACGTTTCACCTGCAGCACAATGCCTAAGCCTTTCTGTGAGTACGACAACGATGAAAGCAACGATTGTCCTTCTTTATAAATAAAGTTGTTGATTGCCGATGGGTCGTTGATTTTATAGGCATATTCAGTGGTGAAGGCAAAGCGTCCGTAACCCAAGTTGATGCGGCCGGCAGCGGCACCCACGTTTTCAGGGATGTAATAGAACAAGCTCTGGTCGTACTGTTTTTTGCTGACGAAGCTACCACCAATGCTCATCTTGAATTCTGAATAATTCATGGCAGGAATGCTCTGGTTGAGGTTCCACTCGCCGTCAACGCCTCGTACGATGCCACGGTAGTCATCATAATTGAAGTCGCGTTCAAGATAGGGTGCCCAGTAAAAACGCTGGCGGCCGTAAACGCCTTTCAAAGTAACGCCTGCTGTCGGACGGACGATGACGCGCATGCCGCGCAAGGAGTTATCCATGCCGAGCGACCACTCTTCGTATGAGCGGAATACCAAGCCACTGCCGAACTGATCGTAGATATCACCCACGGTAATGCCGATAAAGCCATTGTCGTATGTAGCGAAGATGTTGGCCAAGCCCACACCATTCAATTCGTTACGGAAACCGTTCAACTCAGGCAGGAAAGCTTCAAAGCGGAGACCCGCAGAGAAGTTGCCGTTGGTGTAGTTGATCTTTCCAAAGCCGTTGATACCAAATTTCTTTCCATAGAGATCAGTGATATCAATGCCTTTGTCGAGCATGTAGTATTGCGCATCGGTTTGGAAACTACCGCTAATCTGACTGTTTTCAAGAAAAGATTGAGCGTGCAATGACAGCGTGCCCAATATCAATAATGGGAGGAAAATTCTTCTCATAACATGTATACTCTTACTTCTTCAGTTTAAGGATTTCCTCGTAGAGTTCCTCCTCAGCACCTTCGAAATAACCTGTGTGCTGATACACAATCTTACCACTGCCGTCGAAGAGGAAGGTGTGAGGTGGATTGTTGACGTTCATGGCGCGTTTCAAATCGCCGTTGGCATCAAGCAAAACTTCAAAATCCCAGCCCTTGCCTTCAACAAAAGGCTTCACCTTTGCGGTGGTACGTGAGTCGTCGATAGAGACGGAATAGATTTTCACACCAGTTTCATCTTTCCAATCCTGATAAACCTCATCGAGAGCGTTGTGCTCCTTGATACATGGACCGCACCAAGTAGCCCAGAAAGTGATTACGAAAGGCTTGCCGTTGTTGGAAAGCTTTGCGATGTTGACGTCCTTGCCTTGCAAGTCCTTGATAGTGACATTCGGAAGGTCCGATTTCTGCTGTGCTTGAAGTCCTGAAACGACTAAAACAGCAAATAAGAGAACAAATAGCTTTTTCATGGTTAATTGATTATTTGTTGATATAAATTTCTAAAACTTTACAATTCTGAGCTTTGATATTTACCTTATCGATGATGTTAGGAATCAAAACGACTTCTCCTGTAGCTACAAATACCGAGCCATTTTCCCATTCCAGTGAAAAATTACCCTCAACAGGGAACAGCAACACAAACGAATCGAGTTCCGAGTAATCCTTGGCCATCTCTCCTTTGAGTGTCAGCATGTTGGTGGTGAAATAAGGGGAATCGACCATAGGCACCGTCTTGTTGAGCATCGGGGTGTAAGGCGTCTTATAGTTCTCCACCGGATCGAAGTCGACGGCATCGAGCGACTGAGGGATGTGAAGCTCGCGTCGCATGCCAGCTACATCAATACGGTCCCAGTCATAAATTCGGTAAGTAGTGTCACTAGTCTGTTGGATCTCAGCTACCACGATGCCTGGGCCCAGGGCGTGGACACGACCTGCGGGGATATAGAACACATCGCCCTGCTCGGCAGTCTCATGGTTGAGCACGCTTTGGATATCGTTATCCTTGAGCACCCGAATATACTTCATGCGGTTCATCTCGCAATTGAAGCCCGAAACGAGTTCAGCCCCCTGATCAGCCTGCATCACATACCACATCTCGGTCTTACCATTGCCGATTTCACGTTTCTCGGCCAGCTCATCGTCAGGATGCACTTGCACTGAAAGCCAGTCGTTGGCATCAATGATCTTAATGAGCAGGGGGAACTGTTCGCCATAACGGTCAAAAACATCTTCGCCTACGAGGTCACTCATGAAGGTCTCTACAAGATCGTTGATCTCGTCGCCTGCAAAGTCTCCGTTAATGATCTCGCTTTGCTCATCCCAAAGGCCGGAAAGCAGCCAAGCTTCGCCACAATTGGGTAGTTTGCCATAGTCGAGGCCAATGACATCTTTGATTTTATGCCCACCCCAGATTTTATCCTTAAAGATAGGCTTGAATTTCAGGGGATATAATACGTTGGTCATGATTCTTTTTCAATTTCGAGGCAAAGATAAGATAAAAAGTTAAAAGTTTAGAGTTAAGAGATAAAAGTTAAAAAAGTGCTTATCTTTGCACTGCTACAACAACCTTATATGGAAACCCTCATTGAATTACGACATATCCTCCATGCGCATCCTGAGCTATCAGGACAGGAAGTACTGACTAACAAGATTTTAAACGAATGGGTAAAGCAGACCCGCCCCGACCTGATCATCGAGAAGATCGGTGGCTACGGATTGGCGGCAGTGTATCGTGGTCCTCAGCCTGGAAAGAGGATTTTAATCCGTGGCGATATTGATGCACTGCATATCCCCGAGCCGAACGACTTCCCCTATCGCTCACAAAACCAAGGCATTTCGCATAAATGCGGTCATGATGGGCATGCCACTATCCTCTGCGGATTGGCCCAATGGCTTGGAGAGCAACACCCTGACCAAGGCGAGGTGGTACTGCTTTTCCAGCCTGCCGAGGAGACAGGGCAAGGCGCCAAAGCCATTTTGGAAGACCCACAATTTGAGCAAATCAAGCCTGATGTGGCCTATGGTTTGCACAACCTTCCTAGCTTTGAAAAAGGCCAAGTCATGGTACGTGAAGGCTGTTTTGCCGCGGCTTCCTTTGGCTTGAAACTGACCTTCGACGGTCGCACGGCACATGCCTCACAGCCCGAAACAGGACATAGCCCTTCGGAGCTATTAGCTCAACTCATTCACCAGTTGGAGAAAAAACGCGAGCTTTTAAAAGAAGTGAAGCCGTTGACCACCTTTGTGATCACCCATGCCATCTTAGGCGAGGAGACTTTTGGCGTAGCCCCGGGACATGCCGAGATTTGGCTTACCTTAAGGAGTTATGACGATCGCAACTTGGAGCTGATGGCTAGCCAGATCATTGAGTTGTGCCGTTCCAAAGCCAAGGATTATCTGTTTGATTTCAACTTCTCAGAACACGAAGCCTTCGCCGCAACCAATAGTGATCCCAATTGCGTGCACATCATTGAGCAAGCAGCACAAAATTTAGAATTGAAACTCGGTCACTTAGCGGAGCCTTTCCGCTGGTCAGAGGACTTCGGAAGATTCGGCGCCGTCTGCCCAATAGGCTTTTTCGGTCTGGGTTCAGGCACGGATCAACCCGCTTTGCACAATCCAGAATTCGACTTCCCCGATGATATTTTGGAGATCGGGATGACGATGTTTTGGGAGATCATAAGGACAGAACAACTCAATAAATGATCAAATGCCAACAATCTATATGGAAAACACCGTCAACAATCCTTTAGTGATCCGCTGCAAAAGCTGCGGAGGTGACCAAAGCTTCGACATCATCAAACAGCAATATGTCTGTGCCCATTGCGGCTCGGTAACTGAATTGAACTCACAGACAGCCGAATTCAAAAGCTGGAAACGGCTACTACAGCAAAAACAGCAGCAAAGCCTCAGCGAGGCCAAGATGTTCAAATGTCCTTCCTGCGGAGCCCAAACCCTAGCTGCTTCCGACGATGCATCGGCCATCTGTCCATTCTGCCAAAGCACCATGGTGGACACACAGTTTGCCAACACGCCCATTCCCGAAGTCATCATCCCCTTCAAGGTCACGAAGGAAGATGCCGAAAAACGACTACGGGACTGGATATCAACAAACAAGAGCAATCCAGCGGCCCAAACTATTGAAAAGAACATGCAACGTTTCTCAGGTTGCTACCTGCCTTACCATATCGTTAGAGGTGCCTTCAGCGGCATCATGGACATTGCCAACCAAGCTGGTGAAAGCCAGGAATATTTCTTCAAAGCTTATCTAAACCATACAGCAGTAAATGCCTCCAAAGACTGGGACAACCTCTTCCTTGACGGCATTGAGCCTTTCGATTTCAACGACGCAAGGGAGTTCGATTATCGGTACCTCATCAATCAATCAGCCAAGATACAGAATGTGGAGACAAGTGAGTTGGCACAGAGAATCAAAGAAGAGACAGGCAGCGAGCTCCACGAAACCCTTTCGGAAAAAGTCCATACCAAGGAGTTTGCCGTCAACCTATTTGAGCAGGACAATGAGACTATCTTAGCCGCCCTTCCCGTCTATTTAGTGCAATGTGAAAACGGCATTGCGGCTGCCGTGAACGGACAGACGGGCAAAATCTCCGTTTCGACCGGCAAGACCATCAACCTGACCAGAAACTGGTGGATTCTCCCCACTGTTGCGACACTGGTTGTCGGCCTGCTGTCAGGATTCCTTGGCGGTTTGGAATTAGGTCTGATTTTAGGAGCCGTGTTTGGCATTCTTCTCTTCGTTATAGCTCATGTACGACATAACAAAGTGCTTGAGAAGGAAGTGCTCACCGCACCGAAAACCAAGAAAAGCCACAACGACACACAAGCGGTGTTTTTTGCCGACTTCGGAAAAGGCGTTGTTCCAGCCCGTTTGGAGTTCATCACCCCTTGGCGTGTCATCAAGCTGATACTCACCTTCCTCGTGGTGATTTTCCTCCCCGCCTTGATTGCCATCGTGATCCAATGCTGCAAGGGTTTGAGCATCCTCGACATCCATTATGGCTACGGTGCGGCATGGTATTGCATTCCCGGATTTTTCGCCATCGCTTTTGCCGGAGGCATGGCCAAGGGAATGATGTACAACGCTCCCATGTACTACGAAATTCTGCCAGACGGCACCACAAAACGAAGAAAGGTCAACAGCAAGCAGCCTTCTGTTCTAGGCTACTTCTTCTCCCAAATGAACCTCATGGAGTCCAAGAGATCAGGATGCCTTGTGATAGGATTCCTGCTTTTCCTGCTGATAGGCAGCGTGGCCGCAATGCTCAGCTGATTTCATACCAGCTTGACGATCTCGCTGACGATGGCACGGGAGTAAGCATTCGCCACCTCGACGATGAACTTGTTGAAGTCAACATGGGCGTTGTGATTGGCGGTGTCACTGATGGTGCGAATGATCGTGAAGGGCGTGTTAAACTCCAAACAAACCTGTGCCACGGCTGCGCCTTCCATCTCTACGCAGAGGATATCGGGCAAGAAGCTTAGGATTTCCTGACGTTTGGCATCACTGCTGATGAATTGGTCGCCGCTGGCAATATCTCCAAAATACAAGGTCGGAGCAAGGTTGAATTCCTTCACGGCCTCCTCACCCACCATGTTCTTGACACCTTTATCAATCAGATTGTTCACGGCGCGACCGGCCAAAGCGGTCAAGTCAGGGTCGCTGTCCACATAGGTGCGGTTGAGCAGCGGCAATTCAAAGCGCGGGATAATGGGACGGGCATCCAAATCGTGCTGCACCAAACGTTTGGAGATGACGATGTCGCCCACCTTCAAGCCATCGGCCATAGCACCTGCCGTGCCTATGAAGAACAAGTCAGTGACGCCAAATTCCTGGATCATCAAGGTTGCGGTGATGGTGGCAGCCACCTTACCCCATTTGGAGAAGGCCACCACACAACGCACGTTGCCGATTTTGCCCACCACAAACTCACGGTTGGCGATTTTTACAACGGTTTTTTCTGTCAAGAGAGCTTTTACCTCGTCAATTTCCTGCGCCATGGCGCCAAGGATGCCAATATTTTTCATGATTTAAAGATTCAAAAATCTAAAGATTAGAGAGGCAAAGATAAAAAAACTATCTTTGCAAAAAATATCCAGATGAAGAAGATTTGCGTTTTTTGTGGCAGCAGCATGGGATTCAACCCCATGTATCGTGAGAAAGCCGCCGAATTGGGTCATGTGTTGGCCGACAACGGCTGCGAGTTGCTCTATGGCGCCGGCAGTGTGGGACTGATGCGTGTCATCGCGGACGTGATGATGGAATGTGGCTGCAAGGTAACTGGCACCATCACCCAGCACTTGTCAAACATGCATGTGGGGCACGAAGGTATCGACGAGATGATTGTGGTGGACTCCATGGCTGAACGCAAGAAGGTTTTGGAAGACAGGGCGGACGGCTTCATCGTCATGCCTGGCGGCATCGGCACCATGGATGAGTTTTTCGAGGTCTACGTGCTCAGCCAACTGCGTGTATTCGACAAACCCGTGGCGCTCTTCAATGTGGGCGGTTATTACGACGGCATCGTGCAGTTTATCGACCACATCGCCAAGGAAGGCTTCATGCGCAAGGAACATGCCGAGAACCTCATTGTCAGCGATGATCCAAAAGACCTACTGGAGCAGATGAAACACTTCCAACCCGCTGATGTGGACAAGTGGGTGGTGGAGATCAAAGAACAGTTAAAAGATAAGAGATAAAAGATTAAAGATATATGATTATTATTGGGATTACGGGAACACTGGGGGCTGGAAAAGGCACCATTGTCGATTATTTGATCAAGGAAAAAGGCTTCGTGCACTATTCTGTGCGGGCTTTCATTACAGAGGAAATCCTCAAGCGTGGCCAAGAGGTGAACCGCGACACGCTCACCGCCATGGGCAACGAACTGCGTGCCACACATACGCCGAGTTACATCACCGACCAACTCTATGAGCGCGCCAAAGTCGAAGGCAAAAACGCCGTCATCGAGAGTGTCCGTACTCCTGGTGAGATCGCTTCATTACGCCAAAAAGGCGAGTTTTACCTCTTCGCCGTCGATGCCGACCGCAAAATTCGCTATGACCGCATCTACCTGCGTGGCTCGGAGACCGACCATGTGAGCTTCGAGACCTTTGTGGCCAACGAAGAGCGCGAGATGACCGCCACCGATCCCAACAAGCAAAACCTCGGCGCCTGCATCAAGCAAGCCGACTTCGTGTTCATGAACGACGGCAGCATCGCCGAGCTGCACCAACAGGTGGAAAAAGTCCTTACCCAACTACATGTCCGTCCATCATGGGACGACTATTTCCTGAATCTCGCCGACACCGTCAGCGAGCGCGCCACCTGCAACCGTGGCCGTAGTGGCTGTGTCATCGTCAAGGACAAGCAGATCCTAGTGACGGGCTACGTAGGCTCGCCCAAGGGTCTCCCCCACTGCGACGATGTGGGGCACCTGTTCCGTAAGGTCATCCACGAAGACGGCTCGGTAACCCAACACTGCGTCCGCACTGTCCATGCCGAGCAGAACGCCATCTGTCAGGCCGCCCGTAGAGGCATCGCCCTCGATGGCAGCACGCTCTACTGCCGCATGACCCCCTGCCGCACCTGTGCCATGCTCATCATCAACTGCGGCATCGTTCGCGTGGTGTGCGAACGCCGTTACCACGACGGTGCCGAGTCAGAGGAGATGTTCCGTCAAGTCGGCATCGAGCTGGTTTACAAATACGACGAAGTCCAGCAGTACGAAGGACAGAAATCCTAAACTTTCTTTCCCACAAAGCGTACTATTAGCCACAAAACGGCTATGGCGAATAGGAACGCTATCCATGAAGGCAGGCCTAAAGCTGTGGGCAACACGCCCAACAGCATGGCTACACTTCCAACCGTGAGCGCGTACGGCATCTGAGTGCCGACGTGGCTCAGATGTTCGCATTGGGTTGAGAGAGAACTCATGATGGTAGTGTCGGAAATCGGTGAGCAATGGTCGCCCATGACGGCACCAGCCAGCACCGAAGCCACTACATTATAAAATATAGGCAAGGTTTGATCCACCGAGAATCCTTGATCTTGGCACAACAGCCACGAAGCCGGCAATATCAGGGGATAAAGGATGGCCATGGTCCCCCATGAAGTTCCTGTGGAAAATCCGATCAGGGCTGCCAGCAAGAAGGTGATCACCGGCACCAAGGCAGGCGGCAACGCCCACTTCACCAACAGATGCGAGACGAACTCCGCGGTATGCATATCCTCAGCCACCAAAGCGATAGCCCAAGCCATAGTCAGAATCACCACAGCGTTGAACATCGACTTGAATCCTTCTACCGAAGCCTCCATGATCTTATCGAACTTCAGCACACGACGCATCAGGGTAATGGCAATCGCTGTCAGCAAGGAACATAGCGATGACCACAGCAACGCTTGATAGGAATCGGCAGCGCCGATGGTAGCCGAGAGTTTACCCATGAAATCATGACTGGCATCCGACCACACTGTAGCGTCATAACCCGTAACGAACAGCCCAACAATCGTCCCCACAATCAGCACCAACAAAGGAATCACCGCATCAATGGCATGGCCATGCTGCACCTGTTGTTGCAACGCTTCATCAGCAACGTGTTGGGCTTGTCTGGCTTTACGCTCCGCCTTCAGCATCGGGCCGAAGTCACGCCCGCTCAAGATGATCATCAACACAAAAGCGAGTGTAAGGAAAGGATAGAAACTGTAAGCCAACGAACTGAAAAACACCGAATAGGGGGACATCTCCAGATCCAAGGTTTCAATACCTTCCTGAATATAGCTCAGTTCAGCGCCAATCCATGTGGTGACGAATGCCACTGCCACCACAGGTGCCGAGGTGGAATCGACGATATAAGAAAGCTTCTCGCGTGAGATTCGGAGCTTGTCAGCCAAAGGGCGCATGGTGTTGCCCACCACCAATGTATTGGAATAGTCGTCAAAAAACACACAAAAATCCATGACAAAGGTCATCAACTGCCCCGACCGTGGCCCTTTTGCCCGTTTGGAAAGCCATCTGACGATCCCTTGCATCCCGCCGTTGTCGGTGATGATTTTCACCATTCCACCGATCATCAGGGTAAACAAAATGATTTTGACATGTTCGTCTTCAAAAAGCGCTCCTGCCAAGTAGGTATCCGCCACTCGAAGCAGTCCGTCGCCCAAGGCTTCCAATGGACCACAGCCCCCGTAATAAGCCATGATGACCGCTCCCGTTAGGATGCCAAAAAACAAGGAGGAGATCACCTCTTTCAATAAAAGGGCCATCAAAATCGCCACCAAAGGCGGCAGTATGGACATCCACAAAGGCATAATCTTTTGATTTTGTGCACAAAATTACAATTTATTCTTATCTTTGCAAATTATATTGCCAATTTAACCCTTAAACAATACACACATGAAAAAATTATTCTTTGCATTGGCTTGCGTCATCGGACTGATGACTTTCACAAGCTGCGATCCGGATTTTATGCAAGATTTATTGGAACAGAAACCTGAAATCGAACTTGTCGAGGCTGAAGGCTACATCTGGCATAACATCGGAGTCCGTCTCGGTACCGAACTGAATTTCCAGGTAAAAGTAGCTCCCAACTCAGGAAGCATGAGTGAACTGACCGACGTCGATTTCACCGTCAAGGATTTAAACGGCAACGTCCTAATTAGTGAAAGCGGCAACCTTGAAGATCCCACCGACGAGAACATTGTTGAATTCAGCTATGAACCCACAGCAATTTCGACTTACACCTGCACCTTCACCGTCACTGATGCAGCCGGAAAGTCAAAAGAGGTTAATGTCGTCGTCATTTGCTCAGAGCCTGTTGAAAATGTTAACGGCATGTACAATGGCACTCTGAACATGACGGGCTATGTTACCACCAATGAAATCGCCAACCAAGAGGTATACGACCATGAAGAGGTTACGGTTACTGATGTACCTGTCACCCTCACTCTCGGTGAGATTGACGAAGATGGAAACATCCTTGTCGGCGTGGAGGTTGAAGACACCTACGTTGCCATTTTGGGCGCCATGGAAGAAAGCACCGTCACCCTTAACGGCATCTATTTCTTCAGTGCCATCAACCTGTTTGTCCGCGTCAATGTTGAATTCAACGTCAATATTGTCGGTGTGATTGACAATGGCGTCATGACGTTGAGCGGCACTGCCGCTGGCGAAGGCGAGGCCCAAGTCCTTACCGCCAAGCTCGAGGCAACCTTCGAGGACGGCACCGTTGAGGGCACGCTGGAAGAGGTTGTTGAGTAATCAATATCTCACATAGAACAACAAAAAAACGGGCCTCGAAAGAGGTCCGTTTTTAGTTTGTAGCGGGGGCAGGACTCGAACCTGCGACCTTTGGGTTATGAGCCCAACGAGCTGCCTCTGCTCCACCCCGCATCGTGATTCAGGCTGCAAAATTAAATAGTTTTTTATATCTTTGCAAGCGTTTTAATGATTTTTTTTGAAAAATGAGCCATAAAGCAGGTTACGTCAACATCATCGGACGCCCCAACGTGGGCAAGTCAACCCTTATGAATCAACTGGTTGGAGAAAAAATCTCCATCATCACCTCCAAGGCGCAAACCACACGCCACCGCATCCTCGGCATCGTCAACGGCGACGACTTCCAAATCGTCTTTTCCGATACTCCGGGAATCATCAAGGACCCCGCCTACAAGATGCACGAAGTGATGAACCAGTTCGTCAACGTCGCCCTCATCGACGCCGACCTGATCCTATTTGTGGTTGACATCACTGACAAAAAGGAGGAAGAAAAGACCATTGAACGGCTGAAATCCACCGAGATTCCTGTGTTTGTGCTCATCAACAAGATCGACCTCTCAGACCAGCAGGGCGTGGAACAGGCTGTGGCACATTGGGAAAAAGAGCTGCCCAACGCCACCGTTTTCCCCATCTCGGCACAACACAACGCCAATATCCAACACCTGTTTGAGCAGATTCTCACCAAACTTCCTGAGTGCCCACCCTACTTCCCGAAGGACGAACTCACCGACAAGTCGATGCGATTCTTCATCACCGAGATCATCCGTGAGAAAATCCTCTTGAACTACCAGCAGGAGATCCCCTATTCCGTGCAGGTGGAAGTGGATTCCTACGAAGAGAGCGACAAGCGCATCGTCATCCGTGCCTCAATCTACGTGGCCCGCGACTCGCAAAAGGCCATCATCATCGGCAAGGGCGGCAGCGCCATCAAGAAACTGGGCATGCAAGCCCGCACCGACATCGAGGAGTTCACCGGAAAGAAAATCTTCCTGGAGCTCTTCGTGAAAGTCGATAAAGACTGGAGAGATAACGAACAAGAGTTAAAGAGATTCGGATACGAGGCCTAATTTTTTGTAATTTTGCCGCCAAAATAGAAAGCCATGTCAAACATCGTAGCAATCGTAGGCCGCCCAAACGTGGGCAAATCGACATTATTCAACCGCATGCTGAAGCAGCGCCAAGCCATCGTGGAAGAGACCAGCGGTGTGACGCGTGACCGCCATTATGGCAAGAGCGACTGGAACGGCAAGGAATTCACCGTGATCGACACCGGAGGCTATGTGATCGGATCAGACGACATCTTCGAGGAAGAGATCCGCAAGCAGGTGGACCTTGCCATCGACGAAGCCGATGTCATCATCTTCGTGGTGAACGGCCGCGATGGACTTCACGTGCTCGACGAAGACGTGGCCATCATCCTGCGCCAGCAGAAAAAGCCCGTGCTTCTTGCGGTGAACAAGATCGACGAGCCTAACAAGGAAGCCCTGACCAGCGAGTTCTACGCCTTGGGCTTAGGCGACCCCTACCCCATTTCAGCCATGACGGGAGGAGGCACCGGCGACCTGCTCGACAAGGTTTGCGAGCTGCTGCCCAGCGACACCACCGATTTTGACACCAGCCTGCCTCGCTTTACCGTGGTGGGACGCCCCAACGTCGGCAAGTCGTCGTTGATCAACGCCTTCCTAGGTACCGATCGCCACATCGTTACCAACATCGCTGGCACCACTCGCGACACCAACGACACCCGCTACAACGCTTTCGGCATGGACTTCATGTTGGTCGATACCGCCGGCCTCCGCAAAAAGAGCAAAGTTGAGGAAGACATCGAGTTTTACTCGGTGATGCGCTCCATCCGTGCCATCGAAAACTGCGACGTGGCCATCCTCATGATTGACGCCCAAAACGGCTTCGAGGCTCAGGACATGAACATTCTCCGCCTCATCGAGAAGAACCGCAAAGGCTTGGTAGTGGTGGTCAACAAATGGGACCTTATCGAAAAGGATTCCAACACCCATGTCGCCTACGAGCAAGCTATCCGTGCCAAGACTGCACCGTTCACCGACTACCCCATCATCTTCACCTCGGCCATCAACAAGCAGCGTATCTATAAGGTGCTGGAGACCGCCCATCAGGTGTATGAGAACCGTGAGCGCCGCATCCCCGTGCGTGAACTCAACGACGTAATGCTTGAGGTCATCGGCTCCGTGCCACCACCAGCAGCCTCTCGTGGCCGTTACATCAAGATCAAATACATCACCCAGTTGAAGAGCGTCTTCCCGCAATTCATCTTTTTCTGCAACCTCCCGAAGGACGTGAAGGAGTCGTATGAACGTTTCTTGGAAAACAAGATCAGGGAACATTGGAGCTTTACAGGCGTGCCAATCCAGATGATCTTTAAAGAGAAGTAATGGATCCCGTTAGAATCGACAAGTGGTTATGGGCCGCACGGTTGTTCAAGACTCGTGCCATCGCCACTGATGCCATCAAGGGTGGCAAGGTGAAGATCGACGATACGCCCGTGAAGCCTTCAAGGGAGGTGAAAGAGGGCGACGTCATCCAAGTGCAGATCGAGCAATTGCACAAGGTGGTCCAAGTGAAATCGCTGATCAAGAACCGCGTTCCCGCCAAGATGGTGCCAGAGATTTATACCGACCTCACACCCCAGGAAGAATATGAACGCATTGAGTTCATGCATGCCTACAAGAGCGAGTGGCGCGACCGTGGTGCCGGGCGCCCGACCAAGAAAGAACGTAGGATGATTGAGAAGATGAAAGACGACCTTTGATTACTCGCCGCGGTTGATGCGGAACGTCTCGTAGCCCTGCTCGTCATAATAGATCCACAGACCCACTTGTTTCCCGTCTTTATAATAGCCATCCATCCACAGGTTGCCGTTTTCGTGATACACCAACGACTTGCCTGTACGAAGGTCTTTCTCAAAGAAACCCGTGCTCTGCACCTTGCCATCCAGGAAATAGGAAACCCATTCGCCTTCGCGTAAGTCATCCTTGATGTCCCCTTCCATATACAAGGCGCCATTGTCGTAGTAATTCACCTCATGGACGCATTGGTTGTCCTTGTTGTACAAACGCACTTTTGCAGGCTGACCATTGTCAAAAGTTGTGATCACACTCTCGGTCAGGCCATTGTTATTTCCGCAGCTGACAAAAACAAACAACAAAGTGATGATCAAATAACGAACTATTCTCATGGATTCAAAGTTTTATTCCCTATTAAACAACAATCTTTCCCCTTGGTGATCTTCGTGGAACCCCCCGTTCTCATACACCAAGTTGCCATTCACAAAGGTGTGGGTCACCATGGCACTCACCGTCACGCCGTCGTAAGGCGTCCAGCCGCATTTGGTGTGCTCGTAGGCATTCCTGATCTGATGGCTTGCCTTGGGATCCACCAGTGCCAAATCGGCAAAATAGCCTTCACGGATAAAGCCACGACGGTCAATCTGGTACAACATGGCGGGATTGTGGCACATCAGCTGTACCACCTGTGGCAAATCAACACCACACTCCATGACCACCTGCAACGAGTGCTGGATGGACGGGAAACCTGACTTGCTGGTGAAATAGTCACCGGTCATCTTCTCTTCTAGCAGATGCGGCGCATGATCGGTGCCAATGGTATCAATCAAGCCGTTGCGTAAGGCTTGGAGCAATGCCTCTTTGTCGCGATGCGACTTAATGGCCGGATTGCATTTGATGGCATAGCTCTTGGCCTCGTAATCACGGTCGTCGAACCACAGGTAATGCGGACAGGTCTCGGCAGTAATCCTCTTCTGTTCCAAAGGAAGGTCGTTTCTAAACAGCGACAGCTCCCGCTGGGTAGAGACATGCATCACATGCAACCGTGCGCCAAATTTCTCAGCCATATCAACGGCTTTCGACGAAGACTTATAGCAAGCCTCGACGGTACGGATAAAGGGATGGATGCTCGCATCAACGACGACTTGGTCCTTCGATGCCAAATCCTTGCAGCACACCGTGTTCTCATGGATCGTCTGCTCATCCTCACAATGCGCTGCTATGAGGCAGGGCGACTCACGGAACAAACGCACCAACACCTCATTCTTGTCCACCAGCATGTTGCCCGTGCTGCTGCCCATGAACAGCTTGATGCCACAAACCTTACGGGGATCCGTTTTAACGACTTCCGGGAGGTTGTCGTTGGTGGCACCTAAATAAAAGGAGTAGTTCGCCAACGACTTTTCGGCGGCAAGGTCGAATTTCTGTTGCAGCAGTTCCTGGGTAGTGGTTTGCGGATTGGTGTTGGGCATGTCCATGAACGAAGTCACTCCACCGGCAACGGCGGCACGGCTCTCAGTATAGAGATCCGCTTTATGCGTCAGGCCTGGCTCACGGAAATGCACGTGCTCATCGATGACACCTGGAATGAGGTATTTCCCTGTAGCGTCGATCACGGTGGCGTTGCCCGCATCGAACGGTTCTCCTTCACCGACGATCTTGGCAATCTTACCATCCGAAACAAAGACACTTGCCCCGTAGGTCTGACCTTCGTTGACAAGTGTCGCGTTTTTAATCCAATAGTTCATTGCTTATGCCTTTCGAGGTTTGATTTTTCCGGTCATCCCCCTCCAGCGGAGGTTCACTACGCCGAATACCGCTTCGCGGAAGATGCCTTTGCTCATCTTCGACTGGCCTTCGCGGCGGTCGGTGAAGATGATCGGCACCTCTTCTATCTTGAAGCCTAACTTCCAGGCGGTGTATTTCATCTCAATCTGGAAAGCGTAACCCACAAACTTGACTCGGTCGAAGTCGATGGCTTCCAATACCTTGCGTGTATAGCAGACGAAGCCTGCCGTGGTGTCGCGCACTTTGATGCGGGTCACGAAACGCACGTAGGCCGAAGCGTAGTATGACATCAGCACACGCCCCATAGGCCAGTTGACCACATTAACACCCGTCTTGTAGCGAGAACCCACTGCGAGGTCGGCACCATTGGCGCAAGCGTCGTGCAGGCGAATCAAGTCGTCAGGGTTGTGTGAGAAGTCGGCATCCATCTCGAAGACGTACTGGTAATCACGTTCCAGAGCCCATTTGAAGCCCATGATATAGGCGGTGCCCAAGCCCAATTTCCCAGGACGTTCCAAGATGAATAATTTGTCAGAGAACTCACCCATCAAGCCCTTTACGATATCGGCAGTGCCATCGGGACTGTTGTCGTCGATGATAAGGATATCAAACGCCATAGGCAGGTTGAAAACATATCGAATAATCTTCTCAATGTTTTCTTTCTCTTTGTAAGTCGGGATAATGACTAAGTTCTCTGACATACCAAATTTGTTTACCTTTCAACGTGCAAAGATAATGGAAAATTGCATATCGGCGCAAGACGACATAAAAAAAGCCCGCCCGAAGGCAGGCTTTTTTGTTCAGGATTTTGGAAGCTTACTCTTCCACAACAAAGTTTTTCACTTCCCAGGTCGGGCAACTACCATCAACTGCTTCACTGGTATATTTGAAAGCGATATAAACTTTCTGACCAGCAAAAGCAGCAAGGTCGGCCGAAGAGTTCATAAACGTCCAGTTGTTACCAGCCGGCCATCCATCCAAAACAAGTTCCGTCCATGAAGCGGCATTGACATCACCTGAATAATTGGTGGAAACCATCACGAACAACCTTCCATTTGCCGATCCCTTATTGATAGCATGCTCAAATTTCAGCGTTGCAGTACCTTTGGCTGATAAGTTAATGGCAGGAGAAACGAGCCAACTCTCGGCAGCATAACACTGGCTTACATAGGCACTGGCTTTCATATAACTATTCCCCTGATAGGTGGTGTGTTTCCAGACATTGGACAATTGGGAAGGGAGGTTAACATTCTGGATGGTGAAGTTGCCTTGACCACTGGCAAAGGTCTCTGAGAAAATGACATGGCCACCTCCTCCGCCACCACCTGGATCGGAACCAAAGCTATTGCCGTTGATTTCGGCATAACTGACGTTCTTTACGGCAGGAACCTGGAAGTACTTCTCAAGGGTACCATAGAGCAACACTTCTTGATGCAAATTACCCGGATTGGTGGAAAGATTCAATCCCTCACGCACAGCTCCTGAAGGTAATTGGATCGGGATGCATTCTGTTGCATCGCTTGTATTGACATTCGATGAAAGAATAATGTTGGTCTTCACATCGGTATTGGAACCGAATTGGTACACATAGTCGCCATCAACATAACCCACGATATAATCCTTAACCCAATACTTGTTGCCATCTGAGTTTTCAATACCCAAAGTAATAATATCGTTTGCCTTATATGGATTTTCGCGAGAGCCATCACCAACCATTGGTGTTGGAGGTGTAGGAGGCACTGGTGCTCCCCATTCAGCAAATTCCATCTCGCTCTTTGAGCGGATAGTCAACTGATAGGTACTTTTATAGATTGAAGCAATGGCCACCAAGCTACCTTTGCTTATTGGCATATAATCGTATGCAAAGTTGGCGTAATTGCTTGTACGGACGACAAAGTTTTCATCTGAACTCGGGTTGGTGGCATCCACCAAATGACGGTTAGTCGTCTCACCAGGATCACAGAAAGTGGTGTTCTTCTCAACAAACTCCACGCTGTCCAGCTTCACCAATGCGGCAATATAATCGCCCGACTTGATGTCGGCAATGGTAACCACCTTTGGCTCGATGGGGTCGTTGTAAGGATAGATCAGCAATCGACCGTCAGGGTTGATGCCATTGCCTTTACTGTCGGTCAACTGAGGCAGGTTATAGTAAGGATTGTACATGATGGTGGAATCCAAGCAAACACGGACGGAGTCGCCAATACGTGCGGCCGAAGAAGTGTTCAGCTTCAGCTCAATGGCTTTGCCCGTGGCACGATCCTGGATGAAAATTGCCTTATAAAGGTTGCCCGACTGCTCATCGGCGGTAACGATACCGAAAACCGAAGAAATAGTGTCGAAGGTGGTCTTGGCAGGCATAGCCAAAATATCGTCGATAGTCAGTACTTTGCCAACCGGCACTTCGGAAATCGGAGGTACTTCGTATTCCTTCCTGCAGGAAGTGAATATCACGCTCAACAGGGAGAGCAGAATTAAACTGGTTTTAAATAGCTTTTTCATAATTATTTGATTTTTAATTTATTATTTTCTGACTATTAAACTGATATAGAAATTCGTCCCATACATATAGGAATACTTCGACGGGAACATATCGGGATCGTTGGCATTGAAACGCAGCTGGTCGTAACCGTACAGTACAATGCTCTTGTTGTTGAGGATGTTGTTGACACTGGCTGTGAGCAGGAAGTAATAGCCCTTGTAGCGTTTCGAAATGCCGCCGTAAAAATCAAGTGTAAAGGCCGACGCCAATGGATCCTGGGCAAGAACGCCGGGGATACGTGCATCGCCTTGGATATAATGCGACATGCCAGCCTCCGTGTGGTTGTACGGATTGACATCAAAATACATATTAGCCAAGTAGTTGGCATTCACGCTGACCCACCAGTTCTTCGGATCGTTGTACTTGATGCCGAATGAGCCCACCGTGCCAGGGCCGTTGGCCACGTGATAATTCTTCAAATAGGCCGTATTATCGAGGATATAGGCATGGGCGTTGTTGTCATCGTAGATTGAGAAAGCCGGGTTGTTCGTATAGACTTGAACACCATGAGCCGCTGCAGCCTGCAGGGTGATGGTAGGCGTCACGTTGTACTCGGCGCCCATCTCCAAACCGACGCTCTTCTGGTTGATGCCAGTCATCACGAAGTTGATGTACTCGCTCGTGTAAGCGTTGCCTTCTGAAACGCCCGTATAGACGTTTTCGCAATAGAAACTGCGGTTCCAGATCAGGTTACGGTAGGTGTAGAAGTAACCCGTCAGGCGGAACTTGAAAATCGGGGAACGGTACATGTAGCTTAAGTCAAGACCGCTAATGCGTTCGCTGCCCAAGTTGTCCGACACAAGGGTGTGACGAGTACGAGGCGACACATAGATGTCGCGGAACTGAGGCGCCTGATGCATATAGACGCCATTGAGCACGAGGTGATTACGGCCATTGATGGCGAAGGTGACACCTCCCTTGACACCTGGGTCAAGGAAATTATGTTTTTTGTCGTCGCCAGCTGAAAGTTCGCCAGGGAATGCACCATTCTCGAACAAGCCGGTACGCCAGATCTGGGTGAACGACATCTGAAGTCCGAGGTACAAGTCGAAATTGCCCACCAAATAGTCGACCTGACCCCAGAGACGACCGTAATTGCGGTTGGCGTAGTAGTTATAGTTGATGATATCACCGACTTTGGCCACATGGTTGGGTGTGTTCAAGTCGGTCTGTGATTCGTCAGATTCAAGGTTTTCCGCGTACTTGTTGATGTCAAGATAGAAATCGCCGCCCAACAGGTCTTCCACTTCTTCATAGTAATGGGTGCGCGAGGCGTTCAATTGAAGACCGCCAGTCATAAACAGATTCGGCAGGAAATCATGCTTGAAGAAGGTAGAGCCTCCCATCTGACGCTTGTCGTAATGGCGTGTGGCAACGATGTATTTTGAAGCCAACCCCGTCACGGTCTGGCCGGTACCATTGGCGTTTTGGACCGTTGCGCCATGGTTCATGTTGGCAGCATAAAGGGCATCCCAATCGATCTGAGTCACCGAAGGATCGCGGTTTTCCCAAGCTCTCACCACAGCTTCGTATTCGGCGGCGCTGGTAGCATGGGTCAGCATATAACTCGGCAGGTTCTTATAATAATCGGGACGTGGATCGGCGGCTTCACCCCATTCAAGGGCTGATTGTCCACCAGGGCCGGCAAAAAAGAAGGCCGTAGTGGTAACCTTAGTCTTCAATGAAGGTTTCCAATACCAGGTAAGCTGAGCCATTGGCTGATGATAGCGGCTCACGCGGGAATTACGCTTCACCTGCTTCCCGTTGGGAAGGGTTTGGTAACCCCAGTTGGGGTTGTAGTAGTTGGATCCGACCAGGTCGTAGGCTTCCTGCACCACAGGGGAAGAGCCACCGCGCTGTGAGGGTGCGCCAAAGACGGTCAGGTCAAGGCTGTGCTTATCGTTGATCTTCTTTTCCACAGAGAGGAAATAGCTGGCAGCCTCATAAAAAGTGCCCTCGGTATAGCCTTCGCCTGAGTAACGGCCGCTGGCGGCAGCCATCAAGTACCAGCCATTACCAATCTCACCGGTGCCTATGGAAGCCATCAAACGGTGGTTGTAGGAACGGTTGGAGAATGCATAGCTCAGCGAGATCTGCTTGCGGTACTCCGAGGCACGGGTGCTGTAGGCAGTAAGACCGCCAAGAGCGCCAAAGCTGGCATCGGTACGGCCAAGACCATCAATGATTACCGAATTGCGGAAGGCATCGTTAAGACCGCCCCAGTTGGAAAACACGGGCCGTCCCGTCTCAGGATCGTTCATTAAAATACCGTTGATCATCACCTCACTGTACTTTGAGTCGTTGCCACGAATGCGGTAACGGAACGAGCCAAAGTTGTAAGCAGCGATAGAGTTGAACACATCGCGAGATGAAGTCAACAAGGTGGACGCTTCATTCACCGATGTCGACGACTCGTCGAAATCAGAATCCAACAGCATGATCGTCGGGACCTCAGGGGTCTGGGTCTCCGTGGTATCCGCTGTTTGGGCTGAAAGCCGCACGCAAAGCAATACGGCCATCATCAAGAGTAGCAGTTTTTTCATATACATAAATTTCATTATTCCTTAATAAATATTTTGCAAAAATAAAAAAAACTGGGATTGGATTGCCAATATTTTTTATTTTTGCAGATACAAAAAAAGCACCACGCTATGAAAAAAACAACCTTTTCCGCAATCCTTCTCATCATCGGATGTCTGTTTTTGAATTTTGCGAACGCACAGGAAAAGCAGGCCTACAAGGTCGGATTGATCGGTTTCTATAACCTGGAGAACCTCTTCGACACCATCGACGATCCCACCATCAACGACGAAGAATTCCTGCCTAACGGCAGCAACCAATGGGATACCGAGAAATACGTCGCCAAGCTTCACAACATGGCTTACGCCATCTCCACCATTGGTTTGGATTACTCACCCGACGGCGTAGCCGTGCTTGGCGTGTCGGAAGTCGAGAACCGCCATGTGTTGGAAGACTTGGTGGGACAGCCAGAGATTGCCGACCGCAACTATCAAGTCGTTCATTACGACTCACCCGACCGTCGTGGCGTGGACGTTGGTTTGCTTTACAATCCCAAATATTTCACGGTGACCGGCACAAAGTCGTATCGTACCGTGGTGCCCGACCAGCCCGAGTTCCTCACTCGTGACCAACTGCTCGTTTCTGGTCTTTTCGACGGCGAGCCGATGCACTTCATCGTAATGCACTGGCCTTCACGCTATGGTGGTGAGAAGCGCTCCCTGCCTGGCCGTGTGGCTGCCGCCAATTTATGCCGTCATATCACCGACTCACTCCTTGCCGACGACCCCAACGCCAAGGTCATCATGATGGGCGACTATAACGATTACCCTACCAACAAGAGCATCACCAAATACCTCCGTGCCAACGGCGACCGCAAACACCTGAAAGAGGGTGATTACTTCAACCCCATGTATGAGTTGCACCAAAACGGCATCGGAACCAACTACTACCGCGATGTGCCTGGCGTGCTCGACCAGACCATCATGACCCAGGCTTTCCTGCCAGGCGATTATAGCACCTACCAGTTCAAAAACGCCAAGGTTCACAACAAAGAGTTCCTGAAACAACACGGCGGCCGCTACAATGGATTCCCCTTCCGTTCCTTCGCAGGCGGCGTCTGGATGGCCGGCTATAGCGACCACTTCCCGGTGTATGTGATTCTTTTGAAGAAGGCAGAATAATATGTTACTTTTCTCATGGCAGAAAAGTAACCCAAAGGCCTAGGCCGACATTATCGGACCTTCCCTCTTAGCCACCGCTTCCCCGCTTGTCGGCCGTTCCCGCCCGCTCAACCTCAGCATAATGTGAACACGATTTGTTTTTATCCACAATCAAGTTCATTAATATATTGTTCTATTTGTAGTTTCAATGGCCCCAAATCGTTTTGAATCACCGACCAAACTTCGTTCTTATCCACGACGTTATAGCCATGAACGATGAAGTTCCGCATGTTGACAATAACACGCCACGGAGTCAAAGGATGTTCGTCACGGAATTCT
>CAMYVD010000027.1 GCA_947302205.1 uncultured Bacteroidales bacterium
AGGACCGCGAGTATGTGGAAATCACGAAGCCGAAGTTCTCGGCCATCCTGTCGGGCACGCCGGAGCAGGTGTTCAACCTGATACCGTCGGCAGAGAACGGGCTTTTCAGCCGCTTCATCTTCTACGTGATGCCGACAGAGGTGGTTTGGCATGATATGTTCGACGCGTCGGATGGGCTGACTGCCGACGACCTTTTCAAGGAGATTGGCAGGGACTTCTACCAGTTCCATAAGCTGATAGACGCGCAGGCCATCCGTTTCAGCCTGCAGCGGGAGCAGCAGCGCAGGTTCAACGCCTTCTTTGCGCAGACGCAGGAGGAATATGCGGCGTTGTTCGGCAACGACATCATCGCCTCGGTGCGTCGTCTGGGGTTAATTTTCTTCCGAATCACGATGATTCTGACGGTGCTTCGCCAGATGGACGACGGCAGCTTGCCGCTGCCTGTCGGCGATGGCGAGGAGGAACGGCAGGAGGCTTTGCTGGTCTGCGATGATGCGGACTTCGAGACGGCCATGGCGATGGTGAAGGTGCTGCTGCGACACTCGGCCTCGGTGTTCCAAAGCCTGCCCCGCAGGACGGAGCGACGCTTCAGGCAGGGCAGGCAGCAGCGCACGGAGGGCAGCCGACAGGCTTTGCTGGCGGCCTTGCCCGACGCTTTCAACCGCAAGGCCTATCTTCAGGCGGCAGAACGGATGGGGATTGGAGAGAAGACAGCAGAGCGGTATATCGCGGAGCTTTGCAGGTCGGGACAGCTGGACCATCCGGCTAATGGGCAATATAGCAAGGTGACATGAGGATGGCGGCCGTCAGTTCGGCAGGGCTTGGTCGTCGGCTGGATTGTCGATGAGCATCAGCCATTGCCGGATCTCTTTGAGTACGGGCTCACGCTCCTCGATGATCTTGGACAGCTCGTGGGCGTAGCGATGCACGGCCTCATCGGTGAGGCCGTCGGCCAGCAGGTCGTCGAGACCTGCGAGGCGTTCGTCGAAGTCGGCGATTTGCACCTTCAGTTCCGCGAGGCGCTGGATGATGAGTTCGTCGTCCATAATTTGATGTTTTGGGGCATAAAAAAGGCGCAGACTGCACCGTTTTCACAACCGACTGGCTCTGGTAAACCGTTCATACATGAAAACGATCGCCTGCGCCTATTGGCGCAGGCCTTATCGTTCGGTTCCCGTATGTGAAATTTACCAGATTTCGTCGGTTAGGAACGCGAGCGTAAAGCCCTAACTATGTCTTATATGGGTACAAAAGTAAGACTTTTCTTT
This sequence comes from uncultured Bacteroidales bacterium, assembly GCA_947302205.1. GTDB lineage: Bacteria > Bacteroidota > Bacteroidia > Bacteroidales > F082 > Limimorpha. The sequence goes on from CAMYVD010000027.1 coordinate 1,269, forward strand.
TTTTCAAAGTCAATATCGGGAAAATTCCGCCAAATGTTGGTGGGATTTTCCTCGTTTTCCTCAATTTCCTCATTTTCCTCAGGTGTGTTTCGTGAGGGAAAAGGGAGGCGGGACGATGCTCTGGAGAGGTGGTTCTTGTGCGCAGTCGTGAGCAGGCGGGTATTTCAGGAGCGATAGTTTTGGCGTGTCGATGGAGGGGAAATCCGTGTCAACGGTGTCAATAATTATCGGTATTTTGTGTCAACGAGAATTCAATTTTGGAAAATCGGTTGACACGTGGTTGACACGGGAGGGGGTGTTTGGGGAAAGAAAAATCCCTAACTCGTTGATTATTAGAGTTAGGGATTTGGAGATTTGGTACTCCCGCAGGGGGTCGAACCCTGGACACCCTGATTAAGAGTCAGGTGCTCTACCAACTGAGCTACGGAAGCATCGTTTGCGACTGCAAAAGTACAACCTTTTTTGATTATGGCAACAGTTTTTTTTGGATTTTTTTACTGATTGCTCTTAATTTGTTTAATATCAATGACTTATCTTAGTAACAAATGGCTTTCCTTGTTGGGTGATCGTGACGAAATAGATGCCTTCAGGGCATGAAGTCATGTCGATGAGGGCCTCGTGTCCCTGCGAACAGCCGCTGATGACGGTCTGTCCCATCAGGTTGCAGATGCTGTATTCGAACGGCTGGGCGTTGTCAATGGTCAGATGAAGCTGGCCTTTGCAAGGATTTGGGAACACCTTGATTTCCATGAGGTTTTCATGGATGCCTTCGCAGGAGTTCATGGTGACATGGATGGTGAAATCGATGTATTGTCCGTCGCTGGTGGCTCTCATGACAAGGTCGGCCTCGGCATGGCTCAGCGAAAGGCGTGTCAGCGTAAGGGTGGTGCCGCTCAATTGGGATTCAAGCTCCTCGGGATTGGAGTTGGACACAATGGAGTAGACGATGTTTTCGTCAGGGTCATCGGGGTCGGTGGCCACGCCGTTGAGGTTCAGGGTGAGGGTTTCGGGATAGGTTTCGAAAATCACGTCTTCGACTGGATTGGCAATGTAGGGCGGTTCATCTTGCGGCGGAGTGGGAGGTGTCGGGGCTTCGCCGTTGAAGTTCTCAATGCAGAAATAAGCCGGTGTGATCATGCCGCCGCTGTTGTTTTTCGATGAGGAAAGGCTGAACGAGATGGTGTGAACCGCGCCGAGTGAGCTGAGGTCGAACCACTCCCAGGTGTTGAGGATGTAGTCTTCCTCGTTATTGGCGAAGCGGTAGTCGGCCAGGTAGAACTCGGCCGTTCCGATGGTTTGGCCGCTGGCGTTTTTGCCTGTGGCGGTGAGCTTGAACCAGTCGGGATCGTTGCCTGTGGTGCCGCCGAAAGCGGTGGCGGTGGCATCGCCGTCGTGCATGTTCTGGTAAGCCCAAAGGTTGTTGGTGACATAGCATCCGGTGACGATGTGTGCGGCACCGTCAGAGGCGTAGACATCAGTCTGGGAACCATAGGTGTAGGCCACGGCATATTGGGCGGAACCGTCGTAACCGGAACCTGTGGCAGCAGTATATTGGGCATTCAAGCCAGTTTGGTTCAAATCAGTACGGTTTGAAGCTGTGAAGCCTCCCCAGAAATAGCTGGAGTAATAATTGGTGAACAACCAGCCGCCGCTATACATTTCGTTTTCGCCTTCTTCGCCTTGCCAGTAGCCGCTTGAGCCCAGTGCCACATCATCGAAAGTGGCGGTGCCCACAGTCACGGTTACCTCATTGCCTGAAACGCTGACGTTCATGTCGACATGCTTGCCGTTGCTGGTAGCGCGGATGACCAAGGTCTTGTTGGTGAAGGCGTTGGAGGTGTTTCTGCTTACGGAGAGTATCTTGTTTTGGATGGTTGCTGCGATTTCCGAAGGACAGCTTTGCACTGTGATTTCGATAAACTGGTTGTTGTTGTCAGGGTCATCGAAAGTATTGCTGAGGTCGAAGTTTAGCGTCTGCGGATAGTCGGTGAAGTTGATTGGAGCCAATTGGTTTGCCACGACAGGCGGCAGGTCTTCGGCAAGGCATTCCACTGTGAAGCTTGTCTGCACTGACTGTCCGGCGCTCTCGGCGTTAAGCGTGATAGTGGCTGTCCCACTGGTGGCTACCAGACGGGTGACCGTCAAAGTCTTGTTGCTCAAAGAGGTTGAAACCAGCGAAGGGTTGCTGTTGGATGCTACGGTGATCACGATGTTTTCGTTCGGGTCGTCAGGGTCGTTGAAGGTGTTGCTCAAGTTGATGGTTTGGCTTGCGGGATAGCTCTCGAAAGTGATGTTGCTGATGGGGTTGGCCACCACAGGGGGCAGGTTTGCTCCGCTTGCCAGTTCATCGGCTCCAGCGCATGGGGCTGTGGTTGAGCGGTTCTGGTCATCAATGTCTTTTGTGACGTATGAAAGCGGATGGGCCACGGTTAAGCCATCTGCACTGGTGATGTGCAGGTCGTTGGTGCCCACAAAGTTGGGCGTGCACATGGCGGAATGCGAATCAAAACCTGTGGCAGCGGTCCAGTCGCTCAACGATGCATAGTCGGTGGTTCCAAGTCTGCCAACGTAACTTCCGCTAAACGAGATGCGGTTGTAGTCGCAGAAGCGGTTTTCAGCTTCAACGCCGAAACGGAAGACGTAGCCGCTACATTCATTGACAATCAAATTGTTGTAAATATGCAGGTTCTGCCAGTTTTTCTCTACGAAAATACTTCCACAGTTGCTGGAGCCGCTGCATTTCACGGTGTTATGGACGAAATAGACATATTCGCTGTTGCTGTCATCCAAATCGACGCAGTAGCTGCTATTGACATTGCATACGAAATTGATGATGTTGTTTCTGATAATCACAGGCTGATCGGATGTTCCCATCGCCGGACGGGTCTCGAAAACCGTGGCGTAATTGGAGTTTCGCGTCACGTTCATCACATTGTTTTCGATGATGCTGTTATAGCGGATGCGGAGCAAATCCATCGCATGATAGTTGGTCAACACATCGTGTGTGTGGTTGGTGATGGTGTTGCCGCGTACGATCGCATTGTCGGTGAAAGAGATGTAAACGCTCTTGAACGATTGGTTCAGGAAAGTGCAATTTTCGACCAACACGCCGTCGTTGAGCGTATAGATGTTTTTACCTTGATAATAGAGGGCGACATAGCCGTTTTCGAAGTGACATCCAACGAACTCGTTGTCATGGCAAACCCATTCACCACTGGTATAATATACAAGGTTTTTGTCGCCGTCGAGGTTGTTGTCAGATATGGCTCCGACGAAACGCATGTTATTAAAATGGTTGTAGTCGGTCTGTCCATCGGTCACCAGCAATCGGGCTTTGTTAGTCGATGTGGTGGTCACTGTCATGTTCTCGAAGGTGAGGTAATCGGTGCCGTTGAGCTTGATGGTGCTGTTGTCGGTGTAACCGGCGTTGCTGGTAATCACAACCTGCTGGTTGTCGGCCCCCATGCCTCTAAAAATGACACGGTTGGTGGCGCTTGTTCCGTTGATTTCGCCGATGGTGACATACTCCTCGTAGGTTCCAGGAGCCACTTCAAAAATCACTTGACCGGAAACTCCTGCCGACAATGCGGAGACGGCTGCGCTGAACGAAGTGTAGTTGGGGTTTTGCGATGCGTTGCTGTTGATGGTGTAAGTACCCGAGAGCTGGGCGCTTGCGAATGTCGCAATGAGTAGCGACAAGGTTAGAAATAAATATTTTTTCATGGTGTGTTAATGGATTCTGACTTGTGATATGATCACGGAAATATTGTTGACGAACATATTGACGGCGATGGCTAACAGAATGATGCCGAAGAGCTTCAGCAAAGCGTCACCGGCAAAGAAGAAAGCCAAGAACAGGGCTAGTGCCGTCAGGCAGGCTTGGCCGGCCTTGATCACCTTGTGCTGCTCTTTCATGCTCACGAAGATGGGAATCGACCCAAAGATATCGATGATGGCGGCCATTACGATGAAGGAGCTGAAAATCTCAACGAGATTAATTTGCCCAAACATAACGATTCACATTAATAAACGTTACTCCAGAGGTAATGGAAATGCGAACCGAAACGCTTGAAGGCGGCCTCGTCGAGCTGTTCCTGGAACTGTGGATGCGCCACCGAGATGATGAGCTTGGCTCTTTCCTGAAGGGAACGCCCGTAGAGATTCACGGCACCGTATTCGGTGATGAACCAATGGATGTGGTTGCGGGTGGTGACAGCGCCAGAGCCCAAGTCCAACGCTGGAACGATCTTGTTGATGCCCTTGCGTGTGGTGGAAGGCATGGCGATGATGGCCTTGCCGCCTTTGGCGCGCGACGAGCCATAGACATAGTCAATCTGACCGCCTACGCCAGAGTAGATCTTATCACCCAATGAGTCGGCGCAAACCTGTCCTGAGAGGTCAATCTGAATGGCGGAGTTGATGGAGGTCATCTTAGGCTGTTGGGAGATGATGAAGGGATCGTTGGTGTATTCCACGTCCTTCAGCAGCACCTCATGGTTGCCGTCGATGAAGTTATAGATCTTTTGCGAGCCCATCACGAAGGTGGAGACGATCTTGCCTTTGTCGAGCTTTTTGTTGTCACCAGTGATAACGCCCTTTTTAATCAATGGCAGAATGCCATCGGAGAACATCTCGGTGTGGATGCCGATGTCCTTATGGTTGTGCAGGCACGACAGGATGGCGTTGGGGATGGAGCCAATGCCCATCTGGAGGCAGGCGCCGTCTTCGATGAGCTCAGCGCAATAGCGGCCTATGGTCTTTTCCACCTCGTTGGGCTCCGGCATATCGACCGTAAGCAAGGGGGTGTCGTCCTCAACAAAAACATTGATTCTGCTGATGTGCACCAATGCGTCGCCGAAGGTACGGGGCACATGCTTGTTGACTACCGCGATGACGAACTCGGCGCTCTCCATGGCGGCCAAGGTGGCATCGACGGAGGAGCCTAACGATACGTATCCGAACTTGTCAGGCGGGCACACCTGAATCATGGCCACATTGCACTTGATATAGCGCTCACGGTAGAGCTTGGAGGTCTCACCCAAAAACACCGGGATGTAGTCTGCCAAACCTTTTTGAACACTCTCGCGCACGTTGGCGCCTACGAAGAAGGCGTTGTGCTGGAAGATGCCTTCAAACTCAGGGTTTACATAAGGCGCGGCGCCTTCGGTGTGGAGGTGATGGATGTAAACGTTTTTCAACTCACCCGCACGGCCGCGTTCGCACAGGGCTTTCACTAAACATTGGGGCACATTGGAGACCGAGCTGATATGCACATGGTCGCCCGACTTGATGACTTTGACGGCTTCCTCAGCCGTAACTGCTTGATACTGTTTTCTCATTTTACACTAACTTTTGTTCCCGAAAGTTGTTATCGATGGGAGTCGGGCAGGTCTTCTGGCTTGTTCAAATCCGCAACGTCTTCCCGATAACGAATATCAGTGACATGGCTGTTGCGGATCGTTGCTGAACTTACAGCTACGGGCATAGCTCCTGATTCACACAGGATTCCCTATTAATCCTCAATTGAGGAACCTGAATCCGGCGGCAAAAATAAGAAAAGTTTTTGATTACTCGTATCTCAATGCGTTGATCGGATCGGTCCGTGAAGCCTTCAAGGCAGGGAAGAATCCGGCGATGAGGCCGAGAATGGCGCAGGAAACAAAGGAAACCACCATCCAGACGCCGTTGATGACGAAGGGCAGTGACATGGCCATGGCTACCACGTAAGAGAGTCCCAAGCCCAACAACAACCCGATGACGCCACCGATGAGGCTCAGGATGATACTCTCGGTGAGGAACTGCATCAGGATGGCGGCATTCTTGGCGCCGATGGACATACGGAGGCCGATCTCCTTGGTGCGCTCGGTGACGGTGACATACATGATGTTCATGATGCCGATACAGCCAACGAGCAATGAAATCAAGGCGATGGCGACGAGCACGGTGGTGATCATGCCGGTCATCGATGACATCATCTCAAGCATCTCCTGCTGGGTGCGTACCTCAAAGTCGTCTTCTGCGCCGTCAACGATCTTGTGGGAAGCCCGGAGGATTTCCTCAATCTCTTCCACGGCAGCTTCAGCCACGTCTTCAGAAGCGGCGGAGCATACTATTTGCTGGATGTAGTTGATGCCTAACATGCGCTTCTGCACGGTGGAGTAAGGCATGATGACGATGTCATCCTGGTCCATGCCCATGCCGTTCTCGCCCTTTTCCTTCAGGGTGCCGATGACCATGAAAGGCATGCCGCCCACACGGATGGTCTTGCCGATAGGGTCTTCGCCGTCGTCGAAAAGCTCCTCAACGATGGTTTGGCCGATCAAGCCTACCTTGGCGTATTTCTTGATGTCGTCTTCGGTGAAATTGACGCCAGTGGCAATCTCGTATTTTTTGATCTCAAGGTAGTCGGGTGAGCCGCCATAGACGGTTCCTGACCAGTTCTTGGAGCCATTTACAAGCTGCCCGCCACTGTTGACCACCGGGCTGACCATAGTGATGTTCTTGGCGTTCTTTTTGATGAGTTCGCAGTCCCTGACGGTGAGCGATTCCACATTAGACGAACCCATGCTGATGCCACCCCTTCGTTGATTGGCTCGCATCACCATGATGAGGTTGGTGCCCATGTCGGAGAGTTGGTTGGCGGTGCTTTGCTTCAGGCCCTCGCCGAGGTTGACCACGGCGATGACGGCGGCAATGCCGATGACGATGCCGAGCATGGAGAGCGCTGAGCGCGTCTTGTTGCGCAGCAGGGCTTTGGCTGATATTCGGATGAGGTTTAAGATATCCATGGTAGAAGTCAGAGGTTAGTAATCGTTTTCGACGGGGAGGGCGGCGAGGGCTGCTGCGGCTGATTTGGTAGCTACGGGCTCGTCGCGGAGGATGTGTCCGTCGCGCAGGAAGATGGTGCGGCTGGTGAACACGGCGATGTCGGATTCATGGGTGACGAAGGCGATGGTCTTGCCATGCTCATGGAGGTCCTGGAACAGGCTCATGATCTCGTACGAAGTACGGGTGTCGAGGTTACCGGTGGCCTCGTCGGCGAGCACGATGACGGGATCATTGACCAAGGCGCGGGCGATGGCCACACGCTGTTGCTGACCGCCGGAAAGCTGGTTGGGCATGTGGTCCATGCGGTCCTTCAACCCTACCAATTCCAAGGCGTGCTGGGCCCGTTCGTGACGCTCACGGTGCGAGACGTCGGGGTTGTAGACCAAGGGCAGCTCCACGTTTTCCAAGGCGGAGGTGCGGGGCAGCAGGTTGTACGACTGGAACACAAAGCCGATCTTGCGGTTGCGGATGTCGGAGAGTTCGTTTTTGGAGCGTTCCCTCACGGAGATGCCGTCGATAAGGTATTCTCCGGAGGTGGGTTGGTCGAGGCAACCGAGGATGTTGAGCAAGGTGGACTTGCCACTGCCCGACGAACCCATGATGCTCACGAACTCGCCTTGGTGGATCTCGAACGACACGCCTTTGAGGGCGTGGACTTCCTCGCTGCCCACGATGAAGGTGCGTCTCAAACCTTCAACTTTGATAATGGATGTCTGTTTGCTCATTTCTTTTTATTTCTTCCGGGAGGACCAGGCATGAATGGATTCTCGCCCTTCTTCACTTGCTTTTCCTTGGCTACATATTGGGCTGAAAGCACCACGGAGTCGCCTGCCTGCAGGCCTTCCTCGATGATTTTGTAAGCCACATCGCTCATGCCTACCTTGACGGGACGGGGCATGATGTTGCTGTTCTTTTGGATCCATACCATGTCGAGTGAGCTTGGCTCGGCGCCCATCTGGGGAGCTTCGCCCATGGGCGGACGTTGGCCGTCTTTGGGCATTTCAGGCTTCTGGAGATTGCGTAGCACCTGCTCGTCGGGGGTGAAGTTCAGAGCCTCGGCGGGGACGGCCAAACCGGTGGCTTCTTCGGTGATGATGGTGACGTTGGCGGTCATGCCGGGGAAGAGCTTCAGGTCGGGGTTCGGGGCGCTGATGATGACGGTGTATTTCACCACGTTGCTGGTGGTGGTGGCCTTCATGCGGATCTGGTTCACAGTGCCCTCGAAGGTATCGTAGGTATAGGCATCCACGGTGAAAGACACTCTTTGACCGATTTTCACCTGTCCGATGTCGGCCTCATCGACGGCAGCCTCCACCTGCATTTTGGTGAGGTCGTTGGCCAAGGTGAAAAGGGTAGGTGTGCTGAACGAGGCAGCCACGGTTTGACCCACTTCCACGGCGCGGTCGAGCACCACACCGTCGATGGGCGAATAGATCTCGGCATAGCTGAGGTCCACCAAAGCCTGGTCATAGGCGGCTTGGGCGTTCTTCTGGCTCATCTGGGCCTGGGTGTAGGTGTTCTGCGCTTCTTGAAACGCGGCGAGGGTGGCGGCGTTGGCTTCATAGAGCTGTTTGGTGCGCTCGTAGGAGAGTTTGGCATAGTTCAGCTGGCTTTCGGCTGAAGTGAGGCTGGCCCTGGCCCTGCTGACGTTTTGGTTGAGCGTCAGTTTGTCCAATTCGGCCAGCAGGTCGCCTTTCTTCACCACGTCGTTGAAATCGACGTATATTTTTTCCACTTTTCCGGATACTTGAGTACCTACATCGACGGTCTCTACCGGCTCGATGGTACCCGTTGCCGTAACGGTGTTCTCTACGGTGTATTCACCCACCACATGGGTGCGGATCACCAGTTCTTTTTGGGAGGATTTGGAGGTTTTTACCAGGCAAACAATGGCGATGAGGGCCACGATTCCCAAGATGACAAACCATTTGACTTTCTTTTTCTTCATATCGCAATAAGATTATAGACTGATGGATTTGCCCATGTAGATGTCGAGGATTTTCCGCTTCATCAATAGGCTGTATTTGTTTTGGATGTAAGTGTTCAACGCATTGAGGTAGTTGTTTTGCTGTTGCAGCAACTCCACTGTGGTGATCTTGCCGTAGCGGTATTGGATGTTATAGGCGTCAAAGCTCTTGTTGTAGGCGTTTTCCTTGACTTCAGACACTTTGAAGGCGTTGTAGGCCGAGATGACGTCGCGATAGGCCTGAACCACGGTCTGGCGTACGAAGAGCTGCGTTTGCTCATAATCGAGATGAGCTTGCTCGAGGGCAATCTGGCTCTTCTTGACGTTGGCCTTGGTGGCGCCGCGGTTGAAGATGGGGATGTTTACCGAGATGCCAGCCGATTCGGTCGGTTTGCCGCACCACTGTTTCATGCCTGTGCCGTCGAACGAGAGCACGCCCACGCCGATGTTAGCGTTGGCGGAAATGGAGGGAAGATAGTTGCCCTTGGCCATCGTCACGCTTTTTTCGGCAATCTTGATGTCGTAGTCGCTCAAGCGGATGTCGGGCATGTAGTCCATGGCTTGGCTTAAGGCATCTTCCTCACTGGGCAGCGATGCCTTCAATCCGTCGAGATTGTCGGTGCCGGGAGAAATGATTTCCAGTTGATCGGTGGGATCCATGGAGAGTAATACCTTGAGATCCAGCAAGTTGTTTTCAATGTTGATGCGGGAATCGACCACATTGTTCGAATCGCTGTAGTATTGAGCCTCCAGCAGCAACAAGTCGCTCTCAAGGATCAATCCGACCTGGTACTTGCTTTGGCCCTGGCGCAGTTGCTCACCGCTGGTTTTCAGCACGTCGAGCTGGTATTTCAGCCGCTCTTGGTTGCCGAGGACGGTGAGGAAACTTTGGAGGATTTGGGCGACGGTTTGGTTGTCGTACCGCTCCATCTGTACCTCGTTGCGCTCCAAGTTGAGTCGGTTCTGCTCAATGGTGTTGCTGATCTGTCCGCCTTGATAGATGGTGACGGAAGTGCCGACACCCACATTGCCTGACGAGGACCAACCGTTTTCGTTGTTGGAGATGTTCTGTCCATAAGAGGCGCTGAGGTTGGGCAAGCGTTGCAGTTTCGATTGCTCGTAGGTGGCTTCGAGCGATTTTCCTGTCAGTTGCATGGACTTCCGCTCGTAGCTGTTGGCAAAGGCGAAACGGATGCAGTCCTCCAAGGTGAACTGGTAGGAAGCGCTTTCCTGTGCCGTCAGGGTGCAGGAAAGCATCAGGGTAAAGGTGAATAGGATTATTTTTTTCATAGCACAAAAATAACAAAAACAGCACACTGGATATTGTTTCAAATGGACGAAACGGAAAAAAACGGGGTTGAATGAGGTTTATTCCATTTTATTTTGTACGTTTGCGCCTTGATAATTAGTCAAACAACCTATTAAAATTGTAGTATCATGAAGATTTGTAACAAGTTCTTTGCTGAATTGTTCGGCACATTCGTTCTGGTTTTCGGTGGTTGCGGTACCGCTATCTTTGCTGGTGGTAAAGTCGGCTTCCTCGGTGTTGCCATCGCTTTTGGTCTCACCGTAGTGGCCATGGCTTACGGCATCGGCCATATTTCCGGAGCTCACCTGAATCCCGCTGTGAGTTTTGGCGTGTGGGCTAACGGCCGCATGACCCTCAAAGAGATGCTTTGCTATTGGGCAGCCCAGTTTATCGGTGGTATCATCGCCGGTTTGCTGCTGATGGTGATCGCCAAGTCAGCAGGTATGACTCTTGGTACATTCGCTGCCAATGGTTACGGTGACTTCTTCGCTGGTGCCGATGGTTATCTGCAGACCAACTGCGGTGGCGCCTTCCTCGTTGAGGCTCTGTTGACCTTCGTGTTCCTGATGGTGATTCTTGGCGTTACCGACAGCCGTCACGAGAACGGTAAGTTCGGTGGTCTGGCCATCGGTCTCACCTTAGTGCTCATCCATCTCATCAGCATCCCGTTGACCAACACCTCTGTGAACCCTGCCCGTTCACTCGGCGTTGCCATCTTCTCAGAGAACCCGCTGGCTATGCCTCAGCTGTGGCTGTTCATTGTGGCTCCTCTCGTTGGTGCTTGCCTTGCTGGCCTTTGCTACAAGTGCCTCGGCGGTTGCTGCTGCAAGAAATGTGAAAAATAATCTTTGAAACATTGAAAAGCCCCGCTTGGCGGGGCTTTTTTTGTTATGGCCGGTATCTACATCCATATTCCGTTTTGCCTTTCCAAATGCGCCTATTGCGGGTTTTACTCCATCCCTTCGCAAAAGCGCAAGGCGAAATTTTTGGAGTCCTTGAGGCGGGAGATGGTGTCACGTAAGGATTACCTTCACGGTGAGACGGTTGAAACGATTTACTTCGGCGGCGGCACACCTTCAATATTAAAGGTGGAAGAAATCGAAAACCTGCTGGACTTGATCAAGGAGCAATACGATGTGGAAGCCGATCCGGAGATTACCCTGGAGGCCAATCCCGATACGCTCTCGATGGCGTATCTGCAAGGCTTGAGGAATTTAGGCGTCAATAGGCTTAGTATCGGCATCCAGAGCTTTTTTGACGAGGACTTGCGCTATCTGAGTCGCCGTCATGACGCAGGTCATGCCCGCCAATGCGTTCCGTTGGCTAAAGACGCCGGATTCGATAATATCAGCATTGACTTGATTTACGGCTTGCCTACCTCCAATGCCGATCAATGGAACCGTAACCTTGATGCCTTTTTTGAGCTGGAGGTTCCGCATCTTTCGGCCTACGCCTTGACGCTGGAACCCAATGCCATCCTGACCAAACAGATCGAGATGGGGAAAACGCTTCCTGTTAATGAAGAAGATGCGGTGCGCGATTATGAGGTTTTATGCCGCCGTGCCGCTGACAACGGTTATCTCCATTATGAGATCTCCAACTTCTGCCAACCGGGGAAACGGTCGAAACATAACTCCAATTACTGGTTCGGCATACCATACGCCGGTTTCGGCCCGTCAGCCCATTCCTTTGACGGTACCTCTAGGCAGTGGAGCATTTCCAGTGTGGAGAAATGGGAAGGAAGACAGAAGTCGGAAGACGGAAGTCGGAAGGTGGTGGAAATGGAAACGCTTACTCCCGAGCAGCAGTATGACGAATACGTCATGCTCCGCTTGCGCACCCTGTGGGGCATTGACTTGAAATACATGAAGCGCGAGATGGGCGAGCGCTTTGCGGATTACTGTGAACGTCAGGCAGAACCATTGATCGCCCAAGGCCGTCTTTCACGAACCAGGGAGTTCCTGTATCTTACGGATGCTCAGATGCTATTCGCCGATGGCATAGCAGAAGAGCTGTTTTGGTGATCGTCAGAAACCGATGCGACGGTAGAGCAAGGAGTCCTCGCTCCACTCCAATTGGTCGGTGTCGGCTTTGATGACGAGGTTGCGCAGTGCGTTGTCGTCGTTGAAGATGCGCAGCTGTGCGATCTGGGCTACGGTGCTGGCCAGCAGTTGGATGGTACGGGCGTTGACAGGATAGTTCTGGCGGTTCTTGTAAATCTGGTCGATGCAACGGTTAATGACGTCTTTGGCACCAGGCTCGATATCGAGGCCGAATTGTTTCTTCAGCAGGTAATTGAAGATGTCTTTCAGCTCGGAGGGTTGGAAGTCTTCGAACACGAGGATGTGGTTGGAGGGCACTACGCCATGCTGCACCAGGTTGCGTGTCACGGCATCGCGGTTGTCGTTGGTGCGGGCGATGACAACGGCGATGTTCATGTTCAGTTCCTTCCGCTTGTTGTCGATCCAGAACTGCAGGAAGTCCGTGTTGTAGTTGCTGTAGTTGGGCGAGTCGAGGTCAAGGAAAAGCATGCCATCAGTGGCTTTCAACAGGGCCTTCTCTACGATAGCCATTGGATTGTTGGCGTTGGCGAACTCTTCGATGTTCAGCGTGCAGAAGTGGTTGGTCGGCAGCAGACTGGCACCTTGCATGATGCGACAAAGGATCTCAGCCACGGTACTCTTGCCCGTCCCGGTGTTGCCTAAGAAGTTCCATGTCATATAGTTGCCTGCCATCGGAGTCTTGTTGACAAAGCTGGCGTGCAGCATCACCACGTAGTCGCGCAGCGCTTTCTTCACATTGTCAAGCCCGGCCAGTTCGTTCAGCTGTTCCAAGGCGTCGTCGATGATGGCGCTGTCCCAGGTGAGCATCTTCTGGCGTTCTTCCACATCGGGGACATCGGCCTCGGTGATGGTGACCAGGTCTTTCTCGGTGATGCTCTCGGCCGGCATCTTGTAAAGACGGTCGCTGACTGAAGGAATGATCTTGGTGGTCAGCAGTCGGGTGATGAAACGACCGTTGCCGAAGTGCTCGTCCTTGTTGCTGTAGGCGTTGATGACGTATTGCGTCAGCTTCTTTTCGGCTTCGGGCGTAATCTTGTATTGTTCCTTTTTCATGACGAAGCCGCCGATTTTCATCAGCTGTTCGGGCGTATAGTCGTTGAAATGGAACACGTAGGAGAAACGGGATTTCAGACCAGGATTCGATTGCAGCAGGTGTTCCATCTCGACCGTGTAGCCAGCCAGCACGACGATCATGTTGGTCTGTTCCATGCTGAGATAGGTGAGCAGGGTTTCGATGACACGATGGCCGAAGTCGCGGCGGTCGGGATCGTTGGTGAACAGGTTGTAGGCCTCGTCGATGAAGAGTACGCCGCCGGCAGCGCTTTTGATGGCGTTGAGGGTGTTCTTCTCGGTATCACCGAGGAACTGTCCCACCAGCTTGGAGCGGTCCACTTCGACCAGATGCCCTGACGACAGCACGCCCATGCCGTAGTAGATCTCGCCGATGAGCTCGGCCACTGTGGTCTTACCGGTGCCTGGGTTGCCCGTGAAGACCATGTGCATCGGAGGCATGTGGTTGAACAGTCCCAACTCCATGCGCCGTCTGTTCAGGTTCACCAGGCTGGCGTGCGCCATGATGCTTTGCTTGATGTTTTCCAGACCCACAAGCGATTCCAGCCGTTCGATGGCTTTCTGGGGGTCGCGGTGGCGTATCTTGGGGATGTCGTCGCTGGTGATGGTGATGGCGGCTTCCTGGTCTGTCTGGATGGATTGGCCGTTCACCACACGCTGGATGAGTGAGGGCAGCACCTTGTCGTCAATGGTGCGGTGGGCCAGATGGATGTTGGTGAAGTCGTTGCCGCGCATCTTGTGCTCATAGCTGAAATAGTTGAGCAACTCATGCTTGGCTCCTTCGGTGAAGCGATAGCCGTTGTCTTCGGCGTAATGGATCGCGATGTCGGTCAAGGTCTCGGGGTCGAAATCGTCGAAATGGAACCTGTTGACGAAGATCTCCTTGGCCACCTGGCAGGAATTGACCATCTGGATCAGCTCGTCGCGAGGACCCGAAAGCACTACGGTGACGGTGGGTTCGGTCTTCAGTTTGTTGGCCAGGATCTCGATGCCGGTCTGCGACAGCAATCCCTTCATGCTCAGGTCTTCAGCACCGCTGATGTAAATGAGGCTGTGACGGTTCTCCTCGATGGTGGTGCCAATGGGGGAGAATCCCGAACTGGGGTCAAACATCTGAATGGCGGGGATCTCAACCCAAATCTGGGTGTCGCTTTCGATCGCTTTCAGGAGATTGAACAACTGTTTGGCCGCCGAGCGTTTTCCGGTGCCGCTGTTGCCGGTGAACAGGTAGCCGTAGTGGCGGGTGTGCCCGACGTTTTCGTTGATCTGGTCTTTGAAAATCCTTTTCTTTTCAAGCAGTTTCAGGTAGGCTTCGAATTGTTTCGGCATCTGCTCTTCTCCGTCGCAGGCTACTTCCTTGTCGATCTGATTGAGTTTTTCGCTAAGTTCCATAAGGGTCTTTTCGTTTGCGTCACGCATTTCCTTGACGTATTTGCCTTCGTATTGCTGGATCAAGTCCTTCGTCTCTTCGACCAGTTCCCGGCAGCGGTTCACGTCGAACAATTCGTTCAAGTAGATTTTCGCCATCCACAACGAGATAAACACACGGTCGTTGAGATAGTTCTCAACACTTTCTTCGTTCAGGTTTCCTTTTGCAAGTGTGGATTTCTTGATTTGGTTCATTGCATCCAACAAAGGCAACAGCTTGAGCGGCTGAAGCTGATCGTGCTTTTCGACGATGTAGTCGTTAAGGATGTCTTCTCGGTCGCTGTCGGATTTGGTTTTGATCTTTTCCAGCAACTCTTCGGCGGGAAGCTCGTTCCAATTCATGTATTGTTCAATTATCTGTTATGTCTGGCATTGAAAAGTTCCAGTTCTTCTTTGGCGTCACCACCCAAGATGGTGAGCAGCAAAACGAGGATCAACATCCAGATGGAAATCCATAACGGAATGAGGATCTGGAATTTGGAGTGTTTCTTCTTGTGGTGGAAATGGCGCATGCCCAACCAGCTGCCGAGGCCTCCGCCAAGACGGGCCATCCAAAGCAAAACCGACTCGGGTATTCTATGTTCATGGTTGATGGCGCGATTTTTGTCCACGCCATAAAGTACGAAGGCGATGATGTTGATGAAAAGGAGGTAGGATGCGATAACAATAGTCGTAATCATGGCCTTGCGACGTTTTATGAATAAAAAAACCCCGCTTTTGGCGGGGTCTGTGGAGCATAACGGAGTCGAACCGATGACCTCTTGCATGCCATGCAAGCGCTCTAGCCAACTGAGCTAATGCCCCCCTTGCTTGCTATTACGCTGCAAAAATAGAACTTTTTTCGGACATACAAGAAAAAAAACAAAAAAATTTCATTTTGGTTTCAAAAAACGATGGTTTGTAGTTATCTTTGTAGCCACTATGAAAACCATCAAAGATCTTTACAAAATAGGTATCGGCCCATCGAGCAGCCATACCATGGGCCCCCAGAAGGCAGCCCAGATTTTCAACGACCGTTATCCCCATGCCAAGCGTTTCGAGGTGACGCTTTACGGCAGCCTCGCCGCTACCGGTAAAGGCCACATGACCGACTGGGCCATCATCAACACGTTGAAGGCCCCCGCTGAAATCGTCTGGAAACCCGATGTGGTTCTTCCTTTCCATCCCAACGGCATGCTGTTCAAGGCTTTGGATGATAAACAAGAAGTCATGGGCGAGTGGACGGTATTCAGCATCGGTGGTGGCGACTTGGCTGAGGAAGGTCAGCGGAATGAATCGGCGGAGGTGTATCCCTTGGACAAGATGACGGATATCCTTGAATGGTGCGAACAATCTGGCCGGACCTATTGGGAATATGTGTATCAATACGAGAACCAACAGGAGGTGGAGGACTACCTGATGGAGGTTTGGCAGGTGATGAAGGCTGCGGTGGAACGTGGACTCCAGCAGGAAGGCGTGTTGCCCGGGCCGTTGCATCTGTCGCGCAAGGCGGCCATGTATCATGTGAAGGCCAAAGGCTATTCGCATACGTTGCAGAGCCGTGGATTGGTTTATTCATACGCCCTCGCCGTCTCCGAGGAGAATGCCTCGGGCGGCAGAATCGTCACCGCACCGACTTGTGGCTCCAGCGGCGTGATGCCTGCCGTGCTGTACCACCTTTCCAAGAGTTACGACTTCAGCGATACCCGCATCATCAAGGCTTTGGCCACGGCGGGATTGGTGGGAAACATCGTCCGTACCAACGCTTCCATCTCAGGTGCCGAGGTGGGTTGCCAAGGTGAGGTGGGCGTGGCTTGTGCGATGGCCGCGGCGGCAGCCAACCAACTCTTCGGAGGCAGTCCTGCCCAGATTGAATATGCCTCAGAGATGGCCTTGGAACACCATCTTGGCATGACGTGCGATCCCGTGTGCGGCTTGGTGCAGATCCCTTGCATCGAACGCAACGCCTACGCCGCAGCCCGTGCCCTCGATGCCAACATCTATTCCACCTTTACCGACGGCCATCACCGGGTGTCGTTCGACAAGGTGGTGGCAACCATGAAGGAGACCGGAAAGGATATCCCTTCGCTTTATAAGGAGACTTCGCAGGGAGGTCTGGCCCGTGATTATCAACAAATGAGTTTTAAATCCCATAGAGATGAATAGATTTGCAGTTGTATTGGCCGGTTGCGGCCATAAGGACGGCGCTGAGATCAACGAAGCCGTCAGCCTGTTGCTCGCCATTGATCAACATCATTGTGAATACCAATGCTTTGCTCCTGACCGCCCTCAGGCAGAGGTGATTGACCATCTTGCCGGAAAGAAGGTGTGCAATGCCAAGCGTAACATTATGGCGGAGGCAGCTCGCATTGCCCGTGGCAATATCCTTCCACTGGAAGCTTTCAAGGCCGAGGATTATGATGCCTTGTTCTTCCCCGGTGGCTTCGGAGCAGCCAAAAACCTCTGCGACTATGCTTTCAAAGGTGCTGCCATGGAAGTCCAGCCTGACGTGGCCCGTGTGATTTTGGAGATGCATGCCGCCAAGAAACCTATCGGAGCCCAATGCATTGCCCCTGTGATGCTGGCGAAGCTGATTCCCGGTGTCTGTGTTACCTTGGGCGCTGAAGGCACGCCGGTTACCGACGAGGTGAGGAGCTGGGGCGCCAATCACGTGCAGACCGGAAACGGCGACGTGTGTGCTGACAATGAGAACTTGGTGTTCACTACACCGGCGTTCATGCTCGACGCTACGTTGAAAGACATCTATGATGGCGCCTACAATATGGTTGAGGCTGTCGTCAATTGCCTCAATGGAGTGAAATAATCAGATCTTGTCGCCATAGGCGAGATCTCCCGCGTCACCCAGCCCCGGGACGATATATTTATTCTCGTTCAAGACGGGGTCGATGGCGGCGCACCATAAAGTGACGTTGTCAAAAGGTTTGAACATCTTCAGGATGTTCTCTACCCCAAGTTCCGAAGCAATGACGCAGCACAGATGCAGATGCTTCGGGATGCCTTTGGTACACAATGCTTCGTAAGCCAATTGCAGGCTGCCTCCAGTGGCCAGCATCGGATCTACGATGATCAAGGTCTTGTCGGTGAGGTCTGGGGCGGCCAAATACTCCACCTTGATGCCGACATTTTCATGCTTTTCGTCCATATAGTAACGGTAAGCGGAGACAAAAGCGTTGCCGGCGTGGTCAAATACATCAAGGAAACCTTGGTGGAAAGGCAATCCGGCTCGGAACACAGTGGCCAGCACGATGTCGTCATCGTGCGTGTAGGCTTTGGCCATGGCCAAGGGCGTTTGGACTTCCTTTTCGGAGTAATCGAGGGTCCTGCTCACCTCGTATGCCATCATCTGGCCAATACGTTGCAGGTTGTGGCGGAAGGTGTTGCGGTCGCTCTGGATGTGGACATCCCTCAACTCGGCCACATATTGGTTGATGACGCTTTTGCTATCGGCGAAGTTGATGATTTTCATGTTATTAAAGTTAAAAGAAACGCCCGATTCCATAGAACCGGGCGTTTCGTTGTTTGTGGATCATTACCAAGCGAAGAGCGGATAGTCCTTCATCAGCTTGTTGACCTCGGCCTTGACGGCGTTGATCTTGGCGTCTGGAGCAGTCTTGGCGACTGGGTCGATAGCACCGATGACGTCGTCGATCATTTCAACGATGAGAGGCATCTTGTCTTCCTTCAGGCCACGGGTGGTGATGGCGGGAGTGCCAACACGCAGACCTGAGGTGAGGAATGGTGAACGGCTGTCGAACGGCACCATGTTCTTGTTGACGGTGATGTCGGCCAGCACGAGGGTGTTCTCCACCATCTTACCGGTGATCTCCGGGAACTTGCCGCGGAGGTCGATCAGCATGGAGTGGTTGTCAGTACCACCGCTGATGACTTGATAACCCTTATCCATGAAGGCTTGAGCCATGACGGCTGCGTTCTTCTTCACCTGGAGGATGTACTCGAAGTACTCGTCGGAAAGGGCCTCGCCGAAAGCGACTGCCTTAGCGGCGATGACGTGCTCCAGAGGACCGCCTTGGATGCCTGGGAATACAGCGCTGTTGAGCAATGCGCTCATCATCTTCACTTCGCCCTTAGGAGTGGTACGGCCTTGAGGATCCGGGAAGTCTTCACCCATGAGGATCATGCCGCCACGGGGACCGCGGAGGGTCTTGTGAGTGGTGGTGGTGACGATGTGGCAGTAGTCCAGAGGATCGTTGAGGATACCCTTGGCGATGAGACCAGCGGGGTGGCTGATGTCGGCCATCAGGATGGCGCCAACTTGATCAGCGATGTCACGCATGCGAGCGTAATCCCAGTCACGGCTGTAGGCTGAAGCACCAGCCACGATGAGTTTAGGCTTGCACTCGAGGGCGATCTTCTCCATCTCGTCGTAATCAACACGACCGGTTTCCTTGCTGACATGGTAAGCCACTGGCTTGTAAAGCATACCTGAAGCGTTCACCGGGCTGCCGTGTGAGAGGTGGCCACCGTGTGAAAGGTCGAGACCCATGAAGGTGTCGCCGGGTTGCAGGATAGCCTGCATCACAGCCATGTTGGCTTGTGCGCCTGAGTGAGGCTGCACGTTGGCGAAGTTGGCGTCGAACAGCTCGCAAGCACGGTCGATAGCCAATTGCTCACTCTGGTCAACAATCTGGCAACCACCATAGTAACGCTTTCCTGGATAACCTTCAGCGTATTTGTTGGTCATCACTGAACCCATGGCTTCCAAAACCTGTTCGCTGACAAAGTTTTCTGAAGCGATAAGCTCGATTCCATGCATCTGACGCTCTTTCTCTTGGCGGATCAGATCAAAGATTTTTTCGTCTCTTTTCATTAATGTAAGATTTGATATTTTAGTTTTAAAAATTCGATTCTTTACTAACGTGCAAAATTACTACTTTTGTCGGATTAAAAAAATGTTTTTATGAAAACTATTCGAAATACTGCTTTAACCTTGGTTTTATTGGGCCTGATTTGTCTTTCATGTAATGAAAACAAGTCAGTCTCCAACGCGGTTGACTATGCTGATACCACCTATTGGTATAGCTATGGCGATCAAAGTCATGCGGCCGATGTGTTTTACATTTATCCCACGGTGGCGATGATTTCATACGAAGAGAATGGCAACTCTTGGTTTGTCGACATCACTCAAGCTGAAGCAAGGGAAGAAGCCAATGAGAATCAGTTGTTTAATAAGCTACTGTACAGCGATTACAACTTTTATGCCCCGTATTACCGCCAGATGATTTTCGGGGCTTATTTGCAGCCTATGGATAGCCTGAATCACTACGCCGAGATCGCTGCAGTCGATGTGATTGACGCTTTTCAGTATTATATGGAACACTTCAATAACGGTCGGCCATTCTTCCTGATGGGTCACAGCCAAGGCTCGCAGTTGCTTATTGAGCTGTTAAAGCATGGCATGACTGAGGAACAGCGCAGTCAGATGGTGGCGGCGTATTGCATTGGCTATTTCATCACAGAGGAGGACCTGCGTAATTATCCTGAGGCTTTGAAACCAGCTTTGGATAGCGTTTCACAAGGGGTGGTCATTTTCAATTCCATGACCGATGTTACGGCGGCGGTGCCTATATTCGAGGAAAGCGCTGTGGGCATCAACCCTTTGACATGGACTGACGATACCTTGCAGGTGGATAAGTCTCTTCATCTCGGTATGGCCAAAGTCAACAACGATTGGGATAGCATCATCTTTGTTCCACATGTCACAGGCGGTCATCTCGAGAATCACAACATGATCTGTACAGACATTGATCCAGGCATGGTCTATATCGAATCCTTCAAGGAGGCGTTCCCTTACGGCAACCTCCACATCGCCGACTCTTGGCTCTTTGGTGGAAATGTCGTTGAAAACATGCGGTGCCGGTTGAGACATTACGAAAATTGATTATTTTTGCACTTCAAATTGCGAAACAATGAAGAACTTTGTTGAAGAACTCCGCTGGCGCGGAATGCTGGCCCAAATGATGCCAGGCACTGAAGAACTCCTCCAGAAAGAAATGGTAACGGCTTACCTCGGCACCGACCCGACTGCCGACTCATTGCATATCGGTCACCTTTGCGGCATCATGATGCTCCGCCATTTGCAACGCTGTGGCCACAAGCCCATCATCCTGGTGGGTGGTGCCACTGGCATGATCGGCGACCCCTCCGGCAAGAGCCAAGAGCGTAACCTGCTGAACGAAGAGACTTTACGCCACAACCAAGAGTGCATCAAGGCTCAGGTGTCGAAGTTCTTGGATTTCGAATCAAAAGAGCCCAACGCTGCCGAGATGGTGAACAACTACGATTGGATGAAGGACTTCACCTTCCTCGACTTCGCTCGTGAGGTAGGCAAACACATCACCGTGAACTACATGATGGCCAAGGACAGCGTGCAGCAGCGCCTCAACGGCACCGCCCGCGACGGCCTCAGCTTCACCGAGTTCACCTACCAGCTCCTGCAAGGCTACGACTTCCTGTGGCTCTACCAGCATAAGAACTGCAAGCTGCAGTTGGGTGGCAACGACCAATGGGGCAACATCACCACTGGTACAGAGCTGATCCGCCGTACCTTGGGCTTCGAAAACGAGGCCTTTGCCCTGACTTGTCCGCTGATTACCAAAGCTGACGGTAAGAAGTTTGGTAAGACTGAGAGTGGCAACATCTGGCTCGACCCGAAGCGCACCACGCCTTACAAGTTCTACCAGTTCTGGCTCAACGTCAGCGACGAGGATGCCGAAAAATACATCAAGATCTTCACCTCGCTGGATAAAGAAACCATCGATGCCCTGATTGAAGAGCACAAGAAAGACCCGGGCATGCGTGTGCTGCAAAAGCGTTTGGCCCAGGAAGTCACCGTGTTGGTGCACTCGCAGGAAGCCTTGGATGCCGCCATCGAGGCCTCCAACATCCTCTTCGGCAAGTCGACCAAGGAAGGCTTGGAGAAGCTCGACGAAGCCACCTTCTTGGACATCTTCGACGGCGTGCCGCAGGAGCACATCGCCCGCACCGACCTCGAAGCCGGCATCCCGATTGTCGACTTCATGGCCGTCAACACGCAGATCTTCCCCTCCAAGGGTGAAGCCCGCAAGATGACGCAAGCCAACGGCGTGAGCGTCAACAAGGAAAAGGTCACCTTGGACAAGGTGATGACCACCGACGACCTCATCGACGGCAAGTACATCCTGGTTCAGAAAGGCAAGAAGAATTACTATTTGGTCGTTGTAGAATAACGCTTCAACAGCGATTTTAACCATTTCGCCCAAAAGCAGGTTTTTTGATTAAAAACCTTGATTATCTTTGCAGTATGAATAAGCAAAGAAATCTTCATCCATTTCTATCGATGAGAGACATCGCATTGCTCTCGTTGGCTATCGCAGTGGGATTCCATCTGCTTTTCTCTCTTGCGGCTTTCTTCGGTGACACCTTGTTTTCCTCAGAGCCTAAACCCATGCCGCACCGTCACTTCGATGTCCTCAGGGTGTTGACCTTCACGGCGTGGAGTTATGTCATGGTGTTTTGTATCTTCTTGTTCAATAGAAGGATGCTACGTGTGAACTTCAAGAAAAACTACATTCAACTGACATGGATTATCATCGGCTCGCTGGTGATTGCCGCGGTGTTCAGCTTGTTTTTTACTTTACTGCCAATCTGGATGGATGCTGTAGATCCTAAGCCAGGTGTCATGCCGAGGCTGCTTCGTAACGGCCTGATCAAGGACTTCCTGCTGTCGGCCATTGTGATGCTGATCGTTCAATTGTTGAAGACGGCGAATGAACGTAACCAGATTGCCGTGGAGAATGAGGCGCTCCGGGCGGAAAATATCACCACGCACTACGAAGCTTTGAAAAGCCAACTGGATCCCCACTTCATGTTCAACTCATTGAACACCCTCCAGTCGCTTATCGGCACTGATTCGGAGAAAGCGCAGAGCTATGTGCTGGAACTTTCGCAGGTGCTTCGGGCTACCTTGCAGAACAAGGAAGTGGTCACTTTTGAGCAGGAGATGCAGGGCGTTCATGCCTATTGCAACCTGATGCAGATCCGTTATGGCGACAATCTGAAGTTTGATTTCCAGATAAACCAGAAATACCTTTCGTTTTTGGTGCTGCCGCTTTCGGTTCAGGGCCTGGTTGAAAACGCCATCAAGCATAACGTCATCAGTGGAAAACAGCCGCTTCAGGTGAGCATTACGACGGAGGAATCGGGACAGCTGAAGGTCTCGAATCCCATCCAGCCGAAGATCATGGAAGAAACAGGAAACGGCATCGGATTGGCGAATCTCGCCGAACGCTACCGCCTGAAATGGAATGTGGAAGTGGGTATCAAGGATGACGGGAAGGTGTTTGAAGTCACTTTGCCATTGATTGATCCAAAACAATAATTGTTATGAAAGCGCTGATCATCGAAGACGAAAGCATTGCGGCACAGGCTCTTGAGATGCTGATCAAGGAGACAAGTCCTGAGACGGAAATCATCGCCGTGCTTCAAACCATCGAAGAAAGTGTGGAGTGGTTCGAGGAGAACCCGATGCCCGACTTAGTGTTCATGGATATCCACCTGGCCGACGGATCGTCGTTCGCCATCTTTGAGAAGACGGAGATCACCTGTCCCATCATTTTTACCACGGCTTACGATGAATATGCCCTGAAAGCCTTCGAGGTGAACAGTATCGATTACCTGCTGAAACCTATCAACAAGGCCGATTTGGAGCGCGCGCTGAACAAGTATAAAAACTTCACTGCTGCTTCGGAAAAGACCTCTTTGGATGGGCTGTTAGCCCAGATGAACGGCTTGAAGAAGAAATACAAAACCTGCTTCCTAATTCCCGAACGTGATAAACTTATACCGCTGGTTACCAGTAATATAGCTTATTTCTATATCGACACTAAGACGGTGAAGGCCATCGCTATGGACGGGCACACCTATTACCTCAACCAAACGCTTGACGACATCATGGCTCAGCTTGACCCGGAGCAGTTTTTCCGTGCCAACAGGCAGTTTATCATCGCCCGTACTTCCGTCAAGGACATGTCGGTGTGGTTTGGCAATAAATTGGCTATCAACCTTTTCGTTCCCACCCCCGAGAAAATTATCGTCAGCAAGGCGAGGGTAGGGGAATTCAAATCTTGGTTTGCTGAATAAAACTGAAAATATGAAAATCGTTTTTTTAGAACCCCTTGGTCTCAAGACCAATATCATTGAAGAGGCTTGTGCTGGATTGAGAGCGCAAGGCCATGAAGTGGTCATCTATCCTGACCGTAACGAAAACATTGATGAGTTGAAGCGTCGCGCCGAAGGTGCCGAGGTCATCATCGAGAGCAACATCCCGTTGAGAAAAGATTTCTTGGATGCCTGCCCAAACCTGAAGATGCTCTCCATCGCCTTCACGGGCTTGGATCACATTGATATGGAAGAGTGCCAACGTCGTGGCATCATCGTGAAGAACGCCGCCGGTTATTCCACCGAAGCCGTTGCTGAACTCGCCATTGCCATGATGATCGACGTGTATCGCAAGGTGCTTGAAAACGATAAGATCACCCGTGAATGTCAGCGCAAGGGCATTATGCCTGGACGTGAGATCGGCGGCAAGACTGTGGGTATCATCGGCATGGGTAACATCGGTCAACGTGTGGCCAAGATTCTCAATGCCTTCGGCTGCAAGGTGTTGGCTTGGAACCGCACTCCGAAAACCGTTGAAGGCGTCACCTTCGTTGATAAAGAAACGCTTTTGAAGGAATCCGATATTGTCACCCTGCATATCGCCTTGAACAAGGAAACTCGCGACTTCATCACCGCATCAGACTTGAAGTTAATGAAATCCTCCGCGATCCTTATTAATACGGCTCGAGGTCCTGTCGTGAACGAGCAGGCCCTCGCTGATGCCTTGAAGTCAGGCATCATCGCCGGTGCCGCCACTGACGTGTATGGCACCGAGCCGCCGTTGAAGCAGGATAATCCGCTGTTTGGCGCACCCAACTTGGTGATGTTACCGCACATCGGTTTTGCCACCGAGGAGGCGTTCAAATTGAGATTAGGGATTGTGATTAAGAATTTGGAAGTTCTTTAATTATCAAAGTTAAAGGAATAAAAAAGAGGGCGATTGTTAAGTCGCCCTCTTTTTGTTAATGACCAATAATGATCACTTTCCTTCGTTCAGCTTCTTGTAGCCTTCGTAGCGGAGCTTGGCGAACTGCTCGGTCTTGGCGAAGAGTTCCTTAGCTTCTTCTGGGAAGGTCTTCAGCAGTGAGTTGTAACGGACTTCACCCATGATGAACTTCTGGAAGTCGGCCCAGTTGGGTTCCTTGGAATCCAAGTGGAAGCCGTTCTTGCCTTCCTCTTCCTCGGCGGGGTTGAAGCGCCAGAGGTGCCAGTAACCGCAGTCGACGGCGAGCTTCTCTTCCATCTGGGAGTGACCCATGCCGATCTTGATGCCGTGGTTGATGCAAGGAGCGTAGCAGATCACCAGTGACGGGCCCGGATAAGCCTCAGCTTCCTTGATGGCCTTGAAGTACTGAGCCTGGTTGGCGCCCATGGCGACCTGAGCCACATAGACGTAGCCGTAGCTCTTGGCAATCATGCCGAGGTCTTTCTTGCGGACCTTCTTACCAGAGGCAGC
>CAMYVD010000028.1 GCA_947302205.1 uncultured Bacteroidales bacterium
CAAGGGTTTTGGAGATATTGGTCTCGATATCGGCGGCACTGGCTCCCGGATAGGAGGTCATCACCATGATGAAGTTGGTCTCCATGTTTGGCAATTGGTTGATGGAGAGGTTCATCAGGGAGAAAATGCCGAAAATGGCGATGGCGACAAAAACAAGTGCCGTCGTCACCGGATTGTTGACTGCTGTTCGCTGTAAACTCATGTTCTACCAAGCTTTAAGCCCTAACGGGCTATTAACTTTTATCTCTTATCTTTTATCATTTTACTTCAACGGCAACACCGTTCTTCAGTCGGGCCTGGCCTTCGGTGACGATTTGGTCACCTTCGTTGATGCCGGAAACAATTTCATAACGGTTCCCCAAACGACGGCCGAGTTCCACCTTGGTATAGGTGACGGTATTGTCGTCATTGAGCACATAGATGAAATGCTCACCCGATCCCTGCTGCTTGACCACAGCGATATCGGGAACCACCACATGATGGTTGGTGCCGAAGGTTGCCGTCACGCGGGCAAACATGCCGGGACGAAGCTTCTGATCCGTGTTTTGGTAGATCACCTCCACCGGGAACGTGTGGGTAGCGGAACTGATTGTAGGATAAATCAAGTTGACCTTGCCTTTGAAGACCATGTCGGGATAGGCATCGACGGCGATGTCGAACTCCATGCCCTTGTTCACTTGGGTAAAGAGGCTCTCCGAGATGTTGATCAGCATCTTCACAGGGACGATCTGCTCCACCACAAAGATAGGCTGTGTCATGGAATACATATCGCCCTTGTCGTAGTTGCGGGCGGTCACCACACCGTTGATGGGACTACGGAGATAAGTGTTCTCCTTCAGGTTGTTGTAAGTCTTTTTATTGATTTCCAACGACAACTTGGCCAAATCGTAATCGGCCTGGGCAAGGGCGCCGATATTGTACAGTTTGGTCAAACGTTCCAGTTCAACGGAGTCATTGACATACTGCAAACGGGTCTTGGCCATGTTGACATCATCCATCTTGGCCAACAGTTGGCCCTTGCTCACACGATCGCCTACCTCAGCGTTGATGCTCACAATGCGGCCGGCGGTCTGCGACACGATGTTGTTGATCGCAAACGGCTCAACATTGGAGGTAAAGGTGTTGGTCACGTCAACGTCCTCGGCTTGAGCGGTAACCACGCTGACCACGGGAGTGGCCTGAGGCTTGCCGGCAGCGGTTTCGTTGGTCTTTGAGCCACAGCCAGCCATCAACAGTGCTGAAGCCACGGCGAAAAAGAAAATCTTAGCGTATTTCATATTTTGATATTTATTTTATTCCTTTCCAATCAGTTCATCCAGTGATGCCTTGGACACCATGAAGTTATAAATAGCCTGGGCCTTGGTCAGTTGGGCCTGTTCCAAAGCCACCTGGGCATCATTCAGTTCCACCTGCGTGGCCTTCCCCACTTCATACATCTTCTGGGAAATCTCGTAGCTCTTCTGTGCGATCTCCACGGTGGCATTGGCGGCAGTGTAGTTCTTCACGCAAAGGGCGATCTGGTCGTTATAGTTGCGGATGGCGATGCGGATCTGACGTTCTGTGTCGATGCGCTGAACATCGAGCATATCCTTGCTGATCTTGGTTTGCTTGATGTTATAATGCTTCTGGAAGCCGTCAAACACAGGGATACTCAGGCTTAAGGCGGCGTTCGAAGAGGGGAACCAACTCAACTTGTCATCGCCCATGGCGCTATAGTTGTAATTGATGCTTGCCGCAAGCGTCGGCAGATATTGCTTTTTCTGCATGCGGAGGTTCGACTCTAACATACGCGACTGGATGTCGAGTTGAAGCAACGAACTGTTGTTGCTGACATTTTCCTCGCTGACGTAAGGGGTAAGCAATTCGTCGGTATAATCATTCAAGTCGCCCACGGCCTCAATGTCCGTATTCAGGTCGAGACCCATGACGGCTTTCAGCTGCCAAGTGGCGAGGAGCACGACGTTCTCGGCACTCGACACATTGGGTTCGGCACTCATCATGTTCACCTGGGCGCGGAGTTTCTCCACCTCCGAAGCCTTGCCCACGTTGAAGCGTTGCAAGGTCTTCTCGTAATTCTCACAGGCGTTCTCATACACCTGAGTCATCACGTTGAGCGACTCCTTGGCCAACAGCACGCCGTAGAAAGCCTGCTTGACTTGCGAGATCATCGACACCTTCGACGAGCGGGCCTGTTCCACCGCCAACTCCACATCGAGGGCCGAGAGTTTCAGGCTCTCCCACAATGAGGCATTCACCAAAGGCATACTGGCCGAAGCTGAAGCACTGATGTTGTTGTCGCGACCCACCTTGATCTCCATGGTCTGACCGCCCATATCCATCACCATCACCTGTTTCAGCAAGGTGCGCTGGTACGATCCGCTTACGCTGATGTTCGGATAAAGCGATGCGTAACTGCCTTTTTGGGCATAGCCGCTCTTCTCCACCGTCATGTTGGCGATTTTGATGGTGCTGCTCTCCGACAAAGCGATCTCCAAGGCTTGGTCCAAAGTGATCTTTAAGGGTTCCTGGGCTTTGGATTCAACAATAAACAAACTGATTATCAGTAAGATAAAACACAGTTTCAAACGATTCCTTCGCATATCTCCACGTCTTTATTAATAAGATGCAAAGATAGCATTATTTCTTTGAAAACACAGGCTGTTTCAAGGAATAGTTTGGGTAACTCAAGCGGAAATAATGGCGGTTCAGGACCATTCATCGAGTTCGAGCCAACGCATTTCCTTTTCATCGAGGAGGTCCTTGATCTCTTGCAAACGGTGGCCCATCTCTTGAAGCTGCTGATAATCCGTCACATTCGCCATTTCCTGATGGATCTGCTCCTTTTCGGCTTCCAAGGTGGCGATGTCAGTGGTCAACTGGGCAAACTCACGTTCTTCCTTGAAGGAACGCTTTTTCTTTTCACGGACCGTTTTTCTGGTAGGCTCCTCTTCCACTTTTCGGGTGGTTTGCTGTTGGCGATCCAGTTGTTCCTTTTTCTTCAGGTAATCCTTGTATTGGGAATAGTTTCCCATAAAGCCTTTCACATCGCCATCACCTTGAAACACAAAGAGTTGATCCACCACTTCATCCATAAAGAAACGGTCGTGCGACACCACCAGCAAACAGCCTTTGTAGGCTTTCAGGAAGTCCTCGAGTTTTTGCAGGGTAAGCAAATCGAGGTCGTTGGTGGGCTCGTCAAGGATCAGGAAATTGGGATTGGAGACGAGCACCGTGAGTAGATAGAGCCTGCGCTTCTCGCCACCCGAGAGCAACGCGATGGGCTGATGGTGCATCTTATAAGGGAACATGAAGTGCGCCAGCAATTGGTCTGCCGTATAGACTTGATCCTTGCCGTAATGCAGTACCTCGGCGATGTCGCGGATGGCATCGATGACGGTCTTGCTTTCGTCGAATTGGATGCCTTCCTGACGGTAGTAGCCGTACGTGACGGTATCACCCACGATGATCTTGCCGCTATCGGGAGCGATATGCCGGGTGATCAGGTTGAGGAAAGTGGACTTCCCCACGCCGTTCTTGCCGATGAGGCCGATGCGCTCGCCCCGTTTGAACACATAGTCGAAGTCGCGGAGCACCGTGAGGTCGTCGTAGGTCTTGGTGACGTTGTACATCTCCAGAATCTTGCCGCCTAAGCGTTGGGCTTGGAGGCCGAACTGCAGCTTGTCGTCAGTTTCCTGATAATGGGCTTTATCCTTGAGGTCGTAGAAGGCATCAATACGGCTCTTTGACTTGCCGGTGCGCGCCTGTGGAGTGGATCGGATCCACTCCAGCTCGCGGCGAAGCTGCGACGCCGCCTTGGCGGCGGTGGCGCGCTTGGCCTGTTCTCTTTCCGTACTCTTTCTTACGTAATAATCAAAATTCCCGTAATGGGTATAGATCACACTCTGATAGAGCTCCAGAATCTTGTTGCATACCCGATCCAGGAAATATCGGTCGTGCGTGACCATCAGCAAGGTGACGCTCGACTGGGAGAGGTATTTCTCCAACCACTCCACCATCTCCACATCGAGGTGGTTGGTGGGCTCGTCAAGAATCAGCAAATCGGGATCATCCAGCAGTACCATAGCCAAGGCCAGCCGCTTCACCTGCCCGCCCGAGAGGCTCCCGATCTTCAATTCAAGATCCGTCAACTCAAAGCGGGTGAGCATCTGGGTGAGGCGTTGCTCGTAGGTCAAGGTCTCCACGGAATCCAAGTCGGAATGGCCTTGTGCGATGACCTCACGGATGGTCAGCTCAGGATCGTACTGTGGCAACTGCTCCAGGTATCCTACACGGATATCGTTGGCATAAGTCACCGTGCCGCTATCCATCGACTCACGGCCCACGATAATCCTGAGCAAGGTCGATTTGCCCGAACCGTTCGAGGCAATCAGCGCGGTTTTGTCGCCTTTCTCAATGCCGAAAGTGACATCCGAGAACAAGGTCTTGATGCCATACGACTTGGAGATACCGTCAACGCTGAGGTAGTTCACTTCTTCGCGCCAAACTTATAGATGCAGGTGTGGGTGTATTGCTCACCGGGCTTGAGTATGGGCTTCACGGAGAAGTTCTTCTGATGGATGGCATCAGGGAAATTCTGGGTTTCCAAAGCAATGGCGCCACGCTTGAGATGTTTGCCCCACTTGCCTTGGGCTTCTCCATTGAAGAAGTTGCCGCTATAGAACTGCATGCCCATTTGGTCGCTACACACCTCCATGAACCGGCCGCTTTCGGGCTCAAAAAGCGTAGCGTCATGCACCATCTTGCCGTTCAAGGCACCGTTAATGATATAGCAATGATCGTATCCGTGACCCATGGCCAGTTGGATGTGGTCAGCGTTGATGTCTTCGCCGATCCTACGACCCTCTGTGAAATCAAACGGGGTGTTCTTCACCTGCATGAATCCACCCGTCGGAATCAGTTCCTCGTTCACGGTCAACAACATTTTTCCGTTGATTTCGAGGTTATGGTCGAGCACGGTATTGCCTTCGCCTTTCAAGTTAAAGAAGCTGTGGTGCGAGAGGTTGCACAGCGTAGGCTGGTCGGTGGTAGCCAAATAGTCGATGCGGAACTCGTTGTCCTTGGTCAGGGTATAGGTCATGGTGATATCAAGGTTGCCTGGGAAGCCGTCCTGACCGTCGGGCAGCACCACATGCATCACCAATGCGGTATCAGTGGCATCCACCACATCCCACACTACCCTATCGGTACCAAGTTCGCCGCCATGGAGCGTGTTTTCACCATCATTCTTAGAAAGCTGATACTCGGTGTCATTCAGCGCAAAAGAGGCACCGGCAATACGGTTGGCGCAACGGCCCACCACTGCACCCAGATAGCGCTCACCCGTGTTGTCCATGTATGAGTCGATATGGTCATAGCCAAGGACGACGTCGCCCATATTGCCTTTTTTGTCTGGGGTCCACAAGGCTACCACACGACCACCATAGTTCGTGACCTGCATGGTGAGGTCGCCATTGTGGAGGGTGTAGAGCGACACCTGTTTTCCATCCACTTCCTTGTTGAAATTGGCAGCGTCAATGAGCTGCACCTTTGTCTTTCCACAGCTTGCCAACAATACCACGCTGGCAGCCAAAACGAATACTTTCTTCATGGGTTTATTGTTTTGCTAATTCTTTCTTAATGGAAGGCACGGCGAGTGCCATTGTAGGATACTGATTTCTTAGTCTTGAGATAATTCATGGTCATTTCCTCGGTGGTCATATAGCGGCTCACGCCATCGTCAAGGCTCTTGAAACGGACCGTCGAGGCCATATAGCTGTTCATTGCCACCATGTAGGTAGCGGTTTTTGAATAACGACCCTTGTCCGACTTGATTTCAACCGATTGCGGATAGCCTTCAGCATCCGTCTTCACGAAATAGGTCATCCCGGAAACATAGGAAGGATAGCGGCCATTCTTTTTATAAGACTCCATGATGAATTGCTCCAGCTGTTCACCTGTCATCTTGAACACCACCACGTCATTGTTGAATGGATCGATGCTGTAAACGTCCTTAATGGTGATCGGGCCTTTTTTGAGGTGATCACGTCTGATACCGCCCGTATTTTGAAACGCAAAATCAGCGCCACTCACGGTCCTGATCGCGTCAGTGAACATGCATCCCAGTTCCTCCTTGGAGTCGAAGTTGGTGGTCGCTGTCGTCAAGGCCACGCTAAAGCGTTGGTCATTGTTGAATTCGTCAAGCATGGCCTGTACTTCGGCGTTCTTTTTCTTGAAACCTTGCACATCAAGCGTCTTCGAAACGACATCCGCGAGTTTCCCTTTTCTGATCACGAACAGGGTCAGGCTGGCATTTTTCAGATTCGAGCCCGCTTGGGTAACCATCACGCCGTTGTGCTTTGAGGGGGATTGAACCAAGGTATGTGAATGTCCACCCATAATAGCGTTAAATTCTGAGAAGCGTTCCGCCACCTCCAGGTCTTCTTCATAGCCGAGATGTGATAGCAGGATGTAGATATCCGCTTCATCCCTGAGGAAGCGGTACTTAGGCAAAACGTCCTTGGCTTTTTGGAACGACATCCCTTCAAAATACACGGGGTGAGCCGATGGAATATTTTTGGCGCCGATTTCCACCACACCGAGCACTGCGATTTTATATCCTTGATTTTCAATAATCTCGTATGGCTTAACATCCAACTTCACGTGTTCTGGAACCGTTACATTGGCACACAGGAACGGGAAATTGGCCTCCTCAATGTTCTTTTGCAGCGCCTCAACGCCACCATCCCAATCATGGTTGCCCACCGTATTCAGGTTAAAGCCCAACTTGTTCATGAAAGCAATCATCGGATGGTTGACAGGATCGTATTGGTCGTTGATTGGGTTGCCCGTGCGGTTGTCACCTGCTGAAAACACCAACAAATCGGGATAAACGCCCCGCAAACTGTCAAGCATAGCGGAAAACTGAGGCATCAGATCAATGGCGGAATGCATATCGTTTACCGTTACGACAGCGATCACGGCGTTTTGGTCATTACCCGAGGACCGTTCTTCGACATTCCCGCAGGAGCAAAGCCCCCATGCGACCAGCAGAGCCGTCCCCAAGAATAAAAATAAGCGTTTCATGTTGTTGAAATTTCTTGCAAAAATACATTTTTTTCAGATTAAATAGTAATTTTGCGAAATAATGAGCAGGTCTTTTGAAGGAAGAACGAGTTGGAAGGTGGTGGTTACCAACCTTTTTATCATCGCGATGTGCGGTGCCATGTTCTATTATATCTTCAAATTGCAGGGTTCCATCCAGAACCAACGGGTCAACATCAGCGTTCAGAACGACGCGCTCAGCTATACCAACCGTTTTACCCAACTGGTTCACGAAGCCCAATCGGAGGCCAACCTGTTCGCTTTTACCGACAATCCCGAGCACCTGAAGCGTTTCAGTGAATTGAACAAGGAAATCAGCGTATGCGCCGACACCATCCTCGCCCTACTGCCCACTGAGCAAAACGAGCACAGGATCAGGGAAGTGGAGAGGCTCATCCTGCGAAAGGGACAGATCAGCTATGTACTGTCGCGACAATTCTATTATTACGACCCTTTGGCCGAGATTGACGCCAAGTTGCAGGACTTCTCCCCTGACATGATCGCCAGCGATTCGGTGAACATCGTGAGTGATCTGAAGCTTCTTTCAGACAAGGCGAGACTGGAGTACAAGAAACGCATCAAGGAATATGAGAAAAAGACCGCCGAGCTGATCATTGACGACAACCATCTCTCGGAGGAAATCGCCTCGCTGCTGTTGGCGTTGAATGAAGAGATCCTTGAGTCCACCAAGCTGGAGATGGAAATCAGCGAGAACATCATCAAGGAGCACCTGACCGCTTCAACCTATATCGGCGGCGGCGTCCTCATCCTGATCGTCATCTTTGTCATCATGATTCTCAGCGACGTGAGCAAGGGGCACCGTGCCAGGAAAGCGGCCGAAAAAGCCCGCGCCGATGCCGAAGAAGCCAAAAAGAAAACCGAAGAGCTGATGGAAAGCCGTCACAAGATGCTCCTGTCGGTCTCCCATGACATCAAGAGCCCGCTGACGTCCATTTTGGGCAACCTTGAGCTGATGGACAACACCGGTAACGAGAAGGAAGTTCTATCCATCCAACAATCGGCCGACCACATCCTCAACCTATTGGGCAATTTGCTGGAATTCTCCAGACTGGAACAAGGTATGCTTCAGGTGGAAAAGAAGCCTTTCAACGTGAAACAGCTTTGCGAGGAAACGGCATCCATGTTTGAGCCCATCGCCCTGAAGAAGAACCTTGTCTTTGATTTCAAAAACGAGATCAGGCCAAGCCTATTCGCCAATTCCGACCAGTTGAAGATCAAGCAGATCATCAGCAACTTGATCTCCAACGCCATCAAATACACCATCGAGGGCAGCATTGGATTCAGGGCAAGCTTCGAGATGGGCAGCCTGGTGTTCCGTGTGCAAGATACGGGCATCGGCATCCCCAACGACAAGCTGGATGAGGTTTTCAAGCCTTTTGTCAGAACCGATAGTGGCAGCAAAATCTCCGAAGGCAGCGGCTATGGCCTCTCTGTCGTGAAGGGTTTCGTCGATCTCTTGGAGGGCACAATCGAAGTGAGCTCAACGGTGGGCAAAGGGAGCTTGTTTTCCGTCAAAATCCCAGTCGAGATTGAGATCATCGAAAACGCCGATAGCCACGACCATCCTGCCGAGAACGTCTCAACGGCTGAAGAGGTGGCACAGCAATGCATCCTGATCATCGACGATGACGATACCCTCCTGAACGTGGTGAGTAACATGGTCAGCAGGCTCGGTCACCAAGTGCTGATCTGCCGTTCAAAGAACGACATCGATGAGGCGCTGCTGCAAACCGACACCTTCGACTACGTCTTGACCGACCGCGAGATGGGTGCCCTGACGGGCAATGACATATTAAAGCTCTTCAAGCAAGCCGACCCCACCAAACCCGTTTACCTGATGACGGCACGCATGGACTACGACACCGACAAGGCCAAGGAAGAAGGCTTTGACGGATTCCTGCAAAAGCCGTTCAACTTGCAGAATCTGGAACGCATGTTCGGCCGACACATTAAGGAAGAAGAGCACGTCGCAGACACCTCTTTCACCGACTTCCCCGAGCTTTGTGACATGATGGGTGGCGACGAGGAGGCCATCCGGGGCATCCTTACTGTCTTCGCCCAGTCTACCGCCGACCATCTGGTGGCTTTGAACGAATGTGTGGAAAACGACGACTTTGTCACCGCTCACGACCTCTGCCACAAGATGCTCCCCATGTTCATCCAACTTCAACAGGAAAAGGCCATCCCCTTCCTGTCCAAAATGAATGAATCACGGGGCCTTGGACCTGAGGCCTATCCTGAATGGAAGGATGACGCCATTCAATTCATGGCACAAGCCGATGACTTAATTGAATTGCTCTCCGAAAAATACGGAATCGGTTAAAGGTGAGAGGTTAGAGGTCGAGGCCGAGTTGGTGCATCTTATTGTACAAGGTCTTACGGTCAATTTGGAGAAGCTTTGCAGCAACGGTTTTGTTGCCTCGTGCCTTGGCCAGCGCCGCTTCAATCTGCTCACGCTCATTGCCAGGACGCAAAGCATAGTCCTCATTCGAAACGGCCGGTTTTTCCACTGTTTCAGAATAAACCGGAAGATCCTCCGCCTCGATGTAGTCACCTTCGGCAAACAGCACGCAACGGCGAATCACATTGCGCAACTCACGCAGGTTGCCGTTCCAAGGCATCTTTTTCATCTGCGCAATCGCCTTGGGCGAAACGCCCTTGATCTCCTTGCCCAATTCTTCGTTGGCCTGGGCGACAAAGAAGGAGACAAACTCCTCCAGGTCGTCAATACGTTCACGCAACGGAGGCACCTGAAGGGTAAACTCGTTGATACGGTGATACAGATCCTGACGGAACTTGCCCTGTTCAATCGCTTTTTCGATATTCTCGTTCGTGGCGGCCACGATGCGCACATCCACATTGATATCGACCGCCGAGCCCACGGGTCTCACCTTCTGTTCCTGCAAGGAACGCAGCAGTTGCATCTGCACCTCGTATGGCAGGTTGCCCACCTCATCAAGGAACACGGTGCCGCCCTTAGCTTGCTCGAAAACACCCTTCTTGTCGGCAATGGCCGAGGTGAACGAACCCTTCAAATGCCCGAACAACTCGCTGGGGGCCAGCTCTTTGGAAAGACTTCCACAATCAACGGCAATAAACGGGTTGTCGCGACGGGGACTGCACTCGTGGATCATCTCCGCGATGTATTCCTTGCCCGTGCCACTCTCGCCAAGAATAAGCACCGAAAACTTGGTCGGCGCCACCAGCTCCACATGCTTGTAAAGCCGCTTGATGGCTTCGCTGTTGCCTTTGACCATCACTTTTTTGGGACGGAAAAGTTCCTCTTCCTCCTGACCGGTCTCGAGCGCCGCCGTGATTTTTTCCTCCAAGAGGCTCGGATTGATGGGTTTCTTAAGATAGTCGAAAGCGCCTAATTTCATGGCCGACACTGCGGTTTGCACTTCAGCGTACCCTGTCATCACGATGAAAGGCACACGGCTCTTGAGCTGTTCCCTGACCCAGGCCATCAGCAGGATGCCATCCCCGTCAGGAAGACGCAAATCGGTCAAAATCAAGTCGATTTTTTTGGTGGTCAGCTCCTTTTTCGCTTGTGCATATTGAGTGGCCAGAACAACATCGTAGTCGTTCTTTCGCAGCCATGTCTGGAGCATTACTCCAAAAGCGGCATCGTCTTCGACAATCAGGATCGTGTGCTTCATATCATCAAATTCTGCTGCAAAGATATAAAAAAAAGAAGCCTCGCAACGGGGAGAAGCAAGGCTTTCGTAAAAATTGAAAACGAGCAGAATTTATTTGATAGAGATAATCAAATAATTAGATATACTCCAAAAAGCGTCTGGATCGACGATCACGAGAGAGAGATTTTTATCGTCATCCTTAGTTAACTGGTAACTGCTTTCTGGATGATTGGTCAAAATTTTTGCTTTTCTTGTATTCAGGGGGAGTACCTTCAGGTTGCGCTTGTCAGCGACGTTCATCATGCTCTTGTCAACATCGCCAGTGACTTTGTCTGACGAGAACAGACCACCTTGGTTAATCATGTGATTGGCTGCAAGTTTCTCCGACGTGGCAGCAATGTAATAAACAGTGTTAAGCTCAGTATCCTGCTGTTTGATAGTGGCTTTCTGTTTTGCGGATTGAACATTCAGATTGTTGATGTCGGCATTCAAATTCTCAACCGATTCTGAAAGTTCCGCTACCTGAGCCTGACTGGCGCTCAATTCCTCGCGGAGATTATTAATATAGGTATCCTTTTCGTTCAATTCGTTCTTCAGGCGATTGATGGTGGCATTGAGTTCTTTCGACTTGGAGCCAGCCGCAGCCAACTGCTGTTCCAACTCGGCAATCTTGGCCTTGTTTTGCTGGATGGTGCGGTCGATAGCCTCAATCTGAGCCTCAGCATAATTGCTGTTGCCTTCCTGATTCTCCATCATCATGATGCCTTCAGCTTCACGGACCGTCTGCAAGGCCATCTCAATTTCATTGATGGTACGCAAAGAAGTCTCGAAATCCGTTGTCACGGTAGCGGCCACATTGGCGAGTGAATCACGTTCAGCTTGCAAAGCCTCGTATTTGGAGGAACTCACGACACACGAAGTGAATGCCATGGCAAGAAGTGCTGAAACCAATATGATGTGAAGCTTTTTCATATTCAAAATTTTGCCACTTCACTAGCCAAATCTGTGCCAAAATATTTAAAGATTTAATATTCAATGATTTAAGTTTTTATGTAAGACAGATTATAGTGTAGAAAATTGTGGAACCAATTCCACAATTTGACGCATTTGAGGAATTTTGTGGAAAATTTGCAAGGGTTCAGCAGAAGCTGTATCTTTGCACATCTTGAACTAACACCATGGAAAACACTTTTGATCCCAATGCAGCCGCTGTAGCCGATTC
Source organism: uncultured Bacteroidales bacterium (assembly GCA_947302205.1). Taxonomy (GTDB): domain Bacteria; phylum Bacteroidota; class Bacteroidia; order Bacteroidales; family F082; genus Limimorpha. The sequence continues at coordinate 11,983 of CAMYVD010000028.1, forward strand.
TGGCATCTACGGCCTGCCATGCACCGCCGACGAGGCACAAATCATTATCATTCCAGTGGAATGGGAACTGACTACCAGCTACAACCGTGGCACAGTTGACGGCCCTGCCACCATCATGGAAGCATCTCTGCAAGTGGACCTTTGCCATCACGACTATCCTGACCTGTGGCAAAAAGGCATCTGGATGGATGAATTCCCGAAGGAACTCCGTGAACTGCACGATGAGTTGGCGCCTTTGAGCGAGGATATCATCAACGCACTTTACGAAGGCACCATCGATGACGAGCCTGAGAAATATAAGGAACTCTACAACCGCATTGAGACCGCCACGGAACGGAAAAACGAATGGCTGCGTGAGCGCATTGCCTATTGGAAGGGCAAAGGCAAAGTGGTCGGCTTGCTGGGCGGAGACCACAGCTGCCCCCTCGCCTATCACCAGTACCTTCATGAACAAGGTGTGGAATACGGCATCCTGCACGCCGACGCCCACATGGACCTGCGTGACGCTTTCGAGGGATTCAAGTACTCACATGCCTCCATCTTCTTCAACACCATGAAGTTTGACAACGTGAAGCAGTTGGTGCAGGTGGGTATCCGCGACTATTGCCATCAGGAAAAGGCATTGGCCTTCAGCCAACCCGACCGCATCAAGGTGTTTTTCGACCGCGACAACCGTCACCGCATGTACGAAGGTACCCGCTGGAAAGACATCGTTGAGGAGATGATTGAGGCATTGCCTGAAAAAGTGTATATCTCCATCGACATTGACGCGTTGGATCCGAAGCTGTGCCCCAACACCGGCACACCCGTCCCTGGAGGCATGGAATACGAGGAGCTGATGTACCTGCTCAACAAAATCCGCGAGGCAGGCAAGACCATCATCGGCTTCGACCTTTGCGAAGTTTCCCCATCGCCCGACGGCGGCGACTGGGACGGCAATGTAGGCGCCAGAGTGTTATTCCATTTATGTGGAGTCGCAAGCAAATGAAAGACAAGGAACTATCCCATATCAGCATCCGTCACGCCAAGGTCAACAACCTGAAGGACTTGAGCTTGGACATCCCCAAGAACCAACTTGTGGTCATTACGGGATTGTCGGGTTCCGGCAAGTCTTCTTTGGCATTCGACACCCTTTACGCCGAAGGGCAACGGCGTTACGTGGAAAGCCTGAGTTCGTATGCCCGGCAGTTTATGGGCCGTCTGAACAAGCCCGATGTGGAAAGCATCAAAGGGCTCTCACCGGCCATTGCCATCGAGCAAAAGGTGAACACCCACAACCCTCGCTCCACTGTGGGCACCAGCACTGAGATCTACGAGTTCCTCAAGCTGCTCTTCGCCCGCATCGGCAAGACCATCTCCCCCATCTCGGGACAACAAGTCAAAAAACATCAGGTGAGCGACGTGGTGGAGCACATCTTTAATCTACCTATCGGCTCCACCGCTTATATCATTGCCCCCATCACCTTGCCGGAGAACCGTACGATTGAAGAGCATCTCAGCATCCTGATGCAACAGGGTTTCTATCGTGTGATGGTCAACGGCGAAATCATCCGAATTGAGGATTATCTGCAAGGCAATATCAAAGCCAAGGACCAGGTAATGCTGCTCATCGATCGCGTGAAGGTCAACGCAGAGATCCGCGACGAGGTCAGCCGGCTCTCCGATTCCGTGCAGACCGCTTTTTATGAAGGCAAGGAGTGTTGCCAAATTGTGGCTGAAACCAACGGAAAACGAAGCACCGCCGAGTTCTCCTCTCGTTTTGAGGCCGACGGGATGGTGTTTGAAACGCCTAGCGTAAATCTCTTCGCCTTCAACAACCCTTACGGCGCCTGCCCTACCTGCCAAGGCTTCGGCAGCGTCATCGGCATTGATCCTGACTTGGTATTCCCGAACAAAAGCCTATCGATATACGACAACGCCGTGGCCTGCTGGCGAGGCGACAAGATGAGCGAATGGAAAGACGCGCTGGTCCGTTCGGCGCACTACTTCAACTTCCCCATCCACAAGCCCTATTTCGAGCTCACCGAGGAACAGAAGCAGCTGTTATGGACTGGAAACGAGTATTTTGAAGGCATCAACGCTTTCTTCCAAATGGTGGAAGCCAACTCGTATAAGATTCAGTATCGCGTGATGATGTCACGTTACCGTGGCAAGACGGTCTGCCCTGAATGTCACGGCTCACGCCTGAAAAAAGAGGCTCAGTACGTGAAAGTAGGCGGCAAGAGCATCACCGACCTGGTGCTGATGCCTTTGGACGACTTGAAACGCTTTTTCGACACGCTGAAGCTGGACGAGACTGACCAGAAGATCGCTTCCCGGCTGTTGATTGAGATCAACAACCGGCTGGAGTTCCTGCTGGATGTCGGCTTGGGCTACCTGACCTTGAACCGACTCTCGAACACCCTCTCCGGAGGCGAGTCGCAACGCATCAACTTAGCCACTTCGCTGGGCAGCAGCCTGGTAGGATCCACTTATATCCTGGACGAGCCCAGCATCGGCCTTCATCCGCGTGACACCGACCGATTGATCAAGGTGCTGAAACGTCTGCGTGACATCGGCAACACCGTTATCGTGGTGGAACACGACGAGAAGATCATCCGCAGCGCCGACCACATCATTGATATTGGTCCGTTGGCTGGCGAGTTTGGCGGCGAGTTGGTTTGCCAAGGCAGCTACGAAGACATCGCCAAATGCCCGGAAAGCCTTACGGGACAATACCTTACAGGCACCCGAAAGATCGCTACGCCCACCCATCGCCGTAACTGGAACAACTTCATCACTTTAGCTGGTGCCAGCCAGCACAACTTGAAAAACATCGACGTGAAGTTCCCGCTCAACGTCCTGACTGTGGTCACCGGGGTTAGCGGTTCAGGCAAATCCACCTTGGTGAAGGACATCCTCTTCCCTGCCCTGCGTCGCCATTTGGGCGAGACCGCCGACAAATGCGGCAGCTTCAACGAACTGGAAGGCAGCTTGGAACAAATCAAAGCCGTGGAGTTTATCGACCAGAATCCCATTGGCAAGTCATCACGCTCCAATCCCGTCACCTACCTGAAGGCCTACGACGAAATCCGGCAGCTCTTTGCCGATCAGAAATTGGCCAAACTGCGTGGCATCAAGCCTGCCTATTTCTCGTTCAACATGCCCGGAGGCCGCTGCGACAACTGCGAGGGCGAAGGCGTCACCAAGATCGAGATGCAATTCATGGCCGACATCTACCTGCCCTGCGAGGTCTGCCACGGCACCCGTTTCAAGGAAGAAGTGCTGGAAATCAAATACGACGGCAAGGACATCTCAGACATCCTCAACATGTCCGTCAACCAGGCCATCGAGTTCTTCAACACGTCCAGCGAACGCAACAGTCCAGTAGTTGGGCGTATCATCAATAGACTCAAGCCTTTACAAGACGTAGGTTTGGGCTACCTGAAGCTCGGTCAGCCCTCGAGTACCCTCTCAGGTGGCGAGGCACAACGCGTGAAGTTGGCCTATTTCCTGGTGAAAGGCAGCGTGGAGAAGCCCACCATGTTCATCTTCGACGAGCCAACCACAGGCTTGCATTTCCATGATGTAAGCAAGCTCCTCAACTCGTTCCAAGCCCTGATCAACAACGGCCATACGCTCATTGTCATCGAACATAACCTTGACGTCATCCGCTCTGCCGACTGGATCATCGACCTCGGTCCCGAAGGCGGCAACGAAGGCGGTCAGATCGTTTTTGAAGGCACACCTGAAGACTTAATGAAATGCGATAAATCCTATACAGCACATGCACTCAGATAATATCACCCACGAAATGAGCGAGCGTCAACAAAAGGTTGTTGACACTTTGAAATCCCTTGGCATCGAATTCGACATCCATTTCCATCCGCCCATTCCAACTATCGAGGAAGCCATCAATTATTGGAAGGAATTCGATTCTACCCATTGTAAGAACCTGTTTTTCAGAAACCACAAGGGCAACAAGCATTATTTGGTGTTGTTCGAGTGCATGCATCAGATGGACATCCACGATTTGGAGCATCGTCTGCATCAGGGCAAGTTAAGCTTCGCTTCAGAGGCCCGCATGGACAAGTATCTCGGCCTGAAACCCGGCAGCGTCTCCCCCTTTGGCTTGATCAACGATGAAGAGCATCACGTTCACGTATTCATCGACCAGAACCTCAAGAACGCCCCGAGGTTGAGCTTCCATCCGAATGACAATACCGCCACTATTGTAATTAAGAACGAGGACTTCATCAAGTTCCTTGATGCGATGGGGAACACGTATGAATTTCTTGAATTGTATTGACCCGATTCAAAACTTTTCGTACCTTTGCAGCCAAATTTCTAAAACATTTTTTATGGATTCAGACCGAGTAACCGTATGTGTCAACTCCGAAATCGGCAAGTTGGAACACGTATTGGTACATACCCCGGGGCCCGAACTGGAGAACATGACTCCGGAAACGGCTCATCATTACTTATACAGCGACATCCTTAACCTGCAAGTCGCACAAAACGAGCACAAATACTTCAAAGGCGTGCTGCAAAAAGTGGCCAAAGTCCACGAAATCAGTGATCTTCTGACAGACATCCTTCACAATGACACCGTCAAGAATAACCTTGTCGATCGTATCTGCAAGGCCGAGAACGTCGCCTATCTGACCGATTACATGAAGTCGATGGACGCCCCGACCCTCGCCAAGGCCCTCATCGAAGGCATTCACCTGAAGGATATCACCACCATCGACGAGAACTACTTCTCGCTGCTGCCTTTGCCCAACCTGTTTTTCATGAGAGACGCGTCGTTCACCATGTTCGACAACCTCATGATCAGCAACATGGCTACCAAGGTGCGCGCCCGCGAGACCATGATCCTGGAGACCATCTACAAATGTCATCCTTTGTTTGACGGCGAGGTCATCAATCCAGCGATGAAATACAGCGCCACCGAGCCTGGCATCATGGAAGGCGGCGACATCCATATTGTCCGTGACGACATCGTGCTGAGCGGCATGAGCGCACGCACCAACATGCACGGCATCAATGCTTTGGTTGAGCATCTGAAGGCCAAGCCTGGTGTCAAACACTTGATTTTCCAAGAGTTACCTCTGACTCCCGAGTCGTTCATCCATCTCGACATGGTGTTCACCATGCTCGACGTGGACCGTTGCATGGCCTACGAGCCTGTGATCATGGGCAATCAGTACAAGACCTTCCATATCACTGTCGATGGACAGAAGGCTGTAGGACAGGAAGAACCCAATTTGGTGGTGGCACTCAACAAGTTAGGTGTGCCCGCGGAACCCATCTTCTGCGGTGGTGGAGGCGACAGCTTCTTCCCAGCACGTGAACAGTGGCACAGCGGCACCAACTTCTTCTGCTTCGCCCCAGGCAAGTTCCTCGGCTACGCCCGCAACACGCACACCATCCAGGCCATCAACGACGCTGGATTTGAAGTGCTTAAGGCCGCCGATGTGTGCAACGGAAAAGTCAACCTCAACAGCTACAAGAAATGCGTGGTCACCTTCGAGGGCAACGAGCTCTCACGGGGTGGTGGCGGTGCCCGCTGCATGACCATGCCTGTGCAGCGTCAGGCTGTTGACTGGTAAAATAATCTTGTAACAGGCCAATCCAGAACATTAAAGCGAGACAAGCGAAGTAGCCCCTGAGGCACATTCGTAACGGACCGAAGGGAGTTACGTAGTGCCACAGGGGCTACTTCAGCGATAGGCTCGCTTTAACAGTTATTCTACCTTGACTTCGTCAACCATAATCCAAGCCTTCTCGCCAGCGTTCGGATGCCATTTCGGGAGGACACCTTGGTTTTCCACCTTAACTTTCAGGAACTTAACCTTTTTCTCATCGACTTTAGCACGAGCCTCAACACGGCCAAACGAAGTCATGGGATCGGGTTTGTTGAACACAGGGAATTCGGCCGGATACCATTCCGTATACTTTTTGCCGTCCTTTGAAAACGCCACCCAAGCGCCTTTAGGCCACACCACCCAACTTTCGGGCTTATGGGCGACACCGATCTTCACCATATTGACATTAACGGCCTCTTTAAGCTCAATAACAGCCTCCAGGTCGTCGCCGTTGAATCCCAGCCAGTTTTGCCAGTAATAATCGCCCACCACGCCCTTTTTGCCGTCCATCAGCGCATAATTGGCATTGGCACTGTAGCGTTCCGCTGGAGGATTCTCAAAGGTAGTCTTCTTGATAAGACGATACGATGGACGAGGAGTCAAAGGAATGGCATTCAGCAGCTCGGACGTTTGAGGCACCTGATAGCGATAAAGCTCCGCTGGATGCTGCTTACCCACTGGATAGGGACGCAAACAAAGGTCAAATTGATAAATGGTGTCCGTCAACAGGTAGGGATCCGCCACATCAGGACCACAAGTAGCGGTACCCAAACCTGCCTGCCAGGCATCCACATTCAAGGTCATGAAATTGGCCTTTTCCAACTGGTTGATTCGTCTGGCTTGGGTGAGGTTTTGATCAGAATAGGGATACATGCTGAAGTTGAAGGGCTCTGATGAAGTTACCATCAAACCAATGGGATTCTTAGGACTTTCTATCGCCATCCAACGTACTTCTGAATGATTACCATTATCTTGTGGCACAACATGTTGTTCAAATAAATCTAAAGCATTAGTTGAATATACTCCAAAAGTACCTGCAGCATTACGATCCGGGTAATTTTCGGCATCTTTTCCGAAGTAAGTGAGGTTTTCAAAGTCCCTTGGAAGGTGCATCTGCATCCCTACTTTAGGCAGGCAAGTGGCATCACCAACTACCTCAACACGATTATTTAAGGCAACCTCGCCATCAGCAGAGATGATATAAATCTGATTGACAATCATTTGAAGGTCACCAAAAGCATTTTTCAAGTGTATGGTCTGGTGTATCATGAGACGTCCGTCTTCCATCGTTTTAGTATCGGTAGCCATACGTTCCGCGGCCAAATTGTCCAATCCAGCCTGCTTCCACCAGAGGCTTCCATGCGAATCAACCTCATCGTTGAGGGTTGGAGCACGCCAGAAGTTAGGCTTTAAGTAATCATTAATAATTTTTTGTCCTTCAAATACATATGATTTCATTAAACCCGTTCTTTCATCCAAAAGCAAAGTGAAATTGGAACCCGATATCGTGAGACAGCCATTGTCGGTTGGATACACTTTAACCGCGCCTTTGTTCTCCTTGAGCGACAACGGTTCGGATGGATAATCCAATTTGAAACCATCGTAGGCAATCTCAGTTCCTTTAGGCATAAATGGTTGATCTTCTTTGAGTTTCACTGAGAAACGCACGAAAAATTCCTCACCGGGATGTCCATAAGTACGGAAACGCTGGATGTTGAAACGCTGTGTTTCGAAGGGTTTTAGGTTGAGTTCCAAACCGTCTTCATGGATGATTCTCTCGTTAGTATACACTTTATAACTTACTTCAAATTCACTAAGATTAGTAAATGATAACCAATTGGTTACTTCAAACTCTCCATTTGTCAAATCCACTGGTTTGAACTTGATAGGCTGGTATACTTTCTTCACCTCGGCGGCATGATGGTGAGGTGTCCGATCCGAGGAGACCACACCGTTGGCGCAGAAGGCATCGTCATCGCCCACCCCGTAGGCATGACCGAAATCGCCACCCACGGCCAACCAATCCACGTCCTTTTTATCATCGTGAACGATAAAGCTTTGATCTACCCAATCCCAAATACAACCGCCTTGCAACTGCTCATTGGCCTCGATCACATCCCAATAGTCTTGCAGGCCACCCATGCTATTGCCCATGGCATGGCAGTATTCCACCATGATGAAGGGTCTCTTCAGGCTATCAAGCCCTTCATCCACAAAGCGTTGCAAGTATTTCGGACTGGCATACATCAGACCAATGGCATCCGTATTCCTGTCATAAATGGCACGTTCATAGGTAACAGGACGGGACTGGTCGCGATTCTTCATCCAATCGTAAGTATACTCGAAGTTAACGCCGTTGCCGCATTCGTTGCCCATGGACCACATAATGACCGAAGGACGGTTCTTGTCGCGTTCCAGCATATTGCGGTTGCGCGACCAAATCATATCGCGGTATTGCGGGTCTTTGGCGAGGCTCTTTTCCCCGTAACCCTGGGCATGTGACTCACAGTTGGCCTCATCCCAAACGTAAAGGCCATATTTGTCGCAAAGCTCATACCAATACGGATCGTCAGGATAGTGGCAAGTGCGTACCGTGTTGATATTCATCTGTTTCATCATGGCAATATCCTTCTCCATCGACTCAGGGCTGATGACATGACCCGTGTAGGGATCATGCTCATGACGGTTGACGCCCTTGATTAATACATACTGACCATTGATTAATAGTTTGCCATCCTTGATCTCCGAAGTGCGGAATCCAATGTTCGTCTCAAGTTGTTCCTGCACCTTCCCTTTCCTATCCAAAATCTTGATTTCCAGCCGATAGAGATTAGGATGTTCTGCCGACCAAGGCTTGATGCCGGGCAAGGTTCGACCCGCTTTCAGAAGATGCTTCCCAACAGATTCTTTCAGCGCCCTTGACGTTTTAACAATCTCTTTATCACCATCATAAACCGCAACCTCCAGGGTGCCATATTTAATTTCTTTTCCTGTTGGGTTATCGACCGTGACATCGATTGAGAAAGTCCCGTTTTTATAGTACTGATCCAAACCCGCATGTACCTCATAATCAGCGATATTAACAGCAGGTTTTGAATACAGGACCACATCACGTTCAATTCCGCTCAAACGCCAAAAGTCCTGGCACTCAAAATACGATCCGTTGGAGAAACGGAAAACCTTCATTGCCAGCTTGTTCGTGCCCTGATGCACATACGGGGTGATGTCAAATTCCGAATTGGTCTTGGCATCCTCCGTAAAGCCCACAAATTGGCCATTAATCCACAAATAATAAGCCGATTTCACGGCACCGAAGTTAATGTAAACCTGTCGGTTACGCCATGCCTTGGGAATCTCAAACTCCGTCACATAGCAGCCTACAGGATTGTCCACCGTAGGTGCATAAGGAGGATCATTCGGACGAAATTCGTTATCGACATTGACATAGATCGGTGTGCCATAACCGTTTAGCTCCCAATTAGCCGGCACCTTGATCGTATTCCAGCTAGAGGCGTCATAATCCATCTTGAAGAAGCCTTCAGGGGCTTTCGCAGGTGAATCCACCCAATAGAATTTCCAGTCGCCGTTGAGACATTTCGACCATTCCTCACCCACTGGAATCACGTTAGTTCGGGGATAGATCTTGTTGATTTCAAAGATGTTAACGTCGTTCCAAGCGTTGAGCTCGGCTTCCGTCTGCGCAAACAGGCCCGTCCATGACAAGCCCATCAAAACTAATATCGCAATTCTTTTCATATCTTATATTTTGTATTCCAATAATTTAGCTCTTTCCATATCCGGGATCCGTTCCGATTTGTTGGCTTCCCGGTCAAAGTAAACCACCACCGCCTGGCATTCCGTCTTCACCATTCCAGTAGTCTGATCCACAAGGCGTTGAACCATCTTGAAGCTGGAGTTCCCCACTTCGAGAATTGCCGATTCGCAAACCAGATCATCATGGAAACGGATCGGCATCTTGAAGTCAAGACCGACGTGAACCAACACGTATTTAAACGTTAACCAGTCGATTTCAGCCTGAAAAGCATATTCAAAAAAGCGGCTTCGACCCATGTCGAAGTAATTGCATTGCGCCCCGTTGTTCACGTGGTTGTACGGATCGAGGTCGCTCATTCGGATTTGGATGGGACAAGAGAACATATTTATCATGATTGAAAGGCAAATTTACAAAAAAATCGTATTTTTGTACGATAAAAGCAATTGACATGCCACAAACTCTCAAACAATTCAAAGTAAAGCATCCGTTCACCTCGCTGATGTTGGTCGCCATCGCAGTGAGAATCCTGGCCGTTATCTTTGTACCCGGCCCCGGATCAAAGATCAACATAGGCGACTCCTGGTGGACGATGTTCCTCTGCCGTGCGTTCTTCGCCACCGTATCACTGTTCACCGTCTCGATGGTCTACCGCATCTGCGACCTGCTGGCCAACGACAGAATCAAGGCCTGGAACATCGCATTGATCCCGACCATCTGCGTCATCATGCCCTCGTTCGGCATCATCGACAGCGCCAGCTTCTTCCTTGGGCTACCCCTGCTGCTCTACGGATCCAACATCGTGCTGCGCCAACAGGTGCTGATTGGGGCACAAATGAACGACAAAGTGCATCGCACCTCGTATTGTTTTGCCGGCATCATGCTGGGACTGTCCATGTGCGTATGGCAACAAAGCGCTTTCTTGGTGTTGGCCATCTTGGTGATGCTCTGCGTCAAGCGTGATTTCAAGGGCGCCTTGCTGACCTTTGTCGGAGCAGCCGTCACCACAGCGCTGGTCTGGCTGGTCCTATACCTCCTTCACATCAACCCTTGTAACTACATCCAATGATGACCAAGGAGGAGGCTCGCGAACGTATTGCCGCTCTGAGCTCAACGCTGGAGCAGCACAACTACAACTATTACATCCTTGCCAAGCCCACCATCAGCGACTATGAGTTCGACATGATGCTGGAGGAATTGGCACGGTTGGAGCGCGAGTTTCCCGAGTTTTTGTCGCCCTCCTCACCCACTCAACGCGTCGGTGGCGGCATCACCAAAGAGTTCAAGAGCGTCAAGCATCGCTATCCAATGCTCTCGCTTTCAAACTCTTACAGCAAAGAAGATATCGAAGACTTCATCAACCGTATCAAGAAAAGCGTTGACGGCGAAGTGGAGTTTTGCTGCGAGCTGAAGTTCGACGGACTGAGCATCAGCCTACAATACGAAAACGGCATTCTGACAAGAGCTGTCACCCGAGGCGACGGCGTGCAGGGCGACGATGTCACCACCAACGTAAAGACGATCCGCACCGTTCCTCTGAAACTTCATGGCGACTATCCCCCATTTTTCGAGATGCGCGGCGAGATCGTGATGCCCTTTGAGAGCTTTGACAAGCTTAACGAACAACGCATTGAAGCAGGTGACGATATGTTTGCCAATCCCCGCAACGCCGCAGCAGGAACGCTAAAACTGCAAGATTCAAAGGAAGTGGCCCGACGCCGTTTGGACAACTACTGTTATTACATGATGATGGATGACCTCGAGGCACGCTATCAAACGCATTACGAGAGCCTTCAAGCCGCCCGACAATGGGGATTTAACATCTCCAACTACATGGCGCTGTGCAAGTCGGTAGAGGAAATCTTTGACTTCATTAATTATTGGGATGAAAAACGTCATGAGCTGCCCTTCGCCATCGATGGCATTGTACTGAAAGTCAACAACTACGAGCAGCAGCAGATCCTTGGATTCACCGCTAAGTCGCCGAAATGGGCCATCGCCTATAAATTCAAAGCCGAAGAAGTGGAAACCGAGTTGCAAAGCGTTGATTTCCAAGTAGGACGTCATGGCACCATCACACCGGTAGCCAACCTCTCCCCTGTCTTGTTGGCTGGTACCACGGTTAAACGCGCCACTTTGAACAATGAAGACTTTATCAAACAGTTCGACCTGCATTACGGCGACACTGTCACCGTAGTCAAAGGCGGCGAGATCATCCCGAAAATCATTGGCGTGAACTTCGACAAGCGTCAACAAGGTGCTGAACCCGTGATATTTACCAAGGTTTGCCCCGTTTGCGGCACGGAACTGATTCAAAACGAAGGCGAAGCGGCATGGTATTGCCCCAATTCACAGAGCTGTCCACCCCAGGTGAAAGGCCGCATCGAGCACTTCATCAGCCGTAAGGCCATGAATATCGAGAGCCTCGGTGAAGGTAAAATCGAATTCCTGTATGATGCCGGATTGATCAAGAATGTAGCCGACCTCTACGATCTCACTTACGACAAGCTCTTTGGACTATCCAACGACAAGGTCAGTTTCAAGGAAAAGACGGCGCAAAACATCATCGACGCCCTTGAAAAATCGAAGTCAGTGCCTTTCGAGCGTGTGCTCTTCGCCTTGGGCATCCGCAATGTGGGTGAGGTCACGGCCAAGACCATTGTGGCTGAATATCACGACATTGACACCATCATGAAGGCATCCGTGGAAGAGCTGAGTGCCATCAACACCGTGGGCGAAGTCATTGCCATCTCTGTCAAGGCTTTCTTTGAGAATCCAGTCAACCTGAGCATTGTGGAGCGTTTAAAAGCCGCCGGTTTGCAGTTCGCCAAAGCCGAAGCACCCGCGTCCGACAAGCCCCAACTGCTTGCAGGCAAGACCTTTGTGGTGAGCGGTGTATTCACGAATTACTCCCGTGACGGCATCAAGCAAGCCATTGAGTCCTACGGTGGCAAAAACGCCAGCAGCATCTCCTCCAAGACCGACTACGTCTTGGCCGGTGACAAAATGGGGCCCGAAAAACGCAAAAAGGCTGAATCGTTGGGCGTTCCGATTATTTCCGAAGAGGATTTCGAGAAGATGATTGGTTCTTTGGAAGATGACGCCACGCAGGAGCAAAGTTCCAACAATCCAAAACAACGCTCTGGGGAACCGGACGAACAATTATCATTGTTTTAATAGATTGCCACGCTCGACTTCGTCTCGCTCGCAATGACATTTATCACTTCCAACTCCTAACTCCACACTGCCTTAAGTCTCTTCATCGCCTCCTCCACCGTAGCCCTCGGGCAAGCCAAATTAATCCGGAAGAACCCCTTCCCTTCCCGTCCGAAATCGGAGCCACGGTTGAATCCTAACTGCGCTTCCTGTGTCATCTTCTGCCAGAGTTCCTCTTCCGAGAGGCCATAGCCATTGAAATCGAGCCACATCATATAGGTAGCCTGAGGCTTGAAGAACCGAACCTTCGGAAGATTAGCCTTCAAGAAATCAGACACATAGTCAATATTACCCTGAACATAGTCGAGCAACTGTCCGAGCCACTCATCCCCCTGTTCCATGGAGGCCTGCGTAGCCACTTTGCCGAAGATGTTGCCCAAATGGGCTTCCAGCGCCTCTACATAATGCACATAAGCCTCGCGCAACTCTTTGTTGGGTATGATGGCCGTGGAAGTGGCCAAACCCGCCAAATTAAAGGTTTTGCTGGCCGCATGGAACACAATGCAATGCTGAGCGACCTCTTCGCTCAAAGTAGCGTATGGCGTATGCTTAAAGCCCGGCAGCACCAAATCGCAATGGATCTCATCGGAGATCACCAACACATCGTTGCGAAGGCAGATCTCGCTCACCCGTTGCAACTCTTCCCGAGTCCAACAACGGCCCACTGGGTTGTGGGGATTGCACAAAATCAGCATCTTAGCCGTCTTGGCTTGCTGTTCCAACAGTTCAAAATCCATCTCATAGCCTTCAGCGCCGATCTTCAGCGAATTGTACACCAACTTGCGTCCATGCTCGCTCACGGCATGGTGGAACGGCGGATATACAGGCGACTGGATGATGATCTCGTCACCCTCCTTAGTAAACGCCAGCACGGCCATATTGAAACCGCACACCACACCAGGCACAAACGACATCCATTCCGTCGGCACCTCCCACTGATGACGCCGCTTCAGCCATCCTTGAATGGCATTGAAATAAGGTCTATCCTTATAGTGATAGCCGTAAACGGGATGCATCGCCCTGTTCATGACGGCCTCACGGGCAAAGTCAGGGGTCTCGAAATCCATGTCGGCCACCCACATAGGTAGCACATCAGGATTGCCGAACACGGCCTTGCGGAGGTCATATTTCACACAGTTGGTATTGGCACGTGGAATGATCTTGTCGAAATTGTACTTCATCTCAAAGTGGTTAATAATCTTTGCAAAAATGCAAAATTCTATGCAAAAAAGGCTTGACAAAAGAAAAAAATATGTAATTTTGCAGCCGAAAAACGATGGTCTGGTAGCTCAGCTGGATAGAGCAACAGCCTTCTAAGCTGTGGGTCTTGGGTTCGAATCCCAACCGGATCACGCCAAATATCAAAACCCTAACTTGAAAATCAACGAGTTAGGGTTTTTCATCTCCCCCCCAATCCCCCTACCGTGTCAACCACGTGTCAACCAACACTGTCTTACGCTGAAAAAAGTTGACACAAAAGTCAACAAAAATGGAGAGAAACAA
>CAMYVD010000029.1 GCA_947302205.1 uncultured Bacteroidales bacterium
CCGATGGCAGCGAGGTCACCGTCGCCTTGATAGGAGAACACGACCTTGTCGGGCCACACGCGCTTGATACCCGTGGCGCACGCCGGAGCGCGGCCGTGGGCAGCCTCGACGAAGTCGACGTCGAAGTAGTCGTAAGCCATAACGGCGCAACCCACGGGGGAGACACCGATGGTGCGGTCGTCAACGCCAAGCTCTTCGAGCACTTCGGCGATGATGCGGTGGACGGTGCCGTGTCCGCAGCCAGGGCAGTAGTGGAACGGTTTGTCCGTCAACAGCTTTGATTTTTCATAGACCAGGTTTTCAGGCTGGATGATATCTTGTAATGTGATTTCTGCCATTGTCTTATTCTCCTATAATTTGTTTCTTCATAGCTTCGAGAACTTCTTCCGGGGTGTGGATGATACCACCGACGCGGCCGAAGTGTTCGGCTTTCACGCGGCCGTTGCAGGCGAGGCGCACGTCTTCGATCATCTGACCGCAGCTCAATTCAACTGAGAGGAATCCCTTGACACCCTTGTCGATGAGGTCGCGGATGGCTTGGGTCGGGTAAGGCCACAGGGTGATAGGACGGAGCAGACCGACTTTCAGACCGGCTTCGCGGCCGAGCTGGACGGACTTCTGGGCGATACGGGCGCTGGAGCCGTAAGCCACGAATACGTATTCAGCGTCTTCGCAGTTGATCATCTCGTAACGGGTCTCGTTGGCGGTGACTTCTGCATATTTGCGCTGGAGGTGACGGTTGTGCTCTTCCATCTTGGCGGAGTCGAGGTCCAAGGAGGTGATCACACGGTGTTGTGTGCCACGCTTGCGGCCTGTCAGAGCCCAAGGATACTTGGCTTTGATTTCTTCTTCAGTCATGCGGGCTTTCTGCTCGGGCAGCACGACCTTTTCCATCATCTGGCCAATGGCACCATCGGAGAGGATGCAGCAGCAGATGCGATACTTGAAGGCCAGGTCGAAGCCGAGAGCCACGAAGTCAGCCATTTCCTGCACTGAAGCCGGAGCGAGGACGATGTTGTGGTAGTCGCCGTTGCCGCCGCCCTTGGTGTTCTGGAAATAGTCGGCCTGTGAAGGTTGGATGGTACCCAAGCCCGGGCCGCCACGCACCACGTCAGCGAAGACGCAGGGCACTTCGGCGCCGGCGATGTAAGCCAGACCTTCCTGCTTCAGGCACACGCCTGGGCTGGATGATGAGGTCATCACGCGCTTGCCGCTTGCACCAGCAGCATACACCATGTTGATGGCTGCCAATTCACTTTCAGCTTGAAGAACGACCATACCGGTGCGTTCGTAAGGGTTTTGTTCTGACAGATACTCAATCACTTCCGACTGTGGGGTGATAGGATATCCGAAATAAGCATCGGCGCCGTAGCGGATGGCGGCTTCGGCCAATGCCTCGTTACCCTTCATCAGTTTTAATTCTCCCATTATGTAAGATTTTTTGATTGTTAGACAATAGGTTTTGATTACAGGGCTTTCTTGTAAACCTTGATGACGCCGTCGGGGCAGGTGATGCCGCAGCTGGCGCAGCCGATGCAGGCTTCGGGGTTCGCCATGAAGGCGTAATTGTAACCTTTTCCGTTAACTTCTTTTGCCAGTTCGATGACCTTGCATGGGCAGGCTGTGATGCATACGCCGCAGCCTTTGCAACGCTCGATGTCAACGACGATGGCTCCTCTGAATTTTGCCATATTGATTAAATTTTTGAGTTGATTATTTGTTCATTTTTTTGAATCCACGAAATTACGGCTTTTATTTGAAATAGGTATCGGGTAAGGTTACTATTTCGCATCGATTCTTTAATTTAGAATGGTTTTAAATAATGTAAACTTTGGCAGTGTGTGTTAAGTCTTATAGAGGTGTTTTGCTTATTATCACTATAGTAAAAATATTCTTTATGAATTAATGTAGATAAATAAAATAATCTTATTATCTTTGCAGGTGAAATAGATGATTTTGCGGTCGAAATTTTCGACCGCAAAATTTATAATAAATTAAAAATCAATGTGTTATGGAAAAACCAAATTTACCTTCGCAAAGCGACACTCATGTTGTTCTAATTCAAGAATCTGATGTTGCAGCAAAGATAGCTATCATTAGAGGATTACCTGTGATAGCTGATGCTGATGTGGCTGATGATAGTTCCCTTACAATACGAAACTGCGAGGATAGAAATCGCTATAGAAACGGCCGTCAGTAGCAGTAAACTTCAGCACACAATAGTTGGGGTCGGTCACGCCACCGGGATAATACTGTTCGTCGCCATCGCGCCAAATCATCTCCTTGCTCTTGGCATCGGTCAATACTTCCATCGTGCCGCGCAGCATCATGCCTTTGAAGCCTTCGTTGTCGCTAAAATAGATGCAAGCCTTGGGATTGGCTTTGTAGTGCGCCACTCGGAGTGAGAATGTGTTGGTGGTAAAGTAGAACACCTTGATACCCTCACGCACACGAGGCGAGAGCATCGCCTTGGTGCAAGGATAACCCTCTTCATCCACCGATGAAATCATAGTAACAGGCAATGTATCCGCCATTTGTGCAATTAAAGTCTTGACAGGTGCCAAAGCGGGATTTTCAGGTGTTGCGTCGGACGTAACCTTCATGGATTCCCGCCAGCGTTTCAGATGCGGAAAGTACATCTTCATCTGACCTATGTATTCTTCCTTGGTGATAGGCATCGGAAGTCCTTTGTTGACTTCATCCACAAACTGGGCGCAATGCACAATCATCTCATCCATCGTGCAGTCTTGCAGGAATTTACCGTCCTTGTAGCAATACATGCAATATTCTTCATTCTTGCTTCCATCGGCATTCGTGCCGAGTACTTGATCGGCCAGCGGCATGCCGCAGCTCTGACAAAAACTTTGTTCCATGGGTTATTTGTTTTGATTCGAGAGATTTGCCTGCAAAGCTAAAAAGATATTTCATACATTTGCATTTTATTATAAAGAAGGTTTAAAAACATAAAGCAACAATAAAAACGAAAATTCGGTTATGAGAAAAACTCTTTTTCTGGTCGCAACTATATGGCTGGCTGTCTCTGTGTCATGCCAAGCTCAAATCCAACACTTCGAATGGCAAAACGTCCAAAGGGAATATCTGGTTAAGATACCGGCGGAACATGATGAGACGATGCCCGTCATGTATTTCCTACATGGCTTGGGCGACAACATCACTCGTTTGGACAATGAGTTCCATTTCCAACAGATTGCTGACAATTTCGGTTGGATGATGGTGATTCCGCAGGCCCGGAACGAAGGCAACGGAACGATGTGGAATGCCTATCTTACCTATAGCACCACTGACGATTCAGGCTTCCTGATGGCCTTGCTCGATTCTCTGTCGGTGCAATATCCCGTGAATCAGGATAGCGTGTTCTTCACAGGTTTCTCGATGGGCGGGTTCATGACACACCGCATGGCCATTGAGCATGGTGACCGCATCACGGCTTGTGCTCCAGTAAGTGGATTGATCACCAGTTATATGTCGCATTACACTGCGGTGGCTCCCGTGAAGATGCTGCACATCCATGGCACCAACGATCCCGTGGTGGGCTACGATGGCAACTCCGAATACTTTGGCTATGACCTTGGATTGAGCGTGGAAGAGATCCTCGATTATTGGAAGAACGCCAACCACTGTGCGGATGAGCCGGTCATCGACACTTTGCCCGATTTGCAGAACGATGGATTGCGTTTTGTCCGCTATACCTACGAAGGGGAGGCTGAACTGCAGCATATCAAGGTGATCGGAGGGAATCACAGCTGGTATAACAACGAGAACCAAACTGACATCAGCTATATGACGGAGATCCACAGGTTTTTCACCACTGACGGTGGACATGTGGGTCTGGCTGAGACTGAACCAAGTTGCTTGCGCCTTTATCCTAATCCAACTTCGGGACCATGTGTCGTTGAAATGGAGGTCGCATCAGCAGTTGAAATCCTCGATCTCCAAGGCCGCAAATTGATGACGTGTCAGATGCGTCAAGGTGTCAATCGCCTTGATTTAACAGGCTTTCCGGAAGGGCTTTATCTCATCAGGTCAGCTGATGGCGTGTTGGGGAAGGTGCTGGTTCAGTAATAAGCTTAATCGATCGACCTGATCGAAATCGCGAATCCACCGCAAGGAGCCATGCGAAGCTTCAATTTGGTCTTGGAGATGACGGTCTTCTTGGTGATGGTGTAGGCTTGCGCATTGTAGTGCTCGTCGGGGATGCCACTGGCATCCTTGGCATCGGCATAGAGGATTGCCTCATATTTCACGCCTGGTTTCAGGAAGTCGAGCTTCACGGTGACCTCGCGGGCGTTCTCATCGGTGATGCCGCCGACGTACCATACATCATGCGGTTGGGCATTCTTCAGATTTTCAGCCGTTGCATCTTCGGGCAAAGCATAGACGAATTTCGTGGCATTGGAAACCACGTCTTTCTTGCCGTCTTTCAACGTGCCGACACCTTCGGCGGCTTTGTTCAAGCTGGAGATTTTCGGGTGACGGGCGGTAATGATATATTCGCCAGGTTCGGCTTCAAGATACAGGGATTGATCCCAATCCACGGCTACGTCTTTGATGAATTGGAAGGCATCCATGAATTGTGCGTAATGTTCCGGGAAGTCGGCGGCCATCTGCAGAGGTGAGTAGAAAGTCACATAGAGGCCCAGTTGGTTGCAGATGGTGGTTTTCATCTTTTGTCCCCACGGCACGATTTTGCCCATGTCGGTCTCGAAGATGCCGGGGGTATAGTCCATTGGACCTCCTTGCAGTCTCGTGAACGGCAGGATGGTCGTGTGTCCGGGGTTGATGCGTTCGCGGAACTCGGTGCCCATGGCGCTCTCGTTGCCAATCATGTTGGGCCAGGTGCGGCAAAGTCCTGTCGGTCTTACGGCCTCGTGGGAATTCACCATGATGTGATGCTTGGCGGCTTCCACAATGGCATAGTGATAGTGGTTGTTGATAGGCTGGCTGTAATGGCCTTCGCCGAAGGGGATGATGGTGCCCACATAGCCGCCTTTCACGGCATCGTAGCCGTATTGGTTCATCAAGGTATAAGCCTTTTCCATCCAACGTTCGTAGTTCTGGGTGGAGGCGGAGCTTTCGTGGTGCATGATAAGGCGGATGCCCTTCTCGTGGGCGTATTGATTCAAGGCAGGAAGGTCAAAGTCGGGGTAGGGGGTGAGGAAATCGAACACAAAGCCTTTCTGCTTGGCGTACCAGTCCTCCCAGCCGATGTTCCAGCCTTCGATGAGCAACGCATCGAAACCGTTGGCGGCGGCAAAGTCGATGTAGCGGCGCACGTTGGCGTTGTTGGCACCATGGTTCGTGTTGGGTTTGGCATGGGCATAGTCGGTCACGCCTAACCTCACCGATGGGAAGTCATTGGTATAAGACCAGGAACTTTTGCCTGAAATCATCTCCCACCAAACGCCCATGTATTTCACGGGATGAATCCAGCTGACGTCTTCCAAGACGCATGGATCGTTGAGGTTCAGGATTAGCCTTGAGGCGAGGACTTCCGTCGCTGAAGTGCATACCATGACGGTTCTCCACGGAGTGACGCATGGGGCCTGGAGACGGCCTTTGTAGCCGGTGGCATCGGGTGAGAGCCAAGCACGGAAAACCATCGTCGTATCGTTCAATTCGAGGTGCATCGTGGGATAGTCCAAGGTGGCGGCTTCATGGATGTTAAGGTACAAACCGTCGTCGGTCTTCATCTGCAAAGCGGTCTGCACGCCCGTGGGGGAGAAGCCCGTCCACGGCCAGCCACCGTCTTTATGGCTGATCTCCCATAAGTCACGGATTTCTGAGAGCCGTGACTCGGTATAATTGTATTCCTGTGTGTCGTAGTCGCCCGGAATCCACCAAGCCTTATGGTCGCCGGTCATGGCAAACTCGGTCAGTTCTTCCTTGATCCAGAAATAGACCAGGGCGTTTTCCATCGGGAATTCGTAACGGAAGCCGAGACCGTCGTCATAGAGGCGGAAGCGGATCTGCATCACGGTGGCTTTCTTCTCAGTGGAGTGATCCATGCTCTCCACGCTGCCGATAGGCTGCTCCAACGTCACCAGCATCTCGTTGTAATGGTCGCGGATTTGAGCCTCTTCGCCCCATACGGGCTCCCAGGTCTCATCGAAACTGTCGTATTTCGTGTCTTTCAGCACAAAAGCGTGGGCGAGGTCGTCGCGCCATTCGAGGGTGAAGCCCATCTTGGAGGGTAGCACCACGGGTTTACCTTCGCGGTTGAGGGCGTATTGTGGTACACCGTCCACCACTTCAAATTTCAATTCCAGTTTTCCGTCAGGGCTTTTCAAAGTGACGGGAGTGCCGCCAAACACTTGGGCAAGACTGGCCAAGGCTAGCACTAAGAACAGTGTCGCTAATTTCTTCATGTTATTTTGTTTTGTCAGGTGTGTATTGTTCAAACAGTTGCCGAACGGCCTGCTCGTCGTCGATGAGGTCATGCAGACGCTCCAGACGGGCGGCGTTGGGTGAGTCGGGGAACCAAAGCTTCAGATAGCCGTTGCGGCCGTATTTCTCCTTCAGGTGGGTAAGCATGCGCTGATATTGCTCCTCTCGGTTGAGTTCAGGGTAATGGTCCATGCCGTACTGGATGGTGCGGCGGACGATGGTCTCAGGGTCGATGAAGCGATCGGCCTCGGCCACGATACGGCCATAAATGGTGCGTGGCGCCTGCTTGGCGGAAGCACGGTGATCCTTGGCGGCATCAGCCATCACAAGGATCTGCTCTTCGGTGAACCATTGCCTCAAGTTTCGGTCGGCTTTGATAATGCTGGCAGAGACCTCATGATGATGTTCTCGCCCTTCGCATAAACCGGTGTCGTGATAAGCGGCTATGGCATAAACCATGTTCATGTCAACATCCAGCCGTGAAGCAATGTCCAGGCTTTGCTCGATGACCATCGTCACATGGTCACGCTGGTGGGCTTGGTCGAAATGGTCATAGCGGGGAAGGATCTCCCGCTCGACGTATGCTACTAGTGCCGGGTTGACGTTGACCTTTGACATGGCGTTTATCGTGTGATCACTTGTTTTTGTCCGTTGATGATGTAGATGCCAGCCGGAAGCGATTCCAAGCTTTTGGCGTTGTTGAGCAGCTTTTTTCCGTCGATGGAGAAGACGTTGTAGCGAAGGAACTCAGGATTGGGATGCTCCTGGTCAATTTCCTGAAGGCCAGTAGTGGTCACGTCGATCAGGTTGTATTGGAGCGAGCCCAAGCCAATCTCGGCGGCATACTCCACTGTGTGGGTGCCATGAAGTTCCTGAATACGGTCGATGAGGGGCTGAGCGTCATTGCCAGGCGTGGAGTTGAAATCGAAAACCAAATCAAGGCAAGCCTTGTCGAGTGCCACTGGGTCGGTAGAGGCGAGAATGCCGATGTCAGCCATCATGGGAGGAGCTGGATTGGGGTTGCAGTCGCAGTCCACCGAAAGATTGTTCATCACGTTGATATACACGATGTTCTTGCCTTCTTGATGGAAATAGTTGTGTACTGCCTGAGCGGCTGCTGCCATCGACTCGAGGAACGAATCTTGGGTGTTGCTGCCATAGATGTTGCCGGTGGTCTGCCCTGCGGTGTGGATATAGCACTTTCCATGTCTTGATGCCATGCCGATGCTCTGGTTTTTCAGCACACCACCATAGCCACCTCGTGCATGCCCTTTGAAGTGGGCCAGATTGATCATGTAATCGTATTTGGTAAGGTGCGACCCAACGATGTCGTATTTGATCCAGGTGGTGTCAGCCACAGGGATGGTGTCCTCGCCATCGGCATCCATGATATCGACCTTGGCGATCTGGTCAAAGCCCCGTTCGGCAATCACCATCAGGTGCGATGCGGTGTTGTCGCGGACGCCACCATAAGCGGTGTTGCATTCCACGATGGACGCGTTTGTGGAATGGACCAAGTCGGCGATGAATTCAGGCTTGAGGTAGTTGCTCTTGGCCGACTCGCCCGTGGAGATCTTCACAGCCACGGCACCATTGGGCTCAACCCCCAAGGCTTGGAAGATGTGGACCAACGACTCAGGCGTGATTTCGCTGGTGAAATACACATTGCTTTGGGCAAAAGTACCTAGCTGCAAAAGGCAGAGTGTTGCGAGTAAAAGAATCGTTTTTTTCATAACCGACAGGGTTTAATAACGTTCCACAAAGTCTCTTACCAGCTTGAACACAGGTTCGTAACTCTCAAAGCGGACGGTCTCATAGGTGTCGTAAATGGTGTGGTACCACTGGAATGCCTCGCCCTCTTGGTTCTCAAGGAAGATGACTGGAACATGACGAGAGGCAAAGGGATAGTGGTCGCTGTTAGCGGCCAGTTCGCCACGGTTCAATGATTTGAAGTAGTGTTGTTCATTGTTGATTTGCTCAAAGAGGGTGAATCCACGCATGCCCTCGTCGCTCACCTCGCAGTACTGAACGGGGTTGTTATCGCCAATCATGTCGAGGTTGAATAAATATTTGATTTGCTGCAATGGAACCAGTGGGTGCTTGGCATAATATTCCGAACCTCTGAGGTTGGCATCTTCACCGGAGAAGGCGATGAAGTACATGTCGTATTCGGGCTGGTTCTTGGCATAGTAAGCAGCCAAGGTTACGATGGCGGCGGTGCCAGAGGCATTGTCGTTGGCGCCGGCGTAATAGATGTCGCCGCCAAGGTTGCCCAGATGATCATAATGGGCGGTAAACACATAGCAGCTGTCATGCTTCTGGCCTTCAACCTTGGCAATCACGTTGAAGAGTTCAAAGTCTTTCAGGAACTCATTGTCGATGTCGGCACGGATGGATTTTACACCTTCGATGGCTTCAGGAGTCATCCAGATGATGGGCTTGGCCACCACACGGTGCCCATAGGCCTTGAAGAACTTGATGGGTGCGGGCCAGAGGTAAATGAGTCCTGCATTGGTGCATTCGCCGGACTTTTGCAGGCGCGCAAAGTCCTTGCCGTGACGATAGGTGAACCAGAACTCACAGGCCACCAGACAGTTGGCATACTCGGGCTTGGCCAGGTCGGCATACATCTTCTCGGGGTCAAAATTCAAAGTGTCCACATGATATACAGGAAATTCACCGTGAACGCCTGGGGAGTATTCTCGCATGGAGTAATCCACGCCGGCGGCCAATTCCTTGCCGTCGGCCCAGAGCCTCATCTCGCCAGCGAAGGTGTTGATGTCGATGCTGAAAGGCTGACAGACAACAACGTTTGCACCGGCTTTCTCAAATTCTTTCACAAGGTATTTGCCAGCCAGGTTGGCGCCGTTCTTGGCGTAGCCACGTCCTTGGTATTTCTCGGAACTCAGTTCCTTGATGATCTGCTTGTAATACTCCAGATCTTGGGCGTGCAACTGCAAGGCCACCAGTGCCAGCAGAAAGATGAAAAACTTTTTCATGATATTTCTTTGATAAAACTCATAAACAATGGATGTGGGTGAAGCACAGTGCTGGAGTACTCGGGATGGAACTGGGTGCCGATGAACCAGCGGTGGCTGGGGATTTCGACGATTTCCACCAGACCGCTTTCAGGGTTGGTTCCGACGCACATCATGCCATTCTTTTCATATTCCTCTTTATAAAGGTTGTTGAATTCGTAGCGGTGGCGATGTCTCTCGCTGATCTTCGTAGTGTCGTAAATGTCATAAACGCGACTGCCCTCGCGGAGCTCGCAGTCGTATGCGCCCAAGCGCATGGTGCCGCCCATGTTGGTGATGGTCTTTTGCTCTTCCATCATGTCGATGACGTTGTGAAGCGTATCAGCCATCTCGCTCGAATTGGCGTCTTTATATCCCAATACGTTGCGGGCGAACTCGATGACCATCATCTGCATGCCAAGGCAAATGCCGAAAGCGGGAAGGTTGTTGACACGGGCGTACTCCACAGCGATGATCTTGCCTTCGATGCCACGTTGCCCGAATCCGGGGCAGACCAAAATACCGGCAACTCCAGAGAGTTTTTCGGCAACATTTTCTTTAGTGATGTTCTCGCTGTTGATGAAGTCGATCTTCACCTTCACGTGGTTGTAGATGCCAGCCAGGACCAAGCTCTCACGGATGCTCTTGTAGGCATCTTGAAGGTCATATTTGCCCACCAGTCCCACGTGGACTTCCTTAGTGGCGGTGCGTTGCAGTTCCAGGAAACGGTGCCAACCTTCCATCTTTGGAGTCTCGCCTACTGGCACACCGAATTTCCTTAATAAAGCAGCGTCAAGTCCTTGGTTTTGCATATTGACCGGCACGTCGTAGATGCTGGGCAGGTCTTCGCTTTGCACCACGCACTCAAGATCCACGTTGCAGAATGCCGCCACCTTCTGGCGGATGCCGTCGGAGAGATGCTTTTCAGTACGCAACACAAGCACGTCGGGTTGGATTCCAGCGCCTTGCATTTCTTTTACGGAGTGTTGTGTTGGCTTGGTCTTCAGCTCGTCAGCCGCCTTAAGGTAAGGCACGTAGGTGAGGTGCACGCTGACAGCGCGGTTGCCGAGTTCCCACTTCAACTGGCGGATGGCCTCTAGGAACGGTGCTGATTCAATATCGCCGATGGTGCCGCCAATCTCGGAAATCACAAAGTCGACCTCGTTGTTATGCTGCAGGATGCGTTGCTTGATTTCATCGGTGATATGGGGTACGACCTGAATGGTCTTGCCGAGATAGTCGCCATGCCGCTCCTTGTCGATGACCGCTTTGTAGATCTTGCCGGTGGTCACCGAATTGGCCCGTGTGGTGCGGATGCCCGTGAAGCGTTCGTAATGTCCCAAGTCGAGGTCGGTCTCCATCCCGTCAACAGTCACATAGCACTCGCCGTGTTCGTATGGGTTGAGTGTTCCGGGGTCGATGTTGATGTAGGGATCGAATTTTTGGATGGTGATCGTATAGCCGCGGGCTTGTAGTAGTTTGCCGATACTGGCTGAAATAATGCCTTTACCGAGGGAGGAAACCACACCTCCCGTAACAAAGATATAGCGAGTCATTTTTTTAGATGATTGAAAGGGGCAAAATTATAAAAAAAGCATAACTTTGCACCAAATCCTAAATATTAATGCTATGAAACATCAGTTTTGCCAGAGTTGCGGAATGCCACTCACCAATGAAAATCACGGATCAAATGCCGATGGCAGTAAAAATGAAGATTACTGCATGTACTGTTACAAGGGCGGTGCTTTCACCAAGGACTGTACCATGGAGGAGATGATCGATTTCTGCAGCCAGTTCGTCGATGAAGTGAATAAGGAGATGCCCAAGCCGATGACGCAGGAGGAATATAAGCAGATGTTGCATCAGGTCTTTCCAATTTTAAAGCGCTGGAGAAAGTGAATGCATTAAAGGGACTGCGCCACAGCGAACAGCTGGTGGTTGAGCATAAGGATACCGCTGCCGTTTATGGCTCCGGTGCATTGGAAGTGTTTGCCACACCCGCGATGATTGCCCTGATGGAAAAAACCTGCCTGATGGGTGTCTGCGACAAGATCGGCGAAGGCAATACCACTGTTGGCATTGCTGTAAACATCAAGCATTTGAAGGCTAGCCCAGTGGGTGCCACCATCCGTTGCGATGCCGAACTCGTTGACGTAGACCGTCGTCGCTTGGTATTTGAGGTAAAATGTTTTGAAGGTGAAACACTGGTCGGTGAAGGCATTCACGAACGCTTCGTGGTGGAAAGTGAGAAGTTCATGTCGAAGTTCCAATAAGCTTTCCCATTGAGTATAATAATCAACGATAAAACGAAACATCATGTTAGCAAAAGGAACAAAAGCCCCATATTTCGAGGGCAAGGACGAAAACGGAAACACTGTGAAACTCACCGACTTCGCTGGAAAGAAATTGGTTCTTTATTTCTACCCCAAAGATAGCACCCCGGGTTGCACCGCTGAGGCCTGCGACCTTCGCGACAATTACGAGCGTTTCCTTTCCTTGGGATATAGCGTGTTGGGCGTCAGCCGCGACAGTGCCGCTTCGCATCAGAAGTTTATTTCGAAGTACGAACTGCCTTTCCATCTTATTGCGGATACAGACCTCACCATCCTCAAGGCTTACGAAGCCTGGGGCGAAAAGAAGATGTATGGCAAAGTGACCGAAGGTACGCTACGCACCACCTACGTTATTGACGAAAACGGCATTGTCATTGACGCCATTGGCAAGGTGGATACCAAGAACCACAGCACTCAGCTGCTGAAATAATCAGAGTTAATTATGAAAGGATCATTCAATATTCCGAAGTTTTTGAATTTCAATGATAAAGCTGTTTGGAAGCAGTTCTTTTTGTCATTACTGGCCACAACGATTTCCATCGTTCTTACTTTTGGCACCTCTGCCATTATAGAGCATCATAAGAAAGAAAAGGCCAAAAAAGAGATGGTCATGATGATCATCTATGACTTCGACAAGACTATTGAGCAGATTCAACGAGCAGAGGCAGGCTTTCATCAGGCAAGTGAGCGGCAACAGCTGATCGCCATTCATCCTGAGTATTACGACAGTTTGCATTTGCAATTTACAGACGCTATTACGGCTTCCCAAATGGATTTTCCTGAAACGACAAAGAACATCTTCTCATCCAATATTGAGACTTTCAACACCCTTGGCAATGTTAACTTTGTCCATGAGGTTTCCTGTTTCTACAGTATGCGAGATCACTATCGTGAGCAGGTGTTGGATGAGGTGATGAACACAGTGTATGAAACGCCATTCACAGAGTCGATAGAAAACCTGTTTCAATTCGACTTTCCGGATTGCTATTATATGACCAAGGTTTATTTGGGTTCCATGCAAAAATCACGGGATCTTTGCATGAAAATGATGAAGATCAGTGAGGAAGAGATGAAAGAATTCAGCCAACTGCGCTTGGCTGACGAAAAGAATAGCGATGAAGGGGTGCTTTTTGAACAAGAGCTTCAAGAGATGTTGAAAGCCGAATCGATTATTATCGAGGCCAAAAAGAAGCTTGAGCTGAACGAATAAGTTCATGTTGAAATTCCAGTAAACTTTTATTGATGAAAAATCTTGAAAAAATCTTGACTTTATTCATTGGCATCGGCGCCGTTGCCGGTGCGGTGATGATGTGGATGGATCCTATTGGCACCACTTGGGGCGGTGAGCCGTTGTTAGAGATGCTGAGGGCAAAGATGCCTTGGCCGGATGTGTTCTTCAAGAACTTCATCCCTTCGGGTTTCGCACTGCTTGCCGTGAATGGCATCACTCAGTTGGCGGCTGCCATCTTGCTGTTCAAGAATCATCGTTTGGCACAGCACGTCGTCCTTGCCTGCGGCATTATTTTAATGCTGTGGATTATGCTGGAATGGTGGGTGTGGGGTTTCAACGCCTTGAGCAATATCTATTTCATATTAGGACTGGCTGAAGTCATTGCAGCTGCGGTTGGTTTGAAAAAGGAGGCAAGAGGTGTTTTATAATAATTACAAAGCTATGCTGCTGTTGGATGAGATCGAAGCCTCGGAGATGGAGGAGGAGCCTGAAGGATGAAACAATCGCACAATGTTTCATACAAGGCTCCGCTGATTGGCGTCACGCCCCTTTGGGATGCGGAACGCAAGAGCGTTTGGATGCTGCCGGATTATCTGGACGGCGTCAAGACTGCCGGAGGCATCCCTGTTGTCCTTCCCATAGAGATGTCTGATAAAGATGCGGAACGGATTGTGGAGACCTTCGATGGATTCCTTTTTACTGGTGGACAAGATGTTTCACCGTCGCTTTACGGGATGGAGGACGTCACGGGGACCATCGTTTCTTGTCCAAAGCGTGACGAAGTGGAAACATTGCTACTAAAGAAAGCCCTGGAGGCCGACAAGCCCATTCTCGGCATCTGCCGAGGCCTTCAGTTCATCAATGTGTTTTTGGGCGGCAAGCTTTGGCAGGACCTTCCCTCGCAGCGTCCTTCAGCAATAGTCCACCGCCAGGCCAAGCCATACGGTGTTCCGACGCATCAGGTCAGCATCAGCGGTGAACTTCAGTCATTACTGGGCAAGGATATCCTCGAAGTGAATACGTTGCACCACCAAGCTGTCAAGGACCTCGGCAGCGGTTTGACTCCGATGGCGATTGCTCCCGACGGCCTCATTGAAGCGGTCCAAATGCCAGAAAAGCGTTTCGTCTGGGCTGTCCAATGGCATCCCGAGTACCTGTTCAAGACGGATAAGGATAGTTTGGCGATTTTTTCCTGCTTTGTGAAGCATTGTTATTAAATGAAACATCTGCTACCTTTGCTGCCGTTCAGGAAGGTCGTTTAGAGCATCACTGAAATCAACCCCATCAGATTACCTGCCATGTGGACAAGAATGGCGAAAATGTGGTTGTTGTGTTTTTCTTGATAGTAGCCGGCGAAGAGCCCTAAAACAAAGGTAAAGACAAGAATGCGGACCAAGAACAAGATGCCAACGCCCGAAACGATTAAGATCAGATGAGCCAAGCTGAAAGCCGAAGCGCTAATCAAAACAGGCAGGCTGATCCGTCTGTGAAATAGTGTGAATCCCTTGTCACTCAAAGGCCTTAGGTAGTTTTGCAGGAACCCTCGGAACAGGCTCTCTTCGGCCACGGGCGCCATAATCATATCGAAAACCAAAAACTGCAGCAGTGAAGCGTTGGCCACGCCAGGATGTTTCTCCGCCGAGCCACTGACAATGACGGTTATGATTCCCAAGGTGATGTTGACCACAACGGCCGTTAAGAATCCGAATAATAAAGGCTTCAGTGTCTGCTTGAATTGAGGCATGGCGATACGGAAGTTTACCTGTCCCCTCAAAGCGATGATTAGTCCAACGGATAGTACTAACATGATGGTATGCGTCATGAACGAGCCCGCTATGAAATCCGAATTCAGATGGCATTTAGGGCCTAAAACAATGGCAATGGCGAATACCGCAAGGGTCAGTAAAAGACCCCAAATAATCTTAGTGGTTTTCATTGGTCACTCCTCCTTCTTTTTCTTCGATTTCATCCAGAATGTCTTGAGCAGCATTCACGGCCTTACGGTGGAAGTGGTAACCGATAAGTGCTCCGATGGCAACTCCTACAATGATTGGAATGCACATAAACCACGGATTAGCGTTTCCCGGATTGCGTTTCCATAACTATAGCCCTGTCCACAAGGCCGAGTTTGCCGATGCGTTGGTGAAGCTGTCTTTGTTCTCGAACCAACCGGGTGAAATACGCTTCTTTGTCTTTCATTTTTAGTGTTTTGTCCATTAGATGCAGGCAGCAGCTTAAAAATTACAAAGAAACGAAAAAAATGATAAGGATAATTTGGCGATTTTTACTATCTTTGGAGCCGAAAAACATGTTGAATTATGAGTAATATCATCATCACCATCAATCGTGAAAGCGGAAGCGGCGGCAGGGAAATTGCTTGCCGTTTGGGCGAAATGCTCGGCCTGAAAGTCTATGACAAAGCCATCATTGAGAGCATCGCTGAAAGATACCATCTTACCATACCGGAGATAGAACGCATCAGAGAGGAGAAGTTGAACTTCTGGGATGATTTCTGTCAGTTTTACCGTCAATTTAGTGCAGCTGGCGATAGCTATCAGGCAGAGAACAAGAAGGTTACATCACGTGAGCTTTTTTACGCCGAAGCACAGATTATGCGCAAGTTGGCCCAGCAGGAGTCATGCATCTTTGTCGGCCGGTCGGGTTTCCATATCTTCAAAGATAACCCTGATGCCATTCGCATCTTCATTATGGCCAATCGCGAGGTTCGCATCCAGCGTTTTGCCCAGCGTGAAGGCATTAATGAGGAAGCTGCGGCCAAACTGATCGACGAGATTGACAAAGCCCGTGAGAACTACACCAAGACTTTTGCCGACACCTCACGTTACGATGCCCGAAACTACGACCTTACCATCAACGTGAGTCCTTTCACAACGGAATACGTCGCTGCCTTATTGGCCGAGAATATCCGTAAAAAAATGAAATGATGGAAACCGAAAGGATCCTTTTGCGTCCTTGGCGCGATGATGATGCCGAGGTGTTGTTCAACTATGCCTCTGATCCAGATGTCGGTCCACGTGCCGGATGGCCACCGCACAAGAGCGTAGAGGAGAGCTTGGAGATTATCCGCACCGTGTTTCATAACGACACCAACTGGGCCATCGAACTGAAAGCGACAGGGGAGGCCATTGGCGCCATCGGTTATGGTCCCTCATGCGATTGCCATCTGCCCTCTCGCGAAGGGGAACCGCTTTGTGGCTACTGGATTGGCAAGCCTTATTGGAACCAAGGCATCTGCACGGAAGCCTTGAATCTGATGTTGGATTTTATCCGCAAAACTACAGTCATCTCATCCTTGATTAGTGGTCACTTCGTTGACAATCCAGCTTCAGGCCGTGTGATGGAGAAGTGTGGCTTCATCCCTACAGGTGAGACTTGTATTGATGAAACACAATACCAGGGGAAAGACAGACCGATAAGGGTTTTAAGGTTGGAAATCAAACGATAAGCTCTGGTTATTGACGATCGTTTTTATTTAGTCGGGTAAGCCGTTAAAAAAAGTTTAAAAAAAGTGAAACATTTTGGCTTCTTTTTCCACTTATAGGGTGAAAACACTTTAATTCACCTTGAGAATGAGAAAAGATAGAAAAGAAAAACCGTCATTTATTTTTCGCGACGGAATGACTTCTGACAAAGAGTATGTGGAATGGTTGGCTGAACTAAAAAGCCGTTATAAACAAAGTCAAGTTAAAGCCGCTGTCAGAGTTAATAGTACCTTGTTGGAGTACTATTGGAGCCTTGGGCGTGATATTGTTCGGCAAGAAGCCGAGAGTAGATGGGGGAGCGGATTCTTCAATCAGTTGAGCTTGGATATGAAAGCGATGTTTCCTAATGAAACAGGTTTTTCCGTTACCAATCTGAAGTACATGAAGCGGTGGTATATATTTTATATAGAGGATATTACAATTCGTCACCAACTTGGTGACGAATTAGAAATGCCTGGTTTGTTTGGGCTGGTTCCTTGGAAACACCATGTTCAAATTTTTACCAAAAGCAAAACTCCCCAAGAAGCATATTTCTACCTCAACAAGGTTGTGAACGAAGGATGGAGTAGAGGTTGGCTTGAAGATAAAATGGCGAAGGATCTTTTTGCAAAACAAGGTGCCGCCATCACCAACTTTGATACAACATTGCCCGAGTCGCAAAGTCAATTGGCAAAGGAACTGTTGAAAAATGAGTATAATTTGGATTTTATCACCGCTAAATCGGTTCAGGCGGAGAAGGATTTAGAGGAAGCGTTGGCTCAAAATGTGACACGGTTTCTGCTGGAACTTGGGAAGGGCTTTGCCTATTTGGGTCGACAGCGAGAACTGAGAATGGATGACGAGTCGGTCTTCTTTCCCGATTTGTTGTTCTACCATATTCCACAGCGCCGATATGTCATAGTCGAACTTAAAACTGTGAAATTCACTCCTGAGTTCGCAGGGAAGTTGAACTTTTATGTAACCGCCGCTGACAATTTGCTTCGAGGGAAAGATGACAATCCGTCGGTTGGGCTTCTAATATGCAAGACAGCTAAGAAAACAATCGTGGAGTGGTCGCTGAAGGATATCAACAAGCCGTTAGGCATTGCCACCTACCAACTGCAGGAAGTGGTTGAAAGAACGATTGCAGAGATCGAAGAGGCCAATAAAGAAAAAATATTTTTATCTTCGCAGAGAAAAAAAGTCTGTGAAGATAAATGACCTTCGAGCAACACCCATTGGACCCTTTCCTGCCTGAAAACGCCAAAGTGATTTTCCTGGGCAGTTTCCCGCCTCCGAAACAGCGGTGGTGCATGGATTTCTATTACCCCAATTTCCAGAACGACCACTGGCGGATTGAAGGCGCGGTTTGGTTTGGCGACAAGGATTATTTTGTCGATAAAGGACGTAAGTCGTTTAACAAAGCGAAGATTGTAGGTTTCCTCAAAGAAAAAGGCATCGCGCTTTATGATACGGCGAAGGTGGTCAAAAGGTTGAAAGACAATGCCTCCGATGCTTATCTGGAGATTGTGGAGCCTACAGATATCCGAGACTTGCTCTGTCAGATACCCTTGTGTCATGCCATCGCTACCACGGGCGAGAAGGCGACAGGGGAGGTGTGCCACTACTTCGGCTTGGACAAGATTCCTGCTTTGGGCACGGTAACCGAACTGGAGCCAGAGCTTTTGCTCTATCGGTTGCCATCGTCCTCACGGGCCTATCCCTTGGCTTTCGAAAAGAAGGTGGAAGCCTATCGGGAAATGTTCAAGCAGATTTTTTAATCTCTTGATTTTGTATTTTTGCCCTATGAAAAAGCCCTCCCTTACCGTTCAGATTGGCATCGCTTTATTGCTTGCCGTGATTGCAGGTGTCCTGCTGCGCAACCAAGCCGACTTCGTCAATGCGTACATCAAGCCTATAGGCACCATTTTCCTTAACCTGCTGAAGTTCATCGTGGTACCGCTGGTGCTGTTCTCCATCATGGCGGGCATCCTTTCGATGAACGACATCAAGAAAGTGGGCAAGCTGGGGCTTCGCACCCTGCTGTATTTCATGGTGACGACCCTCTTTGCAGTGACGTTGGGGTTGGTGGTTCCCAGCCTGCTGAAAGGCATCCTCCCAACCATTCATATTGACTTGGATCCCGCGGCGGAAAGTGTCGAGGTGCCGCATCTGTCGGTGATGGACCAAATAGTCAATATGTTTCCAAGCAATATCCTCGAGCCGGTGAGTTCCATGACGATGATGCAGGTGATTGTGATGGCTTTGCTCTTTGGCATCGCCATGGTCCATGTGGGCGAGAAAGGGGAGATGGCCCGAAAAGTGACGCTCAGTTTCAACGACGTGGTGTGCAAGATTCTGGAGTATATCATGGCACTGGCGCCCATCGGGGTGTTCTGCATGCTGACACCCGTGGTGGTGGCCAACGGTCCAGCAGTGCTAGGCTCGTATGTGGCTTTGATTGCCTTGGCTTACCTTTGTTTCTTCGTCCATGCGGGAATGGTTTATTCTTCGGCAGTTTGGTTGTTGGGCGGACTGTCACCGCTGAAGTTCTTCAAGGGCATGCAACCGGCCATGCTGTTTGCCTTTTCCAGCGACTCATCAGTGGCCACACTACCTTATTCGATGCAGTGCACCGAGAAACTGGGTGTCAGCAAAGACATTGGCCGTTTTGTGCTTTCATTAGGGGCGACCATCAACATGGACGGTGTAGCCATCTATCTGGGCGTGGTGTCGGTGTTTATGGCGACTTGTTGTGGCATCGATCTTACCATGAGCCAATATCTGGCCATAGCTTTTGCCTCTACGATCGCCTCAATTGGCACCCCGGGTATCCCGGGAGGCAGTTTGGCGTTGATGGCGATGGTATTCGCCTCGGCGGGCATCCCAGTCGAATGTGTGGCTGTTGCCGCGGGCATCGACCGCATCATCGACATGGGCCGCACGGTGATGTCGGTTACTGGCGACGCCTCGTGCGCCGTTGTCATGCAAAAAAGGATGAGAAGAAGTTTGCCTTAAGGGAATAAAAAATCGAAGCAACCCTTTGAGGCTGCTTCGATTTGGTTTTGCTACCTTATGGTATCTTCGGTTGGAGGGCCATACAACACCTCTGGTGGCGGTCCATAGAGCGTGGAATGTTCACAGCTGTTGAAGCCAAACAACAGCGCCATTCCTGAAAGGATCCAAATCCATATCCGTTTCCCAGCCTTCTTCATACTCGTTTATTTCACCGGGTGATCCTTGGCAAACGCCTTGAGTCTCTCGGCCAGCACTGGGATCTCATCTCTTTGGATGAGCGAGGTGCAGGCGCGGATGCCTTGCTTCTGGCTGCCGCAAGTGTCGAGTGAGATGCCGGATACGCCATAGTACATCATCTCTTCCACCAAGTCAGCGCCGGTGAAGCCCGGATAGCAGAAGGTGAAGTAGAAGCCATCGGCGATGGGTTCACCGCAGTCTTCATCATAGGTGATATAGAAGCCGTTCTCGGTGAAGGCCTTCTTCATCAACTCAGCCTTGCGACCGTATTCGATGACATCGTCGCGGTAGCGGTAAGTACCGTCGTTAACGGCCTTCAACACTGCTGCCAAAGCGTATTGAGCCGAGTGTGAAGTGCCTGAGCTCAGTGGGTGCAGGGCGCCGAAGAGGATGGCGCGCAAGAAGATCTCCTGGCCGCAGAAGGCTTTCAGGTCGGGGAAGTGGCGTTGGGCCAACTTGTCGCTGATGCCGAGGATGGCGCAACGCTCACCGGCGTAGCTGAATGCCTTGGAGCTGGAAATCATCAGGATGTAGTTGTCGGTGTATTTACCCACGCTGGGTTGGAAAGGCTCTTCGCCAGGATGGCTGTAGTCCTTGCGGAAGTCCATGCCGAAGTAGGCGAGGTCTTCCATGACGATGACGTTGTACTTGTTGGTCAGTTCGCCGATGATGCGCAACTCCTCGTCGGTGAGGCACACCCATGTCGGGTTGTTGGGGTTGGAGTAAAGCAGGCTGTGGATGTTGCCTTTGCTCAGCACCTCTTCGAGTTTGGCACGCAGTTTTTCGCCACGGTATTCGTAGATGTCGAAATGCTCCATCGGGATGCCCAACACACGGTTTTGGAACTTATGCACCGGGAAACCTGGATCGATGAAAAGCATGGTGTTCTTCTTGAGGCTGGTGTGACCGGCGATCATGAAGGATGCGAAGGCGCCCTGCATGGAACCAACGGTGGGTACGCAGTTGGCGGCGTCAACGTCGAGGTCGAGGAAACACTTGATGAAACGGGAGGCCTCTTTCTTAAGGATGGGAGCGCCATCGATAGGAGGGTAGTTGGCGGGTACGCCGTCTTGCAGGGCCTTGATCTGGGCTTCCACACCGACGCGGGCGGCGGGCAGACCAGGGTTGCCAATCTCCATGTGGATGAACTTCTTGCCTGAAGCGGCTTCGATGTCGCGAGCCAGTTTGTTGATTTCACGGATACCAGCCTTGCCGATGCAGGCCAAGCCACTTTCTGCAAAGAGTTTCTTCGCTACGTCAACGGGGACGATATTATTTTGCATCATGATGATAATATTTTGATTTATAATAATTTACTATATTAATCCGAACTTATCGGGAGTGCAAAGTTAGGCATTATTTTAATTTTTTCAAAAAATATTTCTCCGATTTCTTGGAGATAACAAAAAAAGCTGTACTTTTGCATCCGCAAATGGGACGGTAGCTCAGTTGGTTTAGAGCGCATGCTTGACAGGCATGAGGTCACAAGTTCGATCCTTGTTCGCCCCACGAAAAACGCCGATGGCGTTTTTTTATTGGGTCGTTAGCCCAGTTGGTTTAGAGCGCTGCCTTCACACGGCAGAGGTCACTGGTTCGAGTCCAGTACGTCCCACAGGCCAAAGAGACGCAATCAAAAGCGTCTCTTTTTTTTGTTTACGACGTTCGTTTTGTGTCCGATAAATCACTACTTTTGCCCATCGTTAAATCTAAAATCATGAGAAAATATTTGCTTGTCAGTCTGTTCCTTATTGTAGGAACTTTCCTCGCCACCGCGCAGGATAAGATGAACTTCACCCTTGAAGACCTCTATGAACGCCCAACGTTCTCAACCAAAGGCGTCCGTGGCATGAACTCCATGAAAGACGGTGTCACCTACGGCAGTTTTGAAAAAGGTGCCCTCAATATCTATAACTACAAAACCGGTAAGCTGGTGAAGACCCTCTTCGAGATGAAAGACTTGGTGCTGGAAGGTGAAGAAAAGCCCGTTCCGATGCAGAACTATGAGTTGAGTGACGACGAGTCCAAAGTCCTTGTGCTGACCGAGATGGAAGCCATCTACCGCCATTCCTACACGGCATATTATTACGTCTACGATACCAAGACCAAAACGTTGCAGCCGCTGTCTGAAAACGGTAAGCAACGTCTGGCTACCTTCTCGCCTGATGCCAGTAAGGTGTGCTTCATGCGCGATAACAACCTGTTCATCAAGGATCTGACCTCGGGCGAAGAGACACAGTTCACGTTCGACGGCCTCTATAACCATATTATTA
Organism: uncultured Bacteroidales bacterium; assembly: GCA_947302205.1. GTDB lineage: Bacteria > Bacteroidota > Bacteroidia > Bacteroidales > F082 > Limimorpha. Next base: position 21,994 of record CAMYVD010000029.1, read on the forward strand.
ATGGCGCTCCCGATTGGGTCTACGAGGAAGAATTCAGCTTTTCGCAAGGCTACTGCTGGTCACCCGACGGCAAGAAGATCGCCTACATGAAGTTCGATGAATCGAATGTGAAGGAGTTCCAAATGGAAGAGTTTGAAGGTCTTTATCCCGATTGGTACAGCTTCAAATACCCCAAGGCCGGTGAGGATAACAGCATCGTGGAAATCTATGTGTACGACTTGGCCACTGGCAAGACCGTGAAGATGGACACGGGTACCGAAACGGACATTTATCTGCCTCGCATGAAGTGGACCCAAGACCCCAATATCTTGGCCATACAACGTTTAAACCGCCATCAGAACCATCTCGAGATCCTGGCCGCCAATGCTACCACAGGTGCCAGCCGCGTGTTCTATGATGAGCTCAATGCTTATTACATCGACATCACCGATGATTGGACATTCCTTGAGGACGGCAATAGTTTCCTGATGACTTCTGAACGCAGTGGCTACAACCATATCTATCTCTATCTCATCGACGGTACCTTGGTGAAACAGCTCACCTTTGGAGACTGGGACGTGACCCAAGTGTACGGCTTCAATGGCAAGGAAGTGTTTTTCCAAGCTGCCAAAAACAGCCCTGTCGATCGCCAAATCTATGCAGTCAACCTGAAAGGCATGATGCGTGAGGTAATTGGCCGTCCTGGTACCAACCAGGCTCGTTTCAGCAATGATTTCAGCTATCTGATCAATATCAACTCATCCATTGCCCAGCCTCGCCAGTATGAGCTCTACACTAACAAGGGCAAATTGGTGAGGGTATTGGAGGATAATCATGAGTTTGCCGAGAAGTTGGGCACTTTCAACCTAGGCGAGAAGAAGTTGATGAAGATCAGTGATCCTGCCTTCACCTTGCCGGATGGCACCCAAGTGGATGTAGACGCATGGCAAATTACGCCTCCCGACTTTGATCCAAACAAGAAATACCCAGTGCTGATCTACGTGTATGGCGGTCCTGGCCATCAAACGGTGAACAACTCATGGGCCGACAGTGACTATTGGTGGCTGCAACTGCTTGCCCAACACGGCATCATCAGCGTGTCCATCA
>CAMYVD010000030.1 GCA_947302205.1 uncultured Bacteroidales bacterium
ACGACATCACCGTCCCCGAGCTGATGGAATACATCAAGGCTCCCGATTTCCCGACGGCTGGCGTTATTTACGGTTACGAAGGCGTCCGCGAGGCGTTTGAAACCGGAAAGGGTAGGATCGTGGTCCGTGGTGAAGCCACCATTGAGGAACACAACGGCCATGAGCGCATCATCGCCACATCCATTCCTTATCAAGTCAACAAGGCCGACATGATCAAGAAGACCGCCGACCTGGTCAACGACAAGAAACTTGAAGGCATTGCCGACATCCGCGATGAGTCAGATCGTAAGGGCATCCGCATCGTGTATGAACTGAAACGCGACGCCAATGCAGAGGTGGTGCTCAACAAGCTCTACCAGATGACCGCCCTCCAGAGTTCGTTCAACGTGAACAACGTGGCCTTGGTCAACGGCCGTCCCTATACCTTGAACCTGAAAGACCTGATCAAGCACTTCGTCGACCACCGCCACAACGTGGTGATCCGCCGCACCCAGTTCGACTTGAAGAAGGCTGAGGAGCGCGCCCACATCCTCGAAGGCTTGGCACGCGCCATCGACATCGTTGACGAGATCATCGCTACCATCCGTGCTTGTAAGGGCGGCTCAGCCGAGGCCAAGCAAGCCATCATGGAGAAGTTCGACTTCGACGATCCGCAGGCATCCGCTATCGTGGCTTACCGCCTCGGTCAGTTGGCCGGTCTTGAAATCAAGAAGATCATGGATGAACTGGAGGAACTTGAGGAAAAGATCCGTCATTTCCACGATGTTCTACAAAATGTGGAGATGCAGTTCCAGATCATCAAGGATGAACTTACTGAAATCAAGAATAAATATGGCGACGAGCGCCGTACCCAGATCGTTCCCGCCGCAGGCGAGTTCCGCATTGAGGACATGATCGCCGACGATACGGTGGTGGTCACCATCTCACACCTTGGCTACGTGAAGCGCACGCCATTGAGAGAATACCGCAGACAGAGTAGGGGAGGCAAGGGCTCCAAAGGCTCCTCTACACGTGATACCGACTTCATCGAGCACATCTTCACCTGCACGAACCACAACTACCTGCTGTTCTTCACCGAACAGGGCAAGTGCTACTGGATGCGTGCCTTCGAGATTCCCGAAGAGGGCAAGAACAGCAAGGGTAGGGCCATCCAAAACCTGCTGAACGTCGATAAGGACAATAAGGTGATCACCGTGCTGAATGTCAGGGATCTGAAGGATGAAGAATTCATCAACAACCATTATGTGATCCTTTGCACCAAGAAGGGCATCATCAAGAAGACCACCCTCGAGGCTTACTCGCGTCCGCGTAAGGCTGGCATCAACGCCATCAACATCCGTGAGGGAGATGAGTTGCTGACCGCCAACATGACCAGCGGTGAGGACGAGGTGCTGATGGCACTGCGTTCGGGCAAGGCTGTCCGCTTCAACGAGAAGACTGTCCGTCCGATGGGCCGTAACGCCTCTGGCGTGAAGGGTATCACCCTGGCTTCAGAAGAAGACGAAGTCATCGGCATGATTTGCATCCACAGCCCCGAACAGACCGTTTTGGTGGTCTCCGAGAAGGGCTTCGGCAAGCGTAGCGACGTTGACGACTACCGCATCACCAACCGTGGCGGTAAGGGTGTCAAGACCTTGAACATCACCGACAAGACCGGCGACCTGATTGCCATCAAGGATGTGACTGACGAGGATGACCTTATTATAATTAATAAGTCCGGTATCTTGATCAGAATCGGTGCCGATACCTTGAGAGTGATGGGCCGCGCCACCCAAGGCGTGAAACTCATCGACCTGCGTGGTAACGACGAGATTGCCGCTGTCACCAAGGTGAAGAGGGAAGACGAAGACGAGGAAGAAGTCCAACTAGACGAGGAGGGCAATCCAATCGTCACAGAACCGGCTGAAAATGAGGCTCCGGCTCCCGAAACTCCTGAAGAATGATATTTTGGAACAAGATTTGATAATCAATTAGGAAACGTTAAGAAAATAATTGTAGAACTATAAAAAGTAGAAAAATGAAAAAGTTAGTGATTTTGCTGGCCGTCCTGCTCACAGCCAATGTGATGATGGCCCAAAAGATGGACCGTACGAATGCATACAACTACAACAAGAACGGTCAGTATGAGAAAGCTGCTGAATCCATTGACAAATGTGTCAACCACCAGGGCTTCCTCGGCATGAAACCGAAAGACCAGGCTCAGGCTTGGCTCTATCGTGGCATGATTTACCTCAACATCTACCAGGACAAGAAATTGCTTGCCAAGTATCCCGATGCTCTTGAGACCGCTTACGTGTCACTCCAGAACTGCATCAAAGCTGATGCTGACTACACCAAGGACAACGCTCAGGATGTCTATTCAAGAGTGGTGGCCATCGGCGAGTGCTACTTCCAAGATGGTATCGAACAGTTCAACAACAAGGCCTTTGGTGACGCTGCCGCCAGCTTCAGAAAGTCATACGACATTTCACTCACTGGCTCACGTCCTGACACTTCAGCACTGGAAAACGCCGGTCTGGCCTATATGAGAGGCGAACTTTACGATGATGCTCTGGCTACCTACACTGACCTGAAGAACCTCGGTTACGACAAGGTTGACCTCTACAAGAACATGGCTTCTTGCTACACCTTGAAGGGCGACGACGAGAACAGCATGAACGTGATCAACGAAGGTCTTGCAAAATTCCCTGGCGACGCTGGCATGATCATCGAGAAGGTGAACCTGTATCTGAAGCAGGGTAAGGGTGAGGAAGCCCTTGGCGACCTCAACAAGCTGCAGGAGCTGGATCCTAACAACGTTTCCATCCTGTTCACTTTGGGCAGCATCTTCGGTGATGACACCCACGACATTTTCGATGCTGAAAAGGCTATCGGTTACTACAGCAGGATCATTGAACTGGATCCGACTTACTATGATGCCTATTACAACCTCGCCATGGTTTACATCACACTGAGCAACCAGAAGGTCGTTGAGGCTAATGAAATCACTGGTGCCAGCATGGCTGAGATCGAGCGTTACAACAAACTGTTGGATGAATCCACAGAGTTCCTGCGCCAAGGTCTGCCATACGCAAAGACCGCATACGAAGCACAGCCTTCCGACGATCTGAAGCATCTTCTTAAGACCCTTTATGTGAAGCTGAAGATGATGGACGAAGCCAAGGCTTTGGACGCTGAATAATCCCATTTATTAGTTGACTGAATAAAGAGCCTCGGGGGAGATTCCTCGGGGCTTTTTCTTTGCTTTTCTTGCTACTATTTAACATAATGTTGATTATATTTGAAAAGGAGTAACCAAAAGGAAACGAGCATCTTATAAAAATTATTGGAAGAATATTCGACAAAGTGAATAATTTGGGCGGTTTCAGCCTTATCTTTGCAGATGAATATTTAAAATAACAAGTATATGGAAATCACAGGAAAAGTCGTGAGACTCGGCGGTCTCACCGAAGGCACAAGCGCCAAAGGCCCTTGGCGCAAACAAGATTTAATCATTGAAACTGACGAACAATATCCCAAGACGGTTTGCTTGACCTGCTGGACCAATCAGATCAACGAAATCCAAAGCATGGTTCCCGGACAGCTGATCAAGGCACAAATCGACATCTCATCAAGGGAATTCAACGGTAAATGGTACACCGACGTTCGTGTGTGGCGCTTTGACCCAATCAACGCAGCCGCTCCTGGTCAGCCGGCTTCACAGCCCGCTGCCCAAGCCATGCACCAAACGCCACCCGCAGCAGCTCCCGCTGGCGGTCCTGAAGACTATTTTGGCGATAGCAGCAACGGCGACGATCTGCCGTTCTAAGAGTTGTCGAAGTACTCCAAAAGGCACATTGCGTAACTCCCGCAGGGAGTTATGCCGTGCCGTTGGATTACTTCGATAATGAAACCTTAGCTTCTTCAAAGAGTTTCCATTGGGCTCTGGTCCTGACCATGTTGTGTTCTGGATACTTCACCTTATAATAGGTATCGCCATTGATATAATCAGCGAAAAACCGCACCGCTTGCATGTATGGGAACAAACAAGCCGCATACGGCAACAGGTCACGTTCCATGGATGTCAGGATTGATGGGGTTCCTTCCAAATAACCCTCAAGGAAAGCGTTGTAAATCTGCATGTTAAAGTGTATGTTGCCAAGATTGGGATCGTCCTCGGCTCCGGTATTGGCTGCGGAACGCAAGAAATCGCCAAAATCGGAAAAAACAAAGCTGGGCATCACTGTATCCAAGTCAATGATGCATAGTACGTTGCCGTTCTTGTCGAAAAGCATGTTGTTCACTTTGGTATCGCAATGGCAGATGCGTTTGGGGAGCTTGCCAGCACGGTATAGCTGCTCACTGAGACTCATTTCGTTGGCTAAGTCCTTGATTTTCTTAACATAATCTCGAACTTCATGGTCTTTCATCCTGCCCACGGGGTCAGCGGCGATGGCTTCATCCAACTGATGCAAACGGAACTCGATGTTGTGAAAATTTGGGATGATCTCCCCTATCGGTTCCTTGACATCGGCCAACAACGACTCAAAGTCGCCGAAGGAACGCCCGGCATCGTAGGCTGATTGCGGAGTGACGGCTTCTTGGGTCACGCTGTCGGCGATGAAGTCCATTACACGCCAGTACTCCTCTCCCACCTTCACGTAGGTCTTGCCGGTGTCGGCTTTCACGAAATGCAGCACCCGACGGTCAATGTCGCTCATGCCAGCAGCTTCGTATTTGCGGCGGATGTGGCCGGTGACCGTCTCAATGTTGCGCTGCAATAGCTCCACATCGGTGAACACCTTGTCATTGATGTGTTGCAGGACGTATTTGGGCTGCTCTTGCCCAGCGGCCATGATTTTATAGGTGTCGTTGATCAAGCCGTTGCCCAAAGGCTGAATGGTGGAAATTTGTGTTGAATCAACGAAACGGGAGGCGATGGAGATGAGTAAGTTGTTGTCGTGCATGTTTTTTGTTTTTGACAAAGATACAAAACTTTTCTTATATTTGCCTGTCAATCACATAAAACAATCGATATGAAAACAAAGCTTTACTTAGCGTTACTCCTGGCGGCCTGTCTCTTTTCGGCCTGCACACCGAAGGTTCAGGAAGACCGTCACGGCAATTATGTCATCAAGAATAACACCATCGTTTTCGATGAGCCTCAGCGTCAGGAAGGCCAAAAGAGCGTCCTGCAATTCGCTGTCGATCCCATCGAGAATGTGCGTATCGGCTTTATCGGCCTCGGGATGCGTGGACCGGATGCCGTGGATCGCATGACCTACATCGACGGCGTGACGGTGGTGGCTTTGTGCGACATCGAACCTGACCGCGTTGAAAAGGTGCAGACCGACATCTTGGAAGCCAAGGGACTGCCCCGTGCCGCTGCTTACACTGGCCGTGAAGGCTGGAGGGAACTCGTCGAGCGCGACGACATCGACCTTGTGTATATCGCCACCAATTGGCAGACCCACGTGATGATGGCCACCTATGCCATGCAATGCGGCAAGCATGTGGCTGTGGAAGTCCCCGCTGCCACCTCCATTGAGGAATGCTGGCAACTTGTGGATGTGGCCGAACAGACCCAACGCCACTGCATGATGCTCGAGAACTGCTGCTACGACTTCTTCGAGCTGACCGCCTTGAACATGGCACAACAAGGCCTGCTGGGCGAACTCATCCACGGTGAGGGCGCCTATATCCACAATCTGGAGCCTTATTGGCATGAGTACTATGAGAACTGGCGTTTGGATTTCAACCAGAGCCATTCGGGCGACGTCTATCCCACCCACGGCCTCGGACCTCTTTGCCAGGCTTTCAACATCCACCGTGGCGACCGCATGAAGACCCTGGTTTCCATGGGCACACCTTCTTATAATGGCAAGAAAGTGGCCAAGGAAATGATGGGCGTGGATGATTTCGCCAATGGCGACATGACCACCACCATGATCCAGACCGAGAAAGGCAACACCCTGCTGATTGAGCATGACGTCTACACCTACCGTCCTTACAACCGTCTCTATCAGTTGACAGGTACGGAAGGCTTCGCCAACAAATATCCCTCTGAGGGATTCACCGTTCTTGAAGAGAAGTTGCCAGAGGGCTTTTTGGCTGAAGGTCAGCACCTGAATCCTCATGGCTTTGTTCCGGCTGAGGTGCGCGACAAAATTCTGAAGGAATATCTCCACCCCATTGCCGTTGAGATTGAGGAAAAGGCCAAGGAAGTGGGCGGTCACGGTGGCATGGACTTCGTGATGGATTACCGCTTGATTTACTGCCTGCAGAACGGTTTGCCGCTCGACCAGGACGTTTATGACGCCGCTGAGTGGTCCTGCTTAGGCGAGCTCACCGCTGCCTCCATTGCCAACGGCGGCATGCCCGTTGCCATTCCGGACTTCACCCGTGGCGATTGGAATAAAATTCAAGGTTACAAGCACGCTGTGAAGTAACCGGACGTCTTATCGGGAAATGGATTTGAAGAAGATCTCAGCGTCCTTCCAGACCGTATAGTCGCGAGCGTAAAGCAAGTTCAACTGATTGTAAAACTCGGTGTCGTTTTCGGTGCCGAGTTTTTCTATTGGCGTGGCCGGATCATAGATGCCACGGCGAATGTTGGGCAGCTTGTGGACTTCCTTGTCGGCTTTGCAGTAACCAACCCAGGTCCGCTTTCCGATGAAGACCAAGACGGCGTTCTTCAAAAAACGGCCAGGTTTCTTCACCACAAAGGCTAAAGGCAGCCAGAACACGACGCTGAAGACGGAAAGAATCACATCCAACAGGCGTTTGTTGCGGCGGTTAGCCACCGTGTCGATAGCCTTGATGTCAACGGTATAGAGGTCGCCACGTGTGTTGATGCTGTTGCTGCCGATGATGGAGAGGCTGTCCTCGGGTGCGATCTTGTAGTCAACGTTGGAGGCATGCCATTCCACCATCTTGTCGATGATGACCTGATGCGGCACATCCTTGGAACAGAAGATGATCTCCGTAATCTTGTAGATCGTGATGATGTCGGGCACTTGGTTGATGCGTCCAATGAATCCCTCGGGGGTCTCCCCTTTCGGGTCAGAGCTCACTAAGCCGATGAAATCAGGCTTGATGGAAGTGCTTTGGATGAGTGCCTCGACGCGCTGGGCCTCATCGGGACTGCCGATGAGGATGAAACGCTTCTTGGCATTGCGTTTCGACATGAACGTCTCCTTCCCCATCCACACGCCGATGAGCCTCGTCACCGTCATTTCCAGCGCGAGCCACAACGTGCCGAAGAGGATCAAGGCACGTGAGAAGCGGAGCGACTCGGGCAGCAGCGCGTAAAGCATCAGCACGAAGACGCTGCCGGTGGCGACACCAAGCACACCGCGTCCGATGTTGTAGGGCTTGTCGTATCCTCCGGCAAAATAAGTGCTTATCAACCAAATAAAGATATATGCCGGTAACACGAGGGCAAAAAGTATCGTTGGATAACTGCCCACCCCTTCGTAAACGGTCATCTTACCCCAGTAATAGCTGATCACCGCCAGTCCGGCGTAACCCAATATGGCATCAAGGAAAGGAATAGCGATTTTATGGAAGAACTGGGAGACCAAAGCGAGGAAAGCCTTGAAATAGATAGCCAAATTGATGAAAAACGAGAACCAAAAAGCGCGTTTCTGTCCGAAATGCTTCTTGGCAAAGATCTCCATGGCCTTGTAAAACACTAAGACGTAGTTGACACTGGTCTTCTTGGTGCTCTCGCCCTTGTAGTGGATGATTCGGGTCTCAGGGAAATAATAGTTCTTGTAACCTCCCTGCGTGATGCGGTACGATAGGTCGATATCCTCGCCGTACATGAAAAAGGTCTCATCCAGCAATCCCACCTTGTCAAGGGTTTCACGGCGCATCAGCATGAAGGCACCCGCCAAAATCTCCACTTCATTGGTCTCTTCGTTGGAAAGGTGTCCAAGATAATAATGGGCGAAGCGCTTGCTGTGCGGAAACAGTTTGGCAATGCCGAACATTTTGTAGAAGGCGGCAGCCGGAGTGGGCAGTCCGCGTTTCGACTCAGGAAGAAAGTTGCCCTTGCCGTCCACCATCTTCACGCCGAGGCCGCCTGCATCAGGATGGGCATCCATGAAGGCAAGACACTTGGCAAAGGTGTCGTCTTCCACCACCGTGTCGGGATTGAGCAACAGCACATACTCACCCGTGGAAATCCTGATGGCCTGGTTGTTGGCGCGACTGAAGCCAACATTCTCCTTGTTGGCGATCACTTTCACCTCAGGGAACTTCTTGGCGAGCATTTTCAAAGAGCCGTCCACCGAGTTGTTGTCAACCACAAAGACCTCTCCTTCAATGCCTTGCAACGATCTGCGAACCGAATAAAGACATTGTTCCAGAAAGAACTCTACGTTATAATTGACGATGACGATGGATAACTTCATACCGAAAAAATCGGGCAAAAATAGAAAATTTTCTTGCAAGTGCTGTCCATATAACGCTTAATCTCCAAAAGAATTGTAATTTTGACACGATTTTTTCGTTAAAAAAAACATGGCAGATCAACAATTGACCCCTTTGCGTTTCGGTATCATGGTCGATGACCTCAACCTTGAGGCCTGGAAAGTGGAGACGGTGAGGAAACTCATCGAGGGAGGGATGCGTCTTGAGTTGATTGTCAGAAACGCCGAGGCGACTTCAAAGAAAGGCTTTTTCCATAAGTTGATCCACTACCCTATTCGCCGTGGGTTTTTCCAGATTTGGAACCATTACTGGTTCAAGCCCTCGTCAAAGGTGATGACTGAACTGGAACCGAGCCTGAGACCGTTGGGCGTTTCATTGAAGGATATCCCTGTCTTAGACTGCGAACCTACCCATAAAAAGACTTCAACCTTTATTTTAGATAAAGATATTGAAACCATTAAGAATCATCAACTTGATTTTATATTAAGATTTGGATTTGATATCATTCGAGGTGAGGTTTTGCAGGTGGCGAAATACGGCATCTGGTCGTTCCATCATGATGATGAGATGGCTTATCGGGGCGGTCCCCCGGGCTTTTGGGAATGGATGCATGACGAACCTCGAAACGGCGTTATCCTGCAACGGCTCACGGAATCGCTCGACAAAGGCTACATCCTGAAAAAACGCTGGTATCCAACGGTTTTACATTCGTACAAGGCGCATCTTGACCAATTGCTTTTGGATAGTACGGACATGCCTTTGCAGGTGTGCCGCGAGATCCAGTTCACGGGCAAGCTGAATGAGTATCAATCAGCGTCAGAAGCCAAGATCAACCGTCCGCCAGTAAACATCAAGATGCTGAAATACTGGATTTTGTGTCTGACAAGGCGGTGCCGTTTCCATCTTCACGACCTCTTCCGACAGGAGGATTGGAACGTGGGCTATGTGGAGGTTCCGCTGAAGGAGTTCATCAAGGCGCCTGAGATTACCGAGGAGGATGTGGTGTGGTTCAAGCGGAAGCGCAAGTCGATTTATTTCGCTGATCCTTTTGTGATTACGACCAAGAATGACACTTATATTTTCTACGAGAGTTACAACTATAAGACGGGCAAAGGCCATATTGAAGTGGTGAGGAAGTCAAAGGGTTTCAAAAAGCCGAAAGTGGCGCTCGAAGAGCCTTTCCATCTCTCTTATCCCTTTGTGTTTGAGCATGAAGGCGAGGTGTACTGCGTTCCCGAGTCGAACGAGGCGAACCGTTTGAACTTGTACCGTTTCAACGAGAAAGAGCTGAAATTGGAGCAAGAGTGTGTGCTGATGGAGCGTGTCCAAGCGGTTGATCCCACGCTGATCTATCGCGATGGACGCTGGAACCTGTTCTTTACCCAAAAGGACTTCCCGAGTGTGAAGCTCTATCGATATGTGGCTGAGGAACTTAAGGGAGAGTATTATCCTCATCATGCCAACCCGGTCAAAGTGGATTGTGCGGATGCCCGCATGGCTGGCGCTTTCATCGAGCTGGATGGCAATTTGATCCGACCCGCCCAGGAATGTGGCCGGTATTACGGGGTGGCGGTCAAGCTCAACCACGTAGATACCTTCACGGGTGAGCAATACAAAGAAACCCCATACGATACCATCAAGCCCTTTGAGCACTCAAAGTACAAACGGGGCTTCCATACCTTGAATGGCAACGAAACCATTACGGTCTTCGACGGAAAACGCTGGCGCTTCACGCTGTCAGGTCTGTTTCATCAAGTAAGAATCAAGATGCATGTTTAAGAAGATCCTTGGCACGGGCATAACGAGGGTGTTGAATCTGTTGGTCGGGTTCATCACCATGCTGATGGGCACCAAAGTGCTTGGTCCGGCGGAATGGGGCATCGGCTTCACGGTACTAACTGACGTTACTTTTCTCTTGATCGGCGTGGAATTCCTCGCTGGAAGTGGATTGGTGTATTTCACCCCGAGAAAAAAACTCTCCACATTGATGGCCGTCTCCTATTCGTGGATTGCCCTGGTCATGGGGTTCTACGTGCTGCTGTTCTGGGTGATGTCCTATTTTCCAATAGCCTTTGACCGCATCGTTCCTCGTGGCTATGAGGGCATTACATTGCTGCTGACCTTGGTGTACAGCTTCCATAACTTCAATCTCAACGTGTTTTTGGGGAAGGAGAAAGTGGGTGCCTTCAACTGGATTTTCCTGCTTCAGATCTTCGTGCAGGTATGTTCGATGGTGCTGTTGATCTTTGTGTTCGACCTCCGCGACGCTCACGCTTTTGTCTATTCACTGCTGTGTGGCTATGTCACCGCTTTCATCGTCGGTTTTGTGCTGATGGTTCGTATGGCCGGTCATGAGGGTAAGGATCCTTTCTTCTTGACAGCCAAGGAGATGCTGAAGTACGGCTATGTCATTCAACTCTCTACCCTCGTGAGCACCTTGAATCGTCGTATGAGCATTTTCCTGATCCGTCAGCATTGTACTGAAGATGCCGTTGGCGTGTATGGTGCGGGATCCCAGGTCGGTGAAGGCGTGAAAGTGTTCGGACTGAGTGTGTCGATGGTGCAGTTTTCAAGGTTGAGCAATTTAACGGACAAGGAAGAAATCGTTGCTTTGACCATTAAATTCTTGAAAATCACGCTGGTATTGACATTCCTTGCCCTTTTGGCATTGGTTTGCCTGCCAGTTGGGTTCTTTGAATGGCTGTTCACGGATGCTTTCGGCCAGGTGAAGGAGATCATCCTGCTGATGTCGCCCGGACTTCTTTTCCTCTCGGCTCACATGATCTTCACGCATTATTTTTCGGGCACAGGCATTCCCAAATACAACCTGTATGCATCGTTGGTCGGACTGGCAGTGACGGTCCCCGCCACGTTCATTTTGATCCCTGCCATCGGCATCCTGGGTGCAGCCATTTCGTTCTCATGCACTTATATGGCGATTCTGCTTTACCAATGGTTTGTTTTCAAGCGCATTGCCGGCGTGAAAGTAAAGGATTTGTGGCTGACGAAAGAAGATTGGACGTGGTGTAAAGCCGAATTTTTAGCTATCTTTGCAAAAAATAAAAACTGATGGAAAACGAGTATATAGAAGAGAGACAAGATATTTTCAACCAGCCTGAGGAGACTCCGGCAGTGACCAATGCCTATACCGATGATGACATCATCCATCTGGAGGATATGGAACACATCCGTCGCCGTCCGGGCATGTACATCGGTAAACTGGGCGATGGCGCCTCACAGGATGACGGTATTTACGTTTTGATTAAAGAGGTGATAGACAACTCAATAGACGAGTTTACTTCAGGCTTTGGTAAAAGGATTGAATTGACGATTGACAAAGCGGACAAGAAGGTCTCCATCCGTGATTACGGTCGTGGCATCCCGCAAGGAAAGTTGAAAGAGGCCGTGTCGCAGTTGAACACTGGTGCGAAGTATGACAGCAAGGTGTTCCAAAAATCCGTGGGTTTGAACGGCGTCGGTACCAAAGCCGTCAACGCGCTATCCTCGTATTTTAAGGTGCAGTCTATCCGTGACGGCAAGACACGCATTGTGGAGTTCGCCCAAGGCAAGATGACTTCCGACACAGGCATCATCGACTACGAAAGCGCCACCGAGACCGGCACTTTGGTTGAGTTTATCCCTGACAGTGCCTTGTTTGGCAACTACCATTACGTGGATGATTATGTGGAGAAGCGCGTGTGGAACTATGCGTACCTGAACCGCGGCCTCACGATGATCTATAACGACAAGCGGTACTATTCGAAGAATGGCTTGCTGGACCTTTTGCAGAACAACATGGAGGGTGAAGGCCTCTACCCCATCATCCACATCAAGGACGGTGACTTTGAAGCGGCATTCACCCATGTCAATGGTCAGTCAAACGACTATTTCTATTCGTTCGTCAACGGTCAGCATACTACCGAGGGCGGCACCCACCAGTCGGCTTTCCGTGAGGGTTATGCTCGTGTGGTGCGTGAGTTTTTCCAAAAAGAATACGAGCCTGCCGACATCCGTCAAGGTTTAATCTGTGCTTTATGTGTGAGGATTCAAGAGCCTGTTTTTGAGGCACAAACGAAAACCAAGCTCGGCTCCACCCACCTCGCTCCAAACAACCCCGATGGCAGCAACGACAGCCCTGTCCTCAAGACTTACGTCTTCGACATCCTGAAACGTCATCTCGACAATTATCTGCATAAGAATCCTGAGACTGTTAGCGTCTTGCAGGCGAAGATCCAGGCCAATGAGAAGGAACGCAAGGAGATTGCCGGCATCAAGAAGGCCGCTCGCGAGAGCGCCAAAAAGGTCAGCCTCAACAACCGTAAACTGCGCGACTGCCGCATCCACCTGAACACCAACCATGAAAAGCGTCTGGAGAGCACCATCTTCATCACGGAGGGCGACTCCGCATCGGGAAGCATTACCAAGAGCCGCGATGTGCAGACCCAGGCCGTGTTCAGCCTCAGAGGCAAGCCGCTCAACTGTTTGGGCATGACCAAGAAGGTGTGTTATGAGAACGAAGAGTTCAATCTATTGCAAGCCGCTTTGAACATCGACGAAGACATTGAGAATCTGCGCTATAACAACATCGTGATCGCTACCGATGCCGATGTCGACGGCATGCACATCCGCCTGCTGCTGCTCACCTTCTTCCTCCAGTTCTATCCCGATTTGGTGAAAAACGGCCACGTTTACATCCTACAGACACCTCTTTTCCGTGTGAGAAACAAGAAGGAGACCCATTATTGCTATACTGAAGAGGAACGTGTCAACTCCATCCTGAAATGCGGAAAACAGGCTGAAATCACGAGGTTTAAAGGTCTTGGCGAGATCTCCCCTGACGAGTTCCGTGCCTTCATTGGACCTAACATGCGACTCGAGCCGGTGATTCTCCAGTATGACTTCGGCATTAAAGAGCTTTTGAAATATTATATGGGTAACAATACTCCTGAACGTCAGAAGTTCATTATTGAGAATCTGAGGATTGAAGACGACACTTACATTGACAAGGTGGATTGACGAACCTCCAAATCACTGATGATGTTTTGATAAAGCTTTACATCCTCGACTCGGCTAATGGAGGTAATGATCGTGATAAATTCCACCTGAGGGTTTCAGGGTAATGTCAACATTCGGATATTCTCGTTTAAAATCAGCTAACTCGGTCGGATGAAGACCATAGATCCCATAAAACATAAAGGTTACGGTTTATCACATATCATAGACAAACACGAAGAGGGCATTAAAAGACTTGGATTTAGAATTGAGGATTTCATTCCGATAATCGTTCAATTCGGATCTATTAAAGAATCGGATTCCAAAGAAGAGTTCTTGTTTGAATCAAACTACTATCGTATAGTGGTTGAGAAAAGATTCAAGGGACGCGAAAAACAATGGGTTTTAACAGCTTTCGATTTAAGAAAAAAGCCACGAAAATAATTCGTGGCTTGTAATCCGAAATTGTCAAAATCGTTGTCGCTGACAATATTACACGCCTACACTGTATGGCGCAACGTTAAAACATTGCAAAACTACAACAAAATTTTGACTCCCGCAAGGGCTTTCAATGATTTTTAACACTATGTAGCGGTTTTGTCATTACCACGAACACCTCGCTGCGCACCCGCAACAGCTCGTACAGTTCGTCCGTGGTCAGTTCCTGGAAGGTTTTTTTATGTAGGATTTGGGGCATAAAGAATCACACGCTGTTGTTTCTCGTTTGATTAAGATAATTATGTGGCAAATATATGATTACCACCTTGCTTCGCGAAGTGGTTGTTCCCAATGGACTTCTCCCCCAGCCTGTTGGGCCAGTTCGTCGATATGGTCACGGAACTCGGCAAGCAGTTGTTGTTCCCGTTTTTTGGAGCGACGGCCTTTGCCTTCATAGACCACCTTGCTGAAGTAGGCGTCGTAAGAGACGGCATAGTCCTCCTCGTCGTTATGCGGAAAGAAAGTCACCGCAGCTTCATATTGTACGTTGCCCGCCTCGGAGGTGCAGACGAGCATCACCATTGCCGCACGACGTGGAACGTCGTTAAAAAGCAGTTTGGCGGAAAAGTATTGGCTGTAGATGTTGAGGGTCATATTAATTTAATCTATTTTTCATTGAAGCACTTTGCCGTAAAGCCTTATGTAGGTTTAGTCAGCAAAAATAGGAAATTTAAATGTTATCGTCATAAGTGCGGTCGTTGAATTGGTTTTAACTGTCGGATGCCTTCAGTGTTACGTTGGGTTTGGATGGCGAGCGTTCGCATATCGGAAGAAGGCAATATATTTTGGATCTGAAAGGCATAATCTTTCAATTTTTTAAACAACCTTATGAGTTTCTTGCTTTGGTCAATAGCAAGATTGCCTTTTAGGATCATCATAAGTGCATAAATCCCCAACTCCGTGAAAGCATAAGGAAGGTATCTAGCGCCGCCCCAACTTGAGGTGCAGTTTTTGCACCTCAAGATATTCACTTCTATATCTGTAAGTTGAAATCTAAAATCATCATCGAAACGATCAATATTGTTTTTAACTTGACGATTAAAATTTTTTGTGGTATATCCATAAATAACTGCCAAATCCACGTCGAGCATGAAGGTTTCTGATGACCCACCACCTTCTCCCCTGAGGTCAGCCATAGGTGGATGGATTGCTGGTCATCGCTATCCATGTCCTGATAGACACAGTTTTGTTCTACCACAAGGTTTTTTATGGCTCACGATGAAGTTACGTAGGCGTTCACGCCATTCTGAGCTTTGGAGAATGAGAAAATAATCTAATTTTGCAGCGACAATAGTGAACGGATATCGCCGTTTTCACTGAACGGATATCGGCCGTTTTTTACACGTAAGCCACGTTAGACAACAATTTTGGGGCTGAATGGTTGTTAATTTGGCAAAATGCCATACCTTTGCCCCGCCAACTCATAATTTACTATGTAGAAGGTAGGAAGAATGAATGCCAGCCCGTTAAAGGCTGGCATTCAATTTATAATCGCTATCTATTTAAAATCGATATTACAAGGCTTGCAGATGCGGAACAATGGAAGAATAAGAACACGGCAGGATGCTCTGGATCTCTTCTTCAATCTATTTGATAGGGTTAGTTGTTGGTGGGTAATGTCAGCTATTCAATTCTATCCGAATTAATCTGCTTCGGATATCTAGAATCATATTGCTTTTTAAATGTCGCATCGTTAAAATACAAATAGCAGCTTCGAGGGTCAAGGTCATCCTTCAACATTCGTTCCACTTCGTTTGCGGCTTTAAAGACTCTATCTATACTTATTCCATCAGGAATAACTCCATTCTTTCCAAGTACATGCGACAGATACTCCCATGACTTGTTGCCAACTCCGTATCGTTCGCAAATAATATACGACACAATTTCAGCCTCAAACTCCTTTTGCTCCCATGTAAGTTTTCTCCACTTCCACCAGTCTTCATTTCCTTTCTTGGGTGCCGTCAGGTGATAACAGAAGAAATGACCAAGTTCATGACAAATCGAAGCAAAGTTCGTGCTATCATTCACGCTGTTGTTAAGGCTAATAACAAAATGCCCATTAGCCTCAACTCCTTTGACCATTACTTTACATGGGGCTTTGCGTATTTCAGCAGCAAACGATGACCCCACTCTGAAGTAGTCCAAATCAATACCATAATAAGCGAGTGATTGGATTAGATTCTCATATAATTCTTTTGATACAACTCCTGTCGTGGCATAAGGGTCAGCAATCGATGCAAGAATATCTTCCTCAGTGGTTGGAAACAACACACCTGGAATTGGCTCGGTATCTCCAATCTCAAATACGTAATCAACTGGGCCAAATTTTCGCAAAATAATCAATGGGCGTGCGTTCCTTTTAGGTCTGCGTTTATACATCTCCCTCCAGTTTTTTTCAGTTAAGACGTATCTCGCTTCGGGCATTTGCGTCCTGACCATCATAGCGTTATAGGGGGCAAGTAGCTTGAAATTGGCACAGAACTTCAGCAATTCCAAGAAGAACCTGCTGCTTCGATAGTCCTCAATCGCTTTAAACAGTCTATCAATGCTGTTGCGCATCTCTGTTTGAAATGCGGTCTGCTCTTTTTTTAGCAAAGCCCATCGACCTATCGAATGTCCAACATCACCAACTTTATATGGGAGACGCCAAAGCTCTTCCGCCAATTCGTAAGCATCTTGCTTGGATAATCCTAGCAAATCATTGTATGCCTCAAGATATTTTATCATCTTGGCTGTCCATTCTTCTACCTCAAACGCGCCACCATCAACGTAACTATATGCACGTTGTAGAAGGTTTTTAATTAATTGATCTGATAAATTTATCATGTTTTTGAGTTCATCAATTATTCTTCCGCTTCGAAGAATAGACCAAGCTGTGCGGCGGACTCCTTCACGCATTTGATGACATGGGAGTTTTCGTCCAAGGGGTTTTTGGATGTGGTCTGAGCCTCGAACTCGACGGTGATGTGCAGGCCGTTGTCCTTCAAGGGGACGAGGAAACTTGTCCACAGTTGCGTCCATTGCTCCTTGGGGACACTACCTCTGATTTTGATTTTCTTGTAGTGCTTCGTGCCGCCCGGTGTAGGCTCGGGTTCGCCGCCAGTTCCTGTCGGAGGTGTTGGATTGGGTGTTGGGTCGGGTTCAGTAGGTTGTGTTGGAGCTGGCTCTTCCTTGGTTATGCTCTTGTCGACCAACCAATAATCGGGATCGGTGACATTCAGGAACGGGACTCTTTCTTTGCTATACACCTTGTCGTAGTTGCCTTTTTCGCCTGATGCCACATTGAACAAGCCCTCGGAGCAATAGCGGTTGATGGTTTGGATGATGGCTTCGGAGCCTGTAATCATTGGCTTGTCGTCGAACTTTAAGAAAGCTTCATAGAAGTCCTTGACACGGATGGGATTCTCAACCGTTGGCAGTAGGTTGTTGTTTTGCAAGACTCCACGACCCACAGCATCGAGCAGCCACTCTTCCTCTTTCAGCTCGGGAAGGATGTTTTGCATGACCTGTGACGAGAAATCGGAGGCGTAGTTCTTCACATCGTAACGGAGGATGCCTTTGTCGAAGGTGTAGCGCAACACTACGGCGTAGGCTTGAACCAATGCATCGAAGGCTTCCTTGTCGAAAGCATCCTTGCGCTTTTGGATTTCATCCCTCTGGTCTTTCTCGATGGAAGCAGAATAGACATTCTGCACCTTGACACAGCCCAAGTAGTCGCGCATCTTGCCGTCAAGGTTGGACTTGCCTTGCTCGGAGCAGACCAGATAGAGCATTGTGTTACGATAGAGGCGGTCGGCCTCGCCGCGCTTCAGCGAATTGGTTTTCACATAGCTTTCGACGGGGGCATTCTGCCTGTCAATCGGCACTGCGTATTCTGGCCCCATTACTATCAAGGTGAGCGACTTCTGCTCGGGGATGTCGCCTGTAGGTGCTATCAACACATTCAGGTTGGGGATGAAGGAGCAACTGTTCTTCAAACGCCTGACGATTTCGGTGCGGATTTCATCATTGGCAATCTCGGTCTTTGCCTGATTCAAGATGATGTTGATGTTGGGCTTGGAGTGGAACCAATAACGCTTTTCGCCAATGTTAGAGTAATGAAGGTAATGAGCCACCTGTTCGTACTTGTTCAGAGCGCCGTCGATGTCGTTATGGTTGAAGGCGTTAGGCTTCAGCATGCAGAGTTTCAGCTCCTTGATAGTCAAACCATTGTTAGCCAAAGTGCCTATGGAAGCCAGCAGCAAGGTGTTGGCGATGCCTTCGGTGAGGAAGTATTGCCCAATGTTAGACCCTGTTTCGTTGCTGTCAATCTTGAAGGCATTACTGGCAGAGCCATAGACATCGGCGTGCATGACGGTTTCCCACTGGCTGCCCATCAGATTGGTGATGGTACCTGTGAGTGTGGGCAAGTTTTCAAGATTGATGTCGCTGGTATGTATCAATGATTGGGTTCCTGTCAGGTTTTGGCGGCGACGCCACAAATCTTGAACTATTGAGGCCAAGAGGCGTAACACGCCACGGGTGCGTTGGAAATGCGGGTCGCTGCCCCAACGCAAGCGGAACATCTCGATCAGTTCGGGATGGAAGGGGTAGGACTTGCGAATCTTGTCGGCGTAGGCATTGTTGTCGCTCTGCGCTGGAAGGTCGTTGTAACGGTTGTGGTACATGCGCTGGTAGCGACGCGCCACATCGTCAACCACAGTATAGTCCTTAATCTCGTCAAACAAACGGCGACGCACCACCTCAAAAACTTCCTCGTCCTCGATGGGTTTGATGGCAGAACCAACACGAATCACGCGCTGTTCGAGCGAAGTGAGAATGTCTTGACCGATGGCAGTAGAAGCCACCTCAACGACGCTTTCGGGCAAGGTGACGATAAGAAGGCACCTGGGCACGGAAGAAACCATCTCCGTGAGCGTTTGCACGAAGCTAAGCGTCTGGGAATAGAGGTTGCCTGCACCCACCTTTTTGGCTGAGGCCTTGACGCAATAGTCGGCCAACTCATCAATGAGAATCATGGCTGGCTTGGTGGTTTCGAGGATGGGCTGGAAGACACCGCTTGAAGGAGCGATGCGCTCGCGGTCGTTTTCTTCCACCACCTTATAGGCCTCAACGCCTCCCAGTTGATAGGCGATTTCGCCCCAGATGGTGTTGATGGTAAGGCCGTCGTCGGTTTGGCGACCTTGTGCCACATCGGTGGTGTTGTTGGTGAAGACAGCGACCTTGGCATTGTCGAATTCAGGCACCAGCCCGTCTTTGAGCAAGTCGCGGCATGACTCCATGGTAGCCATCTTGGAGCCGCATTTGACGATATGGTAGAGCGTGATAAGGGTGTGGGTCTTACCACCGCCAAAACCTGTCTTCAGGGAGATGACGCGGTTTTCGGTCACTCCACCATTCAAGGCGGTGACCACACGGGTGGCGATGTCGCGCAGACCGTGAGTGACATAGGTTTTTTCAAAGAAGGATGCCGAGTTGGTATAGACCTCGGGAGCTGTACCCATAGCCACATCACCGAGGTTGGCGGCGAAGATGGATTCATCGAGAATGGAACGGCTGATGTCGTAGTGGGGAATGACATTGGCAAACCACGGTGCTACTTGGTTGTTGTCATCTATATTGGATTCAGGGCGCACCTCCATAGGCTTGATGGCGGGCTGCTCCACAGTCTTTGCCTTGGGTGCCGAAATGCGGGTTACTTCATCGTAGAGGTCATCGTCGCCAATGAGACGCGCCACCATCTTGATGTTGCTGTAGGTGCGGACTATTTCGTCCTCATCAATAGTCTGGTAGTGTTGGCACTTGTTGCGTGTGTCTTCAAGCTCTTGCACATAACTGATGAACTTGTTGGCCTGCTTGGATTCGCCAAATTCCTTGACCAACAACTCCTTGAAGCTAAAAGCAAAAGAAGTGAGGTTGCTAAAGTCGATGAGACCCATGCTTGGAGCCCCCGTCTTCTGCATTTCTTTGGCATTGCGGTTCCATGAAGCCTGCTTGTCGGCACTGAGTTCGGCAAACATCACGCCTTCCCATGGTTCATCAGGATAATACTTCTGCAATATGCCGACCACATAGGGACGCATAGTTTCGAGGAAAACGCCTAAAGCTTTGAATACATTCTCATTCATATCTCGATGGTATTTTGTTGTTCGTTATTTTGGATGCGGGACGCGGGACAATGGGACGCGGGACGCTGGGGGTTAGAACTCGATGGTTGTTTGGGTGGTTGTGGGTTGTTCGTTCTGACGGCTGGCTTGACGGAGGTCTTCGCCGTTTTGGAGCAAGCCTTGGACTTGCTTTAAGTCGTCGCAGGCGGGCAGCAACTCTTTTAGGGAAGCCAAGAGCCTCCAGAAGGAAGCGTTGGCATCTTGGGCGTTGATGTCGCGAAGCAGTTTCAGCAGTGCAGGACGATTTTCGTCCTTATAGAAGAGGATGGCACGGTGGGCTTGGTCAATGAGCAAATCGGTGGCACGGGTGCCAGCGATGTGGTCGCCTTCGAGGTGTTCGGCGGCAGTGGCCAAATGTTGTTTGTTACCGCTTGGCTCCTTGACCAACAAGCCTTGGGCGAAGACTTCCTTGACATCGATAGGCAAACCGACGCGGGTGAACTTAGTGACATCATCGAAATCGGTGCTGCTCATGCCGTTCAGCTGGAGCCAGCCGAGGTAGAACTTGGTGAAGTTGTCGCCTTGCACCCCTTCAAGCAAAGCGTTGAAGGCGGCTTCGCGAGCCAGTTCGAGCAATTCGGCCACCGTTACGCGGTCGCCGTTGCTCTTTTCGACCACCTCATATTTGCCAAATTCGCTGACGGCCTGACCAAAGCAAGCCGTGAGCAGATCTGCTCCACGGAAGCCCAAGTCATAGAGTTTATTCACTTCTTCTTTCACATTTTTTTCAATGGCTCTCTTCACTTCCTTGTATTCTGCAAAGCCTTGGCGTTGGGAAGGACGGCATGAAACTGTGACAGAGGATTCCAAAGCAGCACCAGCAAGCGCAAGCGAGCGGCTTGCCATTTCTGTGTCCATAGGCCAACTGCCTGTGATATTCATTCTAGCTTCCAGGATGGAATTGCACAAAGTTGTCCATGCCTCCGTGCTTTGATGCGCAAACATAATACTTACAACATCCGAAGTCTGTTCCTCAATGGCATCAAAAATCTGTGTTAATTTATTCTCAAAATGTTTCTTGGCTTCTGTTACATTGTCGTTATGATGGTGCTTTAATGCCGTACATTCATCTGATTTTGGAGTAAGTGGTGTTGTGAAATTCGTTTTATAGATGTCTCCCAAGGTCTTTTTCATCCAGACATAGAAAAAATCAGAAATATCTCCATAAGCGATAGCGTCGTAATATGGGGGATCTGTTATTGAGGCGGTTAATTCTTTAGACTTAAACTGTGACTTTTCACCACTAGAGGCGTTGGCAAAGACTGCTGGGAATTGAATGTTGCTTTCCGAATCAAGATAGCGCAAAACCCAGTCTAGCATATTCCTGGCGCTTCCAGAACTACTACAAAAAGGATTTGATTCAGGGTAATCAGTCACCATTGCAATTGCTTGTCTGCTATATGGATGCTCAATTTTTTCACCGGCGACATTCCATCTGCCAAAAGAAGTGTTAACCAATGCAATTCTATCAATCCAAATTCCCATATATGTTGAAACGACCTTGCTATATTCTTCATTTGAAATAATACTCATTTGCGCTCGGAAATGATTTATCAAATGTGTTAACATAAACAACTGTCTATTTGAAAAAAGTTGAGACCATTTCTCAATATGCCACCCTCTTCCACTAATTAAATCTGGTTGTTTAGTCATAGTTTCGGAAGGAAGGTCTATCTCACTTACATTTGGGATTGGTAATTCTTTTGTCGGTAAAAAATAATTCTTCCCGTTTTCGGTTTCACTTATTACAGCAATAAGTTTCTCTGGTAGTTTTTTGGTTGCTTGTTCTTTAATACACTCAACAGGGGTGATATTTCCGCAACAAGGGCAAATTAAGCCATTTCTATTAAACCAACCAGCAGCATTGTTTTTCCCTTGCATAATCTCAAAAGAAATCTTGTTGCTCTCAATTGATGGTTTAAGATAGATATGTTTGGTTCTGGTGTTCACCAAATCAAATCCTTTGAGCATAGGTACTTCAGCTCCACAACTCGGATTTGAACACTTTGCCGTCCTTGCCCAGTAGTATGCCACAGGTTTGTTACCATGCTCATCAGCAGGATACATCCAGCCCACTTCCTTTTCAGTTTCGCGAAGGATGCGTTTGGCATAGAACTCCACATCCC
>CAMYVD010000031.1 GCA_947302205.1 uncultured Bacteroidales bacterium
TGCGACTTCCTCTACACCGACGTGTGGGTATCCATGGGTGAACCCGACGAAGTTTGGAAACAGCGCATCGATCTCCTCATGCCTTACCAGGTGAACAAGGAGATGATGAAGGCCACCGGCAACCCGAACTGCAAGTTCATGCACTGCCTGCCCGCTTACCACAACCTTGAGACCAAGGTCGGTCGCGACGTGCACCAGAAGTTCGGCTTGAACGGCGTTGAAGTTACCGAAGAGGTGTTCGAATCCAAGAACAGCATCGTTTTCGACGAAGCCGAAAACCGCATGCACACCATTAAGGCTGTGATGGTCGCTACTCTGGGCGACTAATAAATGATGACGCGGTGCGAATGGACATGATTCGCATCATCCATCACACGCAGCACATAGACACCTGCCGCGAGCGAAGCGACATCCAACTGGATTGCTGAGTCGTGGCAGGTTTCTTGTTGAACTAACTGGCCAAAAGGATTGTAGATCTCTATCTGCCGCATCGGCACACCCTTAATATTCAATAGGCTTCTAGCAGGATTGGGATAGACCGTCAGCTGACCGGCTTCATGCTCGTCCGTCGAAGTTTCAATCAATCCAGCCAAAGTAGCCACCAGACCCAAATGGATCTCCGTGAAACGCCGCGCTTGGTCCATACTGTTGACGCTGACCCCCAGGATATCGTCTGTCGTATGGATATACGGAGAATAATAATGCGTGTTTTCAAAAAGATGAACAGCGGCGTAACGATTCCGGTTAAACGAAGAAAAATCGCTGTCACCGCCGACAATCCATCCCTGAATGACCGGCAACGCCGGATCATAAACCTCACAGAATTGGTAGATGTAATTGGCCAAGGTTGAGTCGCGGTCTACATAGATCAATCTCATTTGCATATCGTCACCTTCCCTCAAATAGCCGATCATGTCGAGGTTGAGGTAACCCACGATATCCACCCTGTTTTCATTACATTCTTTGGCATAAGCGGCGCTGCCCTTAAGCCCTGCTTCCTCTGCAGCCCAACTACAATACAGGATGGAGCGCTCGAAACGACATTGGCTCAACAGGCGGGCGGTTTCCAAGATGCCCGAGGTACCCGAAGCGTTGTCGTCGGCCCCTGGGGCGCGCAAAGAATCCGGATGGCCCGGAGTGTGGTTGTAGGAATCGTAATGGGCCCCGCAAACTACATATTCGTTGGGGTATACCAAGCCTCGCTGAATGGCGATGACGTTGTCGGAACTCTCACGCAGCGTGTCGTGAAACTCAAAGGTAAAGTCATGCAGCATCACCGAATCCAACCCCATGCCACGATAGGTGTCGAATAGCCAGTCCTGCACCTCGTAAACCATCTGGCTGTCCCACCGACGGGTATGATAGGATTGCATGTGGGTGATGGTGGCCTCCAAGCGATCTATTGAAACGCTGTCCATCAATTGGCGAATCACAGGGCTTTCCTCTTGAACCACAGGATAAGTGTGTTCAAACAGGTGTTGTGCCTTTAAACCCTTGGCCAGGCACAACGACATGGCGAGGAGGAACAAGGATACGACCCGCCTCTTCATGTCAAAGCCCTTTCACATGAGGTTTTCCTGCCACGAAATCTTTCAGGTAGAAAGGCTCGAAATAAGCCACATCAACAAAAGCATTTTCACGTAAGGCCTGGTCCGTCAATGAAGCCATATATGCGGCTGAAGGCTCAAAACCCTCAACAATCTGAATCTGCGGCAGGTCTTTCAACAAGGTTTTCAGCTTCGGAGCCCCGTCACCGAACAACCACAAACGGGAAGTGGGGAATTGAGAGGAGAGCGATGCGAGGGGAGAGGTTTCATCAAATACTACCGCCTGGGTGTCTTGGATCCGATGCATCTCGGCATCGAAAACAGCACAATACACCTCCATGCGGCGAGCGTCAATCATGGGGATGAACAGATCATCGGGCTGGACTTGATCATCCAGTTTTTGGCGCATTCCATAGGCCATCGCATGAAGCGTGTCAACGGCCATCAACGGCAAACCGGCGGCATAACACACCCCTTTGGCGGTACTCACGCCGATGCGCAAGCCCGTGTAGGAACCTGGGCCTTTGCTCACCGCCACGGCTTTCAATTGACTGTAATCGATTCCCACTTCATCCATGACTTCCTTGATGAAGAGGGTAATCTTTTCAGAATGGGCGTTTTGGCCTTTACATTCACGATGCGTCAAGGTATTCATGCCGTCCGTTATCGCTACTGAACACGTGGGAGTGGCTGTTTCAAGACAGAGTATCATTTTTGAAAACTTTTTTGCAAAAATAAGAAATTTTGTATCTTTGTAGGTTCTAAATTGGAATAATATGCGAATTTTAGTCACAGGGGGCACAGGTTTTATCGGTTCCCACACCTTAGTGGAGCTATCCGCTGCCGGTCATGAGACCGTAGTCATCGACAACTTATCCAACTCCAACCCAATAGCCTTGACAAGGGTTGAGGAATTGACCGGAAAAAAAATTCCTTTCCATAAAGTCGATATCCGCGACCGCGAAGGCCTCAACCGAGTGATGGAACAGTATCATTTCGATGCCTGTATCCATTTTGCCGGACTGAAGGCTGTGGGCGAATCGGTGGAGAAACCCTGGGAATATTACGAAAACAACATTGGAGGCACCCTTGTGCTGCTCGATGTGATGCGCCAACACGGCTGCAAGAACATCATCTTCTCCTCGTCGGCCACCGTTTACGGTGATCCTGCGGAAATTCCCATTACGGAACAATGCCCGAAAGGCCACTGCACCAACCCATACGGTCAGACCAAGAGCATGCTTGAAGAGATCATGATGGACATGCAGAAGGCTGACAAGGAATGGAACATCGTGCTGCTGCGCTACTTCAACCCCATTGGCGCCCACCCAAGCGGCAGGATAGGGGAGAACCCTAACGGCATTCCAAACAACCTGATGCCTTACGTCACCCAGGTGGCCGTGGGCAAACGCCCGGAACTCGGCGTGTTCGGCAACGATTACGACACCCATGACGGCACGGGCGTCCGTGACTATATCCATGTCGTTGACTTGGCCCGTGGGCATGTGGCCGCCCTGAAAGCCATTGAGCGGAAATGCGGCATCGCCATCTATAACCTCGGCACCGGCCAAGGCTACTCCGTGCTTGATGTGGTGAAAACCTTCGAGAAGGTCAACGGCATCAAGATTCCGTATAGCATCAAGCCGCGAAGGGCCGGCGACATCGCCACCTGCTATTCCAACCCCGCCAAAGCCGAAAAGGAACTTGGCTGGAAAGCCCAATACGGTTTGGAGGAGATGTGCCGCGATTCCTGGAACTGGCAACACAACAACCCTGAAGGATATTAATTGCGCGTAAACTATATACTATGGACAAAGTTACTCTATTACCTTACGACAGGATCTACAAAAACTTCATCGACGAGAAATACCTCCACGATGGACATGATGAGTATTTCTATCGTAACCAACAAGTCAAGAAACCGGCTTCGGGATGGCGTCACTTGCACTCCGACGAAATCGAAAGGCTGGTGAAAAACAGCAACACAGCAACCAACTGGGACGAGATCATGGTGACCGACGAGTTCGATACCAGCATGATCCGCAACAACCATTTCTTCGGGCTGTGCCGCATTGGCCGCGTGGCCAATGAAATCTTGCAGTACCACGACCTGCGTGTCCCCGTGGGAATCACCGACAGTAGCATTATCTCGTGCGATATCGGCGACAACGTGGCCATTCATGATGTGCACTACATGGCCAACTACATTGTGGGTGACAAGTGCATTTTATTCAACATCCAGGAAATCTCCACCACCGACCATTCCAAGTTCGGTAACGGCATCATCAAAGAGGGCGAACCTGAAGACGTTCGCGTGTGGCTCGAGGTGATGAATGAAAACGGTGGCCGCCAGATTCTTCCTTTCGACGGCATGATTACCGCCGACGCTTACCTTTGGGCGAAATACGTGGATGACAAACCGCTGCAACAGCGTTTGTTCGACATCACTAACGCCGCCTTCGACAAGAGCCGTGGCTATTATGGCACCATCGGCGAATGTTCCGTCATCAAGAACTGCTGGATCCTCAAGGATGCCAAGATCGGTCCTTTCTGCTACATCAAAGGCGCCAGCAAACTCAAGAACGTCACCATCAACTCTTCAGAGGAAGAACCTTCCCAGATTGGCGAAGGCGTCATCCTTGTCAACGGTATCACCGGCTATGGCTGCCACATCTTCTATTCCGTGGTGGCTACCCGTTTCGTGTTGGGTGACAACTGCAACCTTAAATACGGCGCCCGCTTGATCTATTCCGTACTGGGCGACAACTCCACCATCTCCTGCTGCGAGGTGTTGAACAACCTCATCTTCCCATCGCATGAACAGCATCACAACAACTCATTCCTGATTTCCGCTTGCGTGATGGGTCAGAGCAACATGGCCGCAGGCGCCACCTTGGGTTCCAACCACAACAGCCGCGCCACCGACGGCGAAATCGTTGCCAGCCGTGGCTTCTGGCCGGGACTTTGCTCCAGCATCAAGCACTCGTCGAGATTCGCCTCGTTCACCCTGCTGTCGAAGGCCGACTATCCCAACGAGATGAACATCATGTTGCCGTTCTGCCTGGTGAACAACAACACCAAGACCAACGAGTTGGAAATCATGCCCGCCTACTGGTGGATGTACAACATGTTCGCCATCGCACGTAACACCTCGAAATACCAGAAACGCGACACTCGCAAGCGCAAGATCCAGAACATTGAGTTCGACACTTACGCTCCCGACACCATGGAGGAGACCATCGAGGCCCGCAAACTCCTGGAGGTCTGGGTGGCCAAGGCTTATCTCCGCACCAAGGGCGAGAATCCCGATACTTACGAATACTACGATTTGAGAGGCATCGGCAAGAACTTGCTCGACAATGAGCCGGAGACCTGCAAGAAGCTGGAAGTGTTCGGCGAGAACATCGAGAAGAGCAAGCGCAATGTCCGTATCCTGAAGGCTTACCAAGCCTATCACGCCTACGGCGACATGATCATCTACTATGCCGTGAAGAACATCATCCATTACCTCGAAAACCATGAGGGAGCCAGCATCGAGAACCTGAGCCAGATGATGAAAGGCAAACGCCTCCGCAAATGGATCAATCTGGGTGGACAGACCATGCCAGAAGAAGACGTCGACCAACTGCGCGACGACATCAGAACCGGAGTGCTCAACAGCTGGCAGGAAATCCACGAGCGCTACAACGAACTTTGGAAACGCTATCGCATGGAGAAACTCCGTCACGCCTATTTCTCACTGATGTTCCTCTACAAGGATGAAACCGACGTACTGACCCCGGAGATGTGGAACGAATGCCTCGACAAGGCCATTGAGATCCAACAGTTCATCTGCAACCAGGTATTCGAATCACGCAAGAAGGACTACGACAACCCGATCCGCAGCGCCACCTTCCGCAACGAAGATGAAAAAATCGCCGTGGTGGGCAAGATTGAAGACGTCTCCTTCGTCAAACAAATCCAAAAGGAAACCGAAGAATTCATTAACTCCATTAATAAAATCCGTTAAACCATGCGCGTAATCATCGAACAAAACTACGACAAAATGTCACGTTGGGCGGCCAACCTCATTGTTGAACGCATCAACGCCTTCAAGCCCACGGCCAAGAAGCCCTTTATCCTGGGACTGCCCACGGGTTCCACTCCTATCGGCACTTACAAGGAGTTGGTAAAGCTTTACAAAAAAGGCAAGGTCTCTTTCAAGAACGTGGTGACCTTCAACATGGACGAATACGTCCAGATTCCTGAGGACCATCCGGAGAGCTACCATAGCTTCATGTGGAACAACTTCTTCAAGCACATTGACATCAAGAAGGAGAATGTGAACATCCTCAATGGCAATGCCAAAGATCTGGAAAAGGAATGCGCCCGTTACGAAGAAAAGATCAAGAGCTACGGCGGCATCGACCTGTTCATGGGCGGTATCGGTCCCGATGGCCACATCGCCTTCAACGAACCCGGCAGTAGCCTGACCTCACGCACCCGCGTAAAGAGCCTGACCACCGACACCATCATCGCCAACTCCCGTTTCTTCGAGAACGACATCAACAAGGTGCCGAAGACCGCTTTGACCGTCGGTGTGGGTACCGTGATGGACAGCCGCGAGGTGATGATCCTGGCCAATGGCCACGGCAAAGCCCGCGCCCTGGCTCACGCCATCGAAGGCGGCGTCAGCCAGATGTGGACCGTCAGCGTGCTCCAGATGCACCCCAAAGGCATCATCGTGTGCGACGACGCAGCTTGCGACGAATTGACCTATGGCACTGTTAAATATTTCAAAGACATCGAGAAAGACAATCTCTAATGAAGAGTTTCGCAATCATTGGCGTGGGGGGATACATCGCCCCACGCCATCTCAAAGCCATCAAAGACACAGGCAATAACCTGGTCTCCGCCTACGACAAAAACGACAGCGTGGGCATTATTGACAGTTATTTCCCAAAAGCGGCATTTTTTACCGAACAAGAACTTTTCGACCGACACAACACCAAACTCAAAGACCGCGGTGAACAGATCGACTATGTCAGCATCTGTACCCCAAACTACTTGCACGACGCCCACACTCGCTATGCGCTGCGCCTCGGCTCGGATGTCATCTGCGAGAAACCCCTCGTGCTCAACCCTTGGAACATCGACGCCCTCCATAACGTCGAGGAACGTACCGGCCATAAGGCCTACACCATCCTGCAACTCCGACTTCACGACAAGATCGTTGCACTGAAAAAGAAAGTCGAAGAAGGACCCAAGGACAAAATCTACGACATCGACCTGACCTACATTACCTCACGGGGCAACTGGTACTATACCTCTTGGAAGGGTAATGTCAACAAAAGCGGCGGCGTGGCCACCAACATCGGCGTGCATTTTTACGACATGCTGAGCTGGATTTTCGGCGCCGTCAAAACAAACATCGTTCATGTGGCCTCACACGACCGTGTAGCCGGTTACATGGAACTTGAAAAAGCCCGTGTGCGTTACTTCCTGAGCATCAACGGCGACACCTTGCCTCCGAATGCCGTGGAAGGTGAAAAACGCACGTACCGTACCCTCAACATCGATGGCGAAGAGTTCGAGTTCAGCCAAGGCTTTACTGAGCTTCACACCAAGAGTTATGAGGAAATTCTGGCAGGACGCGGCTTCGGCATCGAAGAAGCACGCAACTGCATCAACATCGTTTATGAGATCCGCAATGCAACGCCCATCGGACTCAAAGGCGACTATCACCCCTTGGCAAGACTAGAATGTGTTCCCCATCCTTTCGGCTGGGCATAAGATATAGTTATGAACAACTACTGCATCATCATGGCAGGCGGTATCGGAAGCCGCTTTTGGCCCCTCAGCAAAGACAATTATCCCAAACAATTCCTTGATATCCTCGGCACGGGCAAGAGCTTTATCCGCAGCACCTACGAACGTTTCAGCCCCGTCATCCCCGACGAGAACTTCTTGGTGGTGACCAACAAGAACTACA
The DNA here is from genome assembly GCA_947302205.1 of uncultured Bacteroidales bacterium. Taxonomy (GTDB): domain Bacteria; phylum Bacteroidota; class Bacteroidia; order Bacteroidales; family F082; genus Limimorpha. Next base: position 7,519 of record CAMYVD010000031.1, read on the forward strand.
AGCAATTGGTGCTCGAACAGCTTCCCATGCTCAAACCCGAACAAGTGCTTTGTGAACCCGCACGCCGCAACACCGCCCCTTGTATTGCCTACGCCTGCTACCGCATCCAAAGCCAATGCCATGATGCCAATATCGTGGTCACACCCGCCGATCATCTGGTCACCAATGAGCATGAGTTTGAACGCATCATCCGCCTGGGTTTCGACTTCCTGGCCCAAAACCGTCACGCCCTGATGACGATCGGCATCAAACCTTCAAGACCCGAGACGGGCTATGGCTATATCCAGGTGCCGAAACAAAAGGCGCTACCCGAAGTTGTGAAAGTGGAGATGTTCAAGGAAAAACCCGATTATGACACCGCCGTGAAATTCGTCGCCGAAGGCAACTATTTCTGGAATTCCGGCATCTTCCTCTGGACCCTTGAAGGCATCATGAACGCCTTCAAGCGCGACCTTCCCGACATGGTGAAGCTCTTTGACGAAGGCAAGGACAAATTCGGTACGCCAGAGGAGCAGGACTTCATCAACCAGAAGTTCCTCGACTGCCAAAACATCAGCATCGACTACGGCATCATGGAGAAATCACCTGATACCTACACCATCCCTGCAGATTTCGGCTGGAGCGACATCGGCACCTGGGGTTCGTTGTTCACCCATGTCCAAAAAGACGCCCAAGGCAACGCCCTGCGCGGCAAGGTGGTTTCGGTGGAGAACAAGAACACCATAATTAATATAGAAGACGGCACCGAAGCCGTGGTGGAAGGCCTGGAAGACTACCTGGTGGCTTACCGCGACCATTCCCTATTGGTATGCAAGCTCCATGATGAGCAGCAGATCAAGAATTGGATTGAAGGACTGAAATAATGGAAAAACAACCGCTCGTCTCTGTCATCACTCCGTGTCACAACATGGAGAAGTATGTAGCCGAAACGGTTCAATCGGTGAGAAACCAGACCTATTCCCATTGGGAGATGCTCGTTGTTTGCGATGCTTCTACCGATGGAACGGTGGATATCCTCCATTCGCTGGCAGCGCAAGACAAACGGATCAAAATCACCGTCATCACCTCTCATTCGGGCATCGCGGAAGCACGCAACCTGGCCATCAAACAGGCTCAAGGGCATTATCTCGCTTTTTTGGACGCCGATGATCTCTGGTACCCTGAAAAACTGGAGCGACAGCTGCAATTCATGCAAGAAAAAAACATCGGGTTCAGTTTTTCAAGCTACGATTTGATCGATGAAACGGGGCAACGCCTGGGCAAAACCGTGAAAGCCTCCAAAGACATGGGTTACGACGATTACCTACGCAATACGATGATCGGATGCTCCACCGTAATGGTTGATACCGACCTAGTCGGACCCGTGATTGTACCTCAGTTTCGCACCAGCGAAGACACCGCAACCTGGCTTGATATCCTCAAGAAAGGCCGGGTTGCCTACGCCATCGCCCAACCTTTGGTTTCCTACCGCATCCGTAGAAAATCAGCCAGTTCAAACAAATTGAAGGCTTCGCATGATCTATGGACGGTGTACCGTCGTCATGAAAAAATACCGTTTTTCAAGGCGCTCTATTATTTCAGCTTCTACGCTTTCAACGCTATAAAAAAACGCCTGTGATGCCTGATTTCCATCTCTATCGGAAGGCTTGGCGTTTCTCGGGAGCGCCACACGAAGAGCCAAGGTTAACTCAAGAGGAATGTCGATCCCTTTTGAAACAAGGCGGGTTGTTGGTTAGGAACACTTTTGATTTTGATGACCCAAAAAAATCCAAGTTTTGGTTTGTCATCAAAGACCATTTTGAAGGCATGGATGAATTGAGTTCAAGGGTTAGGAACAAGGTCCGTCATGCACAAAAAACATTTGATTATCGCCTTGTCGACCAAGCGCTGTTACTGGAAAAAGGGTATCCCATTATTGCCGAGACCTACGCTGATTACAGCGTTTCGGATCGCACCATGAACGCAGCCGTTTTCAAAGCTTACCTCACGGATCATACATTCGACTGTTGGGGCGTTTTCGATAAGGAAAACTCTGAGTTGATCGGTTTCAGTTGCGTCAGGCGATGGAAAGACAGTTGCGAGTATGACCTGAGTGGCATCATGACCCGTTACAAACGCGATGGCAGCTATCCCTACTATGGGCTTTATCACGCCATGAATGAATACTATCTCCAGGAAAAAGGATTCAAATACGTTTCAGACGGCACCCGAAGCATCACGGAGCATTCCCATATCCATGAATACCTGATTCAAAATTTCAATTTCAGGAAGGCCTATTGCCATCTGGCGGTCCATTACAATTGGTGGATGAAAATCGCTGTAAAAATGCTGTATCCTTTCAGAAAAATGATCAAAAATCCCAATGTGAAAGCCGTTCTCAATATGGAATCCATGCAGAGATAAAAAAAGTAGAAACCCTACTGGACTCCTACTCAAAAAATTAATAACATGAAATGCGCCCCCTTCAGGACTTGAACCTGAGACCCCCTGATTAACAGTCAGATGCTCTAACCAACTGAGCTAAGGAGGCATTTGCGGCTGCAAAGGTACAGCTTTTTTTTATCCCTGCAAGTTTTTTTTCATTTTTTTTTATCTTTGCATTTTCAATCATACAAAAATTATGGCTTACAAAAACATTCTCGGCATAGGCAATGCCTTGGTCGACATACTGACACAGATTTCTGACGATGACATTTTAAGACAGTTGAATCTGCCCAAAGGATCCATGCAACATGTGGACGCAGCCAGCTCCAAATCCGTAGGAGAGGCCTTGAAACAACATGATAGGGCCATGGCGGCAGGCGGTTCCTCGGCCAACACCATCAGCGGTGCCGCCAAGCTCGGCATCGAAACGGGTTATATTGGCAAGGTTGGCAAGGATGAACATGGAAAATTCTTTGAGAACGAGATGGTGAAGACCAACGTCAAGCCATTGATGATGACCACGGCAACGCCTACCGGTTGCGTTCAAGCCATCATCTCCAAAGATGGAGAGCGTACTTTTGCCACCTATCTCGGTGCCGCTTTGGAGTTGTCACCCGACGATCTGAAGCCCGAGCTGTTCGACGGTTGGGACATCCTTTACGTGGAAGGCTATTTGGTGTTCAACCGCCCTTTGGTTGACCGCGCCTTGGAAATCGCCAAGAGCAAAGGTATGAAGGTTGCCATGGATTTGGCCAGCTTCAACGTGGTGGAAGCGAACCGCGATTACATGATGGACCTCATTAGGAACAGCGTTGACATTGTCTTTGCCAACGAGGAAGAAGCCAAAGCACTGACCGGATTGGAAGACCCCGAGGCATCCTTGCATGAAATCGCCTCGATGTGTGACATTGCCGTGGTGAAAGTCGGGGCAAAAGGCGCCTACGTGCAACACGGCGACAAGATGGTCAAGGTGGATCCCATTCCCGCCAAAGTCATTGACACCACTGGAGCTGGAGACATGTGGGCCGCGGGATTCATGGCAGGTTTGGTGAAAGGCGAAACGCTTGAGAAATGCGCTCGGATGGGTGCCATTCTGGCCGCCAACATCATCGAAGTGATTGGCGCAAAGATGGATGAAAACCGTTGGAAAAAAATATTCTTTGAAATCAACTGAATTTTAGTAACTTTGCAGCCTCAAATCCCAAAGGAAGATTAATCAACAAAATAATAAGACATTTAGATAAACAATGAAGGAATTCAAAACTAACGAAATCCGGAACATCGCCTTGATCGGCGCTGCGAAGTCCGGCAAGACCACCCTCGCTGAGAACATGCTCTTCGAAGGCAAGGTCATCAACAGAAAAGGAAGCACGGAAGAAAAGAACACCGTCTCCGACTATCGTCAAATCGAGATGGACCGTCAGATCTCCGTCCATGCCGCCATGATGTACACCATCATCAACGACAAGAAGATCAACATTCTTGACGCACCTGGCTTCAGCGACTTCTCAGGCGACATCATCTCCTGCCTCACCGCTGCCGACACCGCAGTCCTGACCGTCAACGCCCAAGCTGGCGTGGAGGCCACCACCGAGAACGCTTGGCGTCACACCGTGACCACCAAGAAGCCCGTGGTGTTCTTCATGAACCAGCTCGACCACAGCAACGCCAACTTCGACAATGCCATCCGCAACCTGAAGGAATACTTCGGCGACAAGGTCACCCCAATCCAGTACCCTGTTTCGACCGGTGAAGACTTCAACGCTGTCATCGACCTCATCCTCATGAAGATGTTGGTCTTCAAAAATGGCAATGGCGCTCCTGAAATCCAGGACATTCCCGCCGCTGAGATGGCCAAGGCCGAAGAGCTGCACAGCAACCTCATCGAGCATGCCGCTGAAGGCGATGAAGCCCTCATGGAGAAGTTCTTCGAGGAGATGACCCTGAGCGAGGAAGACATGGAAAAGGGTATCCGCCTGGGTATCATGAACCGTGACTTGTTCCCGGTGATTTGCGGCGCTGCCAAACGCGGCGTTGGCGTGTATCGTCTGTGCGAATTTCTCATCAATGCTTGCCCGTCACCCGCTGACCTGCCAGCCATCAAGACTGAAAACGGCACCGAGTTCCACAACAGCAACGACGACCCGACCGCCCTGCAGATCTTCAAGGTGACCACCGAGCAGAACCTCGGCGATGTGGCTTGGATGCGCGTCTATGGCGGCACCCTCAGCAAGAGCCAGGACCTCGTGAACCCACGTACCGGCAACAAGGAACGTATCTCACAGCTCCTCATGTTCCGCGGTAAGAACCGTGAAGAAGTTGAAAAAGTCAACGCTGGTGACATCATCTGCACCATCAAGCTGAAAGACGGCCGCGTGGGCGACACTTTGGTTGACGCTAAGGCCGCTGAAGCCGCTTTCGCTCCCATCCCGTTCCCGGAACCCATCTTCCAAGTCGCCATCAAGGCTGCCAACTCTCAGGAAGACGAAAAGCTGGGCGGTATCCTCAACGACATGCACAAGACCGACCCGACCGTTATCGCCGGCATGTCACGCGAGCTCCGTCAGAACATCCTCCAGTGCCAGGGCGAATATCACCTCAACACCTTGAAGTGGTACTTCGACAACGTCTATAAGATCGGCGTTGAGATCAGCACTCCTAAGGTTCCTTACCGTGAGACCATCACCAAGTCAGCCAAGGCCGACTATCGTCACAAGAAACAATCCGGTGGTAGCGGTCAGTTTGGTGAGGTGCACCTCTGGTTGGCTCCTTACTACGAAGGCTACACTGATCCTGAAGAACTCGCCGTGCGTACTAAGGAAGAGTACGAACTGCCTTGGGGCGGTAAGCTTATCTTCGCCAACTGCGTGGTTGGTGGCGCTATCGACGCTCGCTTCATGCCCGCCATCCTGAAGGGTATCAACGAACGTTTGGAGCAAGGTCCTCTGACCGGTTCCTACGCCCGCGACATCATCGTTTACGTGTATGATGGTAAGATGCACCCCGTTGACTCCAACGAAATGGCCTTTAAGATCGCAGGTCGTATGGCCTTCTCGATGGCCTTCAAGAACGCTGGCCCGAAGATCATGGAGCCTATCTATGACCTCGACGTGCGCATGCCCGCCGACCTCATGGGTGCTGTCATGACCGACCTTACCGGCCGCCGTGGCATCGTGATGGGTATGGATAGCGACCATGGCTACCAGACCATCCACGCCAAGGTTCCGTTCGCCGAAATGGACCGTTACTCCACCACCCTCAGCTCACTGACCTCAGGCCGTGGCACCTTCACCATGAAGTATGCCGAGTACGCTCAGGTTCCCGCCGACGTGCAACAGCGCCTGCTCAAGGAATACGAAGAGAGCCAGAAGGAAGAAGAGTAATTTTCTTACAATCGCCGTCATTGCGAGCGCAAGCGAAGCAATCTATTAGAAAATCCCGTCAGTTTGGCGGGATTTTTTGTTATCTTTGCGGTCATGAAACGCGTCTTGAGGCTTTTATCAGTGATCGTGATGTTGGCGGCGTGCCATCGTCCTACTGTAGAGACGATGTGTACATCGTCTCTGCAACCCAATTTGACCGCCATCGACACGCTGATGCAGTCGCAGCCTGACAGTGCCTTAACCTTGCTGTTGGATGAACAGACTAATGAGCCTTATTACCAACTGTTGCTCTCGGAGGCGCTTTACAAGAACGACTACGCCCAGGCCAACCGGGCCGAACTGTTGGAGGCCATGGCGTATTTCGACTCCATCCATTGCCCGTTTTTATCCGCCCGTGCCCACTACATGAACGGCGTGGGCAATTACGAGATGGACAGCGTGGTTGCCGCCTGCGAGGAGTACATGAAGGCTATCCAAATCATGGAGGAGCATTATCCTGAAAAAGAACTGGTGGGGCTGAAAGCGAAGTATTTAGCGTTAGCTTATACCAAGCTGACAGTGCTGTTCTCCAACCAGTATCTCCATGAGCAAGCCATTTATTTCGGAAAGCAAGCCTTACATTATTATTATAAGTATGAAGCTGAACCGTGGCATGTCGCTTGGGTTTTGAACAAAATAGGAACGCATTATGACGCAATGGAACAAGTAGACAGTGCATCTTTTTATTACGACAACGCCATGGCGGTTTTGCCGGATTCAACTGGTTTGAACTATCGGGACATTAGTGCGGCAAAAGCCTTTCTCTCGTATCGGATGGGGAAAGATGCAGCCACTGTCATGGAAAAGCTAAAAAAGCTATACCATGATTCAGAGAGTGAACGGGAACGTTTGTCACGAGGTTTAATGATAGGAGAAGTTTATTATCATGAAAATAATGTGGATTCGGCTTCTTATTACTTTAGTATGGTTTATGATTCCCAAGACAATGACCAAATTTCCCAAATATTAGCAGCCCAACGTCTTCAAGAGGTTTTTTCTGCGGAGAATGATTCCCTTTTGACAAACAAATATACTGTTTATTTGTCGCAACAAGCAACAACGGGGGATACTAAAGCCACACTACATTCAAATCTAACAACGCTGTATTCGGGCTTTTTGATTAACAAGCACGATTATAGTAATAGTCAAGTAAAGAGAGCAGCTAACTCTTTTGTATTTGTAATGGGGATAATCCTATTTTTAGTTTTGCTCAGCATAGCTTTTACTCGGTTTTTATGGAAAAAGCAACATGATAAAAAAACATTTTTAAAAGAACCTATTTGTCAACATATCCTTGACATTGTCAACAACACAGCCTTCAAAGCTAAAATTGATTGTAAAATATATGCAGACAAAGCCCTTGGCAAAGAACAGCTGTTGGCTTTACGGTTGGCTGCCGACCAGCACTATCATGGCTTTGATAGAAAACTACGAAGCAGATATCCTGGTTTAACAGACAATGACTTAAACCATTGTTGTCTTTTGTTGCTTGGCCTGGAAGAAGCTGCAATTTCCGGCTTGTTACAAAAGTCTTATACGGCGGTTTGTGACCGAAACAGGAAGTTAAAAAAGGTGTTAAGCATAAAAGAGGATCTGTTTGATGAAATCAGAAATATCTGATAATCAAATTATTATTCTATTCCGTACCATTCCGTACCAGATTTTTCTTGCCTCTTAGTGAGGTTTGCTGTTAACTTCGCACAAACTTAAAACAACAATAGTTATGCGACAGTTAAACATCAAACAATTCATCTTTTTATTAGGCTTGTGTTTGCCTACTCTATGGACCTCGGCGAACAACTTTTCGTTATACGATGGCTATAGTCAAGTTCCTATTATAGGATCCCTTGTTCATGGTGATCCTAAGGACTCATCCATCCAAGCCTCCATCAATGGCCACACGTTAACCGTGGTCTTCACGGAGAACCTCGGTCAGGTCACCGTGGAGGTTTCGCGAGTCGGCGGTGGTGAGACCCAAGTGGAATCCACTCCAACGCCCAACGGCGTGTTGTTCTACATTTACGACACCGGCAGCTACATCGTCACCTTCGCTCTCCCCAATGGCGATGAGTATTACGGAGAGTTCGAAGTGACAGATTAATAAAAATATGTATCGAAAACTATATTAACATGAAGAAACACTTTTTATTACTCGGTTTGCTTCTAATAGTTATGACCACTCGAGCACAAATCAAGATGCATCAGAACGGACGCATTACTCTACAAACTTTGAATAACAACAACACCGAGGGTGTTTCCATTGATCCTGGCCCTGATTGGCATGTGAATTTCAGCGGAAATACTTATTTTAGGCAAATTGCTTATTTTATTCGTAATGTAGGAGCATACGGTTGGACAACATGTGCAAAAACTAGCAATGTTAACACATACAACTGGATTGTGGCTACTCCAACTTGGTCAGATGTGAACTTTTATGTTACGGGAGGGGGTTACATATCTTGTAAAGGAATGACGGTTGTTTCTTCTCTTGGGGATGAAAAAAAAGATCTAAAAGAACAAGAACCAATTACAGGAGAGGAGGCTCTGAACATTGTTAGAGGACTTGAAGGTTATTATTACTTACCAACAAATCAGGACATCCCAGATTTGGAAAACAACGAAAATGTAACCCCGGAAGCCGTAGTCGCAATGTACGAAGACTTTAAAAAACGAAACGTCTGCCTCTCGGCAACAAATATGAATCAGGTGTTTCCAGAAGGAGTCCGTACCGACCCATACAACCGGCTTTGCATTGACTACTTATCGGTTGTAACACTGTTAGTAGAAGCTGTGAAAGCACAACAGACTGAAATAGAGGAATTGCGTAAAGCTTTGAAGGAGAACCAACAAATGAAACCATAAGCTTTTGAAAGTATGAAAAAAATTGTTTATATTTGCACCATGCTGTTGTTTAACATGGACATGATGGCGCAAATTGATTTGAATGACAAAAACTGGGACACTATTTTTATTGAGAATTTCTCGGGAATCAGAGGATGGAGTAGTCAATGGCAAGACTTAAATGCGTCTGTCTCACAATACACATCATTATGGAGATGTTATGCCAATGAATGGCGTTCTGGAGTAACTACGACTAATACTGCTCACCAAGCATATCGGCCGGACAATGCTGCGTTTGGCAGAAATCAAATCATGAAACTTATCGGGGAATTTCATAGTCAATATCCGATGACATGCGGAGTGGATTATTACCATGCACCAAATCATTGTTGTACTATTCATCCCAGCATCCATTATTATTCCGGAATGATAGAAACCATTGACCCTGTTGGGTTCGGTTATTATGAAGTTGAATGCCAGATACCTGTGCATAGGGGTTCTGCCTCGGCTTTCTGGTTTTGGAGCACAAACGGAGGAACATATAATGAAATTGATGTGTTCGAACACGCCAATAGTCTGTGTTATAATGACATGGAACGAGAAACGGTTAGTGGAATATGGTATAATCCGGATAGTACGAATTATATCCTAGATACTATCAGTGGTTATGGCGCTCAAAGATATGCACCTATGTTGTACATCCTCTCCAATTTATCCCCAACTCTTGAATCATATCACAGATTCGGTTGCCTTTGGATGCCTGATCAAGTAGTTTGGTATGTTGACGGAAATGTTGTGAATGAATGTCACGAACCTAATCATATACCACAATACCCAATGCATCTAAAAATAACCCATCTTGAAAGTGATTCTGCTATAATTATAAATGGAAATGATACTGTTTGGTGGGAAGGTTCCGACGAGATGACCATTAACTACATTAAAGCCTATCGGCTTAAAACCAATTGTAGCACCAATGCGACCATAAGAAGTTTGACAGATTTTTACAATTTCAATTATCAGGTTTGCCAATCCATAAATATGGGCGGTACCCAAGGCTTATTATCTATCCCAAGCAATATTAATTTTACCATGCGAGCTGTGGATTCCATAACCATTAACGGCGGGTTTGAGCTACCTTCAGGAACAGGAATGACATTGATTATTCAGGACTGTCCAGAATGGCCAGACATTAATAAGAATAAAATAAAAAACAATCACTAATATGAAAAAAAGCATACTATTGAAAACAATCACTAATATGAAAAAAAGCATACTATTGGTTACTGTGCTTCTTTTGTCTCATCTTGCCATGGCTCAAAATGGCCAGATCATTTATACCGACTTTGAACCGGATTTAACGCAAACTTTCCATAATTGGGTTCAAATAGGTAATCCTGTTTATCTTGATGTGGATCAAGACGAACACTACGAATGGGTTTTTAAAGGTGAAGACGGAGGCTGGCAATCCATAATTCTTACGTTTATGCCAGCTGATAATGATACGAGTGGCCTAAACCCAAACATTCGATTTGAAAAATATTTGAAATTGGGAGATACCCTTTCAAGCAGTCAATATAATTGGAATTTACAATACTATCATTGGGGACAACTAGGGGAACATCAGCATTTAATGATAGGCTTAAGGTATAAGGTTGATGATGGCTACTGCTATGGTTGGTTGGATGTCAGTATTAAATTATACGACCCAGCACCGATGGTGGGTGCTGCTACAATAGACCTTTTTGTACATGAAATGGCTTACTGCACCATCCCAAATTATCCATTTCGAGTTGGCCAAACTGATTTCGTATGGGGTGTGGATGAAAATTTAATAGACAACCTTGCGAGCGTCTACCCTAATCCAACCACGGGAAAGGTCATCGTCAAGGGCAAGAACTTGGAAAAAGCCGAAATTTACAATGTTGTCGGACAAAAGATGACTTCAGCAAAATTCGAAACAGACAAGATAACCTTTAATCTCATCGACCAGCCTGTCGGCATTTATCTTATCAATGTCACCGACAAGGAAGGACGAAAGTGCATCCGCAAAGTGGTGAAGGAATAATTGCTCTAAACATAAACTATAATAATAAAAAGATATGAAAACAAGAATCTTAACTCTGAGCCTAATACTCGTCGGAATGTTGCCTTTTAGTTCTTGCTCCAAAAACAAACCCGAGGAAAACCAAGGAGTAAACTTTGATAGCACCTTCTCTTGCTCGGGCAAGATGCAGAAAGGCCCTTTCGTAACGGGTACGACCATCAACGTCAATGAACTCAACGAAAACCTTGTCCAGACCGGCAAGTCATTTACTACCACGATTTCCTCTGATGATGGCAGTTTCAGCCTCAACAATCTTGAGATGGAATCAAAATTAGCCTTGCTTTCAGGCAGTGGTTTCTACTTCAACGAAGTGCTTGGTCAGTTATCATCAGCACAGATTACAATGCAAGCCATCGTCGACTTGACCAACAAAGAGACTGTTAACATTAATGCGTTGACTCACATCACCAAGGCCCGTATCGAAACTCTTGTTAGTAACGGAATGAATTTTACCGATGCCAAACAACAAGCTGAAAGCGAATTCCAAGACTTTCTTGGTGTGAATAATCATTTCAGTCAAGGCTTTGAACAAATGTCCATCGTCTCGGCAGGCGATTTCAACGCCATGTTGCTCGCTTTCTCGGTCATTCTGCAAAGACCTTCACACTTTTTGAATGTTATACCCACACTCCCTGCTGAGCTAACTTGGCTTATGACAAACCTTTCCTCTGACTTCGCCGACAACGGTACCATAAATAACGAAGCATTAGTTGACACGTTGCTCTACAACATCTCGATGCAAGATCAAGTGTATATTAGGCGTCACATCCAGAACTACTATTCGAGTCTTGGCCTTGATGTGGAAATTCCCGATTTCGAGTTATATATCACCCTATTCCAAGCTGCACATCAAGAATCGGTAGTCGATTTCACTTATCCTAACATGGCCTCTCCAGCCCCTGAGATCGGTCCTGATGGTGAAGTTCCTAACCTCCTTGTAAAAAACATGATACAATTTGATGGTACACAAGCTTACGTGGTTGCAGCTATAACACCCTTTGGAAAAAACTTAAAGGTGAAAATCTCTGGTAACGCACACCTCGATACAAGTGTCAACAATGGTTGGGTCGTTATGGATCAAACAAATGGTTTCACCATTGAGGCACAACGCCAAAACGGACTTGTTTCAATTCTTGTTTACCTCGGCGGTGATGACAAAGATGGTTCTGCCACCGTTGAGTATTATGAAGATTCCGACACCCCGACTTTTACCAAGCAAATTACTTGGACGGGTAGCTGGCGTATATAAAGGAAACGCTTAACAGCTACTGTGTTAAAAATCGTTCACGCTCAAAATAACAAAAACACAAGAACCATGAAAAGAATGATCCTCACACTTGTTACTGCCGCGTTGCTTTACGGCAGTATCTATGCTCAAACAAACTATGTGGCACAGCCCACACACATCATCGGCAAGAGAATTAACGCCTCGGGAACTGTGACCACATTGCTGGAATCTGACTTCTCCTACTCCTCTGACGGAATGCTTACCCGGTTCAATTTCCCGAGCTATGTCCTTTACACAAATTATTCTTTTAGCAATGGCTTTCTGACCAATGAATCGACCATGCATGCATCGGGTCATCCTGTTTTCTCGGAAAACACCATTTATACCTATGAAGATGGAAAACTAAAGACCGTTTCCCATCTTTGGGGACAGATGAACGCCGACGAATATTGGCAATATGACTATTATGAAGACGGTCGGTTGAAACAGAAAGACTACAGGGAGGAATATGAAGATTTCCGTCAACATTACCTGTATGAATACGAAAACGAAGGAAAAACCAGAATTGAGGAATACTGGACCGATTGGGAAAACCAAGGCCCCCTGTTAAGGAAAAAAACAACCAACCAGTATGATGACAACTATCGTATCCATACGGTACTTACGGAAAACTACAGCGTTGAAGGGGCGTTGACCGGCAGTACCGTAACGACTTATTCCTATACCCAAAGCGGGAAAGAGGAGTCAAGGTTAACGCAAACCCTAACCGACGGTGAATGGGTCAACACAAGCATCCAATACTATTTTTACGATGATTCAGACCGTGTGATTGAACAACAGAACGGCTCATGGCAACAGGAAAACGGTGATTGGAACATTACAAACAAGGTGATTTTTGACCTTTCAAACGACGGACGAACCTATACCGTTTCATTTTACAAGAAAGACGGTGACAACTGGGTTTGGGATGTATTTGGCAATCGTACCATTTTCTTTGAGTCCTATATGAAGATCCAGCAAAAAACATTAAGGTATTATACGTATGAGGATATGAACGGCTCGGGGAAAATCAACCAATTCGAAATCACCATGGAACAGACCAAAGAGCCTACTTATGCGGAAACCGTAGCGCATGCACAGCATAAAATCCAAGTGTACCCCAACCCGGGCACGGAGCGTGTCACCGTAAAGGTTCCCGCTGAAAACGCCGTTGTACGTTTCTACGATCTGCAAGGCCACCTGTTGCTGGTGAAACCGTTCGACTTCCAAACCGACATCAACACTGAAAGTTGGGTGCCAGGCATTTATCTTTGGGAAGTCTGGGACGGGTCACATAAGGAAGCCTCTGGAAAGTGGATCAAGAAGTGAGCGGATAACCCGTCTTTATTATCCATAAAGAATTTATCAACAATCCTGCCTTATCGGGCGGGATTGTTGTTTTTTTTCTACTTTTGCAATTAAATTGGATATTTGGAGTTATTAAAACGCCATTAAAAAGCAATATTATATCATCATGAAAAACAAACTCACAACGATCATGCTGGTTCTCCTAGCTGCATTCATCACCATCGGAGGCGCCACCAGTTGCAAAAGCAAGAAAAAATTGGCTAAAGAAGCCGCTGAAGCTGAGTACAAGGCCAGAGTGAGCGAAGCCATCAAAGACCTTACCGCCATCCTTAACGATGAAGTGGTTTGGACTCTCGAAGAAAAGGAAAACCGTGTACAGACCATTAAGAACTGGAACCTGCAGAACGCCGAAGTGGACAACCTGCTCTTCCAAGTAGAGAAAAAACTGGCACGTGAACGCGCCCAAGCCGAACAAAGAGCCAGGGAAGAAGCCGAAGCCGCCAGAGCCGCTGAAGAGGCCAGACAGCCCAAAAACGTGCTGGAGAGAAACTTCGCAAGCATCAGCGGCGCCTCAAGCGTCACCCAAGCCAACCGCATCATCAACGAAACGCTGAATCTTTTTGAATCCAACAACGTCCCCGTACTGATCATCATCAGCCAAGCCGGTGGATTCAACGACTATGACCGCCCAACAACCATTGAGAACTACCTGAATTACCTCAAGGATCAGAAGGTCAACCGCAACAAGGTCCATAACCTGAAGACCAACGACAACGGAAAAATCACCGAAGTGGAACTCATTAAAAAATAAGGAAACATCATGAAAAAGATATTGGCAATGCTCGCCATCGTCCTGTTCGCAGGCACCGTGATGGCTCAAGAAGAAATCAGCTTTGAACGCAAACAGGCCATCGACAGTCTCGCCCTCGAGAAAGTCCGCGACCTCAGCAAATACATCAAGATCGTAGGATCGAAAGAGACCGCCTGGAGCGAAGCCAACCGCGTGATCGACCGCGCCGAGGAGCTGTTCATGAGCAACGCTGAAATCGGCGTTTCATCCGTGGCTTCAAACAACATCAAGTACTACAAGGTTCGCCCTTATCTGGAGCACCTGATGCGCCTCAACTACGACCGCGTAGAAATTGAATGGTACAACATCGAATACGT
>CAMYVD010000032.1 GCA_947302205.1 uncultured Bacteroidales bacterium
CTGCACCACCATCGTGGAGTCGGGTCTCGACATCCCCAACGCCAACACCATCATCGTCAACGACGCCCATCGCTTCGGACTCAGCGACCTGCACCAACTCAGGGGACGTGTCGGCCGTTCCAATAAAAAAGCCTTCTGCTATCTGCTCACACCGCCTTTCAACACCCTCACCGAAGAGGCCCAAAAACGTCTCCGTGCCTTGGAGGAGTTCTCCGACCTTGGCAATGGCATCAACATCGCCATGCGCGACTTGGACATCCGTGGCGCGGGCAACCTCTTAGGCGCCGAGCAAAGCGGCTTCATCAACGATATCGGTTTTGAGACCTACCATAAGATCCTCGACGAAGCCATCGCCGAACTGAAGGAAAACGAATTCGCGGACTTGTTTGACAAAGAGACCGAGTTAGTCTATGTGACCGACTGCGCCATCGAGACCGACATGGAAGTGATGTTGCCCTCCGAATACGTCAGTTCCACCGCTGAACGCATCAGCCTTTACACCGAACTTGACCACATCAAGACCGAGGAACGGCTGGTGGAGTTCACTGGCCAGCTCATCGACCGTTTTGGTCCGTTGCCCAAGCCCGTCAACGACCTGCTCAACACCGTGCGTCTGCGTTGGGTCGCCAAGGATCTAGGCTTTGAGAAGATCGCCCTGCGTGACAACCTGATGATCGCCCATTTCGTCAGCAACCAGGAATCGCCCTATTATGAGACCGAGACCTACCATCAGGTGATGCAATACATCATCAGCCATCCCAAGCGCTGCAGCGTGAAGGAAGCCCACGCCAAGCTCATCCTCACCATCAAGGAAGTGAGCACGGTAACACAGGCGCTGGAAATCGTCAGGGGGATGGCTTGATAGTTTAGTATTCCGAGAATTACATCCTTATTGGCGGCACAGCCTGCAGCAACAAAAAGTCATCGTTCAAAAATCACCGAACCAGCCTGGGAAGGATGGTCGTAAATCAAAACCTCTGTCGATTCGGGTTGCTTTTTGAAGCGCAACACCTTCCAAACAATCATAAGGTCACCGCCCGCCGAAAGAATCATGATGATTCCCGTCCAAAACCAGAAATATGAACCGAACAGGATTCCCAATGCCGTAGGAATAATCCCCAAAACGATACAAGGCATCAAAGCGCCCAAGATGTAGTGGCTTTTCGACAACGGCACCGCGCAGGTACAATAGGGCGTAAGGTATTCTTTCATGAAACCGAAATCAATATCCTTGAAGTGATGCTCGGAAAACAAGCTCCAGGTCAGCCCGTGAAGAAGTTCATGAACCACGACCAACACCATAAACAAAGCGATAAACCATAAACTTCCTTGTGGCGAAGGTCTCAAAAGTCCAATAGGATTTCTCCAGACGAAAAGAAGCACACTAATACCCACAACCGGGATGGCTAACAACAATACAAAAAGATTGGCCTTGGCAATACCGATAGTCAAATTGGTCTTCTTGTAGCCCTCCTCCAGAAGCCGTTCACAGGTCCCCTCAAAGACATCCAAACGTCTTTGCTCCTTGGCGCTTAGTTTTCTATTCGTTTCTGCTGACATAACATAAAAGTAGAGATGCACCTTAGTACATCTCTAACTTATTGATTCTGTGGAGATTACCGGACTCGAACCGGCCACCTTCAGATTGCGAACCTGACGTTCTACCAGATGAACTAAATCCCCTTGGTTTTGCGGCGCAAAATTAAGAAAAAAAGTTTATCTTTGCGCAATTTTTAAAAACATCGCTAAAATGAACGTTGAAGAATACATCGTTGCCAGAGTAAATGCACTATTACACACTCAAGACACTAAGATCGTCATGCGCCTCGAAGGTGGTATGAGCAACTATACCTACGTCGTAGAAGCCCTCGGCAAAAAATATACCTACCGTGTCCCTGGCAAGTTCGCGGAAAAATTTGTGGACCGCGTGGATGAATGGCACAACATCCAGGAAGTGGAACGCCTTGGTCTCAACAACGTGACCACCTACGTGGAGATCCTCTCGGGCGAGAAACTGGCCGAGTACGTGGAAGGCACCATTATGAGCACCACAGATGTGGTTTCCTATAATGAGATGTCAGTAAAAGCCCTGAAGAAAATCCACGGCAGCGACCTGAAGTTCAAAGACTATAACGCCTTCGGCCGTCTCGACGACGACGAGCGCTACTGCCGCGAGACGGGCTTCACCCATCCCCAAGAGTACCTCGATTTAAGAGCCAAGCTGGAAGCGTTGCGCAAGACCTATAAGAGCGTGAAGATGGTCCCCTGCCACTGCGACTACCAACCTACCAACCTGGTGATCAGCGGCGACAAACTCTATGTGCTCGACTGGGAGTTCGCTGGCATGAACGATCCTTTCTACGACATCGCCTGCTACGGCAACGCTGGATTCGACAAAGCCCTGGCCCTGTTGGAATGCTACGTGGGGCACAAACCCACCGACGACGAATTGCATCGCCTCTACTTCCACCGTGCCTTCCAATGCCTGCAGTGGTACAACGTGGCCATCTTCAAGGATAGAGTCGGCCTGAGCAAAGACCTCAACATGGATTTCAATGCAGTCGCATTAATGTTCCTCGGAATGGCAAAAGACTTACTTGAGAAATGAGTACCGAAGAGACCAATACATTGAAAGAAACGGTCATCAGCGTCCTGAAGACCATCTACGACCCAGAGATCCCGATTGACATCTGGACCTTGCACCTGATTTATGGTGTTGACGTGGACCAAGAAGGCAACGTAAAGATCGTGATGACAGTGACGGCGCCCAACTGCCCGGTAGCCGAGGTGTTACCAGGAGAGGTTAAGGAACGTGTTCAAGCCATCATGGGCGTGAAAAAAGTGGACGTGGAGCTGACCTTCGATCCCGTTTGGGACATCAGCATGCTTTCCGACGAGACCAAAGCCGAGTTGGGTTTGGACGGCGATTACGCGAATTATTCCGCAATGGATTTTCTTTATTGAATGCTTTTGAACGCCTCGGCGTAAAGCATCATCTGCTTCAACATTGAAAGCAAACCGTTGGAGCGTGTCGGGCTTAAATGCTCCTTCAAGCCTATCTCATCCAAAAACGACAGGTCGGCTGCCAGGATATCCTCAGGAGTCTGGCCTGAGAAGACCTTGATTAATAAGTTGATGATGCCTTTGGTGATGACGGCATCGCTGTCAGCAGTAAAATAGACCTTACCGTCCTTGAGCTCCGCATGGAGCCACACCCGCGACTGACAACCGTTGATCAAGTATTGGTCGTTACGGTATTGGTCGTCAATGATGGGACACTCCTTCCCCATCTCGATCAGCATGGCGTAACGGTCCATCCAATCGTCAAACATCGAGAAGTCCTCGACAATGCTATCCTGAATTTCTTTGATCGTCATTATCTTAACATATTGGCGGCTCTATTCACCGCATGAACCAAAATATTTACTTCTTCCAAGGAATTATACACTGCAAACGAAGCTCTCACGGTGCCGGGGATGCCGAATCGAGTCATCACGGGCTCAGCGCAATGGTGACCGGTACGGACGGCCACGCCCATTTTGTCGATAATCGTGCCGAGGTCGTATGGATGGATGCCATCGATGATGAAACTCACCAAGCCGCTACGCTCGGGAGCCTGCCCGATGAAACGCATGCCCTCAATCTTCGACAAGCCCTCCATGGTCGCTGCCACCAAGGTGTCTTCATGTTGCGCCACTTCCTGACGGTCAAAGTTCTCAATGAACTTTATGGCCGTCTCCAATCCCAAGGCAGCACCTACATTAGGAGTACCTGCCTCGAACTTGAACGGCAGTTTATTAAAGGTTGTCTTTTCGAAACTCACGGTATCTACCATCTCGCCACCAAACTGGTAAGGCGGCATCTTCTCTAGCCATTCAGTCTTGCCATACAGTCCACCGATGCCCATGGGGGCGTACATCTTATGGCCTGAGAACACGAAGAAGTCGCAATCCAAATCTTGCACATCGATAGGCAGATGCGCCATCGATTGGGCACCGTCAACCACTGCCAAAGCGCCATAGTGATGGGCCAACTTGATCATTTCCTTCACAGGATTGATGGTGGCCAAGGTATTCGACACATGAGCCATCGCCACGATCTGAGGACCTCTCTTCAGCAGTTCCTCGTAGGCCTGCAAGTCGAGCACGCCGTTGTCATCCATCGGAACCACCAGCAATTCTCCGCCATGACGTTGAACCATCTGCTGCCAAGGGACGAGGTTGGAATGGTGCTCCATGGCTGTAACCAAGACCTTTTTAGGCGACAGCAAATAGCCCAAGGAAGTCGCCAACAAATTCAACGACTCGGTAGTGCCTCTCGTGAAGACGATTTCATGGGATTCAGGAGCGTTGATAAACCGAGCTACAGTCTTGCGGGCGTTCTCGTAAGCCTCTGTGGCCATCTGACTGAGATAATGCACCCCACGATGGATATTGCAGTTCTCGTGCAGGTAATAGTCGCGTTCCCGCTCAATCACACATAGTGGTTTTTGGGTAGTCGCGGCGTTGTCAAGGTACACCAATGGCTTGCCATACACCTGCTGGTCAAGCACGGGAAACTGTTTCCTTATCTCATTAATATCCATTGTTCACTGGTTTTTTGCAATGCAACACGCAATGGTCGCAAGCCGAGAGCTCGCCGCGCAAACGGCGTTTGATCATATCGTCAATGGTCTCGTGAAGATCCTCAATCTGAATGTGGTTGCTGATATCTGCGGCGAAGGCGTACATCAACAACATTCTTGCGTTGGCCTGGCTGATGCCGCGCTGACGCATATAGAACATGGCCTCTTGATCCAGCTGGCCTGTGGAGGTGCCGTGCGAGCACTTCACATCGTCGGCATAAATCTCCAGGAAAGGCTTGGTGTCGATCTTGGCCGTGGAGGTCAGGATGATGTTGGCATTGTTCTGCTGGGCATCCGTCTTTTGTGCCCCTGGAGCCACGTACACATGGCCATTGAACACCGCCGAAGCCTCATCGTCGATGATGCCCTTGAAGCGGGTATCGCTCGAGCAATGCGGCACGTTATGGTTGATCTTCAGGTAGTTCTCCACATGCTGTTTCTTATCCACTAGATAAAGGCCATACACCTTGGTCTCGCAGCCCTCGCCGTCAATGTCGACCTCGATATGGTTGCGGAGGTCGCCAGCGTTGAAACTGACCACCACAAAATGCACTCGGCTGTCGCGCTCCTGATGGATACGGATATGCGTCTTCAGGTTGGCCGTGTCATCAAGGTTCTGGATGCGATACATCTCCAAAAAGGCGTTCTCCTTCACAACGATGTCGCAGAACTCCTCATTGGCCTGAAGATGCTCCGTGTCGTCCAGCACAACGATCTGGCGCTGCTGACCGCGTTCGACTACGATATTGTTTTCAAGATAATCCATCTTAGCGAGCATTACAGGTTCATTTCCTTGATCCATTCGTAACCCTTCTCTTCCAGTTCAAGGGCGAGATGCTTGCCACCGCTCTTCACGATGCGGCCGTCGTACATCACATGCACGAAATCGGGCACGATGTAGTCGAGCAAGCGCTGGTAGTGGGTGATCACCACGAAGGCGTTGTCCTTGGTATGAAGTTGGTTGACGCCGTTAGCCACAATGCGCAAGGCGTCGATGTCCAGACCAGAGTCGGTCTCATCGAGGATGGCGAGGCTTGGCTCCAGCATGGCCATCTGGAAGATCTCGTTTTTCTTCTTTTCACCACCGGAGTAACCCACGTTGACGAAGCGGTTCTGCAATTTCTCGGTGATCTCCACCATAGCCTGCTTCTCCTTCATCATCTTCATGAACTCGATGGTCGACAAGGCAGGAAGGCCTTGATATTCACGCTTCGAATTGATAGCGGTACGCATGAAGTTTTGGATGCTTACGCCAGGGATCTCCACAGGATACTGGAAGCTAAGGAAGACGCCTTCGTTAGCCCTGTCCTCAGGGGACATGCCAACAATGTTCTTGCCTTTGTACCAGATCTCACCTTCAGTGATCTCGTAACCCTCACGACCCGTGATGGCGGCGGCCAAAGTGCTCTTGCCAGTGCCGTTCGGTCCCATGATGGCGTGGATCTCACCTTCGTTGACACCAAGATTCAATCCCTTGAGGATTTCCTTTCCTCCGATGGATACGTGTAAATTCTTTATATTCAGTAACATAACGTTAAATTTTTATCCTACACTACCTTCTAATGTGATTGACAATAATTTTTGCGCTTCCACGGCGAACTCCATGGGCAAGCGGTTCAGCACGTCCTTGGCATAGCCGTTGACGATGAGGCCAATGGCCTTCTCCGTGGGGATGCCACGCTGCTGGCAGTAGAACAACTGATCCTCGGAGATCTTGGAGGTGGTCGCCTCATGCTCAAGGATGCTCGACTCGTTGCCGCATTGGACGTAAGGCCAAGTGTGGGCACCGCATTGGTCACCCATCAGCAAGGAGTCGCACTGCGAGTAGTTGCGTGAGTTGACGGCTTTCGGGGCCACCTTCACCAGACCACGGTAGCTGTTTTGGCTATGACCGGCGGAGATACCCTTTGAGATGATGGTGCTGCGGGTGTTCTTGCCCAGATGGATCATCTTAGTGCCCGTGTCAGCCTGCTGATAGTTGTTGGTGACGGCCACGGAGTAGAACTCACCGACGGAGTTGTCGCCCATCAGCACACAGCCAGGGTATTTCCAAGTGATGGCCGATCCCGTCTCCACCTGTGTCCAAGAGATCTTGGAACGGTCGCCATGGCAAAGACCACGTTTGGTAACGAGATTATAAACACCACCCTTGCCTTCCTTGTCACCTGGGTACCAGTTCTGCACGGTGCTGTACTTCACCTCGGCATCGGTCTCGGCGATAATCTCCACAATGGCGGCATGCAGCTGGTTCTCGTCGCGCATCGGGGCGGTGCAGCCTTCCATGTAACTCACATAGGCGCCTTCATCGGCGACAATCAAAGTACGCTCAAACTGGCCCGTGTTGGCCGCATTGATGCGGAAATAGGTGGAAAGCTCCAAGGGGCAATGCACGCCCTTGGGGATATAGCAGAACGAGCCGTCGCTGAACACGGCGGAGTTCAAGGCAGCAAAAAAGTTGTCGGTATACGGCACCACCTTGCCTAGGTACTTGCGAACCAAATCAGGATGCTGCTTCACGGCCTCGCTGAACGACATGAAGATGACACCATGCTTCGACAACGTCTCCTGGAAGGTGGTCTTTACCGAAGTACTATCCATGACGGCATCCACTGCCACACCCGAGAGCTTTTTCTGCTCATCCAGCGAAATGCCCAACTTATCGAAAGTGGCCAACAACTCGGGATCCACCTCGTCGAGGCTCTGTTTCTCCTGACGCTTGCGGGGTGCAGCATAATAGATGATATCCTGATAGTCGATCTCCGGCAGATCGAGATGTCCCCAGTTGGGCTGCTTCAGCGTCAACCAGTGGCGGAAAGCCTTCAGGCGGAACTCGAGCAACCACTCAGGCTCCTCCTTTTTCTTGGAGATCAGCCGGATGATGTCCTCATTCAAGCCCTTCGGCACAAAATCAGTCTCAATATCGGTCACGAAACCAAACTCATACTCCTTGTTAGTGACCTCATTGATAATGTTTTCCTTTGGATTTGACTCCATGGTTTCTCGTAATTAAGAATAATTTTAAATAACGGTGCAAAAATAACCATAATTTATGAATTGGCAATCAAAAAGAAAGAATTACATTTGCAATAATTTTAGAAACAGCAGATGAACACCAAACTTTACAAACGATTGCTGTGTTACTATGGCATCAGCATGGCCGTATTAACGGTTCTGCGCTTGGTCTTTATTGGTGTGCATCACAAGGCTGGATTATGTTTTCCGGATATCCTGAAGGCTTTGGGCATCGGCATCCTCATCGACTCGAGCGTGATGTCGTGTTGCATTGTAGCCTGTTTTCTGCTGGGGCTGCTGGTTTCATTATTCGCTGAAAAAGCCGGCAAGAAAGCATTAACCATTAGCCTGACCATAGCCTTGCTGTTGGTGACAGCCATCAACGTAGTGGATCTGTTTTACTATGCGTATTACAACACCCGGTTGAGCTACAATCTGGTAAGCTATTTCTTCGAGAACTTCGGGGAAAACTTCAAGATGCTTTGGGCCAGTTTCCCCCTGTTTTGGATCATCCTCGGCATCATCGTGATGCTATTTTTAACCTGGCTGCTTGTTGAACGTCTTTTCAAAGATGCTAAGATTAAGGAGAAATGGACGGCTATTCCCGCTACCTTATTGACTTTCGTCGTTTTGTCGTTCCTGTATTATGGACCTCCTTTCTGGAGACTCACCACTTTTTCAACAGAAGTCATGTTGAACCAAGCCGCAAGCAACGGCGCCTACACCTTGGCCAAATCGTACAGCGTGATGCACAACAGTCATAGCGACCTGTATCCTTTCGAGGAACAAAAGGTATTGACCGAGATGGCACAAAACGTGGATTTCATCTGTTCCGCAAACGAAACGCCCGTGGCTTCGATGACGCCCACAATGCGTAAATTCAATCAGACGGCTAAACCAGAGGTGCCTAAAAATATCGTCATCATCATCAGCGAAAGCTTCAGTGCCACGCTGACGGGAGTCATCGGTCAGGATGAAAGATCCTACGCGCCCTACTTCGATTCCATCTGCAAAGAAGGCGTACTGTTCACCCACTGCTTCTCCAACGGGCCCCGCACCCAACACGGCATCGTCTCGACACTGTCAGCCTTCCCCTCGGTCCTCGGCAGTTCCCTCATCCGCCGAAGGGAGACCAACGCCTTCTACACCCTTGCCGATGCCTTGCGACCCGAAGGCTATGAAACCAACTTCATCCATGGCGGCGACGTGAATTACGACGACATGCGCGACTATCTCTGTCAAGGCAATTTCCAGCGGATTTATAGCATCGAGGACTTCGAGAGCTGGAGATTCAAAAACGACTGGGGTGTTTGCGACGAGGACCTGTTCGACTTCGCATTCCAAAAGATCAGCAAGGCGACTCTGCCCCATCTCACCGTGATTCTCACCATGAGCAACCACATGCCTTTCGACATCCCACCCTATTTCTCCGAGACACATCCCGAAGTGACGGAGTTTAAGGAATCCAAGGCCTCCTACTACTATTCCGAATATGCCTTTGGTACCTTCATCAACAAGATGAAGACATTGCCCGATTATGATAACACCTTGATTCTTCGCCTTGCCGACCATGGTGAGGTGTATTCCCAAGCCGACCATCAATTCAGACTATTCCATATTCCCGCTTTGTTGCTGAATGGAAGCCGACGTGACACCGTCTTCGATGCAGTATGTTCCCAAATGGATTTCGTCCCTACCCTACTTTCGGAGATCGGATACGAAGGCGCCTTCCCTTGCATTGGCAGAAATCTGTTTGACGACGATTACGAGCCTTTCGCCACCATGAACACCTACGACAATGTCCATTATTGGATGCAAAATGGCAAAGTTGTTGCATGGAACATGATGAACGATCAGGCCGCATGCTACCGGATGAATGACCAATTCCTTCTGGAGCCATCGGAACTATCCTACGAAACAGAGTTGAACAACATGAAGTCATATTTGGCCTTTTTGAGTTTCATCTATCAGAAAGGCCTGTATAACACAACCGCTAACGATGTACAAAAGAATTAAAAATAAGATATTAAGAGTATTCCTGATTGCGCTGACCTGCGTGGCCTGTCTGCCGATAGCCTATTGGCTGTTCGTCTACCTGATCACGCCCCGTTACCAGTTCAAGGTGGGTCAGCCTTTCCACGGCGAATACCTATACAACCCTTATCAGAACATGGATGCCGACCAGTGGAAACAATACAACTTCCATTGCCATTCACGCAAGTACATGGGCATCACCAACGGCCGCATGAGCAAGGAAACGGACATCGACAGTGTGTATCAGGCCTTAGGCTACGACCATTACGGCATCTCCGACTATATGCGCATCAACCCGCATGGCAGCGACCGTTACGATTACATTCCCGCTTATGAACACGGCTACGGATTCTTCAGGAAGACGCATCAGCTCTGCATCGGCGCCGAGAACGTGGTTTGGATGGATTATCCCTTCTTCCAAAGCCTCGACATGAAGCAACATACGCTTTCGGTACTGCAGCAACATACCCGTTTTGCCGTGCCGGCACATGCCTCGTTCACCCAGGGCTATAAAGTCAACGAGATGCGCTACCTCAGCGGCTATCGTCTGCTTGAGGTCGGCAATCCTTACGGAACGGCTTTTGAGCATTGGGATGCCGCCCTCTCCACGGGTCACCGCGTGTATGGCATCGGCGATGACGACACGCACAATGTACTGAATGCCAACGAGGTGGCAAAATATTTCACCATGATCAACACCCGCGACACGAAAGCGGACAGCATTTTTGACGCCTTGGATCGCGGCTGCGCCTACACCGTGGAATTCCATCCTCATTACAACGAGCCCTTCGAGGACAAGGTGGAGAAGATGCACACGGAACTGTTCCACCTGACCCGTTGTGAGTTGGTGGGAGACACGCTCTTCATTGAGACCAATGCCCCAAGCATCCAAATGATCGACTTCATCGGTCAGGACGGCAAGGTGCTGAAACATACGGAATACTGCCAACAGGCTTGGTACGTGATTCAACCGGAGGACAGTTACGTAAGGCCGACGCTCCGGGTTCACAACATGACCTATTTCTACCTCAACCCCATCACAAGGCACACCACCCCCACCCCAACAGACCCATCCACTGCTGAGATCAATTGGGCTCAAACCCTGCTGTTTTACTTTGTATATATAGTAATTATCATAATATTAATAATAAAATTATTTAAAAAACATGGAAAAACTACTTGATCGATTCTTACGTTATGTTGCCATTGAGACGACCTCCGACGAAAACTCCGAGACTCAACCCAGTGCCATGAGGGAAGTCGATTTGTTGCGCATGCTCCGCGACGAGTTGAGGCAAATGGGCATCGAAGCCGACCTCGATGAATTCGGCTATGTGATGGCTACCATCCCTTCAAATATTGACAAACCCATTCCTGCCATCGGTTTCATCGCCCACGTCGACACGGCTCCCGACGCTTCAGGCAAGGGCATCAAGCCGCAGATCATCCCGAACTACGACGGCGAGGACATCGTGTTGAACAAAGAAAAGAACGTCGTGCTGCGCACTGCAGAATTCCCTGAGATGAAGCAGTACAAAGGCCAGACGATGATCACCACCGACGGCACCACCCTGCTGGGCGCTGACGACAAGGCTGGCGTAGCCGAGATCATGTACGCCGCCCAATACATGGTTGAACATCCTGAGTTCAAGCACGGCGAGATCAAGATCGGCTTCACCCCTGACGAGGAGATCGGACGCGGCGTGGTGAAGTTCGACGTGAAGAAATTTGGAGCCCGTTACGCCTACACCATGGACGGTGGCGAAATCGGTGAACTGGAGTATGAAAACTTCAATGCTGCCGGTGCCAAGATCCACATCCAAGGCAGCAACATCCATCCCGGTTACGGCAAGGACAAAATGGTCAACTCCATGCTCATCGCCATGGAACTCGATTCCATGCTGCCCGTGGAACAGCGTCCGCGCTACACCCAAGGCTACGAAGGCTTCTTCCACCTCACCAGCATCAACGGCACCGTGGAGGAGACTACCATGAACTACATCATCCGCGACCACGACCGTGCCAAGTTCGAGGAGAAGAAAGCCTTGATGACCTCCATTACCGAGTTCCTGAACAAGAAATACGGCAACGTGGTGGAACTGGAGCTGAAGCACCAATATTACAACATGCGTCAAGAGGTGGAGCCCCACTTCTTCATCGTGGAGAAAGCCCTCAAAGCCATGGAGATGGCCGGCATCAAGCCGAAAGTGCAGCCTATCCGCGGCGGCACCGATGGAGCCAACCTCTCGTTCATGGGACTGCCCTGCCCCAATATTTTCGCCGGAGGACACAATTTCCACGGCAAACTGGAATACGTGCCGCTTGAGAGCATGGAGAAAGCCTCCGAGGTCATCCTGAATATCATCCAATTGTTCACCGAAGACTAAATGACAATTCAAAACGACGAACGGAGTATCAAACGGGCACTATGGTGGCTGTTGGGCATCAGTGCCTTACTGCGCTGCATCCTAGCCGCCACCATTGAATTCGGCAACGACGAGGTCTACTACTGGACCTACGCCCTCTACCCTGATTGGAGCCATTTCGACCATCCGCCCATGGTGGGTTGGATGATCCAGCTCTTCAGCCTTAACTTGTTGCTCGACAGCGAATTCTTCATCCGACTCTCGTCCATCGTCTTCATGACCTTCAACACTTGGCTGATGTTCCGCATCGGCAAGGAAATCAAGGACAGCATGACAGGGCTTTACGCGGCAATGCTATACACTGCCTCGGTCTATGCCTTCGTCATCACGGGCATCTTCATCATGCCTGACACGCCACTGAATCTGTTCTGGCTATTGGCCTTCTGGATGGCGGTCAAGTATTTCCATTCGGAACGGCCTCGCAACCTGCATCTGATCTTGACGGGGCTATTCACCGGATTGGCCATACTCTCCAAATACACAGGCGTGTTTATCTGGGTGGGTGCAGGATTATACATCCTTTTGTTTGACAGGAAACACCTCAAGAACCCCTTCCTGTATCTATCCGTCTTGATTTCTGCCCTCTGCTGCTTGCCCATTTTGTATTGGAACATGCAGCATGATTTCATCAGCCTTGGTTTCCATGGCAGCCGTGTGAGCCTTTTTGGCAAGCCCAACTTCAGATATTTCGGCACTGAACTGGCCGGGGAGTTCTTTTACAATAACCCCGTGAACTTCGTTCTCGCCATCATCGCTATCGTTGCGGCTTTCCGAGGGAAGATCGGCATAGAAAAGTCAGTGTCGCGCTTGGTGCTTTGTGTAGCGTTGCCTTTGATCGCTGTATTCCTTTTCTTCTCCCTTACCCGTCCTACCCTGCCGCATTGGAACTCACCTGCCTATAACCTGCTCATCCTGCTGAGCGCATGCCTGTTCAGCTCGAAACCCATAGGTAACGGCAATCGTGTCGCCATTCCAAAGTCCATCCTCGCCGCCATGGCGGTATTGCTGCTAGTGGTCGGCATCGGCAGTGCCGAGATCCAAACCGGATTCATCCCGTTGGACCACAACACCGAGGCCGAGCGCTTAGGGCATGATGACTTCACGCTCGACATGTACGGATGGCGCCAATTGGGTACTAAATTCTCTGATTTTCGTGAAGAGAAGATTGCTGAAGGTCTGATGCAGGAAGAAGATGGCATCGTCGCCGACCAGTGGTTCCCCTTGGCCAATATCGACTATTACGTCGCCCGTCCACTTCATTTAAGGGTAATGGGATTAGGCAAGCCTGAAAACCTGCATAAATACATTTGGATCAACGAAGACCGTGGAGGTTTCCATCCAGGCGAAGACTATTGGTTTTTGTCCGACAGTCGTTACATGAAAAAACCAAACGAGCTCTATCCGAACCAATTCAATTCGATAGAGCTCGTTGGAATCATTCCGATTGAGCGTGGCGGAAGAACCGTGAAGAACTTCTTCGTTTATACCTGCAAGGGTTATTCAGCGCCGCCTTCCAGCTTGCCGTGACAGTTCTTGTACTTCTTGCCTGAACCGCATGGGCACGGGTCGTTACGACCGACTTTCTTTTCCACGCGGATGGGCTGGGTAATTTCCTTCTGTTGGGTGTTGCTATGCGCCTGTGAGAGCAAGTCGTTGCGTTGCTCCTTGAGTTTGGAACGGTCGATGCCACGGGCACGATGCTCACGCACATTGTCGGCATCTTGCACAGGGATGTCAGCACGCATCAGGAAGGAAATAACCTCCTCGTTGATCTTCTCGATCATGGCGCTGAACAGGTTGAACGACTCGAGCTTGTAGATGACCAGCGGGTCTTTCTGCTCGTAAGTGGCGTTCTGTACCGATTCCTTCAGGTCGTCGAGTTCACGGAGATGCTCTTTCCATGCATTGTCGATCAAGCCAAGGGTGATGCTCTTTTCGATACTCAGGGTCACCTCGCGGGCGCCATTTTCAACAGCCTTCTTGAGGTTGACGATGACGTTCATGCCGCGCTTGCCATCGGTGATCGGGATGGCGATGTTCTCGAAGTGAGTCTCACGCTCATACACATTCTTGATGACCGGCATGGTCTTTTCGCCGATGATGCGTGACTTCTCACGATAGTGTTCCAGGGCGCTATCGAAGATCTTTTGTGCCAACACATCGCTCTTGCTGCGGTCGAACTCCACCTCGTCGAACGGCACGTCAATGCCCATGGTGGAAAGCAAGTCCATCTTCAGGCCTTCGTAGTCCTTGGCGTCGCGGGCGTCGTTGAGGATCTTCTCACCGAGATCGAACATCATATTATTAATATCGATGGAAAGGCGTTCGCCAAACAAGGCATGGTGACGCTTGCTATAGATCACGGTACGCTGTGAGTTCATCACGTCGTCATACTCGAGCAAGTGTTTACGCACGCCGAAGTGGTTCTCTTCGACCTTCTTCTGAGCCTTCTCGATCTGCTTGGTGATCATCGGGTGTTGGATGACTTCACCTTCCTTCAGACCCATACGGTCCATGAGAGGAGCGATACGCTCAGAGCCGAACATACGCATCAGGTCGTCTTCCAGTGAAACGTAGAACTGGGAGCTACCTGGATCGCCTTGACGACCGGAACGGCCACGCAGCTGACGGTCCACACGGCGCGACTCATGACGCTCGGTGCCGATGATGGCCAAACCGCCTGCCTCCTTGACGCCAGGTCCCAACTTGATATCGGTACCACGGCCTGCCATGTTGGTGGCGATGGTGACGGTGCCTGCCTGACCGGCCTCGCGGACGATTTGCGCCTCCTTGAAGTGCAACTTGGCGTTCAACACGTTATGCGGGATGCCCTTGCGGGTCAGCATGCGGCTCAGCAATTCGGAAATCTCCACCGAAGTGGTACCCACCAGCACCGGACGGCCAGCGGCGACGAGGCTTTGGATCTCTTCGATGACGGCGTTGTATTTCTCGCGCTTGGTCTTATAGATCATGTCCTCGTGGTCGATACGGGCAATCGGGCGGTTGGTCGGGATGACCACCACATCGAGTTTGTAGATGTCCCAGAACTCACCTGCTTCCGTCTCAGCGGTACCGGTCATACCGGCCAGCTTGTGATACATACGGAAGTAGTTCTGCAAGGTGATGGTGGCGTAGGTCTGCGTGGCGGCTTCCACCTTCACGTTTTCCTTGGCTTCCACAGCCTGGTGCAGGCCATCGCTCCAACGGCGGCCTTCCATCACACGGCCGGTCTGCTCATCCACGATCTTGACCTTGTTGTCTTGAATGATGTAGTCCTTGTCCTTTTCAAACAAGGTGTAAGCCTTGAGCAACTGACGCACGGTGTGCAGACGCTCCGACTTCTCGGAGAAGTTACGCATCAGCTCGGCCTTGCGCAGCACCTTCTCTTCGTTGGAGAGGTTCATGTGCTCCAGCTCGGCGATCTCAGCGCCCACATCCGGCATCACGAAGAAGTCGGGGTTGTTGTAGGCGGCGCAGAGGGCGTCGATACCCTTTTCGGTGAGGTCCACGGTGTTGAGTTTCTCGTCGATGACAAAATAGAGCTCATCGTCGATGAGATGCATGTTCTCGCCGCGGTTCTGGATGTAGAAGCCCTCGGTCTTTTGGAGCAGGGTCTTCATGCCTTCCTCGCTGAGGAACTTAATCAAGGCGTTGTTCTTGGGCAAGCCGCGATAAGCACGGAAGAGGAGGTCGGCACCATGGCTCTTCTGCTCGTCAGAAGAGGCGGGATTCGTAAGAATCTGCTTGGCTTCAGCCAAGATGGTGGTGACTAAACGCTTCTGGCTGTCGAACAAGTGAACCACATCGGGCTTCAGTTGGTCAAACTCCTGAAGGTCGCCACGTGGTGTAGGACCGCTGATGATCAAAGGAGTACGGGCATCGTCGATCAACACGGAGTCGACCTCGTCGACAATAGCGTAGTGATGCTTACGTTGTACCAACTCCTCGGGGTTACCTGTCATATTGTCACGCAGGTAGTCGAAACCAAACTCGTTGTTGGTGCCGTAGGTGATGTCGCAGTTATAGGCACGGCGACGGGCGGCGGAGTTGGGCTCATGCTTGTCGATACAGTCCACGGTAAGACCGAGGAACTCATACATGGCGCCCATCCACTCAGAGTCACGCTTGGCTAGGTAATCATTCACGGTGACCACGTGAACGCCTTTACCCGCAAGGGCATTCAGATAAACTGGCAAGGTTGCCACGAGGGTCTTGCCTTCACCCGTAGCCATTTCAGCGATCTTGCCTTGGTGCAGCACGATACCACCGATGATCTGGCAGTCATAGTGAACCATATCCCATGTGACCATGTTGCCACCGGCCATCCAGCTGTTCTTGAAGTAGGCCTTGTCGCCCTCGATGGTGACGTGCTCGTATTTGGCAGCCAGCTCACGGTCAAGTTCGGTGGCGTTTACCTCCACAGTCTCATGCTCGCAGAAGTACTTGGCGGCAGCCTTCACCACCGCGAAAGCCTGAGGCAGAATCTCGTTCAAGGCTTCCTCGATCTTCTCCAGCTCGCGTTTCTCAATCTTGTCAACTTCGGTATAGATCTTCTCCTTTTCGTCTGGATCCATATCGGGATTGGCTTCCACACGGGCTTTCAGCTCGCTGATCTGAGCCACCTCGTTGGCGGTTTTATTCTTGATATATTCTTGGAACTCAACGGTTTTATGACGGATGCTGTCGATGTCAAGTTTCACGATCTCGTCGTATGCGGCGAGGGTCTTTTGGAGTATCGGCTGCAAGGCCTTATTGTCGCGAGAGGCCTTGTCACCGAATAGTTTTTGCAGAAATCCCATTGTATCAGTTGATAGTTTATAGTTATGTTTGCAGTTAAATGATTTGCCTTTGGGCAAATTTCGTGCAAAAGTAATGTTTTTCCACGAAAACTGGCATTTTTTCAGGTCAACAACCTTGGGTCGCCCGCTCCAACCGCTTCATGATGGAGAAGATGAAAACGGCAGAGAGGCAGCAGAGCACCACAAGGACGCCCCAAACCATCCATAGCGGCATACCGGTTCCCCAGATGCGAGCGATGACGCTGGTGAGGTAGTTGCCAATGGCAGTCACGCAGAACCACATGCCCATCATCATGCCTTTGTACTTCGGTGGAGCCACCTTGGTGACAAACGAAATGCCAATGGGACTCAGCAACAGCTCAGCGAAGGTCAGGACGAAATAGGTACTGATCAGCCAGTTGGGCGAAACCAACGTGCTACTCACACCGCCTTGTGCCTTCAATTCAGCGGGACTGGCCAACGGCATGGAGGCGATCACCAAGATCAGGAAACCGAGGGCAGCGACGAACATACCCATGCCGATCTTACGAGGTGATGACGGCTCCTTTCCTTTCCTTGCCAAGGCACCGAATACTGCCATGGAGACAGGTGTCAGGGCCACCACGAAGAACGGGTTAAACTGCTGGAACTGCTGGGGCAGGATGCTGATCGGGTCAGGCATCGTCTTATAGAGCATCCAAGCCATAATCCACAGGAAGGTAGTGACGCCACACAGGATGCCACGATTCATAGGCTTGGTGGCCTGCGCAGCCCCGAACATCGTATAGATTGAGATGGCCACCAAGGTCAGCGACCAGATATTGAAGCCGAAACGGGTGAAGCCCGAAACAGTGCTTTGCGTGTAGTCGCGAGCGAAGTAGGTAAGGCAGAGACCCGCCTGCTGGAACGACATCCAGAAGAAGATCACCACCACGAACACCAGAGCCAAAGCCGTGATACGCTCGCGGGTCTGCTCCTTGGAAAGTTCCTGTACGTTCACCGTGGTGTTTTCCATTTGCTTGGCCTGCTTGGCGTTGACATCCGCATGTTTGTACCAGTTGCGGCAGCTCAGGTAGATGATCATGGAAAGGATCAGCGAGATGCAAGCCACGCCGAAGCCATAGTTATAGGCACCCGAAAGCGCGTCGATATAGCTATTGGCAAAGCCTGCAAGATCGTTGACATTACCTCCTTGTTGCACGGCCAAAGCCTCAAACGTTGACAGTGCATCCGCTGAGATGGTGCCATCCAAATACTGGTGCGCCAGCGAAGGAATCTGCGGCACGTAGGTATAGCCGGCTTTCCCAAGGAAGAGGTCGGTCACCTTCATGGCCGCCATGGGAGCGAACATCGAACCGATGTTGATGGCCATGTAAAACAGGCTGAAGCCGTTGTCGCGGAAAGCGCTGTACTTGGCCTCATCGTAGAGGTTGCCCACCATCACCTGAAGGTTGCCTTTGAACAGGCCCGTTCCGATGGCAATCAACGCCAAAGCGGAAAACATGGTGACTTTGGCCGTCGTGGAGGCCATGGGAACTGCCAGCAGCAGGTAACCCAGAAACATCACCACGATGCCGATACGCACCATCTTGCCGTAGCCGAAACGGTCGGCCAGCATACCGCCGATGAGGGGCATGAAATACACGCATCCAAGGAAGATGCCGTAGATATTACCAGCCTGTGCCTCGTTGTAGCCGAACTTGGCTTGCAAGAAAAGCACGAAGATAGCCAACATGGTATAATAGCCAAAGCGCTCGCCCGTGTTGGCGAGGGCGAGCGCATAGAGGCCTTTAGGATGTCCTTTGAACATGGTTATGCTGTTACTCTTTCAAGCCATTTCACCATACCCAACATCACTGACATGGAGACGATGCAGACCGCCAGGAATACGGCCCAGCAAATCCAAATCGGCCAAGCGTTGTACATCACAGGTCCAACCCAAATCATCAGGTTGCCGATGGCAGTGGCAGCCAGCCACAAGCCTTGGCAGAGACCCTGCATGTGACGCGGAGCCACCTTCGATACGAACGACAGGCCCAGCGGCGAGATGAACAACTCAGCCACGGTCAGGAAGAAGTAAACCACAAACATCACCCAATAACCTTGTTTGTGCAAGCCTGCAGCAGCCATTGTAGTGCTGTCCATAGCACGGAACTCTTCGCCAGACGGATAGTGGTTGGCAATTGAGAGCAGCATCAGGAAGAGGTAGGCAATACCAGCGATGAACATACCCAACGCAATCTTACGAGGAGTGGAGACTGCCTTGCCCTTTCTTGCCAATGAAGCGAAGATGCCCATGACAATCGGGGTCAGGATGATCACAAACAACGGGTTCAGGGCTTGGGTGATCTCAGGAGCGAGCCATTCGGAATTGATGAAGTCGCGGGCGAACACCATCAGCGACTGGCCGTTCTGGTGGAAAGAGAGCCAGAAGAACACGGCGATGCCCAACACAGCGAACAAAGCGGCGATACGTTGCTTGATTTCCTTGGCCATAGCGGCTTTCTCCTCCGGAGTGTAACCAGCGGTCTCGGCAGCCAATTTTTTGCCGGGCTGCGGGAACTTGTTCTTCTGGGTGAAGAACACCACCAAAGAAATTATCATGGCGATCATCGAAGCGATGAAGGCGAAGTGGATGCCTTGGTTGTAAACACCGATGTAATCGGAGCAGAACTGCGTCAGGTTGGTGGCAGCGCTGGGATCAATCACGGAGTTGCCCATCGTTTCGGTGAACTTCTGGGTCACCTGACCATCAGCTAAATACTGGTGGCAGAGGGCCGGCATGTCGGCATTATAGATGAAGTTGTGGGCCTTGAGCCACCAGGTACGCAGCAAGGGAGCCACGAACGGAGCGATCACGCCACCGATGTTAATGAACACGTAGAAAATCTGGAAGCCGCTGTCACGGCGATCCTTGGCTTCAGCCAAAGCCTCAGGGCCTTTCTTGGCAGCCTCAGCCTCGAAGTTGTCGTAAAGCTGACCCACCAAAGCCTGCAGGTTACCCTTGAACAAACCGTTACCGAAGGCAATCATGAGCAGGGCCACGCAGGTGAAGATCAAGATACCCCACCAAGCGCCAGTGCCGTCGGCGATGATACCGTTAGCGTCACGGCTGAAGAGCGGGATGGCCAGAGCCACATAGCCCAAAGCCATGATGACCAAACCCCACTGGATGGTGCCGTGATAGTTTTGCGTACGGTCGGCAATGATACCACCCACCAGGCTCAGCACATAGATACCGAAGTAGAACACCGAGTAGATGAGACCTGCAGTGCCATCGGGCAGACCGAATTTTGAAACGAGGAACAGCAGCAGGATGGCGTTCATGATGTAGTAGCCGAAACGCTCACCCATGTTACTCAAAGCCGCGGCGATCAATCCCTTCGGGTGATCACGCTTCGCCGTGCGAAGATAGTAGATCAAGAAAGGAACCACGACAACCAGGATTGCGCACAAGAGCACAACCGTCAGATTCTTTTGCAAAAATTCCATAATGATTTGTTTTTAATGATTATTTGTTGTTTTCAATTTTAACTAAATAAGCGGCAAAGGTAAGGAGGATTCCTTAATTTTCCAAATTTATTATTCGTTGTAAAGCAAGAAAAGATAAAGATTCAAGAAGTCGTCGGTGTCGGTCATAGTGTTGGCGGCAATTCGATTTTCATTTTCCTGTTGCTATGCGATTTGGCCGCGGCCAGCAGTGCTTCCTGGGAGGTGTATTGCTCGTAAAATGTGCATTGGGTGACGATGCCTTGAGTCGAGCAACGGTCACCGTCGACCAGCACCAGGGCCCAGCCTTTGTTGTGGTCGGCAAACTCCTCTCCCACCAACGCCAGGCCTCCGTCAGTTGCAACCAGCTCGCTTTTCTTCACTTTCCTCGCATTGAAGTTCACTCTCGGTACGTCATACTCCACGCGTTGCTCGGCAGTGTAGAGCCACAGCTCCGCACCAAGGCGGACATCGTTTTTCACCATGCTGGCGATGAGCGCCGCATTGCCGTCCACCTCGCCAAGATGTTGCCTTACCGTAAGCAGCTTGCCCTCGCTCACAGGAATGTCGGGCATCAGAAACGAGGCATGGCGGTTCGCAACGTCTTTGTCCACAAACACTGCCGGCAACCTGTTGGCAAGCGCCACAAAGCCGCTGTAGGCCGACTTGTGCTCGGTGAACATCACATCGCACCGCGACAGTTCTGTCCACAGCGCGATGGAGTGCCTCATCCGCTGCCGTTGCACGAATTGCTTCAAGGTGCAGCTATGTGGCCGCGAACTGTTTTGCGCGGGGCGCACCACTACTTGTCCTTGTCTTTCATAAATAGTCACTCCCGATTGAGGCATTCGCCCAATCACATTCATTCCTTTGGCATGTCGTTTTCCCATAGTTGATTCGTTTTATCCCGGTAGCAGCTTCGGAGTATCCTCGTAGTTGCACCCAGTTTTACTCCATTCTTTTAGGTCTTTTATTCGATTGTTATTCGTTCAACAATCGAACAACAATCGAACAACAATCGAATAACAATGGAGTAAAACACCTGTTTACTACGGTGCAATCCCGAGGCAGTCCTAAGGCTACCACTTGGTTGTTACCTTGCAAAGATACGGGAATTTGATTAACTTTGCAAGCCACAAAAGAGAATACGATGGATAACGGTTTGAAAGGATATATGGCTGGACGGCACCATCAGGGCATTGACAACGAAATCCCGGAGCGCAAATACGAAAACAACAAATTATTAATCCGTACCCATAAAGCTGCATGATGTTTCACTTTAATTCACTATATTTGCAGTCTCAATTAATGGGTACATTATACACGATGAGTGAGCGTGTCTGCGATTGCCATCAGGGAGACAAAGAACGCTCAACTCATCTTTTGTGAAAACATGATAGAAGCGGAGATGTTGTTTTTTACGTGC